>CAZXAK010000010.1:0-33349 GCA_964638145.1 uncultured Desulfobacterales bacterium | reverse complement strand
GGGGGTGTAGCTCAGCTGGGAGAGCGCCTGCTTTGCACGCAGGAGGTCATCGGTTCGATCCCGGTCACCTCCACCAGTAAGACACCTTTCAGCAGCTGCAGACCGGTAGACGATGATTTCTTTAGTTACATCTCGGTGATGTGCCTAAAGAAGCCATCGGCTTCAATGTTCTTTGACAAATAAATATGGGTAACAGTAAAACTGAAAAATCCATGTAGCCTTAGTAATTAAGCGAAATGACCAGTTTTGGTCAAGCTACTAAGGGCAGACGGTGGATGCCTTGGCATCGGAAGGCGATGAAGGACGTGGTAAGCTGCGATAAGCTTCGGGGAGCCGCAAACAGGCTTTGATCCGGAGATTTCCGAATGGGGAAACCCGGCCAGAGTAGTGTCTGGTCATCTGTAACTGAATATATAGGTTGCAGAGGCGAACCGGGGGAATTGAAACATCTTAGTCCCCCGAGGAAAAGAAAGCAATAGCGATTCCCTAAGTAGCGGCGAGCGAACGGGGAACAGCCCAAACCGTCAGGCTTGTCTGGCGGGGTTGTAGGACCGCAACGTGGGACGCGGATGGTTAGTTGAACAGCCTGGAAAGGCTGGCCATAGAAGGTGATAGCCCTGTAAACGAAAACCTGAAACGCCCTAGCGGTATCCTGAGTACCACGGGACACGGGAAACCCTGTGGGAATCCGGGAGGACCATCTCCCAAGGCTAAATACTAACCGATGACCGATAGTGAACCAGTACCGTGAGGGAAAGGTGAAAAGTACCCCAGTGCGGGGAGTGAAATAGTACCTGAAACCGTCTGCCTACAAGCGATCGGAGCCATGTTTCGGCATGGTGACGGTGTGCCTTTTGCATAATGAGTCAGCGAGTTAATCTCTGTGGCAAGGTTAAGCCGCAAGGTGTATCCGAAGCGAAAGCGAGTCCTAACTGGGCGTATAGTCGCAGGGATTAGACCCGAAGCCGGGTGATCTATCCATGGCCAGGGTGAAGTTCCGGTAACACGGGATGGAGGCCCGAACCAATATCGGTTGAAAACGGTTTGGATGAGCTGTGGATCGGAGTGAAAGGCTAATCAAACTCGGCGATAGCTGGTTCTCCCCGAAATATATTTAGGTATAGCCTCGGATGCTGAGCAACGGAGGTAGAGCACTGGATGGGCTAGGGGCCCTACCAGGTTACCAACCCCAACCAAACTCCGAATGCCGTTGTGTGTAGTCCGGGAGTCAGTCCGCGGGTGATAAGGTCCGCGGTCGAGAGGGAAACAACCCAGATCGCCAGCTAAGGTCCCAAAGTGTATGCTAAGTGGGAAAGGTAGTGGGAACGCTTAGACAACCAGGAGGTTGGCTTAGAAGCAGCCATCCTTTAAAGAAAGCGTAACAGCTCACTGGTCGAGTGGGCCCGCGCCGAAAATTTAACGGGGCTAAGCATACCACCGAAGCTGCGGACTCTATCTTTTGATAGAGTGGTAGGGGAGCATTCCAGTTGCCTGTGAAGTCGTACCGTGAGGTACGGTGGAGGTCCTGGAAGAGCGGATGCTGACACGAGTAGCGAAAAAGGGGGTGAGAATCCCCCTCGCCGAAAGCCCAAGGTTTCCTGAGTAAAGCTCGTCTGCTCAGGGTTAGTCGGCACCTAAGCTGAGGCCGAAAGGCGTAAGCGATGGCAAACAGGTCAATATTCCTGTACCGCCAACTGTGCGTTTGAGTGAAGGGGTGACGGAGAAAGGTAGGCCATCCGGGCGTTGGTTGTCCCGGTTCAAGGCTGTAGGCGGAGATTCCAGGCAAATCCGGAGTCTCGTTAACGCCGAGAGCTGATGACGTGGACCTTAGAGTCCTGAAGTGGTTGATCCTATGCTTCCAAGAAAAGCCTCGTAGCGAGTACAGTTGGTGACCGTACCGTAAACCGACACAGGTAGGCAGGGTGAGAATCCTAAGGCGCGTGAGATAACTCTGGTTAAGGAACTCGGCAAAATAGCCCCGTAACTTCGGGAGAAGGGGCACCTGCATGTAGGTGAAGGCACTTGCTGCCGGAGCCGAAGCAGGGCGCAGTGAAGAGGGGGTGGCTACTGTTTACTAAAAACACAGGACTCTGCTAAGTCGTAAGACAATGTATAGGGTCTGACGCCTGCCCGGTGCCGGAAGGTTAAGGGGATGTGTCATCCTTCGGGAGAAGCACTGAACCGAAGCCCCGGTAAACGGCGGCCGTAACTATAACGGTCCTAAGGTAGCGAAATTCCTTGTCGGGTAAGTTCCGACCTGCACGAATGGCGTAACGACCGCCCCACTGTCTCGACCAGAGGCTCAGTGAAACTGTAGTACCGGTGAAGATGCCGGTTACCCGCGGCTAGACGGAAAGACCCCGTGAACCTTTACTACAACTTGGCATTGCGTTTTGGGGTAGCTTGTGTAGGATAGGTGGGAGACTGTGAAGCCATGGCGCCAGCTGTGGTGGAGTTGTCCTTGAAATACCACCCTGGCTACTCTAGAATCCTAACCTCGGCCCGTAATCCGGGTCAGGGACAGTGCCTGGTGGGTAGTTTGACTGGGGCGGTCGCCTCCCAAAAGGTAACGGAGGCGCGCGAAGGTTCCCTCAGGTTGATTGGAAACCAACCATAGAGTGCAAAGGCATAAGGGAGCTTGACTGCGAGACCTACAAGTCGAGCAGGTGCGAAAGCAGGTCTTAGTGATCCAGCGGTTCCGAATGGAAGGGCCGTCGCTCATCGGATAAAAGGTACTCCGGGGATAACAGGCTTATCTCCCCCAAGAGTTCACATCGACGGGGAGGTTTGGCACCTCGATGTCGGCTCATCGCATCCTGGGGCTGAAGCAGGTCCCAAGGGTTTGGCTGTTCGCCAATTAAAGCGGTACGTGAGCTGGGTTTAAAACGTCGTGAGACAGTTTGGTCCCTATCTACCGCGGGCGCAGGAAATCTGAGAAGAGCTGTCCCTAGTACGAGAGGACCGGGATGGACGAACCTCTAGTGCTCCAGTTATCACGCCAGTGGTATCGCTGGGTAGCTATGTTCGGAATGGATAACCGCTGAAAGCATCTAAGTGGGAAGCCAACTTCAAGATTAGATTTCCCGTGACGTAAGTCCCTAAAGTCCCCTTGGAGAACACAAGGTTGATAGGTCGGAGGTGTAAGGCTGGTGACAGTCTAAGCTGACCGATACTAATTGGACGTGAGGCTTGACCAATTTTTTCTGTCATTTCACTGAAACTAAGAGCCTGGATTGATCAGTAACATACCCATATTTATTCTTTTTATATATACCAAAAATTTCCGGTGGCTATAGCGAGGATGTCACACCCGTTCCCATTCCGAACACGGAAGTTAAGCTCCTCAGCGCCGATGGTACTGCCCCGTCAGTGGGTGGGAGAGTAGGTCACCGCCGGAATTAATTTTCGCCCTCACTCTGATAGTGATCAGTTTGGGGGCTTTTTTATTAACACATTGTTTTTTCAATAGTAAAAGAATTTTAAACCTACTATTGACGAAACACCAACTGCCTGTTAAATAGGCAGCACAGCAAACGTATTCCCCGGTAGCTCAATCGGCAGAGCGGGTGGCTGTTAACCACTAGGTTGGCGGTTCAAGTCCGTCCCGGGGAGCCAGGCAACAACCCGTTCTAACAAGACGGTTTAACGCACCATATCAAACCCCGAAGGGCGATCCTCTTCGGGGTTTTTTTATGCCTTTTACTGCTGCTCATAATGCCGGATACCAGAAATGCAGAAGTGATTGATAACAGGTGGTGTGTTCTTTCATGCTTCCCCTCAGGGGCATTAGCAAGTCATTCAACTCATTGCC
This sequence comes from uncultured Desulfobacterales bacterium, assembly GCA_964638145.1. Lineage (GTDB taxonomy): Bacteria > Desulfobacterota > Dissulfuribacteria > Dissulfuribacterales > QOAL01 > S144-17. Next base: position 29,538 of record CAZXAK010000010.1, on the reverse strand, counting down.
TTTAGAGGTATGCGGAAAAGCGTTATTGGCCATATCAGGTGCCCTGTAGTGTGCTACTGTCTTAAATTGACAGCCAGTTACAAATTGCCAATCCCACCTCTGAGATGATATATTTGCCGGTAAGAATCCAGGCGAATCTATCACTGAAAATATTAATATTGCCAGGTAATTTTTCGTCTCTATTGTATTGTCCATTGTAATGCTAAATAGTCATACGGTTCATCCAGACCCCTTTTGTCGTAAACCTTTGTTCTGTAACTGCCTACAGGGTGCTGAAGGTGCAAGGCGGAAGGCACGAAGGAAGAGTACATGTCTGATTCTATGTTGTTGTTTGTCTGTCCTCTTGTTGGATATCTTCTCGGTACAATTCCAACTGGGCTTCTAATAGGCCTTTCACAGGGCATTGATGTGCGTACCCGTGGGAGTGGTAATATTGGTGCCACCAATGTGGCCCGTGTCATTGGCGCCAAGTGGGGTATGGTCACACTTGTTGCCGATATGCTAAAGGGATTGGTGCCTGTTCTGTTGGCCCGTTATCTTGCTGCCAACACCGGCATGGGTACGGTGGTTGTTTCCCTTACAGGTTTTTTTGCAGTGGCAGGCCACTGCTTTTCTGCGTTTCTTGGCTTCAGGGGGGGCAAGGGTGTTGCTACTGCCGTAGGTGTTTTCCTTGCCACCTGTCCTCTTGCAGTGGCAGGGGCCTTTCTCGTCTTTTTTGCCTCCATGAAGAAATGGAGCATAGTCTCTGTGGCCTCGCTGTTGTCTTCTCTATCCATGCCCATATTCATCTATTTCATCTGTCCAGTGATCAGTTTCGAGATTATGGCATTGGCCATTGCTGCGGTCATCTGGTTCAAGCACACGGACAATATAAAGCGTCTGCTGCAGGGTACGGAAAAGAGATTCAGGGATGGTGGAAAGGGTTCTGCCGGCGGGGAAGGCTAATCCTCCACAAATGTTATATGGATGGATCCATTGTGGGCCTGGTGTACCAGGCTTTCAAATGTTTCGTCCTGAGTTTTGCACCTTGTCTGTACCACGAGGAAAAGTGCTGCCTTGCCAGGTTCAATTGATCCTGTGATGTGCTGGAGGCCCAGCGCCCTGGCTCCTCCAATGGTGGCTGCCTGAAAGATGGCCTCATGCGGCATGTCAGGAGAGATGTGTGCCAGTTCAGCCATCTCAGAGAATATGGAAAGGCGTCTGTTGCTTGCCAGACTGTCAGTACCTAACGCAAGGTTTATACCTGCCCTGTACATGGCATAGGCAGGGGGCTTGCCAACGCCTATGAATCTGTTGCTTCTCGGGCAGAGGCAGACCGATGCCCTGCGGTGGGACAGGAGTGTTATGTCATGTTCGTCAATATGTACACAGTGTATGCACAGTGTCCGATGGTGCAGGCAGCCCAGCTCATCAAGGTACTTTACCGGAGACATCCCGGGTATCTTCCAGCCTGGTGGATAGTGGCCCTTGTCTTTCATGAGTTCTTTTATTGCCCCTGTGCCGTGTCTCAGAAATTCTGTTTCGTCTGCTGATTCAGCAAGATGGATAGCAAATGGTAGCCCCCTTTTTCTGTTCCATTGGTCAATTGCCCTTATCTTTGACGGGGCAACCGTGTATGGGGAATGAGCAGATATAGCCCTGTAGAATGGTCTTGCTGATTGATCTGACAGGCACTCTGCGACAGGTTTGATACCATCCTTATCCAGTGCCAGGTGAAGGGGGAGGGTATCATTTTCCATAGGAGATATGATCTCTTGGAAGAAGATACCGAGAAAGGGCCACATGCGTCCTGCCCGTTCTATGAACAGTGGTACCCTATCTGTGTTTCCCACATCTCCAAGCACTGCCACGCCGTTGTCAAGGAGCTGGAATACCGCGTCTTCAATGGCGCTTCCCCACCTGTTGGGGTCTTCCTGTTCCCTGAGGGCTATCAGGGTCTTTACCCACGAGGTGAAGGAACCTGGCCCGGGGCTGGCCGGTTTGAGTTTGTAATCCAGTTGTGAGAGTTCGAGGTGGCAGTGGGCGTTTACCAGAGGCGGACAGATGATGGCATCACCGTGGTCTGTCACTGTGCCGTGGTAGTGGCTGCGCAGGGTGGCTGCGCTGTCCACAGCCACGATCCTGCCGCCAAATGTTACAATGCCTCCGTTTTCAATTGGAGGGCGTTCCGGCGTGACTATCCAGCGTGCAAGGTGTATGTGCATGTGTGTTTACCACCATTTTGGGTCTTGTCGCTCAGTTGGCAGGAAGTGGGTGGTTTAGGAATGGATACCCTGCGTTACGCAAGGGTATAGTCCATGAGACGCTGCCGAGGTGTAAAACCGGCACCTTCCACAATACGCCTGATCTCTTCTTCTGAAAGCCTGTGGCTGACCCCTGCGGCAGCAACCACGTTTTCTTCGATCATGGTGCTTCCAAAATCGTTTGCCCCAAAGAAAAGGGATATCTGTGCCACCTTTGGTCCCTGGGTGACCCAGGATGCCTGGATGTTCTGGAAGTTGTCCAGAAAAATACGTGACAGGGCAAGGGTGCGCAGGTACTCATGTCCTGTGGCCGGTTTCACCTTGATAGCAGTGTTTCCCGGCTGAAACGGCCAGGCAATAAATGCGGTAAATCCCCCTGTACTGTCCTGCAGATCCCTGAGTCGCTTCATGTGTTCGATGCGGTGTGCCGGTGTCTCAATATGTCCGAACATCATGGTTGCCGTGGTCCTGAGCCCCTGACGGTGAGCCTCCTCCATGACTTCAAGCCACTGGTCTGTTGTGGCCTTGCGAGGCGCAATCTGCTGCCGTACCTCGTCAACCAGTATCTCGGCACCACCACCTGGGATGGAGTCAAGACCTGCAGCAATGAGCCGTTTCAGTACCTCTCTTACAGACAGTCCTGATATATTGGCAAAGTGTACCACCTCTGGTGGTGAGAACGCATGGCAGTGTATATCCATGCCCTTCATGAAACTCAGCATCTCCTCGTAAAAGGAGAGGGGAAGATCAGGGTGCAGTCCACCCTGAAGAAGGATCTGGGTGCCTCCAAGGGCCTTTGTCTCCTCTATCTTTTTTGCCAACTCCTCCCTGCTGAGCACGTAGCCCTGGGGATCGTCAGGTGCGCAGTAATAGGCGCAGAATTTGCACCCAGAGATACACTTGTTGGTATAGTTGATGTTTCTGTCGATTACATATGTGATTACAGGCTCAGGATGCATTCTGAACCTTATCTCATTGGCAAGTTGTCCCAGTGTATTGAGGTCAGCATCAGTGTAGAGTTCCAGTGCCTCTTGCTGGGATATGCGTTTCCCTGCCCTGATCTTTGTGATTATATCCCTGAGCATAGGGCACTATCCTGAAATTTCGTTGTAAAGGGTGTCCCTCTCAACAGGTTCCCTGCCTGCCTGTCTTATGAGGTGTTCTATGTGGCTGCGTAACATACCCTGCGCGGTTTCGCCCCCGGCCATATGTGTGATTTTTTCTTCAAGCACAGTACCGTCCAGGTCATCGGCCCCGAATGACAGGGCTATCTGAGCAATTTTGGGTCCGAGCATTACCCAATATGCCTTTATGTGCGGGAAGTTGTCGAGCATAAGGCGGGCGACTGCTATGTTTTTCAGGTCATCCACTCCGCCTGTGGGGGCAACACTCTCAAGCTCGGTATTCTTGGGATGGAAGGCCAGGGGAATGAAACACATGAAGCCGCCTGTCTCGTCCTGAGCCTTTCTAAGGGCATCCAGGTGCTCTATCCGTTCCTCGTTTGTCTCGATGTGGCCATACAGCATGGTAGCATTTGACTGAATACCCATGCGGTGAGCCGTCTTGGCGATTTCGATCCACTGGTCACCAGGAAGTTTCTTGGGACACAGTTTTTCCCTGATGCGCGGGCTGAAGACCTCTGCCCCTCCTCCCGGGATAGAACCAAGACCTGCATCAGAGAGGTCCTGGAGGCATTCCTCAATACTCTTTGAGCCCAGTTCTGCCAGATGGGCTATCTCCACACAGGTAAATGCCTGGATATGAATGTCTGGCCTTTCTTCCTTTACTGCGCGCATCATGTCAATATAGTATTGGTAAGGGAGGTCAGGGTGGAGACCGCCCACGATATGGACCTCTCTGACCGGTTCGTCAAGACGCTCCCTGATCTTTGTCCTTACCTCATCGAGTGACATCTCATAGGCCTTTGCATGGCCTTTTTCCTTGCCAAACGCACAAAATTTACACAGGTTCGTGCATACGTTGGAGTAGTTGATGTGCTGGTTATAGATATAGTAGGCCTTGTTTCCGTTTTTACGTTCTCTTACGATATTGGCCATAAAGCCCAGAAGGGGAAGCTGGTCAGTCTCATATAGTCTGATACCATCCTCCATGCTGAGCCGTTCATCCGCCATGACTTTTTCATAGATGTCGTCGAGTCCTGCCTGTTTAATTGCGCTTTCCATTAAATGGGAGTCTCCCTAAACTTGAATAAAACGATAAAACCTGAGAGCCTATGTGTTTCTGGGGAAACGCACTGCTGCCTCTGTCTGTTGCAGTTCAGTGTGTCCCTTCCTTTTTGACTGCCTTTGCCGGTACTGGAATCTTGGCAAATTCTATGCCTTCATCCTTGAGTATCTTCTCTTCATCTTCTGTGGCCACTCCCCTGATATTGCGGGGTTCCGTGGCACCGTAATGCATCTTCAGTGCCTCAGCGGCAAAGCTGGTCCCCACATCCTCCGTATTTTTGACCACTGTTTCGTAAATCTTCTCCATTACCTTCATGACGCCCTGGCGCAGCTCGTTTTCTTCGCTGATATTCGCGTCTGATTTTGGCGCCGTGGTTCTCTTTATGGCAACAGGAGATAACACCTTTTCTACCTGATGGCTTCCACACAGAGGGCAGGAGATGAGGCCCTTTGCCTTCTGTTCCTCAAATGCCTTTCTATCCCGAAACCAGGCTTCAAATGTGTGTTGTTCGCTGCACCGGAGATCAAATACTATCATATCAGACTATCGAACCGTCCTTATTTCAAATGAGTGATAAATCACATAGGAAGACACCTTCTAATGGCTACTGCTTCCCCATACTACACGACACCTATATGGCAGATGGTGTTTTTCGCATGATTTTAAAGCTCATCAGTTGCAATGCCCTGTTTGATGATACGTTTGCCAGCGGTCAAAACCAGGATAAAAAGCACCATCCGCCCTTGCAATGCTTCTGCATTTCAGGTGTCGTGTAATGTGCTGCTTCCCTGTTGATTTGCGGCAGGGCAGACACCATATCCGTGGTTCTGTCCACACAGGGCATGAGGAGATCAGGGGGCATGGCCCCTTTTTCTATAGTCGGTATAAATTCACGGCAAATATAAATGGTTCAATTTAGGATTTATTGCATGTGTGAATTTCTATACTATATGAATTTGTCGTGCAGGAACTGGCATTCCTTTGGGGTCAGGTCAAACTTGATCTCTGCCTCTTCGATAATGGCCTTCCTGTCCTTTTCCGGGTATTCCTTCACCATTTCAGATATCCATTTCACAGCCTTGCGTATTCTGTCACCTTCAGGCATCAACTGTTCTGTGCTCATGTTTTAGGCCCCTTTTTCTTTCCTTTCGTGCTTACTGTCTGTCTTTTTGTGCCTGGCATGATGGCGTCCATTATTTATGGATACGGCATAAAGTTTGTAGTCTTCCACACCAAGCGCCGGATTGCTCTCTATCTCCAGCACGATTTGAAAGTCTGTCTCCACCCTGTGAAGAGAGAAACGTTTCTTGTTCAGGAGATAGGTTGCAACCTGGGGTGGAACCTCCATGCGTACTGTCTGGCCTGGCTGGAGTTTTTTCCTGGCCACGAATGATGTTATCTGACGCAGGTGCGACAGAGATACCGCCTCTACCGATTTTACAAGGCCCCGGCCATTACAGCACGGACATTTTATGTAACTGCCCGTCTGTACAGGGGCCCTGATCTTTTGGCGCACCAGTGCCAGCAGGCCAAACTTGGATATGCGCGCAACCTCTGTACGCGCGCGGTCCTTTTTGAGGCATTCACGCATGCGCCTTTCAACCTGCATACGGTTCTGGCGGTTTCGCATGTCTATGAAGTCCACAACTATGATACCGCCCAGGTCTCTCAGCCTGAGCTGGCGAGCGATCTCCTCGGCAGCCTCAAGGTTGCTTTTGAGTGCGGTGTCTTCAATGTCCTTCTCGTTGACATTGCGACCTGAATTTACATCAATGGAGATCATTGCCTCAGTAGGTTCTATTACAATGTGGCCACCAGATGGCAGATACACCAGTGGTGTATAAATCTGTTCTATCTGTTCTTCAAGGCCATAGCTTGCAAATATGGGCTGTTCCTTCTTGTAAAGCCTTACTGCCGCTACCTGGCGCGGTGCGATTATGCGGAGGAATGCCTTGATGTTGTTGTATATCTTTTCATTGTCGACAACTATCTCCGAGATGTCCGTGGTGAGCTGGTCCCTGAGGAAACGGGTCACCACATCGGCATCCTCGTAGATTACCCCAGGTGTCTTGGTGGACTGCACCTTTCCCTTGAGGTTGTTCCATAGGCGCACGAGATAACGCAGGTCCTTCTGTATGTCGCGCTTGGGTATGCCGCAGCTAACTGTGCGGGCAATCAGGCCCACGCCCTCCGGTACCTTGCAGGTCTTTAGTATCTCCTTCAGGCGTTTTCTCTCTGCCTCGTCCTCGATCTTGCGGGATACGCCCACATGGGTATTCCCTGGCATTAAGACAAGATATCGCCCCGGAATGGAGAGGTAGGTAGTGGCAAAAGGCCCCTTCATCGAGGTCTCTTCCTTGACGATCTGTACGAGCAGGGGCTGGCCCTTTTCCAAGAGTTGAGGCGCCTGCCTCCTGTTTTCAGGATTGCCTGTGTAGTCCGGGTGGATTTCGTTGAATGGCAGATAGGCGTTCTTTTTCCTGCCTATGTCAACAAAGACCGCCTCAAGGCTCTTCTCTATGTTCTGTATCTTGCCGAGATAGATGTTGCCCCTTGTCTGTTCGTGTGCCTGGGTGGCTATGTCAAATGCCTCAAGTTTTCCGTTATCGATAAGGGCTATCCGGCACTCTTCAGGTGCCTCACTGTTTATGATTATCCTGCAGTTCTTGTTTTTCTTTTTCTGACTCTGTTTCTTTTTCGAAGCCATCAATCCTTCCGTCTGGTCTGTTTCCTCAGGGCTGCACGTTCACACGCCTGTCTGTATCTGCGTTTTTCTTCTATCGTCACTGGTATGATAGGGGGCACAGGTGCGGGCCTGCCACGGTGGTCAAGGGCTACAAAAGTGAGGTAGGCAGAGCCGGTGTGTCTTACCTCGCCGGTAAGCGTATCTTCAGATTCCACCCTTACTCCCACCTCCATTGAGGTCCTTCCTGTCATGTTCACACTTGCCTTGAGAAACAGCAGGTCTCCGAGGTAGACCGGGGAGTGAAAATCCATACTGTCCATGGATGCGGTGACAACAGTCCTGCGGCAGTGTCTGCTGGCAGCAACATATGCTGCGTTGTCCACCAGCTTCATTATTGTTCCGCCGTGTACATTGCCTGCAGGATTCGTGTCTTCAGGAAGCATTATCTGTGCAAGGCTTACTTTGGATTCTGAAACAGTTTTCCCCTCTAATCTCATGGCACCGTTGTGTCGCTTCTACCCCTCTTGATATCTGATGAAAATCCGGTCCCCATGAAGGTGGTCTGCAGGGACTTTCATGCTATGATGCCGCGCCTGCCCCTTTTGGAGAAGGGTGCGGCGTTGCAAACAGGACCATCAATCAGATGGTACTTTACAGGTTCTGTGGCTGTTATTCCTTTGCCATTGCAGCAGGTCGGCCTGGTCTGTAATAGGTGCGTCCCTGGAAATCTTCTTCTTTGATCATTGCGGCGTTGCGCATCTTGTCAAGTACTGTCTCTACTGTCTTGGGGTCAATCCCCAGGATCTCGGAGATATCATGGGCTGTCATTGGTCTTCGCCTTAGGGTCTCCATGATCTCAACCTCCACCACGGGCATGAATCCCTCCCGCAGTCTGCGTTTGAAGTCCACGATCACTTCAGCCCTGTTGCCGAGAAAATTTCTGATCTCCTCCATCCGGTCCCTTGACAGTGGTCGTGCCCACGGTTCAGCAGGGGGCCTGGCCACACTGTTTAGCTGAATGCGGTGTGGCTGTATCTGGTCCACAGCCTCTTTCAGCGCCCTGATATCCTCAGGGCTGTCATTTAAGCCTTCTACAAGGAGTACCTCTAACCACATCTCTCCCTTGAACTGCATAGAAAGATCTGTCAGTCCCTGCACAATGGAGCTGACATCCACGCACTCTGCAGGTCTGTTCACCTTTCTGAATGCCCGCGGGAGAACTGCATCTAAAGATGGAAGCAGGATGTCAGCCTCGCACAGGTCGTGCCTTACTGCAGGGTCAGGGGTTAGGGTGCCGTTGGTTAATACCACTACCGGTTTGCCTGAAAGTGATTTTGCAAATGAAATCAGTTCTCCAAGGCAGGAGTGCAGGCATGGTTCTCCGGATGCGGTAAAGGTGAGCACATCAAAGGGGTGTTTGCCTGCCCGAAAGACCGTTTCAATATCGCGTTTGATCTCTTCTGCAGGAATGTACTCTGCCCTGTCACACGTAAACTTTTCAGTGATTCCCAGTTCGCAGTACACACAGTTGAGATTACAGGTCTTCATTGGGAGAATATCAACCCCGAGAGAGCGACCAAGGCGTCTGGATGGGACTGGACCAAAACAGTATTTCATAATGGACCTAATTTAGCCTTGATAATAGGGGTGTCAAGCATTGTCATACATTGTCATAATGATATTTTTTTTCATGGTGCTGGTTTGCCTGAATCATAACGCGGCTAAAACAGAAATTTGTGCGCTAAGGAGAGGAAATGCACTGTTGCTGCCGGCTTGTGGGTTGTTAAAGTTTGATGTGGCAATATCAGAATTTTGGTTTATTATTTACCGTTTAATCAGAATGGAAATCGCGTGTCCGCGGTCCTGTCTTGGTAACGTATATATCCAGCAATATCTACTATAAGGAGTGATTCAATGCCCCAGGAGGCATCAAAAAACATAAAAGAGATTCCAAAGGCCTATGATTTTGGTGACGTGGAGAAGAGATGGTACGATGAGTGGAGTGAAAAGGGGCTCTTTACCGCTCGCATCAACCAGGGAAAACCCAAGTTTTCCATGGTTATCCCCCCACCTAACGTCACAGGCGTGCTTCACATTGGTCATGCACTGAACAACACGCTTCAGGACATACTGGTCAGATACAAACGCATGGACGGCTATGATACACTTTGGGTGCCTGGGACTGACCATGCAGGCATTGCCACACAGAACGTGGTGGAACGGCAGCTTGCCACAGAGGGCCTTACCCGGGACGATGTGGGCAGGGATAAGTTCATCGACCGTGTGTGGGAGTGGAAGAAGAAGAGTGGCGGCACCATCATCGAGCAGTTGAAGCGGCTTGGGTGTTCGTGTGACTGGAGCAGGGAACGTTTTACCATGGACCAGGGGCTTTCACGCGCGGTTCGTGAGGTGTTTGTGCGACTCTATGAAGAGGGGCTCATATACCAGGATGACTACATCATCAACTGGTGTCCCAGGTGTCATACGGCACTTGCCGATATCGAGGTGGAGCACGACATGGCCAAGGGGAGCATCTGGTACATGCGCTATCCCATGGCAGATGACAGCACACGTTATGTCACTGTTGCCACCACACGTCCAGAGACCATGCTTGGCGATACGGCCGTGGCTGTAAATCCCAAAGATGAACGCTACAGGGACCTGATAGGGAAGGAGCTCCTGCTGCCCCTTGTCAATCGGCGTATCCCAGTCATTGCAGACGATCATGTGGATCCAGAATTCGGGACCGGCGCGGTAAAGGTTACCCCTGCCCATGACTTCAATGACTTTGAGATCGCACAGCGTCACAACCTCCCGTCTGTAAACATATTCGACAAGAATGCCGTTGTGACCGCTGAAGGCGGTCCCTATGAGGGCCTGGATCGTTTCGAGGCACGGAAGAGGGTGCTTCAGGACCTGGAGTCCCAGGGCCTTCTTGAAAAGGAAGAGGACCACAGCCTTGCCGCAGGTGTGTGCTACCGCTGCAAGACAGTTGTTGAACCCCGGCTTTCAAAGCAGTGGTTCGTGCGGATACAGCCTCTGGCAGAGCCGGCCCTAAGGGCAGTGAAGGACAGGCGTACCGAGATTGTTCCGCCGTCCTGGGAGCGCACCTATGACGAGTGGATGACCAACATCCGCGACTGGTGTATCTCACGCCAGATATGGTGGGGACACAGGATACCTGCGTGGACCTGTGATTCCTGTGGCGACATGGTAGTTGCCCGCGAAACGCCTGTGAGATGTCCCAAATGCGGCTCCACCTCCCTGACGCAGGAAAGTGACGTGCTTGATACCTGGTTCAGCTCTGCCCTCTGGCCCTTTTCCACCCTGGGATGGCCTGACAGGACCCCGGAGCTTGAGGCCTTTTACCCAACCTCTGTGCTCATCACCAGTTTTGATATCCTCTTCTTCTGGGTGGCCCGCATGATGATGATGGGGCTGCACTTCATGGAGGATGTGCCGTTTAGGTATGTGTACCTCCATGCCCTTGTGCGGGATGCCCAGGGAAAGAAGATGAGCAAGTCCACGGGAAATGTCATTGATCCCCTTACCATCATGGATAAGTACGGGACAGACGCCGTGCGCTTTACGCTTGCGGCATTTGCCGCCCAGGGTCGTGATATAAAACTTGCCGAGGAGCGTATCCAGGGCTATCGCTATTTTGTAAACAAGATATGGAATGCTGCGCGACTGGTGCTCATGCATGTAGAGAAGTCCGAGCCGTCACGTCTGTCAATTGGTGACGTATCGGACTATGGTGTCATAGACCGCTGGATACTTTCCCGCATGAACTGTGTGATCTCCACTGTGCGGGATGCGCTTGACAACTTCAACTTTGATGTGGCATCAAAGGAGCTTTATCAGTTCTTCTGGCACGAGTTCTGCGACTGGTATCTCGAACTTGCGAAACCTGCCCTTTCCGGGAATGCATCCCAGCAGGATGCAGACAGGGCAAGGGCTGTGGCCCTGACTGTCCTTGACAACGCCCTTCGGCTCCTGCACCCATTCATGCCTTTTGTTACAGAGGAGCTGTGGCATCACCTGCCTGAGACACGAGGTCCCCGCGGTTTCATAATGACAAGCCAGTTTCCTGAAAGTTCTGATGCCCTCTCAGCACCGGAAGCGGAGCGTGAGATAGGGCGGCTTATGGAGGTGATAAGCGGCATACGTAATGTTCGTGCAGAGCTTGGCATACATCCTGGGGCCAAGGTAGAGGTGATTGCCTTTGCGCATACATCCGAGGCTGAGGCCCTGCTTGAGACCCATCTCCCTGAGATATCAAACCTTGCCAGGGTTACATCCATCACAACCATGGAGGCAGGGGAGGAGAAACCTTCAGGCGCTGCTTCACTCATATTTGAGGACCTTGAGATGTTCATACCGCTCAAAGGCCTTGTGGATATCAAAGAGGAACTTGCCAAGCTTCAGAAGGACGAGGCAAAGGTCATGAAGGATCTGAAAAAGTCAGAGGCAAAGCTCTCCAATAAAAACTTTACGGAAAAGGCCCCTGCTGAGATTGTTGAGAAGGAACGCCGTAAGCTGGAAAAGTCAAAGGCAAGGTTAGAAAAGATCGTGGGCCACAGAAAGACCCTGGAGGCGGTAGATGCTGCCTGATACGTCGCGTCAGTCTGCCAGTGGCCCTCCAAAAGTTAGGGAAGGTGATCATGCCTGAAGGTGGTTTTCTTCATCGGCCCGAGCCAATCCTCTATGCCCCCATCATAGAGGCTGCGGTCAGGGAAGACTTGAATCACGGAGATATTACCACCTCGTTAACCATACCTGCCGACCAGAAGGCCCGCGCCCAGATCGTGGCAAAGGAGCCGTGTGTGGCTGCGGGTATCTTCGTGGCAATGGACGTCTTCAGGTTCATGGACAGCGAGGTGGAGTTTTCCTGCATGGTCCCTGAGGGTGCGAGATGTGAGGCAGATGACGTCCTGCTCGAGTGTCACGGCAACTGTGCCGCGATTCTTATCGCAGAGCGCCCTGCCCTGAACTTCCTTCAGCGAATGTGCGGCACAGCTACCCTGGCTGCCAGGTTCGTGGAAGCGGTTTCTGAAACCAGGTGCCGCATTGTTGATACCCGCAAGACCACACCCGGGCTGCGTATCCTTGAAAAGTACGCGGTGCGTGCAGGGGGCGGTTTCAACCATCGTTTCGACCTCTCTGACGGCATTCTCATAAAGGATAATCACATAGCGGCCTGCGGTTCGGTTGCTGCAGCCGTGACAAGGGCAAGGAAAAACGCACCACACACGCTAAAGGTGGAGGTAGAAGTTACCAGCATCCCTGAGCTTCAGGAGGCAATTGAGGCAGGGGCACACGCGGCCCTGCTTGACAACATGGACTGCAATCAGCTCCGTGAGGCCGTAAGGTTTGCCAGGCGTATGAACCCGGACATTATACTTGAGGCCTCTGGGGGGGTAACCCTTGAAAACGTGCGTGAGATAGCGGATACAGGTGTGGACATCATTTCATCTGGCGCGCTTACTCACTCTGCCCCTGCTTCAGACCTTAGCCTCAGGATATTTTAGTATAGTGGCTCCCTCAAATGGGACAATATGTTAAGGCAGAATTCATGCTGCAAAGAGGGGTGGGTGCATTGTTTGTTTGGCCTGTGTTGGGGGTCCACATAATCGCAGTAGAGGTACCCCATACTACACGACACCTGAAATGCAGAAGCAATTGGCAAAGGCGGATGGTGCTTTTTCTCATGGTTTTGACCGCGAGCAAATATATCATTAACAAGGCATTGCACCTGATGAGCTTTAAAAGCGTGATAAAAAGTACCATCCGCCGTATAGGTGTCGTGTAGTATGGAGGTACCCACTCCATTGGTTGCATTTGTCTCATTGATACATATGGCCCTGTTGGTGATAATGTTGTACTCCCCTGTTTTAAAATCATAAACATCTTTTCTTGTACGGTATATGCAGACCTTGTAACCAACATTTGATTGAAAAAGATAAGAGTGGATGTTTCTGATCAAAAGGTTGTCATAGTGCCTTGATATTGTCCTGAACAGGGCTTCATGTACCAGATAAGGATAGACATGGTTTCCCTGTGGGGATCTCAGATAATTCCATTCCAAGCAGTGTTATATGGTACGGTTGGCATAGTTTATCCCGCTATATTCTTTTTAAATTGACCAATTAGATAGAAAAAAGAAAATTTCAAAAGCTACAATCGTCTCGTTACCTGACCGGGATATAATAAAATATCCGTATTCATTCTGTCAAAGGCAAAAAGGCTTTAATACTAACAGTCAATGGATTAATTCGTTGATATAAATTTATAATTTTTGAATCTATCCATCTTCACTGTATTGAGCCCGCCAATCCTAAGGTCAGGATAAAACGCCCCCACCCTACACTAATTTAGCAAGGAGTAGGTGTTTCACTTCTATTGACACAGAGGGCTATTAGCCGGCACGCTATATTTCCTGACAAATCTGTGATAGGATCATGAAAATTTTCTTGTTGTAAATGCTCTGCTACACTATTTTAGTTTTTAGTTTATAATGTATTCCTTGCTTCCAGATTTTTTGAGGGTTGTATAGATGTTTCCAATACAGGACAGCGTTCCGAGAAGATGCCCACCCCTTATGATGTGGGCTATCATGGCCATTAATATCTTTTTTTTCTTTCTTGAGACCAGGTTAGGGCCTCATGGGTTGGAAAGGCTGTTTTATGTCTATGGACTGGTGCCTGCACGTTACACCCATCCTGAGTGGGCAAACTGGGTTGGGCTTGCTCCAGGGGCCATACTGCCCCTGTTTACATCCATGTTCCTGCATGGTGGCTGGCTTCATATCATAGGCAATATGTGGACGTTGTGGATATTTGGTGACAACGTGGAGGATGAGCTTGGGCACTTCCGGTTTCTTGTCTTTTACCTGCTCTGCGGACTTGCGGCCGCATTCGTGCAGATTTACACCAATGCAGGTTCTACCATACCTACTGTTGGTGCATCTGGTGCCATTGCCGGGATCATGGGGGCCTATTTTGTCCTGTTTCCGCATGCCCGCATCATCATAATGATTCCTATACTGTTTTTCCCGTTTTTCTTTGATATCCCTGCCATCTTTTTCCTGGCCTTCTGGTTCATGCAGCAGATATTTGGAGGCGCGCTCATGCTTGCAGGTCCGAAGGAGGTAGGAGGAATAGCCTGGTGGGCCCATGCAGGCGGTTTTATGTTTGGTATGCTTACTGTCAAGATGTTCAGGGCCGGAGCTGCCACCTGTACCAGACGTTACAGGGATGAATGGAGCCCGTGGGGCATCTCATGGTAGAAGGCTTTATCTCTATATTCGCCGGGTTGGAATGAGGATAGATATGGAAGCTGTGATGAAATAATAAAAAATCAAGGAACAAAGGAACAATAGTGGAATGAAAAATAGATGTATCAACAAGCATAGAGAAGAATATCATTTCTGCCAAGCGGACCGGGTTAATTCTTTATGTGTTTCCGGGGAACTGTAGTTACAGGTAAACGGATTGATAAGATAGTTGACATATTAGCAAAGGGGATTGAGCAATGAACGTTATTGATCTTTTCTGGATTTTCTTCATGGTTTCTGCTATGCAGCCGTTGCTTCGCCAGAAGATGCTTGATGCGGCACGTCAGAGGGCCATTGCCCGCCTGGAGAAGAAGCGTGGTTCACGGGTGATCCTGCTGGTACACAGGCAGGAGACCATGAGCATCCTTGGTTTTCCAGTGATGAAGTATATAGACATCAATGATTCTGAGCAGGTGATTCGCGCCATTCGTATGACCGATGACGATGTTCCGATTGATATAGTGATGCATACACCTGGCGGGCTGGTACTGGCGGCCCTGCAGATAGCACGCGCCGTAAAGGCACATCCCGCAAAGGTAACGGCCTTTGTGCCTCATCACGCCATGAGTGGCGGGACCCTTATAGCCCTTGCCTCGGATGAGATCGTGATGGATACCCATGCAGTGCTTGGGCCGGTTGATCCCCAGATGGGGCAGTACCCTGCTGCGTCTCTGCTCAGGGTGGTCAGGGACAAACCCATTGAGAAGGTCAGCGACAAGTACATTGTCATGGGAGATATGGCTGAGAAGGCCCTGAGACAGATGAAGGCCAATGTAGTAGAGCTGCTCTCAGGCAAATACAGTGACGAGATGGTGGATGAGCTTGCCACAAAGCTGTCTCAGGGTACGTGGACCCATGATCACCCCATTACCTGCAGGGATGCGGAGGCCCTTGGCCTGCCGGTCAAGGGTGGGATGCCTGATGAGATTTACCAGCTCATGAACCTGTTTCCGCAGCCAGTGAGACGGGAGCCCACAGTTGAGTTCATTCCTGTGCCGCGCAGGAGCCAGGACAGGATAAAGTAGTTCAGAATGGAGAGGAAGGTTTCGGTACGTTATGCTTTCAGTACTATCAAGCAGCAGTGAAGAGGGACGCCGTCTCATTGACGAACTTGGCAGCAGGAGGTTTGATCTCTCATCGGACAAGGAGGACGCGGTCCGGGATATCCTTGAGGCAGTGCGCGACAGGGGAGATGACGCTATTGTTGAGTACACAAGGCGGTTTGATTCCGAAGAGTTTACCGCCAGTGCCATAACTGTTACCTCCCGGGAGGTTGAGCAGGCCTATGACCAGGTTGATTACGAATTTCTGAGGATAATCAGGAAGGCCATAGCCAATGTGGACGAGTTTCACAGGAGACAGGTCCCGAACTCATGGTTCATGACCCGCAGGGATGGCTCTGTGCTGGGCCAGGCAGTGAGCCCTGTTGATGCTGCGGGTCTGTACGTACCTGGGGGCACAGGGGGGGCTACGCCTCTGGTATCGTCAGTGATCATGAACGGTGTGCCTGCGCGCATAGCAGGGGTTGAGAGGATCGTGCTTGCCACGCCTCCAGGGCCTGGTAACCGCGTAAGCCCTCACCTGCTGGTAACCGCATCAGAGGTAGGGGTCCATGAAATATACCGCATGGGAAGCGCATGGGCCATTGGCGCAATGGTCTTTGGCACCGACACTGTCAAACCTGTAAATGTGGTTGTAGGGCCTGGCAATATCTTTGTTACCCTGGCAAAGAAGCTTGTCTCCGGCATGGTGGGCATTGATATGGTGGCAGGGCCAAGCGAGGTGCTTGTGGTGGCTGATGATTCACCTGATGCCCGGCATATTGCCGCTGACCTGCTCTCTCAGGCAGAGCACGATCCCATGGCCACGGCCATCCTGGTGACCACTTCCGATGGGCTGGCGCAACGTGTGGCAGAGGTCATCGAGGAGTTGCTTGCGGGGCTTGAGCGTTCAGACATTGCCAGGAAGTCCATTGAAAACAACGGCGCCATAATCGTGGTGCCAGACCTGGGGGAGGCTGCCCGTATCGTGAACAGTATCGGGCCGGAGCACCTGGAGCTTGCAGTGAGGGAACCGTGGTCCCTGCTTCCCCTGATAAAGAACGCAGGTGCGATATTTATGGGAGAGTACACCCCTGAGCCTGTCGGAGATTATATTGCTGGTCCCAACCATGTACTTCCCACAATGGGGACTGCAAAGTTCGCATCGGCGCTCGGCGTGGAGACCTTCCTCAAGCGTTCCAGTATCATATCGTACAGCGGGGATGCCTTCCTGCGGGACGCGGATGACGTGATAAGTCTTGCGGAGATAGAGGGGCTCACTGCCCATGCGCTGTCCATAAAGGTGCGGCAGGCAGGGTGATGGTCGTGCGCTGGCCGGGGCAGTTTCTGATCAGCCCCTGTTCTGACTGCCTCGTGCAATATCCAAAACCAGCTAGCCATCTATTTTTTTAACGTGATTGTAAATGTGGTGCCGCCTGATGAGTGGGACTTGATCTCTATGGTGCCGCCGTGGGCCTCAATGATCTTCTTCACTATAGGAAGTCCCAGTCCTGTGCCCCCCTGTTTGGTGGAAAAGTAGGGTTCAAAACAGTGATTACGGGTATCTCTGTTCATGCCTGGTCCGTGATCTTGGACGGTTATGCTGATTGCGCTCCCATTCTGTTCCAACCCTACAGCTATTGCAGAGCCGCTGGGCGATGCCTCAACTGCGTTTGAGATTATGTTGATGAGGGCCCTTTCAAGCAGGAAGCTGTCCACATCCAAATTTATGGAATCGTCAACAGATACCCTGAACATGACACCTCTCTTTTCTGCCTTTTCCCTGCATGTCTCAAGGGCAGACTGTACGATGGACGAAAGATTGGACCTGTGCTTTTCCAGCTTGACCGGCCGGGCAAAATCCAGGACATCATAGACAATCCGTTCCATCCTGTGGGCCTCGTCCAGGATTACCGGCAGGTAGCTGTTACAGTCACCCTTGCCCTTTGCCAGCCTCTCGAGCAGGCCTGTCATGCTCATCAGAGGGTTCTTCAGGTCGTGCACAATACCTGAGGTAATTCGGCCAAGGGAGGTGATGAACCTGTTCCTGTCAAGCTCCTCTTTTATCTGTCTCTCCCTGTCCACGAAGTAGCCGGCTCCCAGTACGAACAGCAGGTACAGCAGCAGCTCCACGAGCCTTGCCGCCTCCTCCCCCCAGTCTGTACCCCATGTGAGAAATATGTATGGCACGTAGAAGGCGAGTATGACCCCGAGACACATCAGTGCCCCTCTGGTTCCAAACCTGAGCACGGAGATGAATATGGGAAAGTAGTACAGCTCCCTGTAGAGTTCATGAAGATGGGAGTTCCTGTCGCTGGTGTACTGCAGAACAGCTATCGCTACTACAGAGATGATAATCACCCAGAAGAGCTTCTGACGTATGGGAGGTTTTGGGTCTGAGTTTCTGTTCAGGAATGATGTGAACAATTTCACTATGGCTAACCCTCATGGATAAAGAAGGGAGTAAAGTCTGTCCCACACCACAGATAGCTGTGCGGTGTTTTTTTAGTGCGGCAAATCTGTCAATTGCAATGTTCCGGTCTCTGTGATGATTTTAAAACGTGTTGCCACATACGGTCATGAAAAGATGGTTTGTGTTGTTGTGTGCATGATAGCCGCAGGAGGAGTATTGTCCCTTGTCAGCCGTACCATACTGCACTACAGGACACCTGAAATGCGGAAGAATAGGCAATGGCTCATGCCATATGGGTGGCATGTACCTGCAATCGGACAATCACATGACCTATGAGGCCTTGCGGTATGTGCTATGGCCAATGTCATGCTTTCCTGTGCCTGTGATGACCCAGAGCAATATGCCTGCCGTCATGAAGCAGAAACTCAGGAGCTGCCCCATTGTAAGCCAGCCATCAAATATGAATCCCAGTTGCGGGTCAGGTTCCCTGAAAAATTCCACTATCACTCTGCATGTTGAGTATCCTATGAGAAACAGAGCAGTTTTTCTGCCATAGGGCCACTGTTTTTTCCGTAAGGGCCACAGTATGCCAAAGAGTACAACCCCTTCCAGCATGGCCTCGTAGAGTTGTGACGGGTGTCTTGGAATGTTGCCTCCCTGTGGAAAAATCATTGCCCACGGCACGTCTGAGGGGCGTCCGTACAGTTCTCCATTTATGAAGTTGCCAATCCTCCCAAGACCGAGGCCTATTGGTGCAGTCACAATAAACCGGTCAGCCCACATAAAAAAATTCAGGTTGTATCTTTTGCAGTATATTAACCCGGCCATGAGTGCACCCAGGGTTCCGCCATGAAAGGACATGCCACCGTGCCACGTGGCAAATATTTCAAGAGGATGTTGTATGAAGTAGGCGAGGTTGTAGAACAGGACGTAGCCAAGCCTGCCCCCCACCACGACACCTATCACAAGATAGAACATGAGGCCATCCAGGTGCTGTATCTCTGTTTCTATCAAATGGCGGCTGCGGGAGACTGCTGCCCGGTTGTCTCCCTTGTAGGTTTCTGCTATCTGCTTTTTTACAAGGAGATAGGCAGACGCAAAACCTATCAGGTACATAAGGCCATACCAGCGTATGGATAGTGGCCCTACGTGAACAATTACCGGGTCTATTTTGGGAAAAGCGATCATACGCCCTTTATTTTTTCCCCTTGCCGTCCTTTATGGATACAACCCTTGTTCCACCGGGAGATGGTGGCTTGTCTGGATCATGGTCCTGTTCAGGTTTGGCTGGAAGGCTCCTGTCCTGATGTGCCATAATACTCTCTATCAGGTTGGTGTACTGCCTTGAGAGGGCAGGGTGGAGGTCTGATTCAAGGATGAAGCATGAAACCCGGCTCCTTTGCACCCTGATAGAGGAGGTGGTCATGGCAGTGACCACATGGGGGCGGACCACAGGGCCGGTTTTCTGGTCATAAATGACTGCACAGGGGAAGTAAAGGTCAAAGAATGCCGCCTTCTCAAGGGCAAACAGGACTGTCTCTGTTTGACGGTTGTAGCGTATCTCTCCCAGTATAAAGCCGAGACCCGCAGCCTCTATCAGTACCAGTTCTTTGGCATTCTGGCGTAATTTCATCTCTTAACCTCTTCCTGAATTGAGTGATTCCCAAGTCTGCCTGATATGCAAGGCGGAGGATACGCAGACAGAATGATTTGAAACGCTAAATTCAGGTCCTTTTGTTATTGTCAATATTGTGCAATGGCCCCGTTCGGACACATCCACATATAGATATAGGAAGGGGCTGACATACTGCCCTGTCCTGCAGGCATGTTCAAGCTTATCTGCCGGTTCTGCCATTTCCACATTTTGAAGAGGGTCTCCTCTTTCTGCTTCTTCTCCTTCTCCCCCTCTTGCGGACATGTTTTTTTTCAGATTCCTTCAGGTGTGGATCGCTGCTGATCACCGGCTGTCCGGTCGCGATCCTTGCCGCATTGTACATGGTGACAGCATCCTTGAATGTCAGTTTTGACCACACCCGTTTGGGCCAGTTGCCCCGTTCGGCACACAGGGATATGGGCCATTGGCTTGCGAGTATCTGCGCCGTCTGGTCTGCCACTATGTTGCGAAAGTCATAAGGCGCAAAGATGTCAGATAGTATCCCTCTCACTTCATAGGTGGGCCAGCGTATCTTTCTCCCTTTGAGTTCATGCCACTCAGGCATGTGGTGCAGTGCAGGATATGCAAGGAGAGAGAGCTGTAGTGCCTCGTTTACATTTTTATGGCGTGCGACCAGCATGTCAAGCTGCTCCATCATTTTAATTATCATGTCCCGCACGGGCCTTGCGTCAGGGCCTGATAGGAGACGGGCGTAGCCGGGAAATACGGCGCCAAACAGCCCGCTGTCCAGCATCAGCTCAACCCATTTGGCACTGACACCTGATTGCAGGTCCTTTAGCCACTCATCTCTTACCCTGGGAATGGCGCACAGCCTGATGGTGGAGGCGTTGGCCGTGATTGCCCTCCACGTCACGGGTTCTATGACAAAGCCGGTTCTTGCGGCGTGGCGGACGGCACGCATCATGCGTACAGGGTCTCTGAGAAATCGTCTCTCAGGGTCTCCTATGGCACGTACGATACCGTTTTTCAGGTCTGTCATGCCGCCTACATAGTCAATGATGCTGAAGTTCGCGATGTTGTAGAACAGGCCGTTTATGGTGAGGTCCCGTCGTGAGGCGTCTTCCCTGGGGCTACCGAATATGTCGTTATTGGACAGTTCCTCCCTTGCGGCCTCCCTGTCGTCATAGTCTGTCTGTTTCCTGAATGTGGACACCTCTATGATCTTTCCGCCCCTGAAATATACGTGAACGAGCCTGAAGCGTTTCCCTATGATACGACTGTGACGGAATATCTTTCTGATCTGTTCGGGGCGGGCGTTTGTTCCAACATCAAAGTCCTTTGGCCGTTTCTTCAGCAGCATATCCCGCACGCTTCCTCCAACGAGATAGGCTATGAAACCTGCGTCTTTCAGACGGTAAAGGACCTTGAGGGCCTCCCTGTCAATGAATTTGCGGCTGATGTTGTGGTCTGGGCGGAGGATTATGTGATTCTGTTCGGCCAGCGAGTCGAAGAGGGGCTTCTGAACTGCGGGCCAGGGATTCTTGTCCTCCTTCATGAAGAAGGGGACATCTTTCCTGTTTTTTTTGCCCTGGGGGTATCTGCCCTTGTTGTTTGATGTTTCGGATCTGCTAATTTTCATGACTCAGAGTGCTGCACTGGTTCCGGAATTTGGCATGGAGGTTGTTTTAAGGTGTCAGGGCTTCATCTGTGGTGCGCAAATGGGGATGTTTCAGGATTTTTTCTTGAAGCTGGCCGCGTCTATCCCGTATTTCTTGATCTTGTAGTTGATTATCCTGAGACTGGTGTCAAGCTGTTTTGCCGCCTTGGTCTGATTTCCGCCTGTCTCGGAAAGGGCTTCCACAATAAGCTCTTTTTCAAAATGTGCAACCATTTCAGTAAGGGATTTTCTGGCATTTCCCACTTCCTGGTCAGAGATGTCGTGGAACTGTAGGGACGGAGGCAGGTGATGGATGCGAAGTACGTCTTCGTCGCATATGAGAACTGCCCGTTCGATGCAGTTCTGCAGTTCCCTCACGTTTCCAGGCCATTGAAACTGCAGCAGTGCGTCAATGGCAGGTTGTGATATTCGTATTATCCGTTTGTTGTTTTCCCTGGCAAACTTGTTCATGAAATGTTCGGCAAGAAGCGGGATGTCGGTCCGGCGTTCCCTCAGGGGGGGGATATATACAGGAAAGACGTTCAGCCTGTAGTAGAGGTCTTCCCTGAATTGGCCTGCCTCCATTGCCTCTTCAAGGTTTCTGTTGGTGGCGGCAATGATGCGCACGTCAGCCTTTACCGAACGGGTAGCACCAAGTGGCTGGAACTCCCGGTCCTGAATGACGTTGAGCAGTTTGACCTGGACATGGTGGGGCAGCTCTCCGATCTCGTCAAGGAATATGGTACCCCCTTTTGCCTGTTCAAACCTGCCGCTCTTTCTGGAAGCAGCGCCTGTAAATGCACCTCTTTCGTGGCCGAACAGCTCACTTTCTATGAGGGATTCAGGGATGGCCGAGCAGTTTACCATGACGAACGGCCCTTTTCTGCGCTTGCAGTTGAAGTGGATAGCCTTGGCTATGAGGGATTTTCCAGTGCCGCTTTCGCCTCTGAGGAGCACTGTGGCATTGCTCTCAGCCACACGCAGCACCATGTTGAAGACCTCCTGCATCCTGCTGGATTTTCCTATGATGTTCTTGAGTTCATACTTTTCGGTAAGTGCGCGTTTGAGCGTCTGATTTTCCTGTAGCAGGGCCTCTTTTTCGGCATTGGCAGCCTGGAGCCTTACCACTGACTGGGATATGAGGCTGCTGATCACTGTCAGCAACTGGAGGTCGTCCTCTATGGAATTCTTGCCCCTGAAAAGTTTGTCAACGCTCAGTGCCCCAATGGTGTCTTTCCCATTCTTTATGGGGACGCATATGAAACCCATGTCCGTGCCCTGTTTCCCCCGGCTCCTGGTCCTGTTGAGGAATCGTGGATCCTCGGCGATTTTGGGCACCACGAGGGGCTCTCCTGTTGAGACCACCCTGCCGGTTATACCCTCGCCAAGCCGGTACCTGCCACGCCTTCGCGCTTCTGCCGTGAGGCCGTGGGCTATCTCGATCTGCAGCTCAGTAGATCCTGGTTTGAGAATGGTTACCGTGCCTTTTCTCATGTCCATGCGTGCTGCCAGTATCTCCATTACCTCCTTGAGTGCGGATTTGAGGTTAAGGGTGGCAGACAGCGCACGGGTTACCTCATAGAGGCATGTCAGGACCTCTACGTCGCGTGAAATGGGA
Source organism: uncultured Desulfobacterales bacterium (assembly GCA_964638145.1). GTDB lineage: Bacteria > Desulfobacterota > Dissulfuribacteria > Dissulfuribacterales > QOAL01 > S144-17. The sequence continues at coordinate 6,743 of CAZXAK010000010.1, read as the reverse complement.
TGATGGGGGAGGTTCATGGACAGGTTGCCATCCAGGGTATCTCCCGTAGCCTTGTGTGTGGTGGGTTCTGTATCACTCATCTTTGAACTCAGGCTGATTTTCAGCTCGATGCAGGAACTCTTCAGATATATCCGACTTATAAGACGTGTTTTAAGGGAAAATTCAATCCTGTAGTAATGCCTGGTCTACCGAGTGGGGCAACCCCTGTCCTGTTTGTGGCCGGAGAGTGCCAATGTCCTGTGTGTCCCATGCCTTGCCCCTTGAGCAAATCTGACAGTTACAGAATTGTCGTGAAAATACATATCAGTGGTGTGAAACAACCAGGGAATGTCAATGTCCCTGGTTGAATTTGATTTTTATGCACTTTTTGTAAAATCTATCCGGCACATTTTTGTAGATTTGGTTGAATTGTGTAACTGGCAGATATGTTCCCCTGCCCCTACCGGTGTGTCACGAAGGGTTTGGGAAAGGGTAATATGCCGTCTTCTCTATGTTCTGTATGCAGATTCAGATTTTGTGCGCCTGTGAACAGTGGTAAGTGTGTAGACAGGATACAAAAATGTTACAATTTTGCAATAGGTTTATGTAGAAAAATTCCAAAAAGGTATGGTTGTGGGACTGGCATTCGGGGAAACTGTACTTTGGACTGCCGGCCATGCCACGGTCCCGTGTATTTACCAGGGAGCCGTGGCATGTGTTGGAAATGTACTGAGTGTCTGTTGTTTGGACAAGGCAGGCGTATGGGCAGAGGCTATGCCTGGACGTTTTTCTCATATGGCCATGCCACAATACCGCCATCCAAAATACTTATGAGGTTACTGTCAAAACCTGCTCCCTCCAGCATTTTTGCCGCCTCATATCCCCTGAGAGATATCTTGCAGAAACATACTATCTCCTTGTCTTTTGGCAGTTCTGCCGCCCTCTCTCTCACCTTGCCAAGGGGGATGTGTACTACCTGTTTGTAGGGAAGGCTCATCATCTCCAGTTCTTTTGGCGTACGGACATCGAGCAGGACCATGTCTTCATCCCTGTCTATCTTTTCCTTGAGCTCAGCAGGTGTATATGCCCTTATCAGCCTGTCGCGTTTGTTCTGAACCACATGGGCTGCGGTGATGAGGTTGTCAATGGCCGGAGAAAATGGAGGGGCATATGCCATGTCCGTATCTGCGAGGTCGTCGATGGTGCCGTTCATCTTCAGCAGGGCCGCCATGGTGTCAACCCTTGACAGTACTTCGCCGGGGCCCATGACCTGAAGGCCAAGCAGCCTGCCTGAATATGCCTCTGCAACAAGTTTCATGTGGATTGGCTTTGAATCTGCCATGTAGTGGGGACGGTCTGGGCCAGGGGTAAGGGCCGTAATCACATTGAGACCGGCAGCCCTGGCATCACGTTCGGTAAGCCCTGTACGCGCCACATTGAACCCCATGATCCTGCATACACCTGTGCCGCACACGCCAGAGAAGGTGCTGTTCCAGCCACAGAGATTGTTTCCTATGACCCTGCCGTGCTTGTTGGCAGTGGAACCCATGGGCGCATACATGGGAGTGCCTGTGACGATGTTGTAGGATTCCACGCAGTCTCCACCTGCATATATGTCCGGGTCAGAGGTGCGCATGTGTGCATCCACCTTTATGCCCATCCTGCCTGTTTCAAGGCCGGCTGCCTGGGCAAGTTCTGTTACGGGCCTGAACCCAATGGCCAGGATAACCAGATCAGCGTCTATGGTGGTCTTCTCGGTCTTTACCTTTGCAACCCTGCCGTTATCATCAGCTTCAAAGGCCTCCACTCCGTCATTGCAGTGCAGAATCACTCCCTTGGATTTCAGGTGGCCCATGAGCGGTATGGCCATCTCCTCATCGAGGAGTGCAGGCAGGACAAATGGCAGTTTTTCCACGATGTGGACCTCAAATCCCGCCTTTATAAGTGGCTCCACGCATTCCAGGCCAATTAGGCCAGCCCCGATAATGACTGCCCTTTTTCCCCTGGCGCCTTCCATGGCCGTCTTGATGGCGGTTCCATCGTCCATGGTCTTGAGGCAGTGAATACCTTCGAGGTCAATTCCTGTAATAGGTGGACGTACAGGCGAGCTTCCTGTTGCAATAACCAGCTTGTCATAGGGGATATCTTCTGTTTTTCCGGTTTCAAGCCCTTTTACAGTAACTGTTTTTGCGTTACGATTAATTGAAATGGCCTCTGTGTTTGTGCGTACATCAACACCCTTGACGGCCTTGAAGAAGCCAACGTCCCGTGGGATACCTACCGGAGTGGAGGTTAACTCTTTTACGTCCTTGATCTCACCTTCGAGATAGAACGGCAGGCCGCATGCCCCGTAAGAGATATCTTTCCCCCTCTCAATTAAAGTTATCTCTGCTCCGGGGTCCAGCCTCCTGGCCCTTGCAGCCGCCTTTGGGCCACATGCCACCCCACCTATCACAAGAATTTTTCTGGCCATGATATAATTCCTCGCTTGATAATTATTAAGTGATTAACGGTATTTTGGTTTTGACGATCCAAGCATACGCTCAAAAAAATATGTTGACAACTCCTTTAACCAGTCCTAATTTTTAATTTAATTCAAAAACCGTTTTTTTGCAAAAGACAATGTAAGAAAATATGACCCCCTCATGTTCATTTTTGAATTATGGGAAAATAATCAAGAATAGAGGATAAAAATTATGAAAGTTGCAGTAAGTGCTCAGGGCACAGAGAAAAGTTCTCCAGTTGACCCCAGGTTCGGACGGGCCCCATGGTTCGTTATTCTGGATTCAGAGACAGGGGATATCGTTCAGGTAATAGACAACAGGGCTGCCCAGGATGCGGCCCACGGGGCAGGCATCAACGCGGCAACAGTGGTAGGAGAGTCTGGAGTCGAGGTGGTGCTCACCGGCAGGGTAGGCCCAAAGGCATTTGTCGTGTTGGATGCTGCAGGAATAAAGGTGGTATCCAATGTGGAGGGCACTGTGGAAGATGCATTCGAAAAGTTCCGTTCAGGCAATGTGAAGCATGATGCAGGGCCTACCGCAGATGGCCATGTGCCCATGGAGTCGAAGATGGCTGGTTCGGGTGCTGGAATGGCCGGGGCTGGAGGCCGTGGAATGTGTGGCGGTGCCGGTATGGGCAGAGGCGGTGGCGCCGGTATGGGCGGTGGAGGCAGAGGACGTGGTGGTTGCGGCTGTGGCGGCCGCGGAAGAAGGTGAGTCCATGAAGATTGCCATAGCAAGCGGCAAGGGCGGTACGGGCAAGACCACTGTGGCTGTGAGCCTTGCCCTGACCGCAGCCCACATGGATATCGGGCATGTGCAGTACCTTGACTGTGACGTGGAGGAGCCCAACGGGCACATATTCCTCAGGCCTGAGATAACCTCGAGCCGTGAGTTCAGCCTTGAGATCCCTGTGGTAAACGAGGACAGGTGCACCTACTGCGGGAAGTGCAGGGAGATATGCCGTTTCAATGCCATAACAGTACTTGGGAAGACCATCATGGCATTTTCTGAGCTGTGTCACTCCTGCGGGGGCTGTTTCCTGGTGTGTCCTGAAGAGGGGGCACTGACCTCTGGCTCGCGTACCATTGGTGTGGTGGAGAAGGGACATTCAGATAGTCTCCACTTCGTGCACGGGAGACTCCGTGTAGGTGAGGCAATGGCCCCGCCACTCATTGAGGCGGTCAAGGATGAGATGGAGGATGATCCGGACTCTATTGTCGTCCTGGATGCCCCTCCTGGCACGTCATGTCCGGTGATAGCCACTGTCAAGGACGCGGATTATACAGTGCTGGTTACAGAGCCCACACCGTTTGGGCTGAATGATCTCAAACTTGCGGTTGGCATGCTCAGAAAGCTTCAACGTCCCTTTGGGGTCATCATAAACCGGGCAGGCCTGGGGTTTGACGATCTGGAACAGTGGTGTCATGAGGAAGATATAGACATTATGTGGAAGATCCCGTTTTCCAGAAAGATTGCCGAGGGTTATGCGTCCGGCATCCCCCTTGTCGATACCATCCCGGGGTTGAGGGATTCGTTTGCCACCATCCTGCAGACAATTCAAGGGAGGGTATCATGAAGGAGATATTGATTCTCAGTGGCAAGGGCGGTACTGGCAAGACCTCTGTTGCAGGGTCAATTGCTGCACTTGCCGACAGGAAGGTCCTGGCGGACTGTGATGTTGATGCCGCAGATCTCCATCTTATCCTATCTCCTGAAGTTCAGGAGGAGCATGAATTCGTCTCCGGAGTTAAGGCACGCGTTAACGCCTCTTTGTGCACAGGGTGCGGCACCTGTGTGGATATATGCCGTTTCAATGCCATAACCCTGGAAGATACTGCTTCTGTTGATCCCCTTGCCTGTGAAGGATGTGGGGTGTGCGCGCATTTTTGTCCTGAAGAGGCCATAGAACTGGAAGACAACATGTGCGGCTGGTGGTATCGGTCGGAAACCCCCTACGGCCCAATGATCCATGCCCGTCTCGATATAGGTGAGGAGAATTCCGGAAAGCTTGTTGCACTGGTAAAGCGTGAGGCAAGAAATCTTGCAGAACAGCTTGACAAAGAGTGGATTGTAGTGGATGGTCCACCTGGCATAGGCTGCCCGGTAATCGCCTCCATGTCAGGGGCTGATCTGGTCCTGGTGGTTACCGAACCCACCGCATCAGGTCTGCACGATCTTCAGCGTGTTGCGGACCTTGCTGCTCATTTCAAGGTCCTTGCCTGTGTGTGCATCAACAAGTGGGACCTCAACAGGGAAATGGCGGAAAAGATTAGAGATGCCTGCAACGAGAGGGGTATGGAGGTTGTTGGCATGATTCCCTTTGATGAGTCAATGGTAGAGAGTGTTGTACAGGGTAAACCTGCAATAGCAGGGCCGGACGGACCTGCGGTGCAGGCCCTGAGGGATGTGTGGGAGCGGGTGCAGAACCAGCTCGGTGGATAGAGCAGCCTGAGAGTGTGGCAGCGGTCTTTTAAGGCCATGTGTTGCACGATATGTCCAAGTAAAAAAATATCCCTGCCCATCACGTAAATAGTCTTGGGATGGGGGAAGGTAAATAATACTCATATCCGGAGGACGAGAATTTTGGCAGCTCAAAAGGAAAATCCCACAGCAAGTAATCCTGTCCTGTCACAGCAGGATGAGAAGATCAAGAAGCAGTTAGGCAAGATCGAACACAAGATAATGGTAATGAGCGGCAAGGGAGGCGTTGGCAAGAGTACGGTCTCTATCAATCTTGCCATAGGGCTCTCACTTCAGAACTTTTACGTAGGCCTGCTCGATGTGGATCTCCATGGTCCCAACGTACCCAAGATGCTGGGAGTGGAGCGTGGTGAACTTCAGAAGAGGCCAGATGGTACCGTAGGACCGGTCTACTACTCTCCAAATCTGAAGTTCATGTCAGTGGAGCCCCTGCTTCCTGACAAGGATTCAGCCGTCATGTGGCGTGGACCGCTCAAGATGTCGGCCATCAGGCAGTTTATTTATGACATCGAGTGGGGTGAACTCGACTACCTCATCATAGATGCCCCTCCTGGCACTGGCGACGAGCAGATGACAGTGGCCCAGACCATTCCGGATGCGTTTGCCGTTGTGGTAACCACGCCCCAGGAGGTATCCCTGCTTGATGTTAAAAAGTCCCTGAATTTCTGCAAGCAGGTAGGCATGCCGGTGATAGGGATTGTAGAAAACATGAGTGGCATGATCTGTCCCCACTGTGGCAAGGCAATAGACGTGTTCAAGCGTGGTGGTGGACAGAGACTTGCCGAAGAGACCGGTATCCCGTTTCTGGGGCGTGTGCCAGTTGATCCCAGGATCGTTACCACAGGGGATGCTGGAAAGCCGGTCATGGCAACCTATCCAAACAGCCTCACCGCAGAGGCCTTTGAGAATATTTGTCAGAACGTAATAAATTCAACCCAGATGTTTGCCGCAAAACGCGCGGAAGAGCAGGCGGCAAAGGAGGAACAGGAGTCATGAAGATAGCAATACCAGTAGAGAACGGGGCGCTGTGTACCCATTTTGGACACGCCCCTCAGTTTGCATTTGTGAATGTGGAAGACGGCAAGGTGGCATCAACCTCTGTGGAGGTTCCCCCGCCGCATGAACCGGGTGTTCTGCCCCGTTGGCTCCATGAGAAGGGAGTAACCCATCTGCTCTGTGGCGGTATTGGCGGAGGGGCAGTCAACATACTGCAGGATGCGGGTATCCAGGTGGTGGCAGGCCTACAGGCCGGAGACCCTGCTGTGCTGGTAGAAGATTTCTTGGCCGGCAAGATTCAGGGAGTTACAGGTGCCACATGCACAGGTCATGGCGAGGGCCATGGCCATGGCGGAAGTCATGCCTGTGGAGGTACCTGTGCCCATTAGGCAATGTATTTCCCAGGTTGGATAACCAGGTATTTTTGCAGTGATGCTGCAGTACCCTTGTATGGCGGATGGTGCTTTTTCTCATGATCCTGAAGCTCATCAGTTGCTATGAGTTGTTAATGACATATTTGCTCGCGATCACGACCATGAGAAAAAAGCACCATCCGCCCCTGTCAATTGGTTCTTCCTGAATTGATTGCTTCAAATCATGTGAAATCTTGTTTTATCTTTAATTCCAGCTAATTAATGCTGTTTTTTTTGTAAAATTACCCGTCACCCAACGGGTTTGCTGTAACTGTTTTGCTTTCTACATAATTTGAAACCGCTGCGGGATTCCCAGTTTCGCATGATCTGCTGCGTCGGAGTCTTTGTTTTTCTCTCGGATACTTGAAGT
>CAZXAK010000009.1:0-73653 GCA_964638145.1 uncultured Desulfobacterales bacterium | reverse complement strand
GCAGTACGGGAATATATCACTCATAGAAAAAACTCAGGGACTGAACCTTCAGGGGCCTGACGCACAAACCTGACCTCACCCCTTGACCTCTGCTTGCATGACATGATAAAAGAGATGCCACCATATCATCAGCACTAAGTGCTGACCCCAGAAGATAAACAGAGAGCCGACATAGCTCAGTTGGTAGAGCAGCTGATTCGTAATCAGCAGGTCAGCGGTTCGACTCCGCTTGTCGGCTCCAGTAAATTCATCCCATCACCGGCAAATTCCCCAGGTTCTGACAATTGAATAGAGCACTCTTCTTGTCAGTGTGAATTCCTGTTGCAGGGTCAGAATATCAGATAGATCATGGCGGTCATTATGGCAAGGTAGATGATGGTCATGCCAGTTCCTGCCTTTATGTAATCAGTGGTCTTGTAGTTTCCAGGCCGCATTATCAGGGCATTTACCTGGTGGGTAGGAAGGATGAAGGTGTTTGATGCTGCAATACCAACGGTAACAGCGGCAATTACCGGGCTGATTCCTGACTGCAGTGCCATGTTCATAGCAAGGGGCACCATGAGTACTGTTGCCCCCACATTCGAGGCCACGAGAGAAAAAAACGAGGTCAGGGCACCTGTTACGAGCATTAGTGTAATGGGTGAGAGCTGGCCTGCGGCAGAAGTTATCTGGGTTGCCAGGTATGCGGCCGCCCCGGTCTTTTCAAAGGCAGTGCCCAGGGGAATAAGGCCTGCAAGCAGGAAGATCGTCATCCAGTCAACCGATTCATAGGCATTGTCAATGGATATTACCTTCAACAGTACCATGCCCACTGCACCGGTAAGGAGTGCGATTGAGAGCTTTACATTGAATACAAGGGCAAGCACAAGTGCAACGCCAAGGCACAAAAGGGCAGGCGCTGCCTTTTCAGGAACCGTATCTTCCCCTTTCAGCTCTTCAGTGAACACCAGGTCCAGTTTCTTCCTTATGGCACGCAGTTTTTCCCACGGACCAAGCAGCAGCAGGGTATCTCCGGCCTTGAGCTCAATGGTGTTTATGTCATCCAGTATGATCTCGTCCCCGCGGTATATGGCCAGGGCATTGAGCCGGTACCTGTCCCTGAAATCCAGCTCAGCCATGGTATGCCCCACAAGCTGTGAACCAGGTGGAACTATACCCTCAACAATACCATAGTCAGCAGGGGTAAAAATGTTACTGAATGTGTCCTTTTCCTCCTTGATCTGCCAGCCCAGCGCCTCTGCCGCCTGTCTTGCCCTGTCATGAGAAGACACCATGGCCACGGTGTCACCAGGCCCTATAACCGAATCCTTGGTAGGGGCAACATTTACCTCTTCACCCGATGCCTTCACTATACCGATAACAGTGGACTGGAAACGCGGCCTTATCCTCAGCTCCTCCAAGGTCTGTGGCTGAAAATCTTCCGGCACCTTTAATTCCACTCCGCAATCCAGCTTTGACTGATAGAGTTCCCTGATCCGTTGAGTTGCAAGCCTGCTGCCCTTGGTTTCTCCACCAGAGGAAGGCAGGATGTACCTGCCCGCCAAGGTAAAATAGAGCAGGACCCCTGCAAGGAGGGCTGCACCAACAGGTGTGATGCTGAACAGGGAGAGGGGCTCAAAAGGTACGCCGTGCAGACTTGCAGCATTGTGCTGCCACCAGGACTGCATGAGATCATTCAGCATGATTAGTGGACTTGATCCAACAAGCGTAAGACAACCGCCTACAATGGCGGAAAAGCCCATTGGCATCAGTATGCGTGACAGGGGGATGCCGAGCTGCTGGCTTATCCTGGAAGTGGCCGGAAGGAACAGGGCTGCCGCCCCAATATTCTGCATGAAACTGGATATGAAGGCCACGGTTGCAGATATGACTGTGACTATCCTGGCTTCACTTTTTCCGGCGATTTTTATGATTTTTGAGGCAAGGATATTCATGACCCCTGTTCTGTTGAGTCCAGCGCCTATTATCATGACTGCAATGATGGACACCACTGCATTTGAACTCAGGCCGGCAGTTGCCTCCTCTGCAGTTAGGACACCGGTCAAAGTCAGAAGGATCATGATGAGTATCCCTACGATATCCACTCTGAGCCAGTCAAATACAAAAATTACAATGGCTATACCGAGCAGAGCAAACACCGTCAGCATTTGAGGTGTCAAAACCGCTGTTTCCATATTAGAACTCCTTGTCTTGGTAGTGTACTGACAGGCGCAATGCACCTGTCAAATTCTGTTAAGATGGGGGGTGACCGGATATCCTCTCGCAGGCAAGAGGACTTGTGAGCAAGACCAATTCAGGTGGTGATGAATATATACGATTTTATGGAGGTGGGAAACATCTGTAATGCAAGGGTTACATCACTGGGGAGGATGTGTAACCTGTATATGTCAATCAGGGAGGCCAACTGCACAGAAATTGACCTGAAATTTTAATGTTATCCAACTGGACAGGCAACACACACCGAGCAAGAAAAGCTACTGTGGCAGAGTGTAGTTTCAAGATTTAACAGCCCGCTTTCGCAATGGCCAGTCCAATCTTGCCTGCCAGTTGATTGTATCCGGCCATCAACAATTTCCTTTGTGCCCACCTTAAAAAACCGGCTGCTCCCAGTGTGGCAGCTTCGCTAAAAATCATTCTTTCCGCTGCACCACCAGCCATACCAAATACACAACCGAACAGTGCACTAAACAGGGTCGAGCACCAATTCTGCTGAAATCGCCCACTCCCCCATATAGCCCACTTAGCTACCTGAATAATTTCGTCTATCAGCAGCGTTACCGCAGCACCGGATGCGCACCACGCAAGAATAGCCCCAACTGTTGCCTCTTCAAACCCAGTTACTCTTTGAATGGAATAGTGATGGGAAGATGAAAGATAAACCGTCTCTGGTTTTGGATATAGGCTACGATTTTCATTACTATATCCCGTACTGATATTTTGAATTTTTGATATAGATCGCCTGATTATCTGATCAGCCATTTCCTGCCTTTGAACCAAGGGGAGATTTAATGGATGCAATATATCCGCGCTGGATTTGTGCATTCCACTGCCATGCCTTGAACTTGCTGCTATCAATCGCAGTACTGCTCGATTTCCAATCTTACGCTGTAAGTTGAGGACCGGTTTCTCCTGTCGGTTTTGGGCAGAAAATATTCGATCATGTTTCATCAACACAGGTGATCCGGAACGCTGAACAGCCCCTGTCTTTTGCACAACCGCATACATGATTGATCCCCCCTTGCCTCCACAATACCCCATTTGAGGCCATCTGTAAAAGAAACCGTGTGCTTGAAGTGGCAAGAGAGTTTATTGAAACTATCTGCTCACAGGGGGCACACATACTGCCTCGGGGCCTTCGCATACCTGTGGGGCATTTGAAGTACAGGGAGTACACCTGCGTACCCTCCGCCTTGCATCTCATGCAAACTTGGGAATCGCTCAATTCAGGTTTCAGACAGTTGTATGGTAAAAAAAACCGGTGAGGAGTTTTGCCAAAAGATGTGACAGACAGAAAATTTTGAAAGGACCTGCTGGCCACAGCTACCAGCAGGTCCGTCACAACAGGGGGGAGTCAGACAATCCTTTTTTCTTCACGTTTCAAATTTTTTAACTGACTACGATAATATTTGAGACATTTTTTTATAAAACGTCTCTTGCCCCATGCCGTACCAAGATTGGTCTTTTCAACAGGGGCATCCCAGCATGCCAGCAATATGAGGTTAAGCGGCAGGTTCATATCTACCAGACACTTTATCTTGTTCTCATAATACTCCTGTTTTGCACGGCACTTCACCCTCTTGTTCTTTGAGATATGTACCAGCGGCAATTCCCTCGCGAGTTCAGCAGTCATAACCGTCTCCTTTCCAAAGATATATTATTATTTAGCAGCATTAACATGCAATACACAGGCCAAAACAGACAGAGACATTAAATCCGGAAGCCTTCATGCAGAGTACAGATGTTAATAATAAGCTCTATGTTGCCGATATAGAAAATATGGCCTTGCAGGCCCAAATTTGGGGAATATTCAACGGAGAAACGCTTTGTTATGGACATTGGCAAAGAGGGGTACGCATGGCCCTTGCATGTAAAGGAACTGTCCAGTTGTGCAAGGGGTGTTACATCACTCTTTACCCAAAATCTTTAGCATCAATCCGGCAATACCAAGGGGTGACTGGAAAATTTTTTAATCAAGACTATCGTGTTATTCAGCTATCACCTGCCACCTCTACCGCAGTTATGGGATAGGGACGTATCCACCACTTTTCAGCTCCGTTTTTCTCCTTGTGGCCTTCTGTGGCATACATCTTCGGAAAGATTATATTTCAATAATATTGCCCACTTAAACCACATAAAGGTGTATACTACTGGACAACGATAATGACTCTAAATTTCTCTGAGAAAAATCACGGAAAGAAAACCATGGCCCACTCAGAACATTCAGGGGGTTCACCTGTTCTTGTCAAGTTCGACGTACAGCGGAAGAGGCGGGAAATTATAAAAAAAATTGAGGCGCTCCCTCCCCTGCCCGCCTCGGCCCAGCAGGTACTTACCATTGTGGCCAGTGATCCAAAGGATATCTCAAGACTGGAAGAGACCATAAACCATGACATGAACCTTACCTCTCAACTCCTGAAAGTTGCAAACAGTGCGGCTTACTACCCGGAAGCCAAGATCAATACGGTTCAGAGAGCCATTGTCTATCTTGGTTTCTCTCAGGTACGAAACATCGCTTTGAGCCTCAGCATGTCATCGTTTCTGAAGTTAAACAGAAGAAACAGAAAGTTCGATCTTGAAAAATTCTGGATTCACTCCATTGCCACTGCAATGATTGCAAGGATATTGGCCTTTGAGCTGGATATAGAGGAACCGGAGATATATTTTACTGCTGGCCTGCTACATGACATTGGAAGGGCAGCGATGAACGCATGTTTCAAGGTGGAACTAAACGAAATAATAGAACGGGCATCAACAGAAGAGATATCGCTCCTTGCTGCCGAGAGGCTCTTTGATCTCCCGCACAACATGATCGGTGCCTGGCTCGTAAAGAACTGGGGGCTTCCAGCCATATATGTACGCGCAGTAGCTACACACCACCTTTCCCTGAGAAACAGGAACGCCAACCCTACAGGCGTACTGGTAGGCCTTGCTGATCAGATCAGTCATAAACTGGGCATGGGCTTCATGCATGCTCCTCGAGCAAGCAGGTACAAGATGGCAAACTACCTTGGAATGGCCCCGGATCATTTACATGAAATAGAGGAACAGTTGGGACAGATAGAGGAGATAGCCTGCGCCATTGCTGATGGCTTTCAGGCAGAGTGACAGTGTGGGAGGTAACTGTTTACAGGGTGTTGCAGATACAAGGCTTGGGGGGTACGCAGGTGTACACCCTGCAACAGGTGAGATTTAAAAGCATGATAAAAAAGCACCATCGGCCGGCCTGCCCCCTTACATTGGCCTGCCTAAAATTTTCTGAAAAAAGGTGCTTGACATATCCCAAAGCTCTCTTTATATTTGCCGCACTTCTTGCGGGAATAACTCAGTGGTAGAGTGCAACCTTGCCAAGGTTGAAGTCGCGGGTTCAAATCCCGTTTCCCGCTCCAGGACAATAACAAGGCAGTCTGCACGCAGACTGCCTTTTTTTGTTTTGATGCACATGCCATCATAACTACACGATACCTGAAATGCAAAAGCGATTGGCAGAGATGGATGGGGCTTTTTCTCATGATTTTGACCGCGGGCAGATATATCTTTATTAAAGGACGTCCGCGATTCTGTATTCAGAATAACTGACAAACATGAACGGTCACCTGATAAAGAATTTATCCAAAGTCCCATCAACTCCATTTCTTGCCATTCTGATACTCTGCATATCAGTCCTTCCTGCATCATCCTCCCCTGTCCCATACACTGCCAAGCCCTATGCCACTTCAGATACCAAGACCAGGACAAGACCTTCCCACGTCACCACATTGGTAAGCGGCCAGATTGATATGTGTCTGTCTTGCCACAATGAAAGGCCAGACAAGGCCCACGGCAGGGAAGTCATAGGCTGCTACGTGTGTCACAAGGGCAATCCGCTGGCAGGGGACATACAGCGTGCGCACATGGGCCTGATCAAGAACCCGGGCGAATTCAGATACGCGTCAGAGACCTGCGGGACCACCGGTTGCCATCCTGATGAGGTAGCCCGCACGAAGAAATCTCTTATGGCCACCAACCGGGGGATCATAAGCACACTGCGTTACTACTGGGGAGAGACTGATAATCGAAATGATCGAATCACCATTGACATGATCAGGGAACAGCACCTTCACAGTCCGGCCATTGATTATTTCAGCAAGCTGTGCGGGAGCTGTCATACAGGCATGGAAAAGGACAGCCTGCCAGGATTCCTTTCGGAAAAAGGGGGGGGCTGCACAGCGTGCCATGCAGTAAAACCCACAGGAAAGGATGCTGCAAAGGGCGTATATCATATTCGCATGACAAGGGCTGTCCCATCAGAAAACTGTATCAGGTGTCACAACAGGAGCGGGAGAATCGGCCTTACCTATCAGGGCAAATACGAATCAGAAGGTTACGGTACGCCGTACCAGGACGGAGACCTGTCATCAATGCAGCTTGATGACGGAAGGTTCTATCTCAGGCTCCACGCTGACATACATGAAAAGGCCGGCATGGTGTGTGCTGACTGCCATACTCAAAAGGAGATCATGGGGGATGGTCATGAATATGCACATTTGGAACAGCAGCTTGAAATTGATTGTGAAACCTGCCATGCTGACCCGGAAACCCTTCATAAGATCACGCAGGCATCAAAAATACCTTACAGCACCTGGAAGCATGAAATAGACAAGATTACAGAGCCAAGGCTTAATATCGTATACAAGAAAGGACGTTACTATCTGAAGGGACTTGCAGACTCCAGGCTTCATCCGCTGGATCCCCCCTCACATGAAAACTGTGAACAGCCTGTACACAGACGCCTATCCTGCCAGGCATGCCACAGTACATGGGTGCCACAGTGTTACGGGTGTCACGTACAATACGACAGACGGCAGACCCAACTCGACAAACTGACCCTCAGGCAGACCCCTGGAAAATGGACAGAGTTCAAATCAATACTCCGATTCAACGCACCACCTCTCGGCATCCTGAATCATGAATCAGGGAGTAAGGGAGGCAAGAGAAAAGATCATGATCTCACAGGCCAGGATGGCAAGGTGGTCATTTTGGTCCCGGGCTGACAGGACTTTATCTCCTTTCTGGATGAAGGGGGCAGACTGGAAAAATACTTCGTGCGCCTTACCGCATCTACCATGGACCCGCACTCAACCCAGAAAAAGGGACGAAGCTGTCTGGCATGTCACAGGGACCCAAGGGCTGCTGGCCTTGGTACAGGTTCACTGTGGTTCAGTCAGGGCAGGTTCAGGTTTCAGCCAGCCATGTCTGGCCAGCCTGGCATTCCAGGCCTTAACCACCCGCTTGATGCCTTTGTTGACATCAATGGCACCCCGCTCGTCCATACCTCAAGGCCTGGATTAAGGACATTCACCAAGAGAGAAATTCAATGTATAATATATGTAGGGTCATGTTTAGGGTGTCACAAGGACTTCAATGACACTGTGATGAAAAACTGGAAGCCTGGAAGACCACCAGCTCCAACCAGCAGATGCGGCACTCAAATACCAAAGCTGTAACAGGGGCAGGCTATAATCAAGGCAGGACACTTCATTGTTTCTGAAGGTAGGGCTCATCATGTCGTCACAAAACGGGACAAAGGGAAACGCTGATAATGAGGCAGTGATCGCAAGGCAGGTCACCAATACGGCAAGAAAGGCGCTCAAACACATAGTAGGCCAGAACATGCTCCCCTGGCCTGACATCTACAGTTCTGAATTCTGGCAGCTTGCACACAGGAATGGCTACGACGAGATCCTAATGAGACAGCACGTGAGGATAGGCGATGCAAGCGAAATGGCAGACGAGTTTCTCAAAAAGGCAGACAAGATACTTGACGGGGTCCAGGACACAGTAAGTTCATTTGTCTCTGGTACCAAGCAACATACCGAAAATATGGTAAGCAGTATCGAGCACATCAAGAATCTGCCCAAGGAAGACCCTGGCTTTAGCGAGGAGCTGGATACCCTGCTCACATCCAACAGGAAACTGCTTACCCACTCCGCTGAAGTGGAGAACAAACTTGCCGAGCAGACCAAGATAATAAATGAACTCCAGAACCAGCTAAGACTCGATCCACTCACCGGCCTCTTGAACCGCAACGCCCTTGCAAAAGATCTGAAAAAGGAGATAGCCAGAGCAAAACGCTACAAGTTTCCTGTGGCGATTTTCATGGCAGACATTGACCACTTCAAAAATGTGAACGATGTTTACGGCCATCTTGTAGGGGACTCCGTAATAAAGATCACTGCCAAGCTCATTCAGGAGGGAGTAAGGGAATCGGACTCTGTATACCGGTATGGAGGCGAGGAGTTTCTGGCACTTCTTCCCCACATAAACTGTGACCAGGCTGAAAAATTTGCAGAACGTATCAGGGACACCATAGCCAAGTACCTGTTCGTTGACAAAAAGAACGACATATCCATATCCCTGACCATATCAGGTGGCATCACTGAACTTCACTCTGAAGACGATGAAACTTCTATCATTGCAAGGGCTGACAAAGCATTGTACCTTGCCAAGCAATCTGGCAGAAACAGGGTGAGAAGGCTTGATTTTCAAGGCTGAACACCTGAACAACCAACAGCGGGAGACATTCCCGCATAACCATAAGCAAGGTCTCTGCCTTTGCAGGGACAGGTAACGGAACAGATAATCATCAACACCAAAAAACCATGACTGAAATTAAGCCTTTTAGGGGCCTGCACTATGATCCGGAAAAGGCAGGCCCCATGGAAACTCTTGTTGCACCTCCCTATGACGTAGTTGACCAGGCAGAGCGTGATCTGCTCGTAAACAACAACCCTCACAACATATTCACAGTGGAACTTCCTGATGCATCACGATGCAGGGGAGAGACCGACAGGTACAGATGCGCCAACACCATATTCTCATCCTGGATAGACAGTGGCGTGATGGTCCGGGACGGGGAACCCGCATTCTATATATACGATATTGACTTTGAATCAGGTAAGGGAACCTACTGCCGCAGAGGATTCATCGGCCTGGTCAGGCTTGCTGACTGGCACGAAAGGAAGATACTTCCGCACGAAAAGACCTTTGACAAGGTAACAGAAGACAGGCTCAACCTGGTGACAGCCACACAGACACAGTTCAGCCCCATATTCATGCTGTACCGCCATAGTGACAGGGTTGCGCAACTGCTCGCCTCGGCTGAGACCCAGGTCATGCCGCCTGTAAAGGATGCGTTTGGCAATACCCACAGGATGTCTGCGGTAATGAGTCCGGACATAACCCGTGCCATTGAACAGGCCCTGGCCGACTCACCGCTCTATATTGCAGATGGTCACCACAGATATACCACTGCCCTGAGGTATCGTGACGCCATGCTCAGGCAGTGTACGTGTCAAAACCCTGATTCACAGCCATTCAACTACATAATGACCTATCTGGTCGATGCAGAAGACCCTGGCCTGATAGTACTGCCTACACACAGGATAGTTAGGCCCGAAGGCATTACGGACTGGACTGAACTCAGAAACAGGGCACAGGACCTATTTGAAATCACAAGGATTGAGCAATCGCCGGCAAACACCGAGGCTGTGTGCAGAGCAATAGAAAAACAACTCTCCCTAAACCCGGACCACCTAACAATAGGTGTTATAGCAGACAGTTGTGCTGAGGTGTGGACCCTGAAAAAGGACAAGGAGGCCGCAGCCTTCTCACCAAATATTCAGGAACCCCTCAAAAAACTTGATGTGGTACTGCTCGACGATGTCATACTGCGAAATTTGCTGGGCTTTGACAGTGAGGCAGAGGAGAGAAACGTAAAATTTTCAGCAGATCCTGTTGATGCCATTAGGAACCTGGGGCAGGATGAGATGCTCTTCTTCATGCGCCCGACTCCTGTACATCAGGTGCTTGACATTGCAGATCAGGGCCTTACCATGCCACACAAATCCACCTTTTTCTATCCCAAGATACTTACCGGCATGGTGGTAAATTCCCTGAAAGATTAAAGTATCTGCTCACAGGGTACCACATCTACTGGCCTTGGAGGCTTCGCTTGCCTGTGGGGCACTTGAAAGCACAGGAAGTACGCCTGCCTGCGTATCATCTGCCTTTGTAGATGAGCTTTAAAATCATGACCCAAAACACCATCTGCCCTATAGGTGTCGTTATGATCTTGTAGCACCCTGTAAGCAAATACATTTCAGATACGAAAATACCAGCAAAGAACCATGTGAACAGTTACAGGGTAAAACCCTGCACACAGGAGCATCAGTCATATGCCGTGAGCTTTCCCCTGTAGATCACACTACACGACACCTGAAATGCAGAAGCACTTGGCAAAGGCGGATGGTGCTTTTTCTCATGGTTTTGACCGCGGGCAAATATATCACCATCAAGTCATTGCAACTGATGAGCTTTAAAAGCATGATAAAAAATACCATCCGCCGTATAGGTGTCGTGCAGTATGCCCTGTAGATACTCCACTCCCCCAAAAACTACGGGGAATCAGTCGGAAGGAACAGGCAGATATGGGGTATGCCCTAACACTGATGCCCCTTTTGCAGATCAGCCTCCGCACTTCTCAAGTGCTTCAAAGCCAGGCAGTGTCCTACCCTCAAGGAGGCTCAGGAAGGCCCCCCCACCTGTGGACATGTAGGAGACATTATCCTTTTCCCCTGCAAGGTGTACGGCAAGGTCAGTGTCTCCACCGCCTATGATGCTAAGTGCCTGGCTTCTGCCCACTGCATGGGCAAGCTCCATGGTACCGGTACTGAACGGCTTCATCTCGAATGCCCCCATTGGCCCATTCCAGACAATGGTTCCTGCCCCGGAGAGCGCACCACAGTACGCCTCTGTGGTTTCCGGTCCGATATCGAGTATCATACAATCGTCAGGTACATTGTCCACACGCACTACTTGGGCAGGAGCATCATCCCTAAACTCCGGCGCCACAACTGCATCTACAGGCAGCATAAACCTTACTCCGCGCCCCTCCGCATCCTTCATGAGTTTTGATGCCGTTTCTACCAGATCGGGCTCTGTAAGGGATTTACCCACGGCATAGCCCTGAGCCAAAAGGAATGTGTTTGCCATTGCCCCGCCAATTATGAGAACATCCACCTTTGGCAGAATATTCTCAATTGCCCCAAGCTTGCTGGAAACCTTTGCGCCGCCAAGTATGGCCACCATGGGCCGGGCGGGATCCTTCATGGCCCTGTTGAAGTAGGTAATCTCGGATTTCATGAGGAAACCGCCTGCGCACTCCCTGAGTATGGCAGGCACCCCCACCACAGAGGCATGAGCCCTGTGTGACACCGCAAAGGCGTCATTCACATAAACCTCGGCAAGGCTTGCAAGGGCTGCGGCAAAATCAGGGTCATTGTCAGTTTCGCCCTTGTGGTAACGGAGATTTTCCAGCATGATGCACCGGCCATCCCGCAGCCCGGCGGCCATGTCAGCAGTCTCGGTCCCTATGCAGTCAGGTGATAGAGGCACCTCGAAACCCAGTAGCTCTGACAGACGCCTGGCCACTGGCAAGAGACTGAATTTTGCCACTCTGTGGCCCTTGGGCCTGCCAAGATGAGAACAGATAAGCAGTCTTGCCCCTGCATCAAGCGCATGCCTTACGCTAGGCAAGGCTGCCTGGATACGGTTGTCATCTGTGATATTGCCATTGTCATCAAGGGGTACATTGAAGTCAACGCGCATTATCACCCTCTTGGACTTGAGCTCCAGCTCATCTATGAATCTGATCATGAGATATCCTCTGAGTTAAAGATTTATGTTTTATCTCTATCCCTGTCCTTTCCCCGAGGAGAAAGAATTTTTGTCTCTTTGCTCTTCTGATACTCCATGCTGATCCTTAGGCCGGGCATGGTGACGTCCAATTTGTACCGGATTTTGTCAGATCGCCGTCCTGTTCCCTTATATTTGGTATAGTTGGCCATGACCTTTCTCCTCTTGTTAAAAGAACAATGGGCACCTGGTCTAACCATGGTCTGTTTATACCATCACACTTCCCGAACTCCATATTCAGGGATGGATTTATAGCATAGACTCTGCCACAGACACGATCCGGTCACCAAGCATTATGGTATAGCTGCCCAGTTCGTTGTCATACCAGCCGTATACCACCACATTTGTCACTGGCACGGTTATCTCGGAACATACGATCTGATCAGGATTCTCTCCAAGTGCCTTGCAGGCCATTGCAGGATCAACATGGATGGCAGAGGTCCTGGTATGTGTCTCAGTCCCCTCTATTATGGCGGCAGCAGCAGGCATGCCGATTATGTCACCGGACACATTCTGTTCCTCTGTATAAATCAGATGGTCTGACATGGGGCCTTCGGCCGCCTTCTGATAGATGCCATTTATGAGAGTGCGATTTATCGGTGTCTCCATGCTCTCGTCCTGGATGGTGAGGTTCAGGATAATCAGAGAGCCGGTACTGGTGGGTATTCTCACGGATTCTGCCAGAAAACCAATACCTTTCATCTCGGGGATTACAAGCCCCAGAGCCTTTGCGGCCCCTGTGGTGGTGAGGATGATGTTGTTGAAGATGCTTCGATTCTTGCGCAGGTCCTTTGCACCCGCCTTGGGAAGCCTGTCAAGGACCACCTGGCTCCCTGTTGCCGCATGCACTGTGACCATGGCAGCCGAAAGTATCCTCTGCGGGCCAAAATAGTCCAGCAGGGGTTTTACCATGTATGCCAGACAGGTGGTGGAACACGATGCAGACGAGATCAGGACATGCCTCTCCGGCATGTAGTCATCTTCGTTAATGCCCATTACAGTAGTGACTGCATCATCAGGCATGTTTGCCGCCTTGTCAGATATCTTGAAAGGTGCAGAGAGAATAACCTTTGACGCCCCAGCCTCGAGATGCCCGCGCAGGCTGCCCCTTGGCGCATCAGCAGGGGCAGTCGGGTCCCGGAACACACCAGTAGTATCAACCACCAGCCTCACATCGTTTGCCGCCCAGTCTATACCCCGCGGATCCCGGCTCTGTCTGAGTATCCTTACAGGCACACCGTCAATGGTCATGGTACCCTCTTTCTCATTTAGGTTTTCAATAACCCTGGGACATTTGTAACCGTACAGATAGGCGCCAAGATGTCCATAGGTGCTGTCACGCTCTATACACGATGCTATATCCTGCAGCCCCTGCCCGATTTCACGCCCCACATTGACCACAATCTCTGAAAAAAACTTGCGGCTCACGTGGTGCCAAACGCTAAGCTTGCCAATCCTGCCCAACCCATTGATCCCCAGCTTCATTGGACTCGTTTCATTTGCCATGTCAGAAACTCCTCTACTTAAGCCTTAGTGTTACACAGCCTTGTCAGGTAACCCCCCTGAAAAAAATATACTGCTAACACCCTGTTAATATCCTAACACAAATTACCAATTCAAAATATCAAGGAAAGCAGAATTACCACATTTTACAGCTAAAAGTTATCAAGGTAAAATTTACTCCCTGATTCCTCATACAATGGAACTCTCCTGCTCCACCTTTACCGGATGTTTGCCAAGATATACAGAACCGTTACGACCGTCTATGCTTACCCAGTCGCCAGAATGGATGGTCTTGCCCTGGATGGTGGCAATGCCCTTCTGTTCCAGGACCAGAAGCTGCTCACACCCTACAACGCACGCCTTGTCCAGCCGGAATGCTACAATGGCCGCATGGGATGTCTGGCCTCCCCTTGCAGTCAGAAGCCCGTCTGCCGCTGAGATCTCAACTATATCATCAGGCACTGTTGCAGACCTGATAAGGATGAGTTTGGTCTCAGGTTCCCTGTCACGCATAGCCTTGATCTCGTCAAGGGTGAAGACTGCCTTGCCAGACAGTGCCCCTCCACCTACTCCAATTCCTCTGCCAAGAAACGCAGAATCAAGTTCAGCAGACGGCACGAACACCTTTACTGACCCGCGTTTCTTGGTGGTCATATCCCTGCTCTGGAGGATGTACAGTTCATCACGGTGAGGCCCCTCAAACGTAAATTCTATCTCCTGGGGTGTCCATTTCCGGTCGTAGATCATACGTTTTGCCTGGGCAAGCAGCTCATCGTATATCTCCGGAGAGGTCTCTTCAAGGCTCATGGCCTCTGGTATGTCCATCGCTTCCTTCTGTTCGATGGATATGGGCGCAGTTGCCACAAGGCCACTGACTATATCCTCGCCCTGGTTGCCCAGGGTGTAGTCACCCCAGAGGCTTACCCGATCCAGCTTGCGGTGGGGATTGGCTGTAAACACCACACCTGTGCCTGCCTCGCTGGAGAGGTTGCCATAGCTCATGCTCTGCACTATGACCGCAGTGCCCCAGTAGTCTGACACCTCCATGATACGTCGGTATGCCTTGGCCTTTTCAGAATCCCAGGACAACAGGACCATACGAACGGACATGAGAAGCTGCTCAAAGGGATCGTCCTCTATCTCAACGCCGTGCTCCAGCACTGTCTCCCTGTAGCGCAGGGCAAGTTCCTTCATCTCCTCACCTGTGAACTCACGTTTCTTGCCAACCCCATACCGCTTTTTATGGCTGATCATAAGCTCGGTGAAGATATCTCTGGAAAGCCCGAAGGACATGGACCAGGACTGCACGAACCGCCTGTAGTTGTCCCAGGCAAACCACTGGTTGCCGGTAATCTTTGCCATGCCCTCAGTGGTCTCCAGGTTGCTTCCCACATTGATGATGGTGGACATCATCCCTGGCATGGAGATGGCAGCCCCGCTTCTCACAGACAGCAGGAGAGGGTTGGAAGGGTCTCCAAACACCGCGCCTGTGCGGTCCTCTATCTCACTGACCCCCTCCCTGAGCTGGGAGCAGAAGTTTCTGTAGGCGCCTGGCAGTTTCTGGAACAGGCTGTAGTACCTGAAGACCTCGGTGGTAATTATTACACCTGGCGGCACACGTATCCCGTCCTGGGCGAGCAGCACCAGGTTGTAGCCCTTGTTGCCAAGCTGGATCAGATTTCTGGTCTTGTGGCTTGGCTGGTATATTGAACAGATGTCCTGGCCAGGGTCATAACTGAGCAGCATGTCCACCTCTCTGGAACTGAGCACCTTCTTCTGTTCCATGAGCACCTGATAGACCCGGCCAATGAAGTTGTCCAAATACTGGAGGCCAAAGGTGGAAGAGATGAGCTCGCGCATGAAACGCTCGGTGATACGGCTTATCATGAAGGTATCATCACCTGCAGTATCATTTGCGCGGTCAGAGACCTGGTACTTGGGAAGCAGCTGGTCAGGACCGAGCTGTCTGATGATGCGTGCAATGTTGTCCTGATGAGGGCTCAGGTAATAGACATAGATCATGTCTTTCACACCCTCCGAGAGCCCCTTTACGATATCAAGATACTGTGTAAAGGAGAAACGCCGTACCTCCAGGGAGGTTTCAAGCAGGGTGAGATAGGTTGAAAATTTCTTTGAGTTGACCCCGTTGAGGCGAATTGCCCGCCAGAACAGCTTCAGTGCCTTTAGGACATGGACAAAGGTGGCCCTTGTAATAAAGGGCACCTCCATCTCCATCATCAACCTCTCAAAATATATATTAGCGAGGTTTTCCAGTCTGAACGTGAGCCCAAGGGCATCAAACTTCTTCTCGTGGTACCGCCCGTACATGGACGGGATGTCTGCTGCGATATGCCGTTTGAGATAGATCTCTTCGACCGGCTCAAATTTTTCCGGGCTCAGTATTATCTTCTTCAGGTTTTCAAGCTCTGTCAGTATTATATCAAGGCACTTCTCTGCGTCATCGTCTCCGAGAATATCAATGATGCGGTCGAGGTTCTCAAATCCGTACTTTTTGGCCTCCTCGAGGTGGGCCTCGATCTCCTGGGTACCAAGCTTGTACTTCTGGTTCTCCAGACGGTACATCTGGATCAGCAGCTCCAGCCTCCGTCGCTCGTGAGGCGGCACATCAGGTACCTCCTGCAATATTGAGTGGAGCTTGTCCTCATCAAGATTCAGCAGCCTGTCCAGGTTTCCCGCAAATGGTTCCAGTCCAAGCTTCCTGGACAGATGATGCAGCAGGTGATTCACATGGTCTATGTACTGGCCCTGGGTGGGAATCTCATCGAGAATCTGTGGTGCGAGGTAGGGTTTCAGGCAGTCCTTCTCCCTGCTGAACCAGAAACACAGGATGGCCTCTATGAAGGAGACTATCAGGTTGTTGCTCTCCACATGGCTCTGCTTGCGCAGGAAATGAATGAGCCTGTCCTTTCTGTGTGATATCTCGTCAAGCTCAGTACTGACATCCCGCAGCAGGCCCTCGGCACCGATCTCGTTAAAGTATACAGGCAGTATCTTGGCAAACTGTTTGACCAGGTTGTATACGGGCTCGATTTCACAGTTCAAAAGCGCAGTCACGTCCCTCTGGAACAGGTCTGTATCCCTGATACAGGTGCCTGCAAGTCCAAGATTCACTATGAGCCCTGACAACAGGGTCCCGCAGTACTTGGGCTTCTGGCCAATGAGTTTCATCCATACCCGGATGTTCTGCAGATGCGCCGGATTACTTAGCACATGCCACTCACTGTCCACACCCTGAACACGCGGGGGCTGAAAACCGAACTCAACCACCTGTTCCAGAAACAGCTCCACCAGTTTGAAGTTGTTGCGCTTGAATATCTCAGTGCCTATGGTCTCAATGCACTGGAGAGAGGTGCGGGGAAAGTTGCCAACCTGCTGTTTTAGAAGCTCAAAGGCACGGGGCAGCACCTCACGGAGCTGGCCCACGTCTGCCGTTCGTATCAGGCACACCAGATTGCGGTTGATCTGGCGCAAAATCTCCTCGTGTATCTTGTTGAGCCCCTCCATCTCCACCATATGGAACAGAAACAGCAGGTGTATGCCCACCTCCTGCTCCTGTGTACCCACATGGGTTCTTTCAGAGGGAAGGGGGCATGAGAAGCGGGTCAGCTCAGCGGCTATATCCTTGTACATCCTGACGATGTCGAGATGGCCAGGCATGTCTGCAATGGTGAGGACCGTCTCCCTTACAAGCTCCCCCCTCTCAATCTCCTCAAGTTCCCTGAGCCATGCCTGTATCCTGGGTCTTGAAACCGGACTCAGGACCTTCTCAAGGGCCTGTATCTCACCAGGACCAGCCTCAATGGAGTACTGTTCCACCACCCTTTTGAGCCACTGCACCGGCCCTTCCATTGTAAGCCAGTATTTGTAAGAGGCCCTGCGTACATTGATCAGCACCTGGCAGAGGTGCTTCCAGAGCAGGGCATTGTGGTCAATATCTTCAAGACGGGATACAAGTCGGCGGGCTATACGGGCAAGTGGATGAAAACTGTTTGCAAGGGCAGATAGTATGGATTCGTCCACACAGCCAAGGTCATGAAAGATATCTCCCAGTACAGGCACGGCCTGCCTGAGCATATTGTCATCAAGGGCATGGACAAGCTTTTCAATATAGGCAAGCAGCGCATCAGCAGCAGCTATCTTCTGGTGCTGGCGGGGTGCCTGGTGAACCAGGTCGGACAGGGTATGGAGCAACACACCAATGGCCTGCACACCAAGGGGGTGACGGCTGTATGTAGCAAGGTTTTTCAGGGCAAACGAACGCAACTCTCCTATAACAAGGTCCCAGTTACGATAAGGGTGATGAAGCTCAAAGAGCAGGTGCTTCAACTGGGAGCTGATTCCCTTGTAATCTGCCACAGCCTCTCTGAGCACGTCGTATTTGGGATCAAATTTCAGGCGACCAACTGCTGTTTCTCTAAGATTGACCTGCAAGGCCGTTGATTTCTCAAGAACTTCCTCAGGCATGATTCTCTCTTCCTGTACTGTTAAGATTTATGAAGCAGTGATGATGGTTTTCACTGCAAACCATTTCCAGACTATACCCTCTCGGCAATGACAATGCCGTTGCTGACAGCGCTCAGTCGGACATTCATCATACAGTTCTGCAGCCCTGTCTCTTGCTCTGATCCTGCAAGCACGGTACTGATATAGTTTTCGGTCATCCCGCACCACATGCCGGAGTCCCTATCCCTCTTTTCAAGTAGGAGCCTTCGAACCGTACCGATGTTACGCTCATAAAACTCCATTTTCTTTCTCGTCCCAACCTGCCTGAGCACACGGGCCCGCTCTGTCTTCTGGCCCTTTGACACATGACCGTTCATTGCGGCAGCAACAGTCTCTGGCCGTCTGGAATACGGAAAGACATGGAGGTATGTGACCGGGAGCGTTTCAACAAGTCTCAATGTGGCGTTGAACTCATCAGGTCCTTCCCCTGGGAAACCTGTCATTATGTCTATTCCTATGGCAGCATGAGGCATTGCACTCCTTAACTTCTCCACCACGGAACAGAACGCATGCGTGTCGTACTTGCGGTTCATGGCCTGAAGTATTGGGTCAGAACCACTCTGAAGGGGCAGATGCCAGTGGGGACAGAAATTTTCAGTGCTCCCTGCCCACTCAATCATCTCGTCAGGAATCTCTGAAGGGTCAATGGAACTCAGCCGGAACCGTACATGCGGAAACTCATTACACAGCGACTGCAACACAGAGGTCAGCGAGGTCTTCTGCTCCAGGTCCTGACCGTACAGCCCTACATGTATGCCTGTTATCACGACTTCACGTATGCCCTCGCTGGCAAGGATAGCCACCTGCTCATGGACCTGATCAGGGGGCATGCTGCGGCTCCTTCCCCTTGCAAACGGGACTATGCAGTAAGAACAGAATGACTGGCACCCGTCCTGAATACGGACAAAGGCCCTGGTGCGTTCATCAGGCGAGTGTATCATGAAAGGGGCAATACGGCGCAGGCTGAAGATGTCCCCAACGTACATCTCCAGACACTCCTCACTCCCAAGGGACAGGGAGACGATACGGTGTTTCTGATCGTTTCCGGCAAGACAGATACTGCCGCCTGCTGCCTTCATGAGCTTGGAGGCATCTGTCTGCACATGACACCCGGTGGCAATGATCTTTGCCTCAGGGTGTTCCCGCCTGAACCGTCTGATCATCTGCCGGCTCTGGGCTGCGGCACGGGATGTCACTGCGCAGGTATTTACCACATAAATATGAGCGTCTTCACGCCAAGGTACGATCTCATGGCCCCGGCTCGCAAACTGTTCACCAATGGCCTGAGATTCAAACTGATTGACCTTGCAACCCAAGGTGTAGAGGGCTATACGCATATCTCTCCACCCCCAAGCACGATATCACTGTCATAGAAGACAGCAAACTGCCCCGGCGTGACCGCCCGCTGAGGCTTGTCAAACTCCACCTCCGCATACTCCTCGCCAACCGTGACCCTGGCATAGGCAGGCCTGTGTCTGTAACGTATCTTTACCTGGCACCACAGTTCAGTACCTGGTGAAACCTCATCCACCAGCCAGTTTACCTGCCTCACCCTGAAACAACGCCTGTACAACTCCTGCTCCGGCCCCACCACAAGCGAGTTGGAATGTGTATCAATACGAATGACATACAAGGGATGTGGCCCAGGGAGTCCAAGCCCCCTCCTCTGGCCAACAGTGTAGTTGTGAAGGCCTCTGTGTGTCCCAACCGTATGGCCATCCAGCGTCACCATATCGCCTGGTCCTGGCTCAGGCACTCCCTGATCCTTCAGAAACTGCCTGTAATCACCACGCAGAAAACAGATATCCTGGCTCTCTGACCGGACCAGGGAGCTAATGCCTGCACTGCGGCCCACTTCAACAACCTGGTCCTTTGACATCTCTCCAAGCGGAAGGCACAGTTGCCCAAGGACCTCCCTCGGCAGGCCATGCAGGAAGTAAGACTGATCCTTGTTGGTGTCCTGCCCCTTGCACAGGGCGTATTCTGCACCATTTTGGATGGATACAACCCTGGCGTAATGACCAGTTGCAAACGTGGAAAGCCCCAACTCCTTCATCATGTGGAGGCCGGCTGCGATCTTTATCTCTGGGTTGCACCTGACACACGGATTGGGCGTAAGCCCCCTGGTGTAGGCTGTAACAAAATATCTTACGATACGCTCCCTGAAGACCTTGGAATATTCCAGTTCATGGAACCTTATGCCAAGATGCTCCGAGATGTAACGTGCCGAATATCTGTCTGCCTCCGAATGCTCATCATGTACCAGTCTGAGGAACAGGGATTCCACATGCATGCCCTGTCTGAGGAGCAGCAGTGCTGCAACCGCACTGTCGACCCCGCCACTCATGGCCACGAGGACAGAATCACCCCCTGGAACAACACCCATCAGGCCATCACTTTGTCGTGAGAAAATCTCAGTTCCATTGCGCGTACCGGACAGACTGCAATACAGAATTCACACCCCTTGCACAGTTCCGGATCAAACTTTATCTCATAGGTCTCCTTGTCCATGTAAAGTGCATCAGTAGGACACATGGCAGTGCAGGCGCCACACTGGAAACATACATCATCCTTGCGCCTCACTTCCTGGGCCACAGACTTGACCTTTACGCCATGATCACGCAGATATCTGAGGCCAGCGTTTACATTCTTCTTTATGCCTGAGACCTCAAGAACCATTATGCCTTCCTGGCCTGGCAGAATGGTTGCCTTCAGTATGTTGAAACAGAGATCGTGCTCCCTGCTGAGGCTGTAGACCAGAGGCTGGTCTGTAATCTCAGGGGGGAAACGAAGGACTATCATCTTTTTATACATTGCAGAACTCCAAATTGACAAATCAAGGTGCGAGCTGCCTACAAACCTGCTTTCACATCGATGTGAACCACGCAATGGCCCGGCACCTCTCTCACAGGGTGCACACGCAGGACCGTAACTCCTCACAGGCTTCTTTGCTGGTATTATCGGGCCGACAGGTAAACGAAGACTCAGAGGCAGTAAATTTGGTACGCTGTGAGCAGATACGCAGGATCCAGCTTCCGGAAAACCCATGACATTTGCCAGGGCTGCCCTCCAGACTTAAACCATGGACTTTACCACATCCCATCTACCCACGACTCCAACGAGCCTGTCACCATCCATGACAGGAATGGTCTGGATATGCTCCTCAGCCATGAGCGTTGCTATATCCTGAACAGGTGTATCAGGGGCCACTGTCTTTACCTCCGTAGTACATATGTCTCCCACAGTGGTACCTGACATCTTCTTGATCTCCTTTTCAAGGATGGATGGATCTTCAAGAAAGATTATTCCATCGAGAAAGTTGAAAAAAGAAGGGATGTGAAACTTCTTGCACTGGTCCACGACATCTGCTTCGGTTACAATACCAACCAGTCTTGAATCCTTGTCCATGACCGGAGCGCCGTTTATCCTGTGCTCTCCCAGTATTCTCACCAGTTCCTTTATGCTGGTGTCCGGGCTGACTGTAATCACTGGAGTTGTCATTATATCTCTGGCAGTCTTCATTTTCACCTCATTATTTTATATTGTTCCTTTTAAAAGGCAGGGGGATAATACCTGACGACCATACTACATAACACCTGAAACATACGAAACAGTTGGCAAAGGCCATATAAATGTCCTGTTGCATACAGGCCGACACAGTCCATGCATCATACGACCGGATGGTAGTGGCAAAAAAACAGACAAATATTTGTTCCAGCGGCTCTACTATTGTAAAGTATGCATTTCCTGTAATCTGTCCACCATGGGCATGCCTTTTTATCATGGCAAGAATTGACGTACAAGGCGTGTCTCAGGTACATTCCCTGTTTCTCCTGCACCACTGACAATTTCAGTGGTTTTTTTGAGATTGTTCCGCGAAAGCACCTCATGAACCAAGGATTGTCCCTGTCCCTACTGCAGGACACCTTAAATGTGCAGAAACCATTGGCAAAGACTGATACGGTTTTTTCATGGTTCTGACAGCGGGTTATTACAGAATAACAAGATGAAGGCACACGAGATACTGGCACATGAAATAGCTTTTGATATCGACGGGGTTGTTGCAGATACCATGGCCTCATTCATTGCCATTGCAAAACAGGATTATGGCATTCATGATCTGGTCAAGGAACAGATAACATCCTACTGGCTTGAAGAGTGCCTACCCATACCTGACGAAATCATCTGGAAGATAATAGACAAGATACTCACTGACCCCTTTGGCACAGATCTGAGGCCACTTCCAGGGGCTGTTGAGGCACTGACCCGGATAGCAGCCATTGCGCCCTTGACCTTTGTAACAGCACGGCCGTTGAAACCACCCATAGAACAGTGGCTTTACTCAACGCTTCCTGCTGTTCCCACGCAGAGGATCAGGGTGATAGCCACAGGAAAGCACTCTGCAAAGGTAGCGGTGCTCAGGGACAATGGCATCAGAAATTTTGTTGAGGATCACCTTGCCACATGCATGGAGATACACCAGGCTGGCATGAGGGCAATCGTATTTGATCAACCGTGGAACAGGGACGACTGTAACGGCCTGCCAAGGGTCAGGTCATGGGACGAGATGTTGAATCTGATCCAACTGTCACATGCTTCCTGAAAACATAAGGCGTGATTCATGGTAACGTAGTTCCTGCAAGGGTAGCAGAATCCTGTTCTGCAATTTCAATTTGTATACAAATGACCCTCCAGCTATATCATTAGACACATCATTCAACCCAATGAGCTTTAAAAGCATGATAAAAACAGCATATACCGCATAGGTGTCCTTTAGCATACTCACAGGTAAACACCCCATGTACATGGCACGTGAATATACGCAGGATGGAAGGGTCTGTTTTTTCCTCAGACAGACGGTAAAGGACTCTAGGGGACGACTCGTACATAGAGATCTGTTTGAACTTGGTTATACCCCTGAAAACTATATTGAATACATTGATGAGCGGATATTTTACATCTCTTCAGAAGTGGAAACTGCATTATCCAACCTCGGGGTTGAGTATGAATACGAGGAGCTTGAAGAGATATTCTGGCCCTATGTGGACCCTGGCATAAGGGAAACCATTGACAACTTTGGTGGTATCAGGGGCAGGGGTGCGCATTTCAGAAGGCGCCGCAGACGAGAGATGCCTGCGGAAGAGTTTGAGCTTACCCACTACTTTGACAGGCGCAGGCTGTACTATCTAAAATTCGTTCAGATCGACATGGACGACGCCGTGAAAAGGCCCCTCCCAATCTTTGAGATGCTCACAGGCAAATGCCGTGACGAGATTGAAAACCGCATAACGTTCATGGAGTATGAGATGAGGCCATGGGAGATGCGCGGTTATCTTTACGCCATATTCAACATCGCCTCTCATTTTGCACCAAAACTTACCCGCTTCGTGCCGGACGCCCAGGACCTGAAACTGATTGACCGGTTCTTTCTCGAAGAGATATGCAGACTTAACAGTGATGAAAAATGGATAGGGCCTGACGCACCAGCCCAAGGCCTTAATACTTATCTGCAGAAATACCTCTTCATGTACTTTGACACCTACTTCAGCAACCGCGGACAGTGGCAACAGAGAGGCAGGCCGCACGGGCATGAAGGCACGTGGCAGCCGCATGTGCCGTCCGGCCAGACAGACCACCTGAAGGCCGTAGGGCTTACAGAAGAGGAGTTCAGAAAAATGACTGAACATGAATTTGTAAGCTATTTCAGAAAAAAGGCCCTGGAACTGCACCCGGACAAGGGTGGGGACCACGATACCTTTGTGGCATTTATAAACGCCTATCAGACACTGGTTGCAAGGAAGAGATGGTAGTGTATGTTGCCCGTTTCCTGTCTGAATCGAGATTTTTTATGAACATGCCCCGGAGCAGTTACAACCTGACAAAGACGTCCCTGTCAACAGATACACTCCTGCCATGAAAGATTCCGTAATTCAAAGGCTCTTTGTGGCTGGCAGGATCATGGAACCAGTATATTCCACCCTTATGAGAATCAGGGCCAGACTTTATGAAAGAGGGGTTTTCAGTACCTACAGACCTGGGGTCCCGGTCATAAGCATTGGCAACCTGCTCATGGGAGGGACGGGAAAGACCCCCCATGTGATTGCCGCGTGTGATTTCCTCATGAGACAGGGCCTCAGACCCGCAGTGGTAACCAGGGGATATGGCGGAAAGGCTGGCAAAGGCCCCCTTGTGGTATCTGACCATAACAAGGTATGCTCAGATGCAGTAACGGCAGGAGATGAACCCTTCATGATGGCCAGGCAAATGCCCGGAGTCCCGGTAATCGCAGGCTCAGACAGGTGCGCATGCGCCATATGCGCAACAGAACAGCTCGGCGCCGAGGTAATCGTACTGGATGACGGTTTTCAGCACATGTCCCTCTGCCGTGACAGGGACGTGGTGCTTGTTCCTGCAAAAAGGCCGTTTGGAAACGGCCACGTATTTCCTGGAGGATATCTGCGAGAACCCCTGGATGCACTGAAAAGGGCCACCTGTATTGTTATCACCGGATGCCAGCAGGTTCCTGCAGAGCAGGTCCGGATGCTGGGGCACAGACTTCAGGCCATGGTGCATGGTATACCCGTATTTCATAGCACCTACGCCATAAAGGGCATACGGCCCCTGCGTATGGAGGCCATAGAGGGATCATCCCAGCCATCCCCCCATGATCTTTCAGAAATACCCCTGCTTGCCGTCTGTGCCATAGGTATGCCAGAGTCCTTCTTTGAGACTCTGAGAGGTTGCGGACTGACAGTGTGCGCCACCATGTCCTTCAGGGATCACCACAGCTATACCACTGAAGATGTGAGAAAAATAGTGGAACAGGCAAGCTCTTCAGGTGCAAAGGCGGTAATCACCACTGCCAAGGATAGTGTAAAGATCAGTACCATACTGCAGGATACCTCCATGGGCATTGCCAATGCACACGGAATTTCCCTGCCGGTATATGTGCTTGACATCCAGGCAGAACCTGATCAGGGCTTCTATGAACACATCAGCATGGCCCTGGGCTGAATCCAGCATTCCGGTATGCTACTGAGATACAGCCCCTAAGATAATCCTTCAAATATAGCATACAACTTACTGATAAAACGTTACCAAATTCTAAACACAAGACAAGAGATATACTGAAATCTATGGGCTTTCTATCATCAAGTGTTTCATTCACAAAGTACATGGTCAAGGACCGGATACCAGACAACTTCTGGTCAACCGCATTAGAAGAGATATCGGCACGGGCCTTCAGGGAAAAAGATGCTGGCGTGCAGGAGACAAGCACAGGATGGGCCCCATCGAGGGATCCGTTCAAGGAAGAGATAACACTGGAAGACATCTCCTTCAGTGAATTCCTCGTAGTGGCGTTTCGTGTTGACAAAAGGTCGGTACCTGTCCCGCTGCTTAAAAAATACTGCTCCATCGAGGAGAAACGCACGCTTGAGGAACGACAGTTGGAGAGGTTAACCACCAAAATGAGAAAGGAGATCAGGGAGCGCACAAAACTAAGGCTACTTGCAAAGGCACTTCCCGTGCCCGCCACCTATGACATGTGCTGGAACATCTCCACAGGCTCTGTCCTGTTCTTCTGCAGGCAGGACAAGATATGCGGCATGTTCGAAGACCTGTTCAAGACCACCTTTGGCATGCGGATATATCCGGTGATCCCGTACACCATGGGCCTTCAGGTCATAGACAGGGAGACCCAGCAGCAGGCCTATGAGACCATGAAACCGGAGGTGTTCATATGAAACCGGAGAGGGACTCGGTAGATCTCATACGAGAGAAGGGTTTTATCGGACAGGAGTTTCTCACCTGGCTATACTACAGGTATGACTCCCAGGGAGAGGTGATCCGTCTCGAGGATGGCACTCACACTGAGGTTATCTTCGAGCAGTTCATGACCCTTGAAGGGGGTGATGGAGATGCACAGGAGACTGTCACATGCCGGGGACCAAGGGCAGAGTTGCACGAGGCAAAGAGTGCGCTTCAAACAGGGAAAAAGGTATCCAAGGCCCGAATAAGGCTCAGTAACGGGGACCTGCAGTGGAAGTTTACCATGGATGCCGCCACTCTTGACATGAGCAGCCTCAAGGTGCCCAAGACAGTCTCTGCAGGAGATGAGGAGGCTGATGATCTCTCCTTTGAGGGCCGGGTACTTGAAAGGGCCTACATGCTTGAACAGGCAGTTGATGCCGTAAATGCCCTGTTCAAGACCTTTCTTGCCATAAGGCTTGACACAAACAGGTGGACAGTGGAGAAAAGGGGTATCAGGGAGTGGATATTCAAGGATGCCTGATCCTGAAGCCTGCCCTGCATGTCGCAAACATGGAAATCACTCAATTCAGGTTGCAGACAGTTGTACCACAATACCGGCAAAGAACCCCAATGAACAGTTACCATGGCACCTGTACGCCAGATGGAAGAGGGCTATCTCTTCTGATAGGTACCCATGAGTTCTGCCTCTCCAAGCACATGTCCCTTCATTGCGCCAACAAGCCCCTTCATGTCCACAGGGCCGAGATCAGGCAGCACACAGTCAAGGGCATAGAGCCTGAAAAAATATCTGTGGCGTCCTATGGGGGGACACGGGCCACCGTAATCTGTACGCCCCCAGTCGTTGACTCCCTGACGTGTGCCGGCAGGAAGAGCGCCTGAAGGACCTCCAGCCCCTTCAGGAAGAGCCGTGGCCTTGGCGGGCAGGTTGTACACCACCCAGTGCACCCAGGTCATACGCGGATTGGCGGGATCTGGCGCATCAGGATCAAATACGGTAAGGGCAAGAGACTTTGTGCCGGCTGGAAGACCTGACCATGAAAGGGGTGGGGAAACATCCCTGCCCTGGCAGGTATAGACAACCGGAATCTCCTCACCATTACCAAATGCTGACGACTCGATGGTAAAAGACATGGCTTCCCCCCTTGTTAATACTGAAAAGACCACAAGAAAGCTGAGGACACATACTGTTATGTAGTTGCTACTCATAATATAACACCCCTCTGCAAGTTTTTACAGGCTGCTGCACCTCTTGCTCCAGGCACCAGGAACCAGAAACGGTTGATATATCTGTTATGACAGTCTGAGCACTTTTTCAACATACTTTTCTGCCTCAACCGCCCTCTTCCTGAGGGCAGGAAAGGTTGCAGCCTTCTTGAAGGCCTGGTGCGCCGTCTTGTACTCCTGTATCTGCAATGCGCAGTAACCTGCCATGAACCACGCCCTACCCCTCTCCTTCCGGCCATGCCTGCATACGGACTTGCTCCTGAACCGAGCTGCACGCTCATAGGCATGGAGGGCAGACCTGTATCTTGAAAGACTGTATAGGATGTCTGCACGTGCCATCAGCAGGCCCAGGTCCCTTTCTGCAATCTTCCTGTAGGTATCTAATAGGGAAAGGGCCTTTTCCATCTGCCCCAGTGCCCTGCACGCATATACCGCATATTTCAGTATGGTGGAAGAAGGTCTTGCCTCAAGGAGTCTTTCGTAACAGCCCAGCGCCTTTTGAGGGATTCCTGCCTGCAGGTTCAGGTCTGCCAGCAACCTGGCCTCCCTGGCATTGAGGGGACGGATGAACGAGACGATCATCATCGCGGCAAGGGCCTCTTCAGTAGCGCCCTGCTCAAGGGCAACTTGGGACAGGACCTTCCAGCAGTGATCATCCGCAGGAAAGAGCCTTGCAAGCTCCTGTGCCAGCCTGTGGGCCTTTCTGTACATCTTCATCTGAACATACTGGTAGAGCAGGATCTCACCCCACTGCTTCTTCTTCTCTCCGGTATATATGGACACAAGCTCTTCAAGCATGGGAACTGCCCTTCTGTTCCTGCCGCATGCAATGAGTGCCCGCACCATTCCCTCTTTCCACCTGGTATCCATATTGCCGTGAAAGGAGTCAAGCAGCCTCTGAAAGTGCTTAATAGCCTTGTGGCAGTCTCCTGAAAGCAGGCAGCATATGCCACTGTAGTAAAGTAGATCCGGGTGCTTTCCCCCCTGCAGCTCAAAGGCCCTGAGGAAACTCTTGGCAGCCTGGCCATAATGTCCCAGATTGTACTGGGCGTTTGCCATGTTCTGCCACGCAGGGGCATTGTCAGGTCTTATGGAAATGGCCCTGCGGTAACTGTTCACGGCACACTGGTAATCCTTCATGGCAAGACAGCAGTTACCAAGGGCAAACAGCAGTTCAGGTGCCTCACCAGCCCCTTTGTTTTGGACACAATACTTCTTTATGAGAGCTGCTGCCTCGGAGTACTTCTCCTCAGAGTAGAGTTTCGATACCCTGAAGAGAAGTACCCCCACGCCATGAGACATGCCCTGCCTGGCATAAAGGAGGGAGGATGTAAAAAACAGAAGCAGGGCTGCCACCAGGGCCACAGAAAAAATCCGGCATGACTCGAACCTGTGCATCAATCCTCCAGCCTGAACCTGATCCTTGTCTCAACCCATGTCTTGACCGGCCTTCCTGCAACGGTTGGCGGTGTAAGCTTCCATCTCTTCACGCAGTTCAGCACACTCCTTTCAAAATATCCTGAAGGCCTGGCCTCCACCACCTCTGCCCTTTCAACCCGCCCCTTTTCATCTACCAGCAGCCTGACCCTCACCCATCCTTCAACTCTCCGCTCCCTTGCCCTGAGCGGATAGATCGGCGGTATCCGCACCTGTACGCCTATGGCATTATCCAGATCTCCTGCAGGGAAAATACCCTGGGGCCTGATATGTGCCATTGAACCTGCTGCAACAGGAATGGTGCCAAGCGTAGGCATGGATAGCTGAAGGGCGGGATCCATCTTGAATGGGAGCTCAAGGTGGTGTGGTCTGACTGTCATATGCTGAGGTACTGACGGATGAGGGACACGAGGAGGGGTCTCAGTCACCTTCCGGGCCTCGGTGACCTTTGGTTTGTCATGAGGCTCTGGCCGCACATGTACCACATCAACGTCCGGCACCACCTCAAGCGGCTGGCAGTTGGATCCACCGCCTGCCTGAAGCATGGGCATGACTATGAACAGCCCCACATTGACCAGCATGGCTGCAAGCAGTGCCCACAGGTGTGTAAACACGTTCCGTCTGCGGGTAACGCCAATATAATCTGAAGTCATGCCTGACCTCAAAAGCTCTCGCCTTTCAGGCTCGCAGCCAAGGACACCCGTTCTGCCCCTGCCATGCGGCATCCATCCATTACCTTAACGGCCACGCCGGTGGAACTGTTCCTGTCTGCCACCACTATCACCGTTCCGGAGGGATTTTCCGCAAGGGCCCTCTCCACGTTTGCCCGCACAGCCCTTACATCAATCTCCCTGTGATCCATGAATATCCTGTTCTCCCTGTCAATGGCAATAAGGATGTTGGCCTTCTTGTCCTGCACAGCAGTGGCAGCCACAGGCCGTTTCACCTCTATCCCAGTCTCCTTGACAAAGGATGTGGTAACCAGAAAGAAGATCAGGAGGATGAACACCATGTCTATCAACGGGGCCATATCAATGCCCTGTACAGAGCGCCTGTTTCTTCTTGATGCGGTGATGTTAAGCATATCAAACCCTTTAAGCCCTATTTTTCAGTTCATAGCCTATGGTTTTTGCCGCGGGCAAACATCTCATTCACCAAGTCATTGCAAACGATGGCCTTAAAAGCGCGATATCAAATCAGGTACCATCCGCTGCACAGGTGTCATGTAGTATGGTGGGCAAATGCCTCTTTATGTAAAAGGCTGCTGCTGCCACACGCTGCTTCAGTATGCCTGCCCTGCGCTCCAGTATGGTCTTCATGTACATGCCCGGTATTGCAATCATTAGCCCTGTCTGCGTGGTGATAAGGGCCTCGGATATGCTGCCTGCCACTGCCTTTGGGTTTCCCGTACCATGAATGGCAAGTACGTCAAAGGTATTAACCATACCAAGGACAGTGCCAAGCAGGCCGAGAAGCGGGGCCACTGCTGCGAACACCCCCACCATGGAGAGATTAGCAGACAGAAGCTGTTCCATCCTCATCACTGTCTCATCAAGCACCAACTTGTCTGTCCTTACAGAACCGCTCCTACCACTGATAAACTCTGCCACCAGCATTGAGACAATGCCGCGGTAACGTTCAGGGTCTGGCAGACGGTTTTCCCTGATATGCTCAATAGCTGTATGCAGGTCCATGTTCTTCCTGTAGAGACGCCTGAAAAAGATCACTCTGTCAAAGATCAGGACCCACAGCACGATGCTGTCCAGGGCCAGGGGAATCATCACAACGCCGCCTGTGCTGCAATAATCAATAAGCCTGTAGACAGGTTCTGCAAAACTCAACAGGCACCCCCGTTTTCCCTGTACCTCAGGATGATATTCAAAAGTGCAACACCCTTTTCCTCCATCTCTGCGATGCGCCTCTCCACCACTCCTCCAAGGAGATTGTGGCCAAGCAGAAGGGGAATGGCGGCGGTAAGCCCCAACATGGTGGTAACAAGGGCCTCGGATATGCCGGCAGACATCATCCTGGGATCTCCTGTACCGTAGAGGGTAATCACATGAAACGTATTGATCATACCGGTAACAGTGCCGAGCAGTCCCAGCAGGGGGGCAATTGCGGCAAGCATGCCCAGTGGCGACAGAAAACGCTCAAGCAGCGGAATCTCGCCGAGAATGGCCTCCTGAAGTGCGTTTTCCATCTCCTCACGCCCCATAGTGCGTACCTGCATACCTGCAAGAAGCACCCTGGCAAGGGGCCTGTTTCCAGAGCTTTTGCACTGTTCCTCCGCAAGGTCCCACCTGCTATCTGACACGAAACCTTCAATGGCAGAGACAAGCTCCTGGGCATTGACCCTGCTCCTGACAAGAAAGACCACCCGCTCCAGTATTATGAAAATCCCTAAAACAAACACCCCGATTATGGGCCACACCACCGGGCCGCCCTCTCTTATCTGCTCCCACAGGTCCGGAGTGCTCACAAGCTCCCTTATGGCTCCCCCCCTGGATATGTCCACAGGCACGTCGTCTGACTGGCCCTTCATGTACTCATTCAGCACTCTTCTCATGGATGCAGAGGGCAGTCTTGATATGGCATAGAACTCCCCTGCCGCTGGTGAGTAGGACAGGAAACCGGTTTCGTCTCCAAGCCTGTATGCAGCAGTAAAAGG
Source organism: uncultured Desulfobacterales bacterium (assembly GCA_964638145.1). Lineage (GTDB taxonomy): Bacteria > Desulfobacterota > Dissulfuribacteria > Dissulfuribacterales > QOAL01 > S144-17. Next base: position 42,572 of record CAZXAK010000009.1, on the reverse strand, counting down.
ACCTACGAGAAGTATTGTGGCAGAGGTCTTTCTGCCATCCCTGCCCACCATGCTGCCGTTTTTCACCATAACCCATCCTGTCTGGACGGTCTGGGCCTTTAGAAGCTCCACCATGGCGCGCACATCATCCATGCCAGGAAACCTTGTATCCTGAAGCAGCCTGTGCAGAAAGGCAATATCCGGTCTGAACAGACCACTCTGAAGGTTCTGTTCCACAAAAGAGCTGATGTCCTTTGCGTTTATCCTTATCACCCCCACCAGCTCGTGAATCACCTGGCCGGCCTGTTTGAGTTCGGCTGACAGGGACTTCTCCTGCCGCGCCAGTGATTCAGCCTCGGCAGAGAGTTTTTCCACCTGGGACCTGAGCGTGGAGTTGCGCTTTCTGGCCTGAGAAAGGCGCGCTTCAAGCAGCTTCCGGTCATTCATGATGGTCTGTCTCACCCGCCGTGCCTCCTCAATGGCCTGTTCTCTCTCGGCAGCAGCCTTTTGCCGGAGCCTTTCCACAGTCTCCTGGGCCTTGAGATGCATGCTCCGCATGTCTTCAGCATGGACAAGAGGGGAAAAAACAGGGGACACCAAGAGTATCAAGACATGAATGGATATAATGGATATAGTGACAAGCCGGGCCTTCACTTGACCACCACCCTTCCCACCGGCAGGTTGACAAGCTCCACGGGCCTGCGCTTGAGGGCCATGTCCACGGCCATGTCAATGTCCCGCTCATACCTCCTTGGAAGCTGCTCCCACCTCCTGGTAGCCATGTTGTAAAAACCGCAGGCACTCCTGTCCAGTGTCTGATAGAATAGGTTCAGCCGGCCAAGCCTCAGGACATTTACAAGCACACTATCTCCTGCAAGGTCAATGTTCTCGCTGCTGACCTCCACACTCGTGCCATACTCTGCCTCAATCAGCAGGGCCTCCATGAGCCTTCTGAACTTCTCACTTATGGAGCAATCCGGATCGTCCATGAGTGCCTTGAGACGTTTCATCCTCTCCTGTCTCTCCTTTTCCAGAAACGGCAGTCCTGTACTGCACTCATGTTCAAGCCACTGGAAGGTCTCCTGAAGAAACGGCTCAATATCACTGGATATCTGTCTTATGCCCTTGAGCTCATGCTGTTTTTGTGCAATTCTTTGCCTCGTATCTGCAACCTGCGCAGTAAGATTCTTCCTCTCTGCCTCAAGCTGCCTGTTCTCGTTCTCTATACGGTCAAGCTCCATGAGCATCCGGTCACGCTCCTCGAGCCATTTCTCCCTGCTGTGCTGGGTATCCTTTCTTATATTGATGGACTGCCGCACAGGCTGTTCCACCTCTTTCCGAATTGCACCGGGACCTGTGTTAGAGACTGCCTGAACTCTTCCTGGCCAGTTCAGAACGAAACTGCAGGCCAACAACAAAGAAATACGTATAGTAGTAGTCATTATGGAATCTGTCATATCAGTACCAAAGTCTTGTCAAAAACCTCATGGTTGCATTGTACCTGGTTATTTTTGCAAACCCATAATAATACATTTTTCATAAAAGTAACACCCATGCAGGACAAAAAAATTTCCTCTGGTATGAATCGCAAGAAACTACCACAAGCACCAACACACCCGGGACCGGACACAGTGATTCCACCAGGGGAATCTGTCTAAAAATATTCCATAAGTTCCAGGGATCGACTTACACGCTGCACAAAAGAGTCTGTGATCTCAGGATACCACGCAAGCCCCTTGTAAAACTCCTGACCATCATGCCGTACCACAGGCATATCCACATCAAACCCCATGGCCTCAAGCACCATACGCCAGCTATCGTCATCACCCATCAGATCTTCTTCTGCGTGGAGCCCTGCAACGTACATTACAGGTACGATCCTTGCCCGTCCCAGACTGCGGCCTGTCACGTCACGACGTATTTTGCTGAATACAGCTCCGGCATCAGGGATTCCCTCCACAGATGCCGCGTACACATTAGGATACAGACCGTTAACAAGATGCTCAAAACCGAGGTAAACCGCATTGACCGGATCTGCGGCAAGGGGGGTGCCATGCAGGGCAAGGATGTTTATGCCCTCATATTCAGGGAGGAATTCCTGCTCTATCACCTTCAACATCTCCCTGACGAACTCCCAACGGTGAAGCAGTGTTTCTCCCACAATCACTCTAAGCCCTGGGAAACCGGTACATGTTTCCACAAGCTGTGTGTATTCAGTGCCTGGAAAGATGTGAAGGGGCTGAACCACCGCCTTTCTGAATCCTGAGGCCTCCACCCGGGCCAGGGTTTCGTGCAATCCTGGCAGATTCATTTTTTTTCGTATGATCTCAGAGGTCCAGGCATGGAATATCTCATGATCGGGAAACGCCTCCTCTATCCGCCTCCTGAAAATCTCTGAGACAGCCCCTGCCCTGGTGCTCGTACCAAACGCGGCAATCACTATCGCAGGCCTGTCCTTCAGACTGGGAAGCCGCATCTTTCTTCCAATGTATCCAAACTGAGTCATGATCTGTAATTTTTCATCCTATCCCAGGTTGTCTTCCCATAACCGGAGAACACAAGACCAGAAGTTGAGTCTGCCAAACAAAACCCGAAAAGGGCGCCCCATTGCCGCTCTGATCCTGTGCGTAGAGGTCATGAGCCTGGACCCCGCGGGGTTTTGCAGGCTCATGACCTCCATGCCCGGAATGGACAAGAGGGGGCTGAAACAGCATGCATTACTTCATCAGAACTGATACCTGTAACTGAGATACGCGGAGATACCAGGCTTTGGAAAGCCCTTTTTCTCGTAGTAATACTTGTCAAACAGGTTATCCACCCTCAGGATCACCTTGTGATGCTTGTGGAACGTGGCACCGAGCACAAGGTCAACCACAGTGAAACACGGATACTCTATCACAGGATATCCAGCGGCATTCCAGTCATAGTCCTTCATGCTTCCCTGGCTCCTGAAGTGAAGCTTCCCGTCGAACATGCCGTCGTCATACTGTATCCCGTAATTGACTGTGTAGCTTGCCACATTGTGTATGTCCTGCCAGTCATGGGGGGTGATCTCCTCCTCTGCCCTGATCATCCACGTACAGTTGGTGAACAGCGAGAGTGAACGGTTCCAGCCCATGCGTTTGCCCAGGTCGAACAGCATGTCAAACTCCATACCGTCCATCCTGGCATCCAGGCTGTTCTTGTAGGTCGTTACATAACCCTCCTTGTCCCTGGTGATCTTGTCATTTACGTGTGTATGGAAATAGGTCATATCAAAAGAAAAGCCCCAAGGCTTTTTCTCATATCCCCACCCGAAATCGAACGTGGTGGATGTCTCGGGATCAAGGTGAGGATTGCCCTTTGTTATCATGGTCACTCCGCCCACAACCCTCTCGGAATAACCGGCAAGTTTTGCTGCATCAGGGGGCACGAAGGCCTGTCCAATGGTGGAATGGAGCCTTAAACCGCTGTCAAAGAGGTAGTTTACTCCTCCCCTGGGGCTGAATTTGGAAAAATCCTCTGAACCAGGTGTGAAATCGGTCTTGTAAGGGGTCTCTTTGGTCTTTACATCAAAGAGGTCATAACGGCCTCCGGCAGTAATTGTGAGCCTGTCGTTAAAAAACCGCCATATTGTCTCAAGGTAGCCAGCCCAGTTTTCACGGCTCTCATCCGGCGAGTACGGGGCATTCCTTGAGCCGTCCAGGTTATAGCTCCGGCTCTCCTTGTCTATGTCCTGATAGTCAAAGCCTGCCACAAACCGGTGGGCGCCCCAGGTATACTCATCCTTGCACTGGACACCCCACCAGTCTATGTGTGAGTCATAGCTCCTGTATGGCTCCACCTCCACAGGAGTTGACCAGCCGTAGTAGCGCTTGTGATATTCCGATGATTCGCCTGTCCTGTAGGCAGTCACTTCCACACGGTTGTGGGCAAACAGCTCCCCGCCTGTCCTGAAATCAAGTCCAAAGCGATCAATATCCTTGTAGCCTGACTTTGCATCTCCGTCGAAAATATCCCCGGGGGTCTCTATGTCACGGCCCTGATACCCGTCCACGCTGAAATCAGCACGCCACGTCTCGCCAATATCTGCGCCGAGCCTTACCGATCCGTCACGGGTGATAAAGCCGGTATGGGCACGTTCCTCTCCATTGCCCATCCTGATATCTCCAGCCTGCTCATACCTGTTTGCAGCAATGTCAAAATCAATCATCCGCCATATCTTTCCACCAATACCACCCTTCTGGAAGTTGGTCTTGAAAGAGCCGAAACCGGCCTCTGCCCTGCCGGTCAGGGCATTGGTGTTCTTTATGGTGATGACGTTTACCACGCCGCCCATGGCCTCTCCACCGTACAGGGACGAGGCCGGTCCTTTCAGCACCTCTATACGCTGAATGTTGTCAGACGTGATGGTGGCAAGGTTTGTGGCACCTGCCGGACGGCCGTTTATCAGCAGCAACGAGTGTTTCGTTATGCCTGAAAACTCCGGTCTGAACCCACGGATTCCAATACCTGCAAGTGCTCCGGGATACTCTATAACCCCTATGGACGAATTTTTCTTCAACTGCTCGGTAAGAGTGACCCCGGAGGTGAGTTCAATCTCCTTGCGGTTTATGACCTCCACCTTGGCCGGAATCTCGCGAACATCCTCCTTGCTGCGAGTGGCCGTCACCACCATCTCATCAAGCGCATCCGCACTGTAAGCCGGGCCGTCACCCTCAGCCCACACAGGGGCTGACACAGAGAAAAAAAGCGTAACCAGCACTGTTACAAAAAAAATCCTGACTCCTGCACACATAAAGATACTCCTCCTTTCAGATTTATCCGTTCCAACCGATTCAATGTGCAGGCCCGGCCACCTTAACGATAAAAAAACCCCGGACCTGCAGACACAGATCCGGGGTTCCCTGATTTTCCTCGGACTTCTCACGGACATCCTGTCCCGGTCCACGGGGACATGCCCAATGTCTTCAGACAGGTCTTCTGACTTCCGGATCATCCCTCCACCGCACCTTCCCACCAACGATAAGCTGGCAGTGGCAATTCAAGCGGTTTCGGTCCCCGGTCACAGCGGCGGGCCCGTCCCGGATTCTCACCGGGTTCCCTATTAAGCCTCAATATTGGTCAAACGGATATGGGCATAAGACATCTCTGTATAGGCCAGGTATGGCCAGCCAGGGACGCCGCCCCGATCCGCATCAACCAACAGGCATCTGAAAACGTATCGTCTATGTTTTTGTCATCTTGCGATTATCAAAAAAGCATCGCACCTATATGACAGGCCGACATGAAACATGGCCATGAAAATGTCGGGTATTAATATCAGCTCGTATCGTTCAAGTCAACAGCCTAATCAGCAGCCACATACAACTTAACCCTCTGTCCGGTATCCTTTCGGCAGTTAAACTAAACGCTCAAAACTCAATGCCCCTCATGGCCTTTATCCCCTTTTTGTAATGGTGCTTTACCTCCCTCATTTCGGTCACCAGGTCCGCGACATTTATCAGCTCCTCAGGCGCGTCCCTGCCGGTAATCACCAGATGGACGCCATGGGGTCTGTGTTCAATGGCGCTCATCACCGCGTCCCTGTCCACCATACCGTAGTTAATCACATAGGTGAACTCGTCAAGCACCACCAACCTGTACCTGCCGGAGTTCATGGCGGTCTGCGCATACTCCCATGCCTCAGCGGCAACCGCCCTGTCCTTTTCCAAATCATCCGATTTCCATGTGAACCCCCGCCCCATGACCCTGAAGTCGATTATATCTGAAAACCGCTTCATGGCCTCTATCTCACCATACTTCCATGAGCCCTTGATGAACTGGATGAAACATACGGGCATACCGTTTCCTGCAGCCCTCATGGACTGTCCCAGCGCTGAAGTGGTTTTCCCCTTTCCGTTACCTGTAAGTATGATGAGCAATCCCCTTTCCATCTTTGTCATAACATACACTCCTGTCTGAATTGAGTGATTCCCAAGTTTGCATGAGATGCAAGGAGGATACGCAGACGTAGTGTGGCACTTCAAATGCCCCACAGCTAAACAAAGACTCCGACGCACCAGATCATGCAAACCCGGTAATCCCGCCGCGGTTTCAAATTATGCAGAATTATGCAGAAAGCAAAACAGTTACACCAAATCCATTCACAAACATGAGCACACAAACCTTGAAGTTGCAAATCAACTCCTGTATCAAATTGACATGTCTGCACCAACAGCCCACGAGCTGCGCGCTCCACTACTCCAGGCCCACATACAGGAGACAAAATGGGAACTGACAGCAAGATAGGTGAATGCCTATACCGGATATCTTCAACCTCCATCACCCCAATGGACCTTGTGCCCAGGGAGGATATTGCAGAAAAACTCATAGAGCTTGTGATAAACGGCCCAGATCCCGATCTGCCAGTGGAGATATCCAGCAGGCTGGACGAGCTGGCCAGTATCATCAGGAACACTGACACCTCTTCCGTTAAGGTAGTGGTGTTTGGCGGCGGCACAGGCCTTTCAAATATAATCGGGGGGGACAGCAGGCGTCCCTCCTGGCCCTTATCTCCATTCAAGGGCCTGAAAGAGATATTTCCTGAGACAAGGGCCATTACCTGCATAACCGATGATGGCGGCTCAACAGGTGAGCTGTTAAAGGACCTGCCTCTCATAGCACTGGGAGACATCAGGCACGTGTTGCTGTCATCGATCCAGAGGCGGTTTCTCAGGCAACGTTACGGGTTGGGCCGACGGGATGCACTGGAAACGGCAAAGGCCCTGTACAAGCTCTTCAACTACCGCTTTGCAACACGTCCAGCCTCGCCTCAAGCCCTGATAGATGATACAGAAGCCGATCTTTCAAGACTGCCTGATGCCATGTACAAGGGGCTTTGGGACCTGACCGAACACCTCTTCTCCCACAGTATACTCCATGAGGTGTTGGACCGGGCACAGTGCCTCGGCAACCTCATACTCGCATCTTCAATATACAGATTTGTGTCCGGACAATCTGATGTAGTGTCTGATAGTGCCACAATAAGGGGAATAAGTCATGTGGCACAACTCATAGGCGCAGATCCCCTCGCTGTTCTGCCCTGCTCCACCACTCCTGCCAGACTTCAGGTGCTGTACTCAAACGGTGTGCTGGTGACAGGCGAGCACAAGTCTGCCGTGACAAAACGCGGTTATCCCATAGAACGGGTATTTGTCCAGTTTGCCCGCAAGCCTGATATCCCTGCCAAGGCAATCCACTCCATAAGAGATGCTGACATACTGATCTTTGCCCCTGGAAGCCTCTATACAAGCATCATCCCCGTACTTCACGTGCCTGGCATAGCCGAGGCCATCAGGGAGAACACCAGGGCGCTGAAGATACTGGTGGCCAACCTTTGGGCACAGGAAGGAGAGACAGACATATCCAGAGACGAACCTGCCAGGCGCTTTTATGTATCTGATCTGGTGGCAGCCTACAGCAGGAACATACCAGGAGGTGTCAAGGACCTGTTCCACCAGGTGCTGGTACTGGGCCTAAAGGACATTCCCGGAAGCATCCTCCAGCGTTACGCCGTGGAGGACAAGGTACCCATCTACCTTGATGCGCTCCGGGTAGAAGCCCAGGGGCTCAAGCCAGTGGAGGCAAGCATCTTTTCTGAAAAGGCCCTGCGTGAAATGCTGGTGGTTCAGCACGACCCGCAGGCATTTTCCCTTGCCATACAGACATTATGGGCTGCGCGCAAACACATTGACCTGGCCCATCATGACCCGTTCATCCTGCCGGCCTCCGGCGCAAGGCATGAGATCATAGTGGGCGGCACGGTCATGTGCCACAGATACACTGCCATCAGGCAGCGGCTCAACGCGCTGTGCGTGCCTGAAACCCTGTGGCCCGCCCTCATGGATCTGTTCTGGCACCACAAGGACATACTGCCCGAACACCTGGAGTTCATAAACGGGATCGAGCTGGTAGATCAGGAGTCATGGACACGGAGCCAGGAATGGGACAACATTCTATCCTTCTTTGACCCTGCAGACGGTATGATCAGGATCAGAAAGGATGTAATCTGGCGCAAGCACCCCTTTGAGACATCATTTCTCGTTGCCCTTGGTGAATCACTTCTCGGAAACTATGCAAAGGACAAGTCTGTAGTGGTGATAGAGCAGGAGGGAAGGCAGATTGGAAAGATATTCAGGCTGGAAATCAGGACCGAATCGAAACGGAGATGTTTTCTCTCAGACCAGGAGTTACATGAGTATCTCTGTCTTGCACGCATGAACAGGGTTACAAAAGACAGTCCTTTCTACACCAGGCTCATAAACGGCATGGAGGGTTTTACCCCGCCTGGCCTGCTGTTTGGTCTCATGTACGCATGGTATCTTGACAATCGGCTCACAGGCCACATCGAATACAAGATGTCCATCATGAAAAGCGCCATCTCTGACCTCATCCCCGAACAGGTTAAGATACTGAAGATGAGAAAGGCAATGATAGATTTTTTCAGAAAGGTGGTCTTCAGGCTGGATGACCCAGGATACATGGCGTAGGCTCATAGCTGCAAATTTATCGTGAAAACTGAGGCCGTGGCCGGAGATTTTCATGGCTGGGGGTGTTACCAACGGTGTAGCGGCGTAACATGAAAATTTGGGTAATATAATTTTTCAGAATGATCAGTTGCATTTTCATGGCTGAACCGCCTTGACGCCACTGATATCACCTGATATTTCTATGCGAGTTTTCAGGTGCTGGAGACAGCCTAACAGGGAACCCGGTGAGAATCCGGGACGGGCCCGCCGCTGTAACCGGGGACGAAAGCCGCAAGGAACGTCACTGTTGTCATACGACAATGGGAAGGCGCGGCAAGTAGATGGATCCGGAAGTCAGAAGACCTGCCTGGAAACAGGCTGATTCATACTGGTGATGAATCAATGGCCTCAGAGTGCACCTTCAGTGCGCTCCATGCTGCACCCTCGTGGACCAGGGGTGAGGCGCTACATAAAATTCGTGGGAAAATCAGGGATCCCCGAATCTGTTTATTTTTGCTAATGGACAGATTCGGGTTTTTTTTTGCCATGACATATCCCTGAAAGACGAGCCAGGCACTCTGATGGTCCGACAGAGTGACCCGGCAGGCTGTTAAAGCATGACAAACGGACATATTCTTCTGCTCTGCAGTATTGCAGGCTTTGGCTCAGGACTAATACTGGAGCAGATGAACCAAAAACAGAGCTTGGTCCTTGCGGCCAAGGCAGCAGGGTTTGCCGCATGCTCCGCGGGTTTTCTGTTGAGATACTACCACGCATTTCCCATGCTGCCCATGTATATAGCCCTCCACGGCACCACGTGTATTCTGGGAGGCATATGGCTGTGGAAAGGCCCGGGCAACGACACAGAACGGTTCCTGCTTCCAGCGGTAATATTACTGCTCTGCACAGTACAGTTTCTCTTCCCCAAGGATTTTTATCTGCCCTTCAGGCGTTCAGCCACCTTGTGGGCACATGCATTCCTGCTTGCCTCAATGGCTGCCAGGGCCATGTTCATAGTCTCAGGCATAGAGGCCGCAGGAGTTATCAGGGCCGGAAATTCGCTTCAGGACAGCAGATGGGCTTACACCTATGCAATATACGGTTTTTCCTGGCTCACCATCTCAATATTCTGCGGAGAAATATGGTCCCTGACAGGCTGGGGCACTCCTGTCATCTGGCATGACCCGGGCATCACCTGCCTGATGGCCATGTGGTTCTACTGGGTGGCGGTACTGCACATGCACTACACAGGGACATGGGCTGCAAGGCTGCAACCAATATCAATGGCAGCAGGGGGCCTTCTGGTGATAGTCCTGTCATGCGTCTCTGATACAGGACCTTTCAGAGGGTTCTTGCAGCAGGTGGCAGGGTCATGAAGGACCGGAAGATAGTGAGTCCAGCCTCACTTGCCGGCATCTTCCTCAGCATACGCCTTGCCGTAGTGCTGCTTCTGCTCATGGCCATGACCATGTGTCTGGCCTACGGATCTGTTGCCGGACGGGACACCATGTTTGAACCCATGAACCAGATAGGTTTATGGTCATGGATGGAGACATATGGAACAGCACACCTGCAATACACGGCATGGTTCTTTCTGTTTCTCTTTTTTGCAGCCCTTCTCGCAGTAAATACCCTCTGCTGCACAGTATCAAGGCTTCTCAGGCTGAAGGACACACGCACCCGACCCAGGAAGCAGCGGACAGTTTTTTCATTACTGATCCATATGATGCATGCAGGAATGGTGCTTGTTCTTGCGGGCTATCTTGCAAGCTACACCTTGGGACAGACGGAATCAGGCATTGTGCTGATACCGGGCAGGACAAGTGCAGTCCCCAACACCCCTCTGAGGCTTGAGCTGGTCTCAATGAAACTTCCCGTCTATAAAGGCACGCGTCTGGAGGCTTTTTCCGGAAGTGTCATAACCCCCAGGATCAGAATACGTGCAGAGGATAAATCGGGGAAACGCACATTTGATATCGGCTTCAACAGTCCTGGCCTGTTCCGGGGGTATGCCCTGTTCCTGCAAAAATTTGCGCCCAGCAGGCAAGGCGCCATAAACAGCAGGAGGTACGTGGTAATCGACATCAGAAAGGACCCAGGCATGATGATCTACATTGCCGGAATAATTGTCTTTGTTACAGGACTGACAGGATACCTCTGTCTGCATCCGCGCCTGCGGGCAGAAAGGAGGCATGCATGCTGAAAAACAGGTGGATTGCTATGATCCTTATTGTCATGATCTTCCCTGCCCTTTCTGCCTGTGACCGCAGTACAGATCCCAAGAAGAAATCGTTTCTGCAGATAGGGGCGTTCAGTGTCACAAGGGTGAACGATACACTGACCCTGGTCCGGGACGGAGCGGGCCGCACCCTTGCCCTTGTACCACGCGGTGCGCCTGCACCTGAAGGTTATGCCCCAACCATGATCATACGCACACCTGTCAGACGGGTAGTGGCGTACAGTGCCTTTGACGTGGCAACACTTAACGTCCTCGGAGTGCTGGAAGATACCCTTGTGGGAGTAACCCAGCCTGTGGACAAGTGGTATGTGGACAGTGTGATAAGGGGTATGAAGTCAGGAAAGATCGCATGGATAGGCTATCCCAATGCCATTGATTTTGAACTCCTCAAAAAACAGAGGCCTGAACTTGTGCTCACATGGGATCCGTCCATCATTCCCATGTGCGATGAGCTTGGCATAGCGTGCGTCATTACCACTACGCCGGTCGCCATGTGCCTAAGCGCGCGCATGAGTTTTGTGAAGTTTCTTGCCCCGTTTTTTGGAAGGGAGAAGGAGGCAGATGCCTACTTCAGCCGCATCAGCGCTGCACTATCGGATATAAGGAACAGGACTGCCTCGGCCTTTGAGAAACCCAAGGTCATGTGGGGAGACATATATGAAAAACGGGTACTGGTGGAGCCTGGAAATGCATGGATAGGTGAGCTTGTGACCATAGTAAATGGCGGCTACCTGTTTAAGGACATCTACGGCACATCATGCATTGAGATATCACTTGAGCGCTTTCTGTACAGCGGAAAGGACGCGGATATCTACTTCACGTACCGTACCCCTGAGACAGGGGCCACGTCAAAACAGGCACTTGCCCGCATGAACCCCATTATCGCAGGGATAAAACCCCTTGGCCCAGGGGGCAGGGTGTATGCGCCACTTCCTATATACGCCCAGTCAGGTGACAAACTGGATGAGATATTCCTGGAACTTGCAGCCATAATACATCCGGATCTCTATCCGGGATATGAACTGCGCTACTTCCAGCCCCTTCCGGACAGAGACCCTGTACAAAAGAACAGCAGGCAGGCACACACAGAGAGGCGTGCTGCAACAAAGGCCGCACAAGGCCACACGAATGCAGAGAAAGGGGCTGCAAGATGATAGGCCAGAAACTTTCAGCATACAGGCATGACCTGTCACACCATACCGCACTTTCCCATACGACCATCTTCATGCTCCTTGCCGCTTCCATAGCTGCCCTGGTGCTCTTGAATATCTGCTGGGGGAGCGTTCCTCTGTCACTTTCCAGACTCTGGCACTGCCTGATAAGGCCTGATGGCTCCACCGAAAGCCTCATTGTCTGGAAGATCAGACTCCCAAGGGCATTGGCAGGCGTACTCTGCGGAGGGGGGCTTGCCGTTTCCGGCCTTCTGCTCCAGGTCTATTTCAGGAACCCGGTAGTTGGCCCATTCATCCTCGGCATTTCATCCGGTGCCACCCTCATGGTCTCACTTGTGATGCTAACATCCATTGCCCTTCAGATTGCCTTTCTGGGCCCCTTTGCCACGGCACTGGCAGCAATAGCAGGCGCATACGGCGTGATGGCAGTGGTGGTCGCCATTGCCGCAAGGGTGAAAAACGGGATAACCCTCTTGATAATGGGCCTTATGATGGGCTATCTGTGCCACGCTGTAACCGCCGTACTCATGGCACTTGCTGAAAAACAGCAGGTAAAGGGGTTTGTTCTGTGGCAACTTGGGAGCTTTTCAGGTTTCAAGTGGATTGAGATATGGCTCCTGGCAGGCATTGGGTCCCTGCTCGTCATGTCTGTATATCTCATGGCAAAACCGCTCAACGCCATGCTGCTCGGCGAGGAATACGCACTTTCAATGGGAATAGACGTCAGGCGTCTCCGCATGGCCATACTGTTCTGCGCGTGCGCCCTTGCAGGAATGATCACCTCCATGGCAGGCCCTGTGGCATTCATTGGCCTTGCCGTGCCTCATATGGCACGCATGGTCTTCTCCACCTCTGACAACCGCGTACTCATCCCCGCCACCCTGCTCTTTGGCGCACTGGTGGCAAGCGGATGTGACTTTGCAGCCCGTTTCCTGCTCTCTCCTGTAGAACTCCCCTTATCAGCCATTACTGCATTTTTTGGCGCACCGGTAGTGATACGTCTGCTTATGAAAAAACAGGTGCAGCTATGACACGCCATATTGAAAAAAGAGGAAAAAGTGTCCTGGAATGCAAAGGACTCTCTGTAGGATATAAAAACGCCCCTGTAATACGGGATATCAATATAGGTATTGAAAGGGGCGAGTTTGTTACACTCCTTGGCCCGAACGGCGCAGGAAAGACCACCCTTCTCAGGACCCTGTCAAGGCACCTCCAGCCCGTATCAGGCACCATCACAATTGATGGCCGGGACATAAGAGATATCCGGCAGGCAGAACTTGCCAGAATCATGGCAGTGGTCCTTACAGAAAAGGTATCTCCTCCACTGTTCAATGTCTTCCAGTTTGTGGCCCTTGGACGCTACCCGCACACAGACTTTCTCGGCAGGCTCAGCCAGCGAGACAGAGAGGTGGTACAACGCTGTCTCAGGGCAGTACACGCAGAGGAGCTGCAGTCCAGGGAATTTGCAAGCCTCAGTGACGGAGAGAAACAGAAGGTGCTGGTGGCGCGTGCCCTTGCCCAGGAGCCTGCCATCCTGCTCCTTGACGAACCTACGGCCCACCTTGACCTCAAACACCGCATGGAGGTCATGACCATACTCAGGCACCTGTGCCAGTCAGAGGGCATCGCTGTCATAGCCTCCCTTCACGACGTTGATATAGCGTCAAAGGTGTCGGACAGGGTGGCACTGGTGAAGGACGGCGTCATCACCCACTTCGGATACCCCGAAGAGGTGCTCACGTCTGCAAACGTCTCCACACTCTATGACTTTGACTCTGCCTGCTTCAGCAGTCACCTCGGCTCCATTGAACTCAGAGGCGACTGCCACAGGGGAAGGGTATTTGTGGTAGCAGGCATGGGTACAGGCGCAAGCGTTTATCGCACGCTTGCCAAACAGGGATACGCCCTGTCAACAGGCGTGCTGCTATCAAATGATCTGGACTGCTTTGTGGCAAAGGGGCTCGGGGCCGAATGTATTGTCCATCCGCCTGAAAGCGCCATACCTGTGGAGACACTGGCACAGGCCCTGACCAGAATCTCAAAGTGCCAGGCTGTAATCGACACTGGATTTTACGCGTCAGGAGCCTATAAGAACAACCTCCAGCTCATAGAGCATGCGGCTACCCTTGGAAAGCCGGTGTTCAGCCTGAGGCAGCAGGACACCGCTCCGGATGAGACCCGATTATGCGGTCTGACCCCTGTTAACACAACGAGCCAACTACTTGAAGTCATGGAGGAGAGGATATGAGCGGAAATGCGGGTTTCTCCCTGTGCTACTTCTCATCGGGTGGCATGGAGCTTGGCTGCCTGGGAAGCGCCGTCACTTCCTACCGCAAGGAGGGTGGCCAGGTAAATGTTACTGCAAGGACACAGACCCAGCTTGTGGACAGGGCTCAGCAGGAGCGTTTTGTGCGTTCAGCCCTCTCCTCTGACATAGTAATCATAAACCTGCATGGCGGACAGGCATCCTGTCCTGCATTCGGCCCTTTTGTGGATGCCATTGGAAAGACCCCGCCACAGAAGCGGCCCATGATCCACATCCAGCCGGCTGGAGGGGACGAGGACGCCGTTGAGGCAGCCAGGAAGCACAGCACGGCCTTTGGATCAGAGGAATGGAACACCATAAGTGCCTACATGAGGCAGGGAGGCCACCTGAATTTCGTGCGGCTGCTTCACTTTCTGAATGGCCTTGCCACCGGGGACAGGACCACTGCGGAACCGCCTGTGGAACTACCTGACCAGGGGATATATCATCCTGATTTTCAAGGGGTGCCCGGGCTTGAGGAGTATCTGAAAAAAAAGGTGCGGTCTGAAAGACTTACAGTTGGGCTCTGGTTCTACCAGACCTACTGGGTGAACAACAACCTCTCTTTCATAGATGCCATTATAAGGAGCATCGAGGCCCAGGGCGCAAATGTGATTCCGGTGTTCCATCTGCGTTACAAGGACAAAGAACGCGGAAACAAGGGGGCTGACTACATAGTCGAGCACTTCTTCATGGACGGCCACAAGGCGCGGATACAGGTACTGATAAATCCTCTCCTCTTCAGTCTAACCCTTACAGCCCCTGAGTATGGAGAACTTCTTGAAAGGCTTGGGGTGCCTGTGATCCAGGCCATGATGTCCATGTCATCCCTTTCGGCATGGCAGGAGTCGCAGCAGGGCATGAGCAGCATGGACGTGAGCTTTTCTGCTGCCCAGCCCGAATTTGACGGAAATCTCATAACAGTTGCCGTTGCCACACGGGAACAGCAGGAGCAGTGCCCTGTGACAGGCGGACTGATAACCCGCAACTGTCCCATTCCGGAACGTGTTGACAAGATGACGCGGCTTGCCCTGAACTGGGCACGACTGTCACGCACTGAAAACAGCAGCCGCAGGGTTGCCATCATCTTTCATCACTATCCCCCTCGCGACGACCGCATAGGTTGCGCTGCAGGACTGGACAGCTTTGCCTCTGTGAAGGCCCTGCTGGACCGCATGAAACAGGAAGGATACACCATTGATAAAAACTATGGATCAGGAGATGAGCTTTCACAGGAACTGCTTGGCAGGATGACCACAGACAGGCGCTGGATAACCCCTGAACGCATGGCAGAAAGGGCTGAAGCAACTGCCGGACCTGAAATGTATATGAAGTGGGACAGGGAGCTTCCTGCAGACGTACGGGACAAGATGAGAGAGGACTGGGGAAAGCCCCCAGGCGAACTGTTCGTGCATGACGCAACGCTCCTCTTTCCTGGCATTATAAACGGCAACATGTATATCACCATACAGCCGCCCCGCGGCCGCCTGGAAAACATAGACAAGCTGTATCACGACCCCTGGCTCTCCACACCTCATCACTACCTGGCCCATTACCGCTGGATACGTGACAGGTTCAGGGCAGATGTGGTGATACACGTGGGAAAGCACGGAAGCCTTGAATGGCTGCCAGGAAAGGCCCTGGGCCTTTCAGAAAGCTGTTATCCTGACCTTGCCATAATGGAGCTTCCAAACGTCTATCCCTACATCATAAACGACCCGTCTGAAGGTACCCAGGCAAAACGCAGGAGTTTTGCCTGCATAATTGACCATCTCACCCCGGCAGCCACCAATGCGGACCTTTACGAAGACCTGGCCGGCATTGAAAACCTGCTTGAAGAGTGGCACCTTGCGGCATCCGAAGACCCAACGAAACTCTCTGTCCTGAAGCCCATGATATGGGAGGCAGTAGAGGCGGCAAACCTGCACCGCGATATAGACATACGCAGGGACCAGGCAATGGCCGCATTCGACCAGTTCCTTGAAAAGCTCCACAGCTACCTCCACGAGCTTTCGGATACCATGATCAATGACGGGCTTCACACCCTTGGCATGCCTCCTGAAGGGGAGAGGCTTGTGGAGTTCATTGTACAGCTTACCCGTATAGATAACGGGGATGTACCGTCTCTCAGGCAGGCAATCCTTGAGGAGATGGGATTCGACCTTGACCACCTGCTTGAAAACAGGGGCAGACGTCTTGAACAGTATGGAAACCGCACGGGCGGAGACATCATGGCAGAGGCCCACGAAAAGGCGGTTGAGCTTGTATCAAGGCTCTCTGCTTCCGATTTTGATCCTGCATCAGTGGCAGTCATCTCCACCTCCCCTGGAGTTGAACAGGTGCTCCGCTATGTTGCAGAGGTGCTTGTACCCAACATAACGCTCTGCAAGGAGGAGCTTGACGCCTCAATCACAGCCATGTCAGGCAGATTCGTAAGACCCGGGCCATCAGGGGCCCCTACCAGGGGACAGGCGGACATCCTCCCCACAGGCCGGAATTTTTATTCGGTTGACCCCAAGAAGATACCATCCCCTTCTGCATGGGAGACAGGAAAGAGGCTGGGAGATGCCCTGCTTGAACGTTATCTCCAGGAGACGGGGAAATATCCTGATTCAGTAGGGATACTGGTCTACGGCGGTGCCACCATGCGGACCAGAGGTGATGATATTGCCGAGATCTACTACCTCATGGGGCTCAGACCCGTGTGGCACAGGACCAGTGGGGAGGTCACAGGCATAGAGGCCATTTCCTTGAAAGAGCTTGGGAGGCCGAGGATAGACGTGGTACCAAGGGTCAGCGGCTTTTTCAGGGACGCGTTTCCAAACCTCATGGAGCAGATAGACGAGGCCGTAGCAATAGCAGCTGCCTTGGAGGAGCCTTTGGAGTCAAATGTGATTCGCCGAAACGTGCTCTCAGACATGGAGGAGTACATGCGTCAGGGCATGGACAGGGAGCAGGCAATGCGTGAGGCCACATTCAGGGTCTTCAGTTGTCCGCCTGGCACCTATGGCGCAGGTGTAGCCGAACTTGTTGAATCGAAAAACTGGAAGACCAGAGAAGAACTTGGAGATATCTACATACGCTACTCTGCCCATGCGTACGGAAAGGGCAGCTATGGCGACCGGAAACCCGCCAACTTTCGCAGGCTTCTTTCCCGTATGGATGTGACAGTCAAGAACGAGGACTCCAGGGAGTACGACATGATGTCCTGCACAGACTATTACAACTACTATGGAGGCCTTATTGCAGCGGCAAGAAACGTGCGCGGTTCCCTTCCCCTTGCCATAATGGGAGACAGTGCTGACCCTGCCAGGGTAAGGATGCGTACCACCTTTGAAGAGGCAAGGCATGTGCTGCGTTCAAGGCTCATTAATCCCAAGTGGCTTCAGGGCATGAGACGCCATGGCTACAAGGGGGCTGGAGACATATCGCACATGATGGATGTGGTATTTGGCTGGGATGCAACCGCAGAGGTCATTGAAGACTGGATGTATGAGGCAATAGCTGAAAAATACGCCCTTGACCAGGATATGAAGGAATGGATGCAGCAGGTCAATCCCCATGCACTTCAGAACATCATAGACAAGCTGCTTGAGGCCATAGCGAGGGGGATGTGGAAGGCAGACAGTGACATGGAACAGGAGCTTAGGGACATGTATCTTGAAATAGAAGGAGATATTGAGGAGAGGACAGAGTGAAAACCTTCCTATATTTTCACCACCCGTCGGCCTCTAAAAACTTTACACTGCACCGGATCTGTTTCTCTTCTTGATGAAAACAGGCAGGGGTATTTCTTTATTTAAGGATAACAGGGAGTTTCATGACTGAATCTTACCCGTTTGCCGCCATCATTGGGCAGGATGAGCTGAAACGCGCACTTCTTGTGTGCGCTGTAAACCCTGCTGTGGGCGGTGTACTCATAAGAGGCGAAAAGGGCACTGCAAAGTCCACTGCTGTACGTGGGCTTGCAGAGCTTCTGCCAGAGATTCAGGTAGTTCGGGGATGCTCATTCTCATTGGAACCGTCAAACCAGCAGGAAGCCTGTCCATACTGCACCAGATGCCGGAATGGATATCAGGCCGCCGGGACCAAACGCCCGGTGCAGGTAATAAATCTTCCGCTCAACGCCACAGAAGACCGGGTGGCAGGTGGCATTGACTTTGCCGCCACAGTCAGCACGGGCCGTCCGGTGCTGCAGCCCGGCCTTCTTGCCCAGGCCCATCGGGGGATACTCTATGTGGATGAGGTAAACCTGCTTGACGACCATATTGTTGACCTCGTACTGGATGCAGCGGCATCTGGCATGAACATCATTGAACGTGAGGGCATCAGCCTGTCTCACCCCTCACAGTTTACCCTGATTGGCACCATGAACCCTGAAGAGGGTGAGCTGAGGCCGCAGTTCCTTGACCGTTTCGGCCTGTGTGTTGAGGTACGGGCGTGCCAGGATATCGAAGACAGGGTACGCCTGGTGGAACAGCGCGAGAGATTTGACAACGATCCTGCCGGTTTCAGAGGGGAATTCAGGGAAGAGACCCGGAGGCTCAGGCAGACCATTTCAGAGGCACGCCGCCAGCTCGCCCTGGTGCATTTGGACAGTACCGTGCGTTCCTTTATCGCAAACCTATGTATGGAAAATCACGTTGCAGGCCACAGGGCTGATCTGGTCATGGAGCAGGCAGCAAGGGCAGTGGCAGCACTGGAAGGGGCCAGCAGGGTTACCGGCAGGCACGTCAGAGAGATCGCGGCAATGGTGCTGGTTCACAGGCTTCGTGACGCCTCACCTCCTCCTGCTGCTGACAGGCCAGGGCAGGAAGACTCTCAGGAAGACTCTCCTGACATGGACAGGAAACAGGACGGGCCGCAGCATGTGCATGATGCTGATACGTCTGATAACCAGGGGGCCTCGCCTGAATCTGTCCCCCAGGACAAGAATGAATCCCAATCGCCTGCTGAAGACTGTGGCCAGCAGGATATTGAAGACAAAGGGGGTGAAACAAACAGCAGCCAGGGGCAGGACATGGACGATGAAGGCAGCTCATCGTCCTTTGAGCAGGTATTTGATATCGGACCTCAGTTCAGGGTCCGGAGGTTTTCAGTCAGCAGGGACCGTGTGGTCAGACGGGGATCAGGCCGGAGGTCGCGTTCAAGGGTGTCACAGAAACAGGGCAGATACACAAGGGCCGGTTTGAACGGAGTACATGGAGACATTGCCCTTGATGCCACAATAAGGGCTGCGGCCCCGTTTCAGAAGGCGCGGGGCGGAAGTCTCATGATAAACCTCTGCCCTGAGGATTTCAGATACAGGATACGTGAGAGACGTCTGGGAAACCTGCTTCTGTTTATTGTGGACGCATCAGGCTCCATGGGCGCACGGGGACGCATGGCCGCGACCAAGGGGGCTGTCATGTCCCTGCTGCTTGACGCCTATCAGAAAAGGGACAAGGTGGCAATGGTCTCCTTCAGACGCGACAGCGCGTGGCTGAACCTGCCTGTAACAGGATCTGTAGAGCTTGCAGGAAAGCTGCTTGCAGAGATGCCTGTTGGTGGACGCACGCCACTTTCTGCTGGGCTTGCAAAAGGCTACGAACAGTTGAGAAACTATTTTTCCAAGGAGCCATGGGCACGCCCCATTGTCATCATCATAACAGACGGCAAGTGCAACGTAAGTATTGGAAAGGAGAGGCCTGTGGACGAGATGCTTAAAATGGCCTCTGCCATGGGCAAGGAAAAGCGCGCGACATACATTGTGGTGGATACGGAAGAGGAAGGCGTTGTAACCTTTGACCTTGCCTCCCGTCTTGCCGCAGCACTCGGGGGCAGCTACTTCAAGATAAAGGACCTTCAGGCAGAAGAGCTCGTACACATAGTGAGAGGAAACCAGATCAGATGAACGAAAACGGAAAGTTACACCAGTACCCCTTTGTGGCCATTGTAGGACAGGAGAAGATGAAGTTGGCACTGGTGCTTAATGTCATAAACCCGGGGCTTTCAGGGGTGCTGATACGGGGTGAAAAGGGAACGGCAAAGTCTACTGCAGTACGCGCACTGGCAGAGATACTGCCTGAAATCGAGGTGATCAGGGGGTTTGCCTTTCCCCTTGATCCTGCCACTGAGTATGAGACTTATGTGGAGCTTTGCAAACAACTTGGCACAGAGCCAGCACCTCTGGAGGCAATTGATACAAGGAAGCGGAAGACGAGCGTGATAGAGCTTCCGGTTGGGGCCACAGAAGACCGGGTGGCAGGCACCCTTGATCTTGAGCATGCGCTAAAAAAGGGAGAAAAAAAGGTGGAGCCCGGCCTTCTTGCCAGGGCCCACAGGGGCATTCTCTATGTAGATGAGGTGAACCTGCTGGACGACCATGTGGTGGACATACTGCTTGATGCCGCTGCCATGGGGGTAAACTCCATAGAACGTGAGGGAATCAGCTTTTCTCACCCTGCCCGCTTCACCCTTGTGGGCACCATGAATCCTGAAGAGGGAGAGTTGAGGCCACAGTTACTGGACCGTTTCGGCCTGTGCGTGACTGTCTCCGGCATAGAGTCAGTGGAGCAGCGGGTGGAGGTGATGAAGAGACGCATCGCGTTTGAGCAGGACCCTGACGCCTTCTGCGCCAGGTGGCAGGAGGCATCAGAAAAACTTTCGGAACGCATAGTCAGGGCAAGGGCCATGCTTGACTCAATAACCGTTGGCCAGGATCAGTTGAGAGAGATAGCCGAAAACTGCGTCAAGGTCGGAATCGACGGACACCGGGGAGACATAATCGTCCTGAAAACAGCAAAGACCCTTGCCGCATGGCATGGACACCATGAAGTAAACCCTGACGACATCTCCACTGCCATGGACCTTGCGCTCCCCCACCGCATAAGGCGCCAGCCCCTGATGGATATACCGGGAAGCATGGACGCGCTTCTTGGTTCTGCAACACAATGAACAGGCCGCTTGACATAATGATAGAGACCAGGGACCTGAGAAAAAAATACGGAAGCACTGAGGCACTCAGGGGCATAGACCTCTCGGTTTATGCAGGTGAACTCTTCGCATACCTTGGCCCCAACGGCGCTGGCAAGTCAACCACCATCCGCATCCTCACCGGCCTCACCCGCATGAGCGCAGGAAGCGCAAGGCTTGGCGGTTATGATATTGAGCAGGAGCCAATATCAGCAAAACGGCAGTTCGGCGTGGTCCACCAGTACATAAATCTGGACCAGGAACTGACTGTCGTGGAAAATCTCGACCTGCACGGACAGCTCTTTGGAATGGACAGGAGGAAGCGCAAAAACCGGACAGATGTGTTACTTGACTGTTTTGACCTGGGCTCCAAGGCAGACTCTCTGATAAAGAGGCTCTCCGGTGGCATGAAACGCCGTGTCACCATAGCCCGTGCCCTGATGCACGAACCGGCAATACTCTTTCTCGATGAACCCACCGTGGGGCTCGACGCAGCCATACGACGCAGGATATGGGCCATGATAAAAAAGATACAGCAGCAGGGGACCACCATATTTCTTACCACCCATCACATAGAAGAGGCGGAGTTTCTGGCAGACAGGGTGGCATTCTTAGACCAGGGAAGGATAGTCGCCATGGACACACCCTTACGCCTCATGCAGGGTATCGGAACGTGGGCAATTGATCAGGTCAGGGATAACGAGATGCAAACCACATATTTCAGGAGCAGGGACGAGGCAGACCATTTCAGGGCCTACGGGCCATTCACCCTCAGGAGGGTAAACTTAGAGGACGCCTTTCTGCAGCTCACAGGGAAAAAGGTGGGAAAGGACGGACGGGCATGACCTTGGCTTGGCTTGCTGTTTACCGCAGGGAGATGCTAATCCTGAAACGCAGGTTAATGCGCCAGGTCGCCGGGCAGTCCATCTCTCCCCTGCTCTATCTCGTGACATTTGGTTATGCCATGGGCGGGGATATCCGTTATGGCCATGTGACTTATCTGCAGTTTCTGCTTCCTGGCCTTGTGGCAATGTCCAGCATGACCCAGGCATTTTCCATTGCCACAGACATAAACGTTTCCCGCTTTTACTGGCACATATTCGACGAGTTTCAGGCAGCCCCCATCAGCAACCAGGGGTATGTGGCAGGCGAGGTAATGGCAGGCATCACCCGTGCGCTCATGAGCATTGTTATCATACTTGGTCTTGGCAGACTCTTTGGGGTCAGGCTTCACTGCGGCCCCCTTTTCTGGATACCCGTGCTGCTTGACAGCTTTCTGTTCGCATCCCTGGCCGTGGCCCTTGCAATGCTTGTGAGAAACCACGCTGACCAGAGCCTGCTTACCAGCTTCGTGATCACGCCAATGGCATTTCTTGGCGGCACCTTCTTTCCCATCGAACGCCTCCCGCACTGGCTTCAGGGTGTGCTTGGACTGCTTCCTCTCACCCATGCGTCCACGGCCATCAGGGCAGCGGCACTTGGAGAGCCGGTGGATCATTTTTCATTATGGCTGCTTGCTGCCCTTGGCGCAGGCTGTTTCGTGTTCGCGTTCTACTGTGTGAACAGGGCAAGGGACTAAAAAAATGCGTATTGAAACCTTTTTTGACACTGTCGAAGTACACAGGGAAGACAAGATCATATTTGCCAAACTCCTCGAGCCTCACATGGTGATCTCCACCTGCAGGTGCGCAGGGGGGATACAAAAGGATATGGAATACGTTATTAACCACCAGAGCTGTGAACCAAAGGATCACCACAGGGGGCTTCCCATAAGGGAGCCAGAGAAATACCGCCGTATGATCTGCGAACCCCACGGGCTTCCTGCCACCAAATGCGTCACCATGGGGACAGCGGCCAACATGCACCATGCGGCCTTTACAAGAGAAGGTTTCAGGGAGCTTGAAGTTGGGGCCATCGTTACAGGGGGAGTTGAGACCAACGCGGGCAGGGCCGGGGATCCAGCATCGGTATATGAGACAGAGGACGGATTCCAGAGACTGGATCCCCCGTTCAAGACCACTGCCCCTGTGGCAGGGACCATCAACATAATGCTCTTCATCAACAGGCCACTGACAGAGGCTGCTCTGGTCCGAACCATCATGATGGCAACCGAGGCAAAAACAGCAGCCCTCCAGGAACTTTCAGTGAACTCACGCTACTCAGACGGCCTTGCCACAGGTACCGGCACAGACCAGATCGTAGTGGCTGCCCCTGACAGAGAGGGGTACAGGCTCGGCTGGGCCGGAAAACATGGGAAACTTGGAGAGCTCATCGGCCTGTCTGTCATCAGGGGGGTAAAGGAGACCCTGGCCAAACAGAACTGCCTGACCCCTCAGGGGCAGTGCAGTGTAAAGATACTGTTGGAACGTTTTGGATGCACCAGGAGTTCCATGACAGAAGGCATTGCCGGGTACATGAAAGGCAGTCTGGCCCAGGTACTGCGGAACAACCTTGGAGGAGTGATCAGGGACCCTGTAGTAGTAGCGGCAGTATCAGGCATGGTACACATACGTGACAGGTTTTCGTGGGGAATACTTCCGGTCTCGTGCTGGCAGGAGATAATGGGCGCTGCTGCCGCACAGGTGGCCTGTGCCATTGGCGGACGTTATGACAGGATGGAGGAGTACAGGGAGAGGCTTGGGAACTCTGCCACAGAGACGGACAACGACTCCTTTCTCCACCTGTGCTGGAAGTCCATGGCAGCAGGCTTTTCAGACAAGTGGCCTGATCCTCCTGATAGCGAAGGGGAAAGGTGCCAGGCCCGTGACACGTAGGTGATGGAACAAAGATTGGACACCCTGAAACTCCTGAACTTCTCCACACACAAAAGAGACCTGGCGCTGTTTGAAAACGACTGGACCAGGATCGCTGCCTTTGTACGCGGACACGGTTTTGATGGAATAGAACTCCTTCCAGTAGGTGACTACCCGTTTGAATGCATGCCGTCAGAGCTGGTTCACAGTATTCACCTGCGTTTCTTCATATTCCTCCGCGCCATGTGGAGACAGGACATGGATGCCCTTGAGAAGCAGTTCGGCAGCATGGACAACGTACAGATGTTTTACGGGGGCAGGGACAGAGAGTGTATCGTAAATACCTACGTCACGCAGCTTGACCTTGCGGAAACACTTGAATGCCGCACCGTCGTGTTTCACCCCGCCCAGTGTGACCTTGATCATGTGTATGACTGGCAGTTCCCATGGCACTGGCAGGAGACCATTGACATCTGCGCCGAGATATTGAACCAGGCACTGAAAAAAAGCCGCTATACCGGCTGGCTGCTATTTGAAAATCTCTGGTGGCCAGGTTCGTTCAGGCTCGATCATCCAGAGGAATATGAATATCTGCGAAAAAAGATGGATTATGACAGGTGCGGCATTGTACTTGATACCGGCCATATGCTTAACTGCTCTGGCAGTGTAAACGTCAATGAGCCTGATGCCATAGAGTACCTCATTTCGCGCGCCAGGGATATGGGGACGCTGAGACACGAGATAAAGGCCCTGCATCTGACATGCAGCCTGAGCGGAGAATACATACGGAAAAGTACAGGTGGAAAGCCCCCCTTAAACCCCGGAGACGACTTCTGGGCAAGGCTCTCTGTGGCAAGGAAGCACGTGGGCAGAATCGATCCCCACGATCCGTTCACAATGCCTGAAGTCGGACGTTTCGTTGAGATGATCCAGCCTGAACAGGTGGTCTTTGAGTTCAGCTTCCGGGATATTCCAGCATGGGAACAGAAGATACGCCTTCAGAAGGCAGCTCTTGCCCGTGTGCTGTGGGCACATGGATGATGGCTCAACCTGCCCAGCCTCCAGAGACGGATATTTGTCTGACAAGGGATGCCCGTTTTCTGATCCTGGCCCTTACAGAAAGATGCAACCTGCACTGCAGGTACTGCTACATGAAGGCAGGCGGCCACGGAGAGGATATGTCAGCAGAGACCATGGAAAGGGCATTCGCCCTACTCTCTCCAGACCATCAGGCGCTTGTCCAGCTCTCAGGCGGTGAGCCATGCCTTGTGCCGGACATGATAGAACACGCGGCGTATCTCTGCACCAGCAGAGGCAGAAGGACAATGCTTGCCCTCCAGACCAACGCAACACTGATAACACCACAGCTCACCCGGATCATAAAAAGACATGACATACAGGTAGGGATAAGTCTCGATGGTCCCCCTGATCTGCAGGACAGTATCAGGGGAAAGGCCACAGAGACACTTAAAGGCATGAAACTGTTTGAACAGGAGGGTATCCCATTCAGGGTCACAACTGTGGTCACAGCGGAAAACGTAGGCCACCTTCACACCCTTGCCTTGCTGCTTGGCGGTTTTTCCTGCTGCATGGGAATGGGGCTTGACCTGCTGGTAAACCGGGGGAGGGCCAGATCAGGCAGGATATCTTTTCCCTCTGCCGAAAAGCTTCGTTCAGGCACCAGGAGGCTCTGCGAGACCCTGGCCCGTATCAATTCCAGGAGAGAACATCCCATAGCCCTTAGAGAGCTTGACCTCTGCAGGAAGGCCGGCCGCAGGGGGCCGTTTTGCCATGCCGCATCAGGCCATAGCCTTGCGGTATCTCCTGATGGAGGCCTGTATCCCTGCGGACAAACCATGAGAGACAGCCGCTTCCGCATGGGGACAGTGTTCAGCCCCGGCATTACATGCATATCCGTACTGCAACAAATACGCCTCCAGTCAAAAACGTGCGGCACATGTCCTCTTGATGGCAGGTGTCCTGGGGAGTGCCCTTCCAGGCTGTTTTACAACCAAGAGTCTCCTCCCCTTGCCTGTGCCATGTATCAGGGGCTTGCAGGTTCAGTCTGATACCAAAAACCTGAATTCAGGTGTTTCAGATTATGGGGAATTTTGTTTTATCTGCAATTAAACAGAGATCTCTTCCATCCACATCTCCGTCCCTGTCCATGTCCTGTATGCAGTCCCTGTCATTGGTACATGTGTCAGCGCCGAATTCAGTGGCAAAGGCCCTTATGTCAGGCACTGCCTGCTGCGGCCAGGGTCTTCCGTCCCGCAGGTAATTCCCCCTTCCTGTGGGCCACAGGAGGAGATTTTCTGCTGAACCCGGCACCGTATAGACGAAACATCCGGCGCCAAAGGTCTGGACCACGATCTCAAGGGTCCCGTCACCGTTGAGGTCCATTATGGTAGGGGCCGCAGGAGCCCCCTTGCCGTTGCCATTGGTGCCCTGCTCAGGGAGTTCTATATCATGGAGCACATTTCCGTCGTGATCCAGCACCATGAGGTAGCCGTGGGCTACACCCGGGACGATGCTGTCAGGGTCACCATAGGTGGTAAACACCAGCTCAGGCACCTGATCCTTATTGAGGTCTGCCACCATCACCTCAGAGGCATACATCAGGGCGCGTCCATGCCTGAAATCAAACCTCCAGAGCTGTTCAGCATTGGATGATGTGCAGTAGATGTAACCGTCATGGGCAGCATACAGTATCTCCCTCTGTCCGTCGCCATTGATATCAACAACCGTAGGGGCCGGAGGATTTGGAGGCGGATACCAGGTATGGCCCTCACGGCTGAGCGGATGGCCTGATGATGGCAAATACTCCCACCCCGGAAGCCTTCTCGCGCTCATATCTCCATCTCCATAACATCCTTCGAGCACCATTATGGAGTGATGCACAGTCTCATACGGGATGTTCATCTCCACGTTTGACACTGCCACCACCTCGTTTCGTCCATCTCCGTTGATATCAGATACTGACGGAGGTGAGTCGGTCCACTGCATCCACTTTTCGTTTGCTGGGCTGGGCCACTCTCCTGTATGAAGGTGATAGTGGTTGTACTCCACCATCGGATCAAACCACCTTATAAACTGCCCCCAGTTCAGCCGGTTTCCATAGTACTCTGAGGAACGGTTGGTAAAATAGGAAGATGCCAGCATGCTTACACCTGTATGGTAGAAGACGTTGATCTGGTGATTGTCAAAGGTGACCACAATCTCCTTGAACGGATCGTCATTGAGGTTCCCGATACCCACGTTGAGACCATAACAGCCATAGCCATGATTTCCCGGACCGTTGGAATCCGCGTCGTTTCCAGGGCCTGTCAGGGAGTTGTATCTGGGCCAAGCAGGAAAGGAGAGACCTGGAGGCTGATAAAGGGAACCATCAGGGTTGAACACAAAGACCTGGGCGCCGCCAGCGGTCTGTGTGGTGGTGGCAACCACCTCGATATTGCCGTCATTGTCCAGGTCTCCTGCTGCAAGGCCCCTTACCTCAGGGCACTGACCGGCATCACAGGTGCTTGCCGGCCATCCAGGCTTTACAGACAGGTTGTGGTTACGCCACTCATAGGCGGCCACCTTGCCGTTACCACTTGCCACAACCACCTCGTACACACCATCGCCATCAAGGTCAGCACAGACTGCCGGCGGATAGATACGTCCCTCGTGGGGATAATCTGGGCCGGATGGAGCACGGGCAAGCAGATTGAAATCCTTGTCCCAGACAAAAATATCGTAAAAGGTACCTATGAGCTTTCTGTCACCAGTCCCGAGGTCGTGAATGATTGGGGAGCCGAACCAGGAAGTCCCGGTCCATTTGAGGTGGACAAGGAGCTGGGGCCGCTGTACAGGTGCTGCCAGTACAGGCAAGGCGTATGGAGACAAGATGAAAAATGAGGCACATACCAGCAGGAGAGATACACAGGACTCTTTCGTATTGACACGCAGTTTCAAAACCAGCACTCCTTGGTAAAATTGTGGACCATACGATTACAGGTGTAAGTTCAAACGCATTTATCGTTGCTTTAGGGAAATGCACATCATGTGCCATACACACCACTCTACCTGATCCCAGTCAAACAGCGGTTCAACACCGCGCGTACCTGCGCGGAACATTTAGCCTTCAAGCAACCAGACTTTCAGCAACTGCCTCATGGATGCAAAAACCTACATCAAAAGACATACCAGTGTCCTATCCAGCATGGGTCCGTGGCCATCAGGAGTTGAACTTTTTTGAGCATGCGATATAAACATCATGTCACCATATCGAAAACAAACCAACAACAACAAACGTATCTGCTCACAGGGACCAAATCTCCTGTCTCGGAGTCTTCGCTTACATGTCAGGCCACTGAACTACAGGGATCACGCCTGCATGCCTTCTGACTTGTATCTGTAGAACCCTGTAAGCAGATACATTTCAAACAGTTGTACAACAAGAGCCGCAAAGCGCCCTATGAGCAGCTACACAGCGAACATAGCTACACTCCTTGCCATCACATGAAAGACAGGCCGAGCCGCCCCATATGCAGACACGCCACAGAGATCATCCTTGAAAGCATCTCTGATGGTGTATTTACCGTGGACCACAACTGGCGTATCACTTCGTTCAACCGTGCTGCCGAACAGATCACTGGCATACCGAGGCAGGAGGCCATTGGAAAACACTGCTGGGCGGTCTTTCGCTCAAACATGTGTGAATCGGACTGCGCCCTGCGCCGCACAATGAAGCTGGGAAAGCCTTTCATCGACACCTCCACGCACATAGTAAACAGCGAGAAGCGCCTGATACCTGTGGTGGTATCCACATCTCTGCTAAAGGATGAAGACGGTACGATCATAGGGGGAGTGGAGACATTCAGGGACATGAGTGTGGTTGAAGAGCTGCGCAAGGAACTGGATGCACGCTACCAGATTGGAGACATGGTGAGCCGCAGTCCACTCATGCACAAGATATTCGGCATCCTGCCCCAGGTGGCTGACAGCGACAGCACCATATTGATCCAGGGGGAAACAGGAACGGGCAAGGAACTCCTTGCCAGGGCCATCCACGACCTGAGTCCGAGATGCGACAAGCCATTTATTCCGGTTAACTGTGGTGCACTGCCAGACACGCTTCTGGAGTCAGAGCTTTTCGGTTACAAGGCAGGCGCGTTTACCAATGCAACAAAAGACAAACCCGGATACTTTGAGCTTGCAAGAGGCGGGACCATCTTCCTGGACGAAATCGGGGACATTAGTCCTGCCTTTCAAGTAAGGCTGCTGCGCGTGCTGCAAGACGGGATATTCCAGCCTCTTGGGGCCACAAAAAGCGTAAAGGCAGATGTCCGTGTAATAGCGGCCACCAACAAGGAACTCATGGACATGGTACATGCCGGAACCTTTCGCCAGGATCTCTTTTACCGCATCAATGTGATACGTTTGGAACTCCCTCCGCTACGGGACCGCAAGGAAGACATACCGCTTCTGGCAAAACGGTTCATTGACCGTTTGAACCGCCTGCGTAAAAAGGATGTAAGCGGCATCAGCCAGGAGGCCATAGCCCGTCTCATGTTACACAACTATCCAGGCAACATAAGGGAACTCGAAAACATCATCGAGTACGCCTTTGTAATCTGTTCCAAAGGGGAGATCACACCTGAATGCCTGCCTGATTCCATCAAGGAGGCCCCGAAATCCGGCTCTAACACGGCTACCGTGCCTGACCTGAAATCCATTGAGGCACAGATGATCATGGACGCCCTGAGGCGAAACAACTACAACCGTCTGGCCACTGCAAGGGAACTGGGCATTCACAAGAGCACACTTTTCCGCAAGATCAAGGCCCTTGGGATCAAACTGCCCCGCACGGACGGACGTTTCAGACCCAAAGAACCTGGCCGTGGCGCTGAGGTATAACCTCTCCTGCCCACACAGATTATCAGCAGGTTTTAAGGACAACCACCCAAAACACGCCTTGCCAAGCTCCCGTTTCCTGAACGCATAGAGGCGTCCATGCTGGACCACGCACACAGAGTCGCGTCCGTGCGACCGTGATCCTGTACACGGTCGCAACAATGCCACCCCACACCCTGACCCCGCAAGCAGACCCCTGCCACACATCTCCATAACACACTGAAAAGAAAGCATTTCCTGGCCTGAAACATATTTTCCTGCATTGGCACGGACATTGCGTAATATGTGCCACAGGAGCGTGACAGAAGTGAAAGTTGCCTTGACCGTATGGGATGACGAGATATCACCTGTATTTGATTTTGCAAAGAGGCTTTTGATAGTGGAGTTGAAGGATGGATCCATTCTGAAACGGTATCAAATACAGATCCCTTCGGAACGGATCGTATCCCGCATCGCCATGCTTTCGCACATGAATATAGAGGTTGTTGTGTGTGGGGCCATATCCGAACCTGTTGCCAACATGATCAATGCCCGTGACATCTGCCTTGTACCTTTTGTGACAGGCAAAACAGAGATGGTGTTGAACGCCTTTTTAAGAGGTTTGCTTATCTGTCCCGAATTTCAAATGCCGGGACACGGAAAGAAAGGCTACAGGCGCAGGGGGCAAGACCCGCTCAGGAGCCATCGTCATTGAAGGTGCCATGACAGACATCCCCATACCATAACAACAGGGAATGATGCCCGAAATGATAAGGGCTTGCAGACAAAGTGACCTTGGCAGTCCTGGTCGCCAGAAAACATGGGACTGCCAAGCAGTATACAACAAAGCCCGTACAACCTATCTGATACAGGAGGTCAGCCATGCCAGGTGGTGACAGAACTGGTCCTACAGGACTGGGACCGAAGACAGGAAGAGGAGCAGGATATTGTTCAGGATATTCTGCGCCTGGAAATGTCGATTTTGTAAGAGGCCGGGGCTATGCAGGCTTCGGAAGGTTAGGCTTCAGAGGCAGAGGGGGCTGGTGCAGAGGTGGTTTCTTCCGGTTTGGATATGGAAGAGGACCCTATGCCTGGCCCTATCATGGATACGCCCATAGTCCTAAGGAGGAACTGGAGGCTCTTCAAAATGAGGAACAGTTCCTTGAAGAGGCACTTCAAGACATACGAAAGAGGATCGACGACCTGGAAACCGCACAAAATACCCAGTAACAACTACCTCAAGCCTGTGCTCCTACACTAACGCCCCAAGCCGCCAGCCTGTCTGGCGGCTTGGGGTTTATGGCAGGGTAATACTACACGACACCCAAAATGCAGAAGCAATTGGCAAAGGCGTATGGTGCTTTTGGCGAATAAACAAGAAAATAAATAAGGATATCTTCATGAAAAAAATTGGAATAATCCGTTGTCAACAAACCGAGGATATGTGTCCTGGCACTTCATGCTTCAAGGTTGCCAAAGCCGGCAAACTGGCGTTTGAGGAAACCGGGCCGGTTGAGATAGTTGGAGTCCTTTCATGTGGAGGATGCCCTGGAAAGCGGGCTGTTACAAGGGCAAAGCTCATGATTGACAGAGGTGCGGAAGCAATTGTCCTGTCATCATGTATCTCTCGAGGCAACCCTGTTGGATTTCCCTGCCCACATTATGAAATGATTAAAGATGCAATTGTAAAGAAAATTGGAACAGAAATTCAACTTATTGAATATACACACTAACTTGCATCTCATACAAACTTGGGAATCGCTCAATTCAGGTTTTTCTCATTCCCAAACCCCGGTTTGGGAAAGTTACAGATATGGAATATTAATCTGAAACACAGTAAGAGCCCAATTCTCCATATCCGGTTCTGACCTTGCCACGTCCCTAAGAACCGGTAATTCCATACGTTACACAACCCCCTCAAGACGATCAAACAACAGTTTACAATCGCAGGTTGACAGGCCGGGGCAAGGCACTCCGGCCTGCATCAGTACATAAAGTATAGAAAGCAAGGAGGAGTAAAGAGATGTCAAATCAGTGCGCCATGTCAAACAAGAAGGAGATGGAGGAGAGACAAAAAAACGAAGAGGCCCAACTGGCTCAACGCATGAGCCAGATAAAACATAAAATCCTTGTCATGTCCGGCAAGGGAGGGGTAGGGAAAAGTACTGTATCCACCAACCTGGCCTTTGCCCTTTATCAGGCAGGTAAAAAAGTGGGGCTCCTCGATGTGGATCTCCACGGCCCAAGCATTCCCACCATGCTCAGTCTTGAAAATGAGCATGTACAGGGTACAGACAACACCCTTTTCCCGGTCTCCATATATGACAACTTCAAGGTGATATCCATGGGCTTCCTGCTTCCCAAAGGAGATGAAGCAGTGATAATGCGTGGCCCGCTGAAGTATCACACCATCCGCCAGCTTCTGAAGGATGTGGAGTGGGGTGAGCTGGACTGCCTGATAGTTGATTCCCCTCCTGGCACAGGAGATGAGCCACTTACAGTGGCACAGTCCATCAACGATCTGGACGGGGCAATAATCGTAACTACCCCACAGCAGGTAGCCATAACAGATGTAAAAAAATCTGTTAACTTCTGCCGCAGGATCAACCTTCCTGTGATTGGTATTATCGAGAACATGAGTGGATTCATATGTCCCAAATGCGGTGAAAAGGTCAACATATTTGCCACCAATGGCGGGAAACGCATGGCGGCAGAGATGGACGTTCCGTTTCTCGGACAGATCCCCATAGAACCTCAGATAACGGTATGTTGTGATACAGGCCGTCCTTACATACAGGCATTCCCTGATTCAGAGACTTCCAGGGCCTTCAGAAAGGCCGTTGAATCCCTGCTGAAAATGTCCTGAGAACCAAGCCACAATACCACCTCATGCACAAGTGAATGAAGCGCACTGTTCAGGGCATCCACGGCACACCGTGCTTCCGGACACCGGGCAGGTCTCCTTGAGACAAACTCCTCTGTTGCCAAGAGCTTACCACTCTCTTTGTCAACAAGGAAAAAACGCATTGCAATAACGGCTGACAGCCTGCTGCCGTCATCCATATGCAGGCTGAAATCAGTGACCACTGTCTCAAGAAGGACATCTGACCCTGATTCTGACCATGAAGGAAGCACGGCCCTGAACAGGTTACTGTCCTCAAGGGCATTCACAAGATATGTTTCTACCATCTGCACAGGGGCATCACTCCATCTGCTGAATGCATAGGTCTCAAGCCCGTGGGGACTGTCCCTGTACAGGATACCTGTCCCTGTAAAAGGCGCATCACCCCGCACTGGCATTATCTTCAGCACATGGTTACACGCAGATATTCCACGCCTGTGATGCCCTGCAACCTGCCCTGCCGGCGACCCTGCAACCGATATGGTATAGACCGCAGGGGCCTTGACCGGAGCCGGCATGCAGCCTGCGACAAGCAGGCCTGACAGTGCTACAAAAACAACGGCCCTAATCCCCATGTCTTCCTCCTGTATTCCCATAACCAGGCTCACCGGGACCAGGTCGCGGATTTGTCCTCATGAACAGCAGATCCGCAGGACTCTGATCAATATGTCTTACAGTGCGCTGTATATCCCGGGTCAGGCCCTGCAACTGAAACAGGAGCTGATCAAGCTGCTCAAGGCTGTGATGCACGTCCCTGCCAATGGAACTGCCTGCCTTGCCATACACATCTTCTATTCTTGCTGCCATGAAACGCACATTGTCAGAGGCTGCCCCAACCTTTTGGGCAGCAGCCACAAGCTCATCCTCTGTGACTGAGGTCTGGCTCAATAGCCCCCTGAAATCCGTGACAGCACCACGCAGCTCAACTGCAAGCCTTGCATACTCATTGAGCAGACGGCCCAGACTCTTTATGTTCCGGTCACTCAGCACCAGATCGATCTTCTCAAGGGCCTTGGCAGACTTGGAGGCCAAAAGGCTTAGCGACTCGTCCATTCTCTTTAGCGTAGATGGCCGTGAGGGGATCACAGGCATATACCCGGCCCGTGGTTTAAGAGGCGGGGCACTGCCCTTCCCTCCTTTAAGCTCTATAAAGGCAAGGCCGGTTATGCCGAAAAACTTCAGTTGAGCAGTGGTCCCCTCAGTTACCGGAGTGCCACGCCTTATCTTCAGCACCAGCTCCACGCGCTGCGCATTTTCCGGGTCAATGCCAATGTGTTCCACCGTGCCCACACTCACCCCCATGTACTTTACAGAGGCATCAACGCTGAGACCTGCCACTGATTCAGACATATAGACCCGGTAATAGTCGTATGATTCCCTGCCCCCGTGCGTGCCAAGCCAGTAGGCAAAATATACGAGACCAGCCGTAAGGATAAGGCAGAAGAGACCAACCAGCGCATAATTAATCCTGCTTTCCATTCCTGCTCCTGAGACGTCCCCGTGGCCCCCAGAAAAATTTCCTGATCACCGGATGGGGACTACTAATCACCTCGCTAAGGCTGCCCTGGGCAATCACTCTCCTGTCGCCCAGCACGGCAAACCTATCCACAATAGTCCATATGGAGTCCAGGTCATGGGTAACCATGACCACAGTAAGCCCAAGCACATCGCGCAACCTGACAATCAGGCGGTCAAACTCCTCAGCCCCCACGGGATCCAGCCCTGACGTGGGCTCATCGAGAAATAGCAGCTCCGGATCCATTGCAAGGGCCCGGGCCAGGGAGGCACGTTTTATCATGCCTCCGCTTAGCTGTGATGGATACAGATCCGCTGCATGGGGTGGAAGCCCGGTCATACTGATTTTCATCCTTACCACCTCATCGATTATCTTTGGCGGCATGTCAGTATACTCCCTAAGTTTTATACCCACATTCTCAGCCACAGTAAGGGAAGAATAGAGGGCCCCTGCCTGGAACAGTACGCCCCAGCGGCGCCTCAGCCTATGGGCCTCATCCCTTCCCATGGCTGACAGATCTTTGCCCAGGACAGTTACTACCCCTGCCTCAGGCCGCAGCAGCATTATCATCTCCTTTAGCAGGGTAGACTTGCCAGAACCACTCCCGCCAAGAAGCCCGTAGATCTCTCCCTTTCTGACGCTGAGACTTACACCATCATGAACAAGGTTGGAGCCGAAACGGGTCACCACATCCTTCATCTCAACCACAGTTTCAACCGGCTCAGACATGACTGACACCTAAATACCAAGCTGCGTGAGGATCACAGAAAACAGCGCATCACACGCTATGACCAGAAAGATGGCATTCACCACACTGATGGTGGTGTAATAACCAATACTCTCGGTGTTCTTGGAGACCTGAAACCCGCGGAAACACCCTACCACAGCTATGAGCCAGGCAAAAAACGGTCCCTTGCATATCCCTATATAGACATGCTTCACAGCAAGGACATTCTGCAGGCGGTCTATGAACACGTTCCAGGACAGGTCCAGATGGACATGGGCAATGAACATGCCACCTGCAATCCCCACGATGTCTGCAAAGAAGATCAGCAACGGCAGGGCGATCATAAGGGCAATGATCCTGGGTTGCACCAGAAAGAGATGGGGATCAAAACCCATCACCCGCATGGCATCCATCTCCTCTGTGATCTTCATCACACCAAGCTGGGCCGTATAGGACGACCCTGTACGGCCCGCCACCACTATGGCTGTAATAAGCGGAGCGAGCTCGCGGGTGACCGATATACCTATCATGTCCACTATGAAGATATTGCCACCGAACTTTGCAAGCTGTACTGCCCCCTGATAGGCTATCACCACGCCAATGAGAAAACTGGTAAGGGCAACTATGGGCAGGGCATTGACACCGGCAGTCTGAATGTTTTTCACTACAGCCCCGTAGCGGATTGAAAGGGGATGCATGCACGCCACAAGGAGAGTCATGAAACTCTCACCAAGAAAGCCCAGGAACTCCAGCATGTCCCGGGATAGTGCCACTGCATACCGGCCAAGGCCCTCAACCGGCCTCACGACTCTCTGAACCAGGGGGACGCGGACAGTTTCATGGGAAACGGCATACCGGGTCACCAGGGCCCGCATGTTTTCAAACTCCTGACTGGAACCAGTGAACTCCACACTGCAGCCCCTCTCCTCCATGACCCTGACGAAGTGCAGCACCACCATCATGCCAGACGAGTCAATAACAGTGATACCAGATACATCCCACCTCACAGGTACGTTGTGAGTCTGCGAGCACAGCCTCTCCAGCACCCTGACAACACCCCCCATGCGGGTATTCACCCACCTGCCAGAACACCTGACTGCGACTCCCCCGTCTCTTTCCATGTAATCAATGGATATATCAGCAGTTCCATTGCGGTTCATACATCTACCGGTGTGTTCTTTTCCAAGTCAAAGTCAGTTGATAGACAAAATATTTCAAATTAAATTGAGTCATGTTTCAACCGGAGGAAAGCGGCCCTCCATAGTCTAATATTGAAGTGCGCGTACACGACGCGAAGCAGGATTGACATAAAGTGGCAAACATTTACAATCTCTTCAGCGTGATTCCATCAAATTTATCACCTGAATTGAGCGCCCCCCAAGTTTGCATGAGTGCAAGGCAAAGGATACACAGACGCACTCCGGTACTTCAATCCAACAGGAGCCATAAAAAACTCACTATCATTATCGGCCTTTGATTACATTACCCTGACCAATGAAAACTACAAACAGCTTTTTCCATAAAAGAACTGCCATCCGGTTACTCTTATCACTGTTCTCATGTCTCATACTCTGCTCGTGTGAGAACAAACAGGCACCTGTAATCATAGGCCTGTGCATAAATCTGAGCGGTCCCGGAGGGGTTGCAGGAGAACATATCAGAAACGGCGCACTTCTTGCAGTGCAGGACATCAACAAGGCAGGGGGGATAAAGGGACACCCCATAGAACTCCTTGTGAGAGATGACGGGGGAACTGGTGCAGGGGCTGTTGAGGAGGACAGGAAACTGATTGCAGCAGGAGTGCCGGTGATAATAGGCCACAGTATCTCATCCACCACAATGGCTGCCTATCCTGTGGTCACCTCTCAAGACATCCTCCTGTTCACTGCGTACAGTGCAACCACCAAACTCACCGGCAAACAGGACCTGTTCTTCAGGACCTGCGTTGACTGTGAACTTTACGGGAAAAAGACAGCCAAACTGCTTAACAAACGGGGCATAAGATCAGTGGCCTTTCTTATGGACATGACCAATCCCGACTTTGTCAATGACTACTACAGGGCTACTGTCAAATACTTCAGACATGCAGTTAGTGCTGTGAAATTTTCCCAGGACAATGGTGGTGACTGGGACACTATAATGTCAAAGCTGCTGAAAAAGCGGCCAGAAGCAATAATCCTTCTGACTGAAGCCACCATGACCGGAGTTGCCCTGCAGAAACTCAGGGCAAGGGGCTACTCCGGATTCAGGCTGGCCACCCTGTGGGCCCAGACCCCGGAACTTTTCAGATATGCCGCAGGTGCTGCAGAAGGGCTCTCTGTAATAAGCTTCATACGCCCAACCATTGATTCACCACAGTTTCGCATGTTTCAGTACGAGATGCAGCAGGAATTCCACGAGGCTGCCAATGCCCGGTCAGCCCGTTCATATGAACTCATGATGATACTGGCCCAGGCCATGAACCATTCTCAAAGCCTTACGGGAACAGACATTGCTGCAGAGTTACAGTCCAAGACATTCCAAAGCCTTCTCGGCAAAGTAACATTTGACCGTTTTGGAGATGTAGTACGGCCTGTTTACGAATTAACAGTAAAGGAAGGACGGTTCAGAATCATAGGGGAAATATGAATTGAAAACCCGGCCCCTGAACAAAAAACTCACCTCCATACTCCTGATATTTGCCGTTCCGGCAGTGGCAATCATAATCCTGATTTCAGGTGTACTGGAGTACAACTCTGTAATGGAATCAATGGCCAGGGCAGTGAGGGCAAGGCTTGGCGTTGCCGCCGACCTGGTAAGGGACAGGATACTGTGTAACAGCATTGTAGATGACATCAAGAAAGAGGCGATCCCTCTGATAGACAGAGGGGCAAGTGTATACGAGCCTGACCCAAAAAACCAGCGCTGCGGAAACATCCTGTGGTACTGCCTTGACGAGACAGGCAGGGTGATCCTGATCCCCAAAAAGTACCGTCTGTATCTTGGCATTGACTTCAGCGCAATATTCCACAGGGGCACTGAACCCAGTACCTACCATTACCAGTCCATACTCACCAAGCACTCTGTTGTTGGTATAGCCTGCCCCATAAACCACAGATATACCCTTGTCATCGAACGTGACCTCGTGGACATCATCCCCTCCATAAAATATTTCACCCGCAACCCGATATTTCCCCAGGAGGTCATCTTCCTGCTGTCCGGTTCTGGCAGGGCCGTCTATCATCCAGACGAATCGGTTGTAAAGACCAGGGCAAACCTGGCCTTTTCCATGAAGGAGCGCAACAAACCTGACCACTACGGTTTCTTCAGATATACCCATGAGGGACGCAAGTTTATCGCCATGTCCATGTCATTTGCAGTACCTGCCCAATGGCGTATCTACTATTCACTACCGGCAGAGGTCATTCAGCATAACCTTGAGAAGACACTGCTGATAAACCTGTCCATGCTGTTACTCCTCATGGGTTTCACCTTTTTGCTTCTCCACTACCTGCTGTCCAGGGTATTTTCCAGGCCTGTCGGAAATATTGTCCATGCAGTGGAGACAGGGCACACAGACAGGGTCAACACCCTGGACCGCAGGATGGCAGGGGGCATTGCAGAACTTGAGAGCATACTCAAGGCAGTTGAGACCAGGGATATAGCTGTGGCCCAGGTCACCGAACAGTTGAACGCGATACTGAACAGCATAGACGCCTCTGTCTATGTGGCAGACATGGAGACATACGAACTCCTGTTCATCAACGACAGGATAAAGAGATGGGCAGGGGATGTGATTGGTAAAAAATGTTTTGAGGCACTTCAACCCAATCAGAAGAGACCATGTCCGTTCTGCACCAACCGCATGCTGGTAAATGCCCAGGGTGAACCTGCGGGTGTATACCTGTGGGAGTATGAGAACCAGGTTACAGGCAAATGGTACGAGTGCCGGGACAGGGCCATTCCGTGGACAGACGGCCGCCTGGTACGGATTGAGATATCCACAGACATCACCTGGAGGAAGGAGACCGAGAAGGAGATATTCAACGAGAAGGAGCGGCTTGCCGTGACCCTCGCATCCATTGGGGATGCGGTCATCACCACAGACACAGAGGCCATCATCACCCTGATGAATCCTGCCGCAGAGAAGATCACCGGCTGGCCTGCCAATGATGCAATGGGAAAGGCTTTTGAAGAGGTGGTAAAACTGCAAAACCAGAGGACAGGGAACAGGTGCTCCAACCCGGTTGAACGCGCACTGATCACAGGGGACGTCACGGTACTCGAAAACAGTTGTTGCCTTGTGCGCAGGGATGGCACCACATGCACCATTGCAGACTGCGCCGCCCCCATCTTTGACAGGGGGAAAAAGATCATCGGTGCCGTAGTGGTGTTCAGGGATATCACTGAAGAACTACGTACCCAGAAGGAACTACTGAAGATCAAAAAACTTGAGACCGTAGGTGTGCTGGCTGGCGGCATTGCCCATGACTTCAACAACATCATTGCCGCCATCATGGGATACATTGAACTTGCACAGTTTGAGCTGAATCCATCGGAAAAACCGTACAGGCAGCTTGACCACGCCATAAAGGCCTGTGGACGGGCCAAGGACCTGGCCCAGCAGCTCCTTACCTTCTCAAAGGGCGGTACACCTGTAAAGAAACGCACCTCGCTGCCTGAACTCATCAGGGAGTCGGCTGACTTCGTGCTGCATGGCAGCACTGCGGTATGCAAATACAGGTTTGCGCACGACCTGTGGATGGCGGATGTTGACCGCGGACAGTTGAGTCAGGTGATCCAGAACCTGGTACTGAACAGCATCCATGCCATGCAGGGAGGGGGGACCATATGGATCCGCTGCTCAAACTGCAATGATCCAAAGGTCATTGCCCATGCCGGCCTGCCTGCCGGAAGGTACGTAAAGATCGAAATAGAGGACACGGGCAGCGGAATCCCAGAGGAGATCATCGACAAGATATTTGAGCCCTACTTCTCCACCCGAAATACAGGAAACGGCCTTGGCCTATCCATCGTCCACTCGATTATCTCCAAACATAACGGTGCCATCAAGGTGAGATCAGAAAAAGGCCGCGGAGCCGTGTTTACCATACTGCTGCCTGCCGCAGAGGAATCAACCCAGGAGGACAGGGAGATACCCTACTCCCTGAAAGACGCGGCCACAGAACCTGCGACCATTCTTGTAATGGATGATGACCCCACCATACGGACACTTGCTTCAGACCTGTTAAAGATATATGGACACAGGACCATTGAGGCCAGGGACGGCAGGGAGGCCATGGAAATCTTCAAGAAGATGAGGGCGTCAGGCAGGCATGTGGACCTGTTCATCATGGACCTGACGGTACCAGGCGGTATGGGAGGGGTGGAGGCCCTGCAGAAACTCCTGGAGATGGACCCGGATGTAAGGGCAGTGGTGGCAAGCGGATACGCCAACGACCCGGTAATGACAAACTTCCACAAATACGGATTCAAGGGTGCGCTGGTCAAACCCTACACACTGAAGGAGCTTGGTGACCTGATTGTAAGGCTTCAGATCAGGGGCAGGACCAAACAGTAAGGCTGCTCATAATCTCTTCATGGCCTGTCGATACAGATCAAGGTATCTCTTCACCACCACATCCCAGGTATGATTCTGAAAGATATTGACAAAGGCATCCTTCTGCATCTGCCTTATCCGCTCAGGATCAGAATAGAAGAGGTCAATTGCCCTTCTGAGGGTAACGGCCAGTGCATGGGGATCTGTCTCCTGGAACGAGAACCCGTTGAACCCCTCCTTAACCTTTACCAGCCCGCCTGTAGCCCTTACCACAGGGAGATTGCCAAAGAGTTGCGCTATGAAATCCGTAAGCCCGCAGGGCTCATAGCGGGAGGGGATCACGAAAAAATCACCTGCTGCGTAGATCTGGTTTGCCAGACTGGCACTGTAGCCCTGCAGAAAGGCAAGACGCCCCCTGTATGTCTGCACATCTGTGGCAAGATACCTGAAATAGTCCTCGAGTTCTTCCTTTCCATAACCAAGGATCACAACGCTGAAATCCCCGGTTCCGGCAAGAGGTCCCTCCAGGGCCTGTGCAAATATGTCAAGGCCCTTCTGGTCTGAAAAACGTCCCACCACAGTAACAAGCGGCTGATTACGGCCAGCACCATCAAGACTTCCATACAGGGTCACGCCTGGATACTCATTCTCATGTGTGGCAAATCTCGGCGCATCCCCTCCCCTCTCGGTACTGAGGAGCCTTACGAGATGCCCCTTGCACAGGCCCTTTCCCTGCAAATCACCTGTAGAGGGATCAAAGGCAGCAGGTATGCCCAGGGCCTCAGGACGCCTTGGATCAAACTCAGAGGGGTTGATCCCGTTGGTTATGCCCTGAAGCATGATACCCCTTTCCAGGAGTGCATGGCCCAGCCATCCGGTCATGGCGTCAAGCTCTGTCTCCTGCAGCTCACGCGCATAGTTCTCGCTCACCGTGTTTATGGGACAGTAGGCTGCGCCGGCAAGAAAGGGATCAAAGGCGCCGTGAAGCTGGGAGGCATATATCACACGCCAGGGCAGGCCTGTGTTCGCCTTGGCAAAGTGCAGGTCAGAGACCTCCTGGTGATAGCCCACCCCTGCGTTGTGTATGGTGACCACGGCGGAGCAGGGGCCAAGAAAATGTCTCATACCATCAACCTCACGCATCAACGCAGGGACCACCGCAGTGTGCGCATCCTGACAGTGAAAGATGTCAGGGCGTATGTCTGTGACCAGCGCAAGGCCAAGGGTTGCCTTCTGATGGAGCATGTTCATTGCGAAGTAGTCGTAATGGCCTGTGCCCCTCCGATGGTCCGGGTCTGCAGCCTCGTCCTCAGCGGTATAGGTGTAGATATCATTCTTCTCTTCAAAACGTTCTGACTCAATGAGAAACACCTCCACGTCATTGAGCCTGGTGCTCCAGAACGAGACTGCCTCGCGACGTTCC
Source organism: uncultured Desulfobacterales bacterium (assembly GCA_964638145.1). Lineage (GTDB taxonomy): Bacteria > Desulfobacterota > Dissulfuribacteria > Dissulfuribacterales > QOAL01 > S144-17. The sequence goes on along the minus strand of CAZXAK010000009.1, from coordinate 697 downwards.
CTGTCTGCATAGTTCATATCCACGTCAAAACCGATATCAAGCCTCCTGAACCCCAGTCCTTCAGGATCCATGAATCCGTAACGCGGCAGCAGCACCCTTACACTGCATCCTGAACGCACAAGGGCCTCTGACAGATCCCTTGCCACATCCTGCACTCCGCCTGCGCCAGCCAACTCCCTGTACTCCCTTGAGAGCATCCACACTGTAAGGCCCTTTTTCATAATTCCCGCTTCCAAGTCAACCCTGTTGCACAACCGTGATAAACAGACACATATACCTTAGAGACAGCCTTCAACCCCTGCCACCACTGTTTGCCACCCCAATTACAATTGCGCCAAACAGAATGGGGTACAAACAGAAAATGTCCCCTTTTTCACAGTACACAACAGTGGTAGTCTGTTGTATGCTCAATAATAATCCTATCCACATTTATTTTACCTCAACCTGAACCGAGCGATTCCCAAGTTAATTATGTGGCCAGCCAAATAACTATTTGAGGCCCATTGGGTGCAAGTATTTTTTATGGAATATAGCGTTAACATTTTTTAATTACAGACCATACTACACGACACCTATACGGCGGATGGTGCTTTTTATCATGCTTTTAAAGCTCATCAGTTGCAATGCCTTGTTAATGATATATTTGCCCGCGGTCAAAACCATGAGAAAAAGCACCATCCGCCTTTGCCAGTTGCTT
>CAZXAK010000008.1:0-13502 GCA_964638145.1 uncultured Desulfobacterales bacterium | reverse complement strand
TAAAGAAGAAATCATCAAAGCTGGGAAAGACCCTGATGCCCTGCTCCAGTCCGAACCCGGGAAAAAATCATTTGAAAAAATAGGCAAGCAGATGGCTTCAAATATTGCGGCCAGGCAGAAACAACTCCAGACCATTGGGGCACTTAAACCCGAACACGAGGCCACAATGACCGAGGCAGCGTCCCTGGCCATTCGGTTGGGCAAGGATGGAGAAAGGCGCTTTCAGGAGGGGATGAAAAGACTTGAGGCGGCAAAGAAAGAGATCACCCGGGCAAAGGCAGGAGAAATCCCCGATAGCCTGAAAAAATACTTTTCAGACAGCGCTATTGACCCGGACAAGATAAAAAAACTCACCCGGGAAGAGGTTAAGGACAGGCATGAAAAGGGTATGAGCCTTGCCGGAGCCAACATATCCGGCGTTGACCTCTCGGGCCTCGATTTGTCCAATGCAGATTTCACCACTTCGCTGTGCATTGGGACAATCTTCAAAAAGTGCAACCTCCGGAATGCACGATTCGACCAGACTCTGGCAGGAAAGGCGGACTTCTCGGAGGCGGATATCAGAGGTGCAACTGTGGTGAAGACACTGATGGGCAAGGCACGATTCTGCCATGCCCGCCTTGAACAGTGTGAGATATCCCAAACCATCCTTAAGGAAGCGGACATGACCAGGGCCAACCTTCAAGGGAGCCGGATATACATGTCAGTGCTGAAAAAAGCCGTGCTGGACAAGGTTGTTTTAAACAACTCTGACATAGAGATGACTGTACTGTCGGATGCCAATGCCACTGATACCACCTTTTCCGGGGCACGCCTCAAAAAATGTCTGCTCAAACGTACTGTACTTGACCGGGCAGACTTCTCCGGTGCGTCATTCCCCTCCACCCTGCTCCACGGGGCCCGCGGGGAGGAGGTCAACTTTTCACATACTGACTGGACAAAGGGAAGAATGGGGGGTGAGGCGGAATTCCCGGAGGCAGACTTCAGAAACATTGTAATGGACCAGGGCTGCTTCATGGAGAGCAGGCTTTCCGGTGCTGATTTTTCCGGTGCTGTAATCACCAACTCCATTGTGGAAAAGTGTGATCTGTCAAAGGCAAATCTTGCCGATATTTCCGCAAAGGCCACCAGATTCAAGGGATCGAACCTTGAGGGGGCATGCATGACCGGCATTAACCTCTTTTGCGGTTCCCTTAAAAAATCAAGGCTGGTTGACAGTGATCTCAGCTTTGCCAACCTGTTTGGAGTCGATTTCTTCAAATGTGTCATGGGTAACACCAACCTGTACGGGGCCAACCTGAAACGCACACTACTTCATAACAGGACAGGGTATCTCAAATGAATCGTGACGAAATCATAAGGGCAATAGCGGATAACCGTACAATATCAGACATTGACCTTACAGGCATTGACCTGGCCGGTACCGACCTCACAGGAGGCCGTTTTGAAAACGTCAGGTTCTGTGAGGCAGACCTCAGGGAAGTAAATATTCTGAAAACTGGCTTTAAAAACTGCGACTTTTCAGGGGCACAGCTTGATGGCACAGACCTGACCGCCCTGAACCTCAATGGCATGAACTTTTCCAACGCCTCCATGCAGGGTGTCAGGCTTCACAAGACCCAGTTGAGGCATGCCAACCTCAGCGAAGTTAACTTTCATGACACGCTATTTTCATGGGCACTGCTTCAGCATGCAAATTTTACCAGGGCCACGCTGGCCGGCTGCCGATTTGAAAAGGTCATATGCAACCATGCCAGCTTCAAAGATGCTGACCTGCGAAACGCCGATCTCTTCAAGGCCGTTTTCAGGGACTGTGAGATGAGCGGTGTGCATTTTGAGGGCTGCAACTTCCACAAGGTCTATCTTGGCATGTGCAATCTCAGGGCCCAGAACTTCAGAAATGCAAGGTTTTCCACTGTAAATGTGGATCGTTCAGACATGCAGGAGGCTGACCTTCAAAAGGCTGACATAAGGTATTCCAACTTCACTGGGGCTGACCTGAGAGGTGCGAACATGACGGGAGTCAGAGGGGGCAAGGCCATGTTCAAGGATGCAGTAATGCAAAGGACGATCGTGCGCAATGCAGATCTTGGCCGCTCCTACCTTGGAGGGGCTGATCTCAGCCTTGCAGATCTCTCAGGGGCAGATTTGACTCACTGCGTACTTACCGAGGCAATCATGAGAGGCGCAAACGCGAAGGGTACAAACTGTACATACGCAGACTTCAGTCATGCGGATATTTCAGGGGCAGACTTCAGTAACGCCAATCTGACCATGGCACGGATGCACAGGACACTTGATGAGCATACCATATATGACAGGGCCAACATGGCAACAGTAAGGGGAGTGGATCAGGAACTTGCCGAAGCAGAGGAATGGACAGGCCGATAACAGGACATACCGGCAGCAACCATTATACCTGAATTGAACGTTTCAAATCATGCAAAATTTATTTTATTTCATCTGCAATTAAAAGGAGCTAATAAGGAAACCAGCAGGAGAACACAGCAATGAACACACAACAGGTGGTCCGACTTACAACACACCCTCAACCAAGCCTTGAATACGGAACCATAGAATCAGTTGACTGTGACGGCAACTGCACGGTACAGGTCTCTTTTGGAACAATCTATGCCAAAAAGGCTGCAGGCTGTCTCATGGAGCCTGAACATGATGATCTGGTCCTTGTGACAGTGGACACGAACGGCTCATGTTACATCCTGTCTGTGCTAAAACGGTCCACTCCGGGCCAGCCCAGCCGTCTTGCTATGCAAGGAGACTGCATCATAGAGAGCAGGGCAGGATCCATTGACCTCAGGGCGGACAGCAGCCTCAACCTCTCGGCATCAGATGCGGTAGAGGTGGCTGCAGACCGGATAAATGTGTATGCCCGGTGCAGTGAAGCAGTAATCCACAAGGTGACTCTGCTCGGAAAGGCACTGTTCTCAAAATTCAGGGATGTAATGACAGTGGCAAAATCCATGGATCAAACCATGGACAGGCTGACCCAGCGCATGGAAAACTGCCAGCGATTTATTGAGGACCATGAAGAAGTACAGACCGGTTCAACCCGTTATCTCGTAAAGGATACGCTCACTACCCATGCAGGTAATACCATGAATATCTCAGAAGAACTGCATACCATGCATGCGGAACAGATTCACATGAGCTGAAAGGAGTAATGCCATGTTTATGCTCACAATGGGTTCAGGGATGGACCTCGGTTTTCCAGACGTATGTCTTACCCCCATTGCCGGGGCACCTACCCCCATTCCCTATCCCAACATGGCGGAAAGTATCGCCACTGCCCCGGCTGCGTACAACGTGCTTGTTGACTGCATGCCTGTGATCAACACACTGTCCATGGGCCTAGTAAGCGAAGGGGACGATGCCGGTGTAGAAACCGGAGTGATATCACATATGATATCAGGAGAGACCAACTACGAAGTGGGCTGTTTCACCATTTTTGTGGATGGGATGCCGGCACAAAGAGTTACCTCAATTACAGGCCAGAACTCCATGGTAAAGACACCCAACGGTCCGGGCATCTGCCTTGTGCCAAGCCAGGTTACGGTCCTGACCCTGGGGTGAACCGGTTTCAGCAACGCTACAGGAAAGACAATGAAAAAGATATGGATCACTGCCTTGGAAAAAGATAGGCAGCCGGTGGAACAACTCTTATCAACGGCCAGAAAGTATGGCCTTTCTGCTGATGGCCACTTCTTTGAAGACCAGCCTGAAAAGATGGCATGGACAGCAGCAAGTAAAAGACTCTCAGATACAGACATCAGCCTTTGGATCATAACAGGCAGTGCGGAGACACTGACCCAAAGTGTACGATACGGTCTGACATTAACACTGCTTTCGGCCCAAAGGAGCAGACCAGATCTGCCAACCCTTTGGATCAACACCGCAGGTGATCTGAAGCAGACAGACCTGCCAGGTATCTTTGCAGATACACAGTTACTCCCCATGTCCCACACATCACTCGGTGCAAAACTTGCCGCAATGGCCAACATGCCTGCCAAGAACAGGAAAAGCCTGTTTCGGCTCTGTGTTCATGCGAATCCTGGCATTGGCGTATGGTTTGAGGTAGGACCAGGAGATGCAATGAAGTGGTCAGGCGTAGTCCTCGGGACCAGTGGCGGGGATATCAAGTGTCATGGTATGGGTGAGAAAGGCAAACTCCCTGAAAGATGTGTACTGGAATATCCTCTCAAGGGTATGGAAATAGAGAGTGGAGAAGAAAAATATATCTCCTGGGGTATCAAAAATGCCCTGTCCCCCCAGGATTCGTACTATGTAAAGGTGGACGGGACTGTGAAGTCACTCATCTTTGGAGAAATGCCTTCAGGCAGCGAGGCTGACCTGCACGTTCTGAAGATATGAAAGATATGAAAAAATACGATATGAACCCGGCAAACAGAGAGCTGCCACGCTGGTGTGCACAGGTGCCTCAGAACATCCTCACCCTGCCACAGTCAGGGCATACCCACGTAGGGCCATTGGTAAGGCCCCATGCGTTTTCCTTCATGCAGTCATCGCATATCTGAAAACCGCACGGGCAGTTCCAGCAAAAGGGAAGCTCGCGTTTACAGGCATGGCACCTGAACGACTTCTTACTCCGCCTCCTGCCCCCTGTCCTGTCCTTTTTTACCTTTTCCGACTCTTTATCCATAACGATTAAATCACCTTGCACATCTGACATCAACAATCAACATCACAGACACGTCCGCACATCTGCAGCCCTGGGCACATGCTTCAGGGCCATACTACACTCCACATGAAATGTATAACATGATAAAAAAACACCATCTGACGTCATGTAGTATGACTCCCCCGCATCATAACATACTGTCAGGGTCCACATCCACCTCCACACGTACCGAAGAAGGTATTATGTCCTTGCCCCTTTCAATAAGCGCGCCGCAGACACTCCGGACAGCCCCAATGGACACACTCTTGATAAGAAGCTGGCTCCTGTACCTGTTCTTTATGCGTGCCCTTGGCGCTGGTGCCGGCCCAAGCACATCCACCGGCTGTTGCTTGGCCTCCTGAACCGGCTTGTTCAGCAACTCATCACATATCTTTCTGGCCTCAAGGGCCAAACTTTCAGATGCCTTATGCACCGCACTCTTGCTCTTGCCTGAAATCTTGAAGTTTATCATGCGAGAAAACGGGGCATACCCAAGCCCCTGGCGCAATCCAGACTCTTTCCTGTAAAAGGTCTCATAGTCCTGCGCACATGCAGCCTGAATGGCAAAGTGACCTGCCATAAAGGTCTGAACCAACACCCTTCCGGGACGATCTCCACGCCCTGCCCTGCCGGCCACCTGGGTTATGAGCTGGAATGTCTTTTCTGCTGCATTGAATTCAGGGACGTTCAGCCCCATATCTGCCCACAGTATGCCCACCAGCGTCAATCCTGGAAAGTCATGCCCCTTGGTAATCATCTGGGTACCCACTATCAGGTCTATATCACCGGCCCTGAACCTCTCTATTACCTCGTTGAGACGCCTCGTTGAAGATACAGTATCCCTGTCTATCCTTGCTGTACGGATACCGGGGAAGTGTTCAACAACTTCCTGCTCCACCTTTTCCGTACCGTACCCGAAGGCCTTGACCGCCTGCCCTCCGCATGTTGGACACACAGGAGGTGCAGGTGCGCCATGACCACAGTAGTGACACATCAGAAAACCGGACATACCTCTGCCTGTAGCAGCCTCTGCCACCCGGAAATTATCATCCCTCTGCCGATGCCAGGTAAGGGTCACGTCACAATTTCTGCACCTGAATACATGACCGCATTCAGGACAGAATACATAGGTGGCAAATCCCCTACGGTTAAGAAACAGTATGACCTGCTCACCCCTTGATACGGTCTCACGTATAGCAGTTTCAAGCCGGGGTGTAAGCCATGTCCCCTTTGGAGAAACACCCTTTCCGCCCCGACTGTATCCATGCCGGTTATCCTCCTTGCGCCGATCGATAACCGTAACCTCTGGAAGCCTTCTGCCAGTGACCCTGTCTGGAAGCTGCAACAGATGATACTTTCCTCTAAGGGCATGGGTATAACTTGCAAGAGAGGGGGTAGCAGAACCAAGAAGCACAGTGGCATTGTGCATCTTGCCAAGGACAAGTGCCATGTCGCGTGCATTGTAACAGAGTTTTTCAGTCTGCTTGTACGAGGAATCGTGCTCCTCATCCACAACGATAAGCCCCACATCAGCAAGGGGGGCGAATACCGATGACCTCGTACCCACCACAATGGGACTGTCGCCTGACCGTATCCGCCACCACTGGTCCCGCCTCTGAGCATCGGTCATGCCGCTGTGGAGCACACTGAGCAGACGGCCAAACCGGGCAGCAAACCACCCTGTAGTCTGGGTGGTCATGGCTATCTCCGGCACCATCACGAGCACGCATCGGCCTGACTCAATGCACCTTGCCGCAGCCCTTATATAGACCTCTGTCTTTCCACTGCCTGTCACACCATGAAGCAGGACAGGAGAGTAATTACGTTTTGAAATGGACTTCTCGATATGGGAAAGTACCTCACTCTGCTGGGAAGTGAGGTTTATCATGGATGCGGAATCCCACTTGGGCATACGAAACCGGCTTCTGCCCCTTGCAGACCCCTTGCTAAGAAGGCGGGAGATGGCAGATGCGCGTGCAGAGAGGAAACCAGGGGGCAGGGCCTCGGAAACCACCTGGCCCAGGGGATAGAAGTAATAATCAGAGACCCATTTTAAAAAATCAAGGAGAAAGTCTGGCAGTAACGGGGCCTCATCAACCAGTCCGGAAACATTGCGAAGCCTGTACTTGCCAATGCTTTCAGCCCTGGCAGGCCCCATGCAGACGCCAACCATATGACGCCGTGCCACAGGCACCCTGAGTCTTGTACCAGGCTCGGGCACAGGCATGTCATCCGGCACTGAATAGGTAAGCGGTCCCCTTACAGGCAAAGGGACCGCCACCTCCACACATCGTTCTTCATTCATTCATATTCTTGAGCAGTTCTTCCAGATAGAGCCTGAAAGGCCCCCCCAGCTCCGAATGGGCCAGTGCATAGTTCACCGTGGCCTTGAGATATCCCAGCTTGTCACCGGCATCAAAACGCTTGCCCTTGAACCTGTAGGCATACATGCCCCTCTCCTTTCTAAGGATGTCCAGGGCGTCAGTAAGCTGGATCTCCCCGCCAACACCAGGAAGGGTGCGGTCCAAGCAGTCGTATATCTCTGGCCTCAGTATGTATCTCCCTATGACAGCGAGGTTTGATCTGGTGGTGCCCACTGCCGGCTTCTCAACCATTCGGTGTACCTTGAAGACACCGTCCTCCACCTCTTCGCCCTCCACTATGCCGTAGCGGTCCACCTGTTCATCTGGCACCTCCTGCACTGCCACCACAGACTCCTGATACTTCTCAAATACCTTGAGCATCTGATAGACACAGGGGGTCTCGGCGTCCACAAGGTCATCGCCAAGGGATACCACAAAGGGCTGGTTCCCAACCACATCCCTGGTCACCTTTACTGCATGGCCAAGGCCAAGGGGCTCCTTCTGCCTCACAGACACAACGTCTATGAGGCGTGAGATGTGACGTACTTCCTTTAAGAGATCAAACTTGCCCTTTTGTGAAAGAAATGACTCCAGCTCATAGGAGTAGTCGAAATGGTCTTCAATGGCGCTCTTGCCTGAGGCTGTCACAAGCACCACCTCTGTGACCCCGGAAGCAACCACCTCTTCCACGATGTACTGGATGGTGGGCCTGTCAACCACAGTCAACATCTCCTTGGGTATAACCTTGGTGGCTGGCAGGAACCTTGTTCCAAGCCCTGCCACAGGGACAACCGCCTTTTTTACACGCATTCCAACCTCCTGCTTTATAATAAGCTCACGCTGTTGTCACCATACATACTGCAGGACACCTGAAATACAATTGACAAGGGCAGATGATGCCTTTGCTCATGGTTTTGACCATGTGCAAATATATCATCAACAAATCATTGCAACTGATGAGCCTTAAAAGCATGAAAAAAGCACCATTTCCATACAGGTGTCCTCCGGTATAATCAGCAAAATAGGGAAAGGCCCTAATCTTCCAGGGTGGAGGTATCACCAAGCTCCATTCCAAGTTCCTGGGCCTTGAGGAGCCGTCTCATTATCTTTCCGCTCCTGGTCTTGGGCAGCTTGTCAACGAACTCAACCTCGCCGGGGGTGGCAATTGGACCAAGCTCGTGGCGCACATGGCGGACTATGGTCTTTCTGAGGCCGTCAGAAGGTTCCTTTCCGGCAATCAGCACCACATACACCTTGATTGTCTCACCCTTGATCTCGTCAGGCAGACCTATTGCCGCAGCCTCTGCCACTGCCGGATGACTCACCAGCGCATTCTCCACATCTGCCGTACCTATCCGGTGGCCTGCCACATTGAGCACGTCATCAGAACGGCCCAGCACTGAAAAGTATCCGTCTTCATCACATACTGCCACATCACCGGTAAAGTAACAACCCGGTATGATATTCCACACCTCTTCGTACTTTTCAGGATTGCCGTAAATGGTACGCATCATGTAGGGCAGGGGCTGGCGTATCACAAGGTTTCCGCCCTTGCCTGCCTCTACCGGATTCCCCTCACTGTCCACCACGTCTGCCACAACCCCTGGCATGGGTTTTCCGCATCTGCCAGGCTTGGTTGGCATGGAGGGCATTGTCCCAAGCATGGGAGAGGCCACCTCGGTCTGCCAGAAGTTGTCTATGCAGTGGCCGTTGTTGTCCAGGATCACCTCTCTGGCAAAGTTCCATGCCTCCGGGTTCAGGGGTTCTCCAGCACAGGCAAGTATCCGGAGCGTGGACCTGTCATACTTTTCAATATGCTCCTTGCCGAAACGCATGAACATCCTCAGGGCCGTAGGCGCGGTGAACATCACTGACACACCATACTTCTGCACCTTCTCCCACACCACTCCCTGATGTGGATAGTCAGGCGCTCCCTCCCGGATGAGCACGGTAGCACCGGCACAAAGCGGGCCGTAAACGATATATGAATGACCAACTATCCAGCCGATATCAGAGGTGGACCAGTAGACATCCCTGTCCTTGACATCAAAGAAGGCCTTGGTCAGATAGTACGTACCCACCATGTAGCCACCGTGCACATGGAGCACACCCTTTGGTTTTCCTGTGGTACCGGAAGTATACAGGATGAAAAGCGGGTCCTCGGCATCCATGACCTCGGCATCACACCTGTTGGACTGGGCGTTAAGGACCTCCCAGAAATCCTCCTCACCCTCGTTGAGCTCAATGGCAGGTTCCTGACGCCTGAGCACGATCACGTTCTCCACGAAGTCAATGTCCTTCAGGGCATCATCCACCGTGGCCTTGAGCCTCACCACCTTGCCACGCCTGTATCCAACGTCAGCACAGATCACGGTGGCAGCCCTCGAATCCTCGATCCGTGTCTTCAGGGCCCCAGCCCCCATGCCCGCATACACCACAGAGTGGACAGCACCGATCCTTGCACACGCAAGCATGGCAATGGCCCCCTCTATGGTAAGAGGCATGTAGATTACTACCCGGTCACCCTTCTTTACCCCCTTTGCCTTCAGGGCGTTGGCAAACTGATTGACCCTGTCCCTGAGCTGGCCATAGGTGGCCACCTGCTCCTCACCCTCTTCAGACAGCCAGATCATGGCAACCTTGTTCCTGCGCCAGGAATCCGCATGCCTGTCCAGTGCGTTTATGGTAATGTTGGTCTTTCCGCCTATGAACCAGCGATGGCTGGGAAGATCAATCTCCCTGACCCGTGTCCACGGCTCAATCCACTCGAGTTCATGGGCAATCTGTCCCCAGAAGCCTTCTGGATCACGGATAGAGTAGGCATAAACCGAGTCATAATCCTTGACAAAGGCCTCCTGCTTCACCCGCTCAGGAGGTTCTATCTTGTCACTTATCCTGGTAAGAGCCTGAATCTGTTCATCAAAACCGCTCATGTAAATCTCTCCTCTCCGGACAATGATATGGGAAACGCTCAAGGGAAGACCATTTCGAGAAAACAGTCCCCCTCTACCATGAAGCTTGCGCTCACCCAGTCCTGAGCTTAGCCTGATTTTTACTAATTTAAAAGACCTCTTCCTTTACCCTGGCCAGACACTCGTTGAATATCTTGTACATGGCCTCTCTCTCACGGGTAACCTTGTCGAGCACCTCAGGGAGCTTGGCAATGTTGAGAGGACTGAGCGTGGCATCCACGCCAAGCGAGAATGCCTGCATGGAGTCAAAACGGTTGCCGTTCATGGAGATGTGGACCACAAGCACACGGCGTCTGATATCCATGTTCACACTGTTTATCCAGCTCAGTATGCCACTAAGCCTGTCATCCGGCTCAGGACCTGACTGGTAAAGGATGAGAAGGTCATATATATGATACCTGAACCTGGACTGGACATCTCCTGCACCGGACACCTGACGAATCTGGTAACCGTCTGCCTTGAGCCCTTTCTCGATCTGGGCCATTGCCTCATAGTCAGGGCAGAATACCAGAGCAGTCTTGGTGCCAGGCTCAAAGAACTCCATGCCAGGATCTTCCCCCTGTGACTGCGAGCCAGCCCTTGCATCCCGGCACCTATCACCCTGGCCATATTGCGTATCTGTCCCCCCCTGAGAGGAAACCTCCGGCCCAGTGCCATGTCCCATGGGTGCAGAAGCGGGTTCTGATGAGGCAGTCTCGTTTCTTTCGGAAATCCTTATCTCGATCCTGTTTCCACAACCCGGACACTTTATAACTGCCTTTCCCACAGGGGGTAGCTTTCCGTCATCTATCCTGTATTTCTTCCCGCAACCTGTACACGAAACTTCCATATCTTCTCCTGTGACTATCTTTGGCTATCTCACAGCTACCAGGAATGTTCCAGGCACCACATCAGCGATACTCACTGTCAATCACCAGATCCTCGATATCAGATGTCTTTTCGCCCTTCTTAGACTTGACCCTGTCAATACCCTGGCGTACACGGGCCTTGCTGCTTGCATAGGCAAGGGCTGTATCTGCATCTATCTGACCTTCATCGAACAACCTCACGAGATGCTGGTCAAAGGTCTGCATGTCAAAGGCCTGACCAGCCTCAATGATCTCGTAGAAGGTCTTGCCCTCGCGTTCTCCATTGATTATGGCGTCCTTGACGCGGATATTGTTCTGCATGATCTCAAAGATGGCAATACGTCCCCCGCCCTCCTTGGGCAAGAGCCTCTGCCCCACAACCCACCTGAGGGTATCGGCCAGCCTGAACCTCACCTGGCGCTCCTCCTCAGTGGAAAACATACCTATGATACGGTTGACAGTATGACCTGCACTTACTGTATGCAGGGTACTGAATACCAGGTGGCCGGTCTCGGACGCGTTCATGGCAATCTCCATGGTCTCCCTGTCACGGATCTCACCTACCAGCACCACGTTGGGGGCCTGCCTCAGTGCGGCCCTGAGCCCATTTGCGAACGTGTCGAAATCCTGGCCCAGCTCCCGCTGGTTAAAGGTGGCCTTTCTGTGAGGATGCACATACTCAATGGGGTCCTCCAGGGTAACCACATGGAGGTTCTCCCTGCTGTTTATTGCATCAAGTATGGCGGCAAGGGATGTGGTCTTGCCTGTACCAGTAGCACCGGTAAAGAGGATGATCCCGTTCTTCTCCATGGCCATCTTGAGGAAACATTCAGGCAGGTTCAGTTCCTCAATGGTGGGCACCCTGCTCTCAAGCTTTCTCATGACAATGCTTATTGTGCCACGCTGGGAGAATACATTCACACGGAACCTGGGACCGTCTGGCAGGTTGTACGAAAAGTCGCATGAACCGTGCCTGAAAAAATCCATCAGAAGCCGCCTGTCATCCTGAATCAGTGCAAGGGCCATCTGCTCTGTCTGAAACGGCGTCAGCCTGCCGTTGGCAATATCAATTTCAACCGGGTGCAGCCTGCCGTTGGCAGCCACCTGGCACGGACGTCCCACAGTGAAATTCAGGTCAGATATGCCCTTTCTTGCCACGAGCATGTCCTGGATAATCTGGTCAAGATCAATCTTCTTCATCAGCCAACCTCTGTGAAATCAGCAGGTGCGCTCTTTGCGAAGGGCTTGAACTTTGCCTTGTCAACGCACTTGGTGTATGCCTCGTCCGGATCAATCCAGCCCTTCTGGAGCAGGTCCATGATGGCATCATCCAGTGTCTGCATGCCGTACTTCTTCCCTGTCTGCATGGATGACGGGATCTGATACGTCTTGCCCTCACGTATTAGGTTGCGGACAGCCGGTGTGGCAATGAGTATCTCAAAGGCAACGCACCGGCCCTTGATATCAATGCGCTTGAACATGGTCTGCGAGATTACTGCCCTCAAGGCATCGGCAAGCGTGGCCCTGACCTGAGGCTGCTGGTGCGTGGGGAATATCTCTATAACCCTGTCAACTGTCTTTGCAGCACTTATGGTATGGAGAGTACCCATGACCAGGTGACCGGTCATGGCTGCCTCAATGGCAAGTGAGATGGTCTCAAGGTCCCTCATTTCACCAACCAGGATGATATCCGGGTCTTCACGAAGAGCGCCCCTGAGCGCAGCGCTGAAGCTCTTGGTATGGGTCCCAACCTCCCTGTGATTCACAAGACATCCCTTGTTCTCGTGCACGAACTCAATGGGGTCTTCCACCGTGAGGATATGATCCTTACGATTCCTGTTTGCATGGTCAATTATGGCCGCAAGGGTTGTGGATTTGCCGCTTCCTGTGGGCCCTGTGACCAGCACCAGGCCTCGGGGCAGCATTGCAAGCTTTGTCATGATCTCTGGCAGACCCAGTTTTTCCGCAGAGAGTATCTCGCTGGGGATCTCCCTGAACACCGCACCTATGCCATTCTTCTGCATAAAGAAGTTGGCACGGTAACGTGCCAGATTGGGGATCTCATAACCGAAGTCCACATCACCTGTCTCTTCAAACTGCTTGATCTTCTCCTCAGGGGCAATCTCATAGAGCATTGCCTTGAGTTCATCGTTCTCAAGGACCTTATACTTCACTCGCTGAAGATCACCCTGCAGACGAAGCACCGGCGGTGATCCGGAGGTCAGATGAAGGTCAGAACCGCCCTGCTCATTGAGGAGTTTGAAAAAAGCATCTATCTTTGCCATAGACTCACCCTGTAACTCACTGTAACCTGAATTGAGCGTTTCAAATCATGTGAAATCTTGTTTTATCTTTAATTACAGTAAATTAATGCTGTTTTTTGTAAAATTACCCGTCACCCAACGGGCTTGCTGTAACTGTTTTGCTTTCTACATAATTTGAAACCGCTGCGGGATTCCCAATTTCGCATGATCTGCTGTGCTGTCGGATACTTGAAGTACAACAGCACGTCTGCGTATCCTCCGCCTTGCATCTCATACAAACTTGGGAATCGCTCAATTCAGGTGTAATTAATAAATACTCCATATGGGCAGACATCCCGCTACTTGCCCCTGTCCCTCCA
>CAZXAK010000007.1:0-218205 GCA_964638145.1 uncultured Desulfobacterales bacterium | reverse complement strand
GCACTGAGCATGAGGCATTTTATACGCCCCCCGCCCCATGAACAGACCAACCAAATAATGAAGAAAAACCACAGGACATCAGCACAAAACTCACCCCATCCAACTACGCAGGCCTGGCTATCCAAAACACAACTATACCCCTTGAATTTCCGGCAATCCTTCAGGGGCCATGGTTCAATGAAAGGGACCAGTCCGGGATTACACACGCCTGTCAAAAATTCAAGAAGGGCATACAGATTGACGATAATAAGAATAACTCACCATATTAAAAATCCTGTCCAACTGCAAGGATGCGGTTATCCGGCCCTCTCTATTTAATATTTGTGTTACAACTGCCGGAGCAGGTAAGGAGGCCTCGCAATGGATGCCAAAGGACTTGATTTTCTCAACATAACACCTGCATTGGTAAGCAACATAAAACTGAGCCAGAAATCCGGACCTGTCATCAAGCCGGTGGAAAGCATAAAAAAGGCCAGCGAAAACGGTACTGCCTCTGACGCCAGGAAACAGGAAGACAACGATCAGGTAACCTGGCTGCCTGTATCCAAGAAGGAAGAAGACGCCCGGCTTGCCACAGAGATTCTGGCCCACAGCCTTGCCGACTCCCCTGACCTTGAAGTGGACTGGCGGTATGACCAGGACAAAGGCATACTTCTGGTGGAAGTCAAGGACAAGAATACCGGAGAGGTGGTCAGACAGATGCCACCAGAGGATATACTAAATACGTGGAAGAAATCCGACAGTGACGACGGAGTGGCACTGCTTAGCCGAACAGTCTAACCCGGCACCTCAATTTTCTATTAAGATTTTTAAAAAATTTCCATTATAGCCCCCAATATCTTAATAAAGATCAAACAGTTGCTACGTATCAGCAATTCATCGTTGACATTGCAGGGACATATCTATATTTTCCCTGTTAAATGAAATCTCCACAGCATATAGGACTTGATCTCTTCCTTGCGGCTCAGAAGGTCAGGGGCATAACCTCCCTAAAACCACTAAAAGAATTCAATCCGGACCAAATCCGGAAGATACTCGTCATCTCATGTACTGCAATGGGGGATACCCTGTTCGCCACTCCTGCGATAAAGGCACTTTCCGAGCTTCTGCCCCATACGGATATGGATTTTCTGGTACGGGACAGGTTTGCACCGCTGTTCAAAAACCTACCTCATGTCACCAATGTCCTGGAATACAAGGGAAGATGCAGGGGATGGTTTAACCTGGTATCCATGTTCAGGGAACACGGATATGACCTATGTATCTCTTTTCATGACAGTGACCCCTGTCCTATCAAGGCAGCATTTCTTGCTGGCATACCATTTATATTCAGAATAGGACAGCGTGACCATGCCTGCGCCGATTTTCTATCTGCCCGGACCCCTTACCGTTCAGAGGCGCACGCCATTGAACAAAAATTTGATGTGCTCCGTATGATTTTCGGTAAACGGGCAGATAAAATATGCACACCTGAGATGATACTGCCCGCCAGCAATGAGGAAGCAGAAACCTTCTGGAAACAGAAACTTCAGGAAATCGGCGCAAACCAAGCCCACGCCCCTATTGCCGGATTCCAGTTTTCGGCATCAGGCCGTTACAAGACATGGCCCCTTGAAAACTGGGCAGAACTCGGCAGCAGACTCCTGGGCAGATTCAATACCTCCATAGTGGCACTCTTCGGAGGGCCTTCTGATAAACATGCGGCTGAAAAACTACAAGACATGATAATGAAAGATACGGCAGCTCCTTCAAGAATCATCAACCTGGCAGGCGGCATGAACCTCTCCCAGCTCCCTGCTGCATTGAAGGGGCTCGACATTTTCATAACAAATGATACCGGCCCTCTCCATGCCGCCGTAGCTGTCAAGACTCCAACTGTATCACTGTTCGTACCCACCAGGATCAACTGCATAGCACCTATCCAGGACAGAAAAATACATACTGTCATAAAAAAGGAGGTGCCATGTACACCTTGTGTTGAAAAATACTGCAGGCAGCCTGACTGCATGAAACTCATAACAGTTGAAGAGGTATTTGACGCGGTAACCGCAAGCCCTGCCTTCCGGGAGGCATAGTCCCATGCCAGCAGACAGTGACACGACTCCCCTGCCTACAGAGATTCCTGAGGCATCTTCATGGCTCCTTACAGATAAAAGCTTCAACCCAGCAGAAATCTGGAAACCTGGCATGGCCCTCTGCATCAAGCGTACGGGAAAACGCCTGGTGTTCAGGGCAGGGAGTTACTATGTCAAGGCATTCAGGACAGGCGGCAAGTTGACCTCAAGGCTGCGTGACCCTGCAAGAAAAGAATTTGATATTGCCCTCAGACTCTATGAAAGGGGAAAACTTACAGCCCGTCCGGCTGGGTATGCATCATGTGGCCAGTGGAGCTATTTCGTCCAGGCTGCAGCTCCAGGCATTAACATGCGTCAATTCATAGAACAACACTGGTCCGGGTTGTCTCTCAGCACAAAAACCGAAACATGCAGAAATTTTGCCTTTTTCCTTACGCAGCTATCCCTCGCAGGACTCTACCAGCCAGATTTTCACCTGGACAACATCCTTTTTCACCTACAAAGTCACAAATTCACCATTATTGACCTTCACAGGGCATCTGTCACCCAAAAGGGAATTCCCCTTGATGCCGCAAAAAGGTTAAAACAGCTCTCTTTTGTGCTGCCCCCATTTATTGAGACTGTTCCCCTGAATGATATAATGAGATGCACATCATTCCTTTCCAAGACATATAAAGAACTTAGATATAGGGACACACGTCACATAATCGTTAAGCAGGCATTCAGCTCCATGCGGCACCATTGGAACAGGAGAGGTTTAAGAAAGGTATCTGGGACCTGGAAAAAGGAAAAACATGGACTGCTCTCCACAATTTCCAGCTACTCCTGTCCACCGGAAGCGACAAAATTGCTTGCCTCCTTCATGCACAATCCAGAGGCATTTATCGCATCATGCAGAATAGTAAAGGACTCGAAACACACCCTTTGCCTTGACATAATAGATGGACATGGCAGATATTTTATCAAGGCCTACAGGAGTTCAGGCCATCTCAAGTCTGCTTCATACCTTCTGAGACCGCGCAAGGCCCTCCGCATCTGGCGGCTCTCATGGCTGCTGAAACTTCGCCACCTCCCGGTCATGATGCCAGTTGCCGTAATCCAGCACTGGAATCCATGGAACAGGTTCTATGGTGCCCTGATCTATGAATGGGATAACGATGCGGCTGTACAGTCCTGGAAAGATGTTATCTGTAACTGTCTGGGGCATCAGCAGGCCTCAGGCACATTGATCAGGCGTCTTGCCATGGAGATATGGAATGTGCATCAACGTGGAGTATTTCATGGTGACTGTAAAATCACAAATTTTATCACTGATCCCCGCGGCAGGATAACCAGATTCTTTGATATTGACAGTACATGTCTTATGAAAAGAGTAACAGACAGGCAACGCATGAAAGACATTGTATGCATGGCAGTATCTCTCAGCAAATCGTTGACTGAAAGACATATTGCAGACAATGTCACAGAGGTGCTTCTGTCCGAATACATACGTATTCATGTACCATGGGGGAAGAGAAAAGAGTTTGTTGAGGACAAGCTTAACCGCATGTTTAAACGAAAATTTATCCAAAGCTGCAACCGGAACCCACACCTAACAGGACCTAAGTGAAAATACAAACGGAAATATGGGATAACGGCAGGCTGACTGTAAACAGCGCATTTGCAAGGCTCCTGCGCCACAACGACATAACAACCGCCCAGGCACTGTGGACTGTGAAGAGCCAGGGGGTAAAAGAGACTGTACCTGACAGGGGTACTGGCAAGGTGCTTCTTGAACCCATGGAAGGAGAGGGCCTGGTAGAAACATACATAAAACGCTACCAGCCCTGGACATTCAGAAATACCTTGAAAGCACTTTTGTCCTTCAAAAAACCCAGAGTCTTTGACGGGCTGCACGAATGGCAGGCAATCCTCGCATTTCATGAAAGAGGACTGCCAACAATGACACCTATTGCAGCAGCGAGACACGGGAGACATACCTGCAACCTGACTCTTGGCATCACAGACTACACCAGGGCATCAGAACTTGTAAGACAGGATGATCTGAGTATTAGCCGCAGGCACAAACTTGTCAGTCAAATCGGCACCATTGCCGGCAGGATGCACAGATATGGCTTTGCTCACCAGGACTTCTACCTTGTACACGTATTCATACAGGAAGAACAGGACGACCGCATTTTTATAATTGATTTGCAGAGACTCATAATGGAAAAGAGACTCCCGGACAGATGGAGAATAAAGGACCTGGCTCAACTCCTGTTTTCTGCTTACAGCCACGTGGGCAAGCTTGATATTGCCAGGTTCATCACCGCCTACAACCGGGCATATGGCAAAGATTTGAGAGAGAAGGGGATGCTTGATGTCATTGAGCAAAAGGCACTCCGTATAGAGAGGCACCACAGACGGAGATACATGAACCTGACATGAAATAAATTCCTGAATTGAGCGTTTCAAATCATGTGAAATCTTGTTTTGTCTTTAATTACAGCAAATTAATGCTGTTTTTTTGTAAAATTACCCGTCACCCAACGGGTTTGCTGTAACTGTTTTGCTTTCTACATAATTTGAAACCGCTGCGGGATTCCCAGTTCAGGAAATTGTAAACGAAGAGCATATAAACGTATTTCACAAATTTTCACAAACAAAACCTGTCCAATACAGGAATTGGGGAATTCTAATTGAAAGTAGTCTTTGACCTTGATGCGGTTATAAGAAACCGCTATTCAGGATTCTACACATTTGGTAGCGGCCTTCTAAAGGGCATGGACAGTATTAAAAATCCGCCTCGGATGATTCTACTGTATCAAAAAAAATTAAGCTTCCAGGCCCATGAATTGGAATCAAAGCTCGGTCCGTGGGCCATTACATGTCCTGTAAGATTCAAATTCAGATGGCTGCAGAATATATGGAATTTTATACCATTTCCGGACATCAACCTTTTTACAGGTAACTACCACCTGTTTCACAGCTTTCACCACTTCATGCCGCCTTCACGAAATAGGCCTGCCATCCTTACAGTCCATGACCTGCGCAGGTACGTGCTTCCGGAACTATACCCAGCATCCAAAACCAAAAAGTTTGAAAAGGCGGTACAAAGGGCCGACCACTTCATTGCCGTTTCAGAATCCACTAAGCAGGACCTTATAAAATTCTTCCGCATTCCTGAAGAAAAAATTGATGTAGTCCACTTGGCTTGTAATATCTCCCCGGAACAGATTGACTCTATGGACAGGGACACTATCCGCGCATCCTTAATGAAGGGACTTGGCACTGACCACAAACGGTTCCTTGTAGCCATTTCGTCCAAGGACTCCAGGAAAAATATACCTCGCATAGCAGAGGCGTTTATCAACGCAGTGAATGAATCTCGCATAAATGACACAGCACTCATTATACTTGGAAGGCTTCCTGAAAATATGACCCTTCCTAAAACCGGAAACATATTCAATCCTGGTGAGGTGGATGATATTATGACGTGGCTTGCCTGCAGCTCTGGACTTGTCTTTACAAGTCTTTATGAAGGATTTGGTCTGCCGATACTTGAAGGTTTTGCTGCAGGAGTACCTGTAATAACCTCATCAATATCATCCATGCCAGAGATCGCAGGTGATGCAGCGCTGCTGGTCGATCCTAAAAATATTAACTCAATCAAGGAAGCAATCAAAGTAATTCTTGAAAACAAGAAAATTGTAAATGAAAAGATACAGGAAGGTAAAGCAAGACTTTCGATGTTTTCGTGGGAACAGTCTGCTGTAAAAACTGTTCATATCTACAGTAAAGTCATCGCAAGGTTCAAAGAGGAAAATAGCAATCCATGAAAATACTGTTCATAAGTTCAAAAAAACGCTTTGACCTCTTCACAGGCCAATATCTAAGGCACTATGCTGATGTAAAATTTGCTACTGCATCTCCTGCAGACAGCATGTTCTTTCGCCAAAACAGGGAATCTCCGCTTGAAATTCACAAAAAAATCCATGAATTCATACCATCTGATCCTGTTGATCAGGAGGAATACCACAACTTTCTTTCAGGCATAGGAGGATATGTCACCGCGTCATCCCCAGAAGAAAGGGAAAGGATAGCACGGATTTTCCTTGCATGTTCGCGACTCTTTCAACACCATTACCGAAACTGTGGTACCGATATCTGCGTGGTACATGAACGTAATTTTCTCGACACCGCAGCGGCCCAGCATGCTGCAAAGCAGTGCGGAATCAGAATCTATTACTTTTCTTCAGGGTTTTTCAGAGGGAAAACCATAAGCGTTGCGCCTGAAAGAATACTTTTCAATGATTGTGAAGCATGGGAGAAACGGCTAAAAAATTTCGATATTAATGCAGCAGATAAGTATAAGAGAGAACCATGCAATCTTGAATTTCATGAGGCTGAAAATATCAAGTTAAAAAAAATACCTGCATGGAAGATGTACATCACAAAGCTTTTCCAAGCAGCAACCCGAAACGAACATCAAATTTCTGCAGTTCTCAGACCGAGGAAAAATATTACTTCAGCAATCAGAAACCGTCTCAGAAAAAAACGAATAAGAAGTATGCAACCTGATTCAGCAAAGATTCCTGGAAAATTCATATTGCTACCCCTACAAGGCAACGAAATACTAAAGGAAGTACCAAATCCATTTGAAATCAGAGACATGGAGCATCTTTCCGAAATCGCCATCAAGGCAGTTGACAGAATGAACGCATATTATGGTCATAATTATGCCTTAGTCATAAAGGAACACCCTCTGAGGCCATTTATAATATCTGATGCTTTCACATCGCGTTACCCCAACGTAATCTTTCTCAGAAAATTCAATATGGATCAACTTCTGAATACTACTTCACTGCTACTCACCTTCAATTCGCTTGCAGGTTTTGAGGCGTTGCAAAAAAACAAACCCGTTGTCACCTTAGGACCGCTTTTCTACTGCCTGTCAAACCTTGTTCACAAGCCTGAAAATCTGGAAGAACTCCCATCAACAATGAATAATGCCCTCAACAGGCCACCTGACCCAATCAAACTTGAAAAGCTCATAACATATCTCAAAACCGTATACGAAGTGAATGCTGACAAAAAAAACCTTAACTCTATGGGGCTCTATAATATTGCCTGTAAAATACTGAGATAACCCTCTTACCTTACTATTTCAGACCAAAGTTCATAAATCGAATTAACTACCTATAACGTAGAGAAGAATTGTAGTTCAGTGTCAACATTACATCTCGATATCTGTATAGGTTAAAATATATATTAGTCACAACCAAATGTGAACATAGTATCTGTCCTGTTTGCTACTTCTTATTAAAAGATATTTGTTATCAATATGACAAACAACAACCAAACTTGAATATTGAACATACAAATGAAAAACATTAATTATACATGGCCTGAATTGGCGGTTCCTCTGCTCTTTACTCTGCACATGCTTTATCTACCATTAGGGTTGGGTCCAACCGGGAAATATATTCTTTCACTACTGTTGGTGGTAGTGTGTATTTTGCATATCAGAAGATCACGTTCCCAAAACAATTCATTCAGAATCATACTCCTTGCCTCTCCGGTAACGTGGATGATTGGGCTTTTTGCATTGGCAGTTGGAATATCCATTATTACAAGCATCAATCCGACATATTCATTCAGGCAATTTTTGGTGGAAATCGTTTTAAACCTTCTGGTCTACTTCTCATTAGCAACATACTGCGCCACCAGACACAGGAAAACAGACTGGTTGAAGCTGATACTTTTTACTAATGCCATATTTCTCCTGCTTTACATAGGTACTTTGATGCAATGGATACTACATCCCCAACATCCTTGGCTTATAGATCCGAAGTACAGAGGGTATATATCCAGCATCGCTGGACACATATCCGACATTATCTTCAGATACGGTAACGCAAACTTGCTGGTGCATGATACAAAACATACATGTTTATTCCTCTTGTTAGGGCTCAGCGCTGCTTTTGTCCCATTGATCTGGAACAGAGACAGAATTTTAAACATATTAATGACCTGTACAAATATGCTCACCCTTATTTCAACTATAAGGCGTGGGGCAATACTTGCCTCAATACTCGGCATGGGCATGACCGGCCTACTTAACCGCAAATCAGCCAAAAAAACTATGATAGCCTCTGTCCTTGCTCTACTGACAGTAATTATAGTGGCAACCGCCATAATCTCTTCAAATAAAGCTCACTATTTTCTGCATGAAGACTGGAAAAAAATAATGCGTGGAGATATTTCATCGCAAAAAACCGGTGCTATCCCGTTAAGGCTCATGTGCATAAAACTCTATGGCGAAAAAATAATGAAACATCCTTTTTTGGGGGTAGGATTTGGGAAAAGAAATATTAAGGAGGCATATCCTGAGCTACACAAAAAACTGAACCTTGCCCATCCCCACAACATTCTACTAAATTTTGCCTGTGAAACGGGTATTCAGGGCTCAATAGCACTAATACTGGTAATAGGAGCTCAGGCCATGATGTTCTGGAAATGTTTCAAAACTACCAGATCAGAAGACATAAAAATTATAATGGCCACTGCCCTTGTATATATGTTCATGTTCTGGTTAGTACAGATGACCACATACGGATTCCGCCATGGGGCATCAACTGCATACTGGCTATTTACCGCCATTCCTACAGGCTATGCCATGGCCGAACACCCTGACATAAAAAATATTGAAAAATCAATAAATTGAATCATCAGATACCAAATTAACCGTTAAGGAACTGCAACGGGGCCATCAAGCCTCCACATCAAAAGCTGCATCTTTGTTCTGCGCTGGCCTGGATACAATTTTGAGGCCATAAACGGATTATGTTTCATCTCCTCAGGCATAATGGAAAAGGCTTTTTTCAGTGCCCTTCTCTGGACAATAAGAAACCGTTTCCCACTGGCTGACATGAAATCTGCCACATCCTTAGAGGTTTCAAGCACGGATACCGGCCCATCAAACCCCAGGTAAAACACGACCCAGGCAATATTCTTGTTCAGCGCCACGCTGGAAGGCGACACATCTCCCATAACCTGCCGAACCTGTTTAAGAAATGTCCTGTGCCGCCGGTATTTTTCAAGTATATTCTGCTGACAGCAGTAGAAACCTGAAGAAAGTATTACAGTAGCTGCCAGGGCTGCGGCAACCGATCGCTGATAAACGGCGCCTTCCAAGCCGCTGTACTGGCAACCGGGAATGTCTTTCTTCCATAACAGGATGAGAAGCATCATTGCCGCAGTTCCTGTCAGGAACAGGGATGATACAAGGCCTTCTGGCGGCACAATGCCTGTGAACTTCGTGATAACAGGAGAGATAACCGGGGCCAGGATCTCTGTTGCAACAAGAAATATCATGAAGAACAACTGCGCTGCCAAGGCCTTCCTAACCCATGTCCTGCGTCCTGCCCCTGCAAGGAAATTACCTGCGGCAATTGCACAAAACGGCATTATGGGAAGGATGTAGTAACTGCGCCTGGATTCGGACAGGGTATAGATTAAAAAGACTATTACCGTGGCCTCCACCAACCATTTGTGCAAAATGTCTGCCTGACGGTAACGCATGGCTGCATCAAAAAGGGCTGTAACAAGGAGCGGAGTCCAAGGCAGAAACAGCATTGGTACATAATACATATAAACGTAAAAAGGCTCCTGGTGGTCGAACGCACTGAAAAAGCGCAGGATATTCTCTCTGAACACCATGTACAGACCATTTTCACCGTAATTACCCGCAGTGTAAGCGGCGTAAATAAAGGGGGCAAGGTACAGGGCCGTTCCAAGACAGATCGCGGCAGCGTGAGACAGAGAGAGGTAACGTCGCCACCTTCCAGCACGCAGCACATCCGGAAGACATATCAAACCTGGCAGCACTGCTGCCGGAAGCCCCTTGAAGTGAGCACCCACAGCACATATAAGGTAAAAAACTGCATAAGATACAAAACCGGGCATTTCCCTGCGATTCCAGTACCACAGAACAGCGAGTAGTATGAAGGCCACGTTTTCAATATCAGCACAGGCAGTGCGGGACCAGAAGATGAACCCATAGGAGGTAAGGAGTATCCATGCGGCAAAATAGCCGGTACGTTTTGAAAATAACCTGGTACCCAGCGATATGGTTGCCCAGAGAGTAACAAGACCGGCAAGCGCTCCGGGAAACCTTGCAGTAAACTCATTTAGGCCTCCTGTTATCCAGGATGCAACAACAAT
Source organism: uncultured Desulfobacterales bacterium (assembly GCA_964638145.1). Lineage (GTDB taxonomy): Bacteria > Desulfobacterota > Dissulfuribacteria > Dissulfuribacterales > QOAL01 > S144-17. The sequence continues at coordinate 207,925 of CAZXAK010000007.1, read as the reverse complement.
AACCCAGTATGTAAACAGAGGCTTGTCAAAATATGGTTCCCAGTTGATTGTAGGGTGAAAGTAGTCGCCGGAAATCATCATTTCCCTTGCGATCTCTGCCCATCTACCCTCAGACCCCCATAGGGAACGATACCCCAGATAAAAGAAGAGCAGGAATGCTGCCGTGCACCAGAACAGCAAAGGCCAAGGGGCACAGAATAACCTTTCATAGAGCCTTAAGCCCTTTTCCGACGAAGACATTTCAGGCATCCGTCACCTCTTCATCCAGGACTGTTAAAGAAGCAAAAAATTCTGTCAGCATATCAACATGATGTTCCCAGGTATGGGGGAGCGCAGCATCAGCCATACCCAGGGCAAGTTCGGTACGTTCACGGTATGTCATTGAAAAAAAACGCTCAAGTGCACGGGCAACCGAAGCGGCGTCAGCCCTGTCCACCACCAGCCATGGAGCAGGCCCTGAAACAATTTCCGAGGCCCCGTTAAACTTGGTGGTTACTACAGGTACACCGCAGGCAGCAGCCTCAAGACATGTATTCGCAAAAGGATCATAACGTGTAGGCAGGACAAAGAGGTCAGATGCCTGATAGAGGGGGGCCATATCAATTGTGTAGCCCAGAAGGCATATCCGGTCTGTTATACCTGCTTTTTCAGCATCAGCACTCAGGGAGCCGAGAGAGTCTATCCCTGCAATCACCAGACAAAAATTATGCGCCTTGGAAACTGTACAGAGGGCCTGAATCAACGGCCTCAGCCCCTTTCTCTTCGGATCCATACCGGCCCAGAGTATAACATCAGTATCTTCAGACAATCCCAACTCTGCCCTGATCTCGCGTTTCCTTCTGTTATCCACTGGAAAAAACCGGTCCGGATCAAAGCCGTTATAAATCGTCACAATCCTCTCCGGCATGAGACCATAGTAGTGCCTGACCTGCTCTGCCACCATTTGAGAGTTGGTAAGTACCCTGCGGGCAGTGGAAATAGATTTTCTCTCAATGGATAGGAGTGAACTGTGCCTTGGTAAAAACCGCCTTAACACGGAAAACAGCCCCTTGCGGTATCCGAGTTCAATCCAGGCCGCATGAAGAGGATCTGAAATACGTAGTACATCTACGGACATTACCCTTGAAAGGCCGTATATCAGATCAAATTGATGCTCAGCCAGCACCTGCTGAACCGACATGAAAAAGCTCATATTCTTCATGAGACTTCCCCTGCCAGACATGGCAGCCCTTAAAAACTTCACCCTGGAACCGGCCGACTGACGCACAGCGCCCTCCATGGTATCAGCTATAACTGAAACACGGTGTCCCCTGCGTACAAGCCCCTGCACCACCCCTGCACAGTACCGTTCTGCCCCCCCTGAGTTGTATCCACACTCACGTCTTATTACAGCAATATTCATTCCCATAGCACATTACTGTCCGGATGCAGGGACATGCTCTCTTAAAGCTAACGCAAGCCCGGATGCCATATAAATTGAATTAGAATGATGAATAATAGTATCAGTACTTATGACCCGCTCTACCCCTGAATCTTCAAGCAGCTTCTCAGCCCCTGGTGCAAATAGCGCATGGGTCACCATGCACTGAACCCGTGAAGCCCCGCTGTCAACCACCTGCGTTGCCGTTCCGGCAACAGTAAATCCGCTACTGAGAACATCATCAACAATAATGACCTCCCTGTCACGAAAGTCCATGTCTGGAAGCGCAATCTCCACATCACGGTCTCCGTAACGCTTCTTTGTGGCCACACCAAAATCAAGCCCTGCCAGCGTTCCTATCTCCTGCACCCACTGAAGCGACTCCTCATCCGGCCCCAGCAGTATGGGCTGTCCGCCCCGCTGCCTCAAAAACTCTGCCATGAGCGGGGCAGCCGATATATTCACCCCGCATGGCACTACATCCCTTATGGAATGGACCCTGTGCAGATGGGCATCCACAGTAAAAACCGTGTCAAACCACTGATCAAGCCAATGGCCTACTATACGCTGGCTCACTGCCTCACCTGGATTAAACGCCATGTCCTGACGCATGTAGCAGAGATAAGGTGCCACGAGATTCACAGTGCTGGCACCAAGGTCTCTTGCCGTGGCAGCAGCAAACCCGAGGGGCACCAGCTTGGAGTCAGGGTGATCAAGGCTCACATAGATAATCACATCACCATTGAGCCTGGCAGGAAGACGCACAAGGCTCTCACCATCCGGAAAATGGTGAAGGCCCATCCTTACAGCCACGCATCCAAGTGCCTCTGCAAGCCTGACGGCAGGCTCTTCAAAATCGGGAAAGTATATGAGTGTGGTTATTTCCATTTGTAACGAGAAGGTCTCAGAACTCCAGAAGACTCATGGGCATCTCTGACGCACTTCCAACCCTGTAACCTGAGTCACGGTCGGCGAGTTCCCTGGCAAACTCGAAATCTGACACGAAATCCGCATGAATCCGGTACAGTACCTCACCCTTTTCCACCCTGTCACCCAGCTTCCGGAACAGGTCAATACCTGCCCCCTTGTCAAGCGGGGCACCAGCCAGACGGGCTATACGGTTGATCTGCAGGTTGTTTATCTCCACCACAGTACCTGATTTGGGGGCCAGGACATCATATGTCAGTCTTCCAGGTCTTGGAATCTTTTTCTTGCGCCCCTGCGCCTCTATAATGGCCTTCATGCTGGCAAGTGCCCTGCCGGAATCAAGTATATCCCGAGCAATGGCAAACCCATGTCCGCCCCTGATATCAGGATCAAACTCAAGGACACGGCCAGCCAGACGAAGGGCCTTCTGCCTGAGATCTGACGGGGCATCCGGGTCGTTTTCAAGCACCTGCATCACGTCCCTTGCCTCAAGGACAGGCCCCACTCCCCGTCCCACAGGCTGCCTGCCGTCTGTAATGATTACCTCGATATGTATCCCAAGCCGGTCGCCAACAAACTCAAACAGCTTTCTGAGCTGTGTTGCCTTGTTCATCTGCCTCACCTTGGCTGTTGGACCTACAGGGATATCAACCAGGAGGTGGGTAGAGCCTGCGGCCAGTTTCTTGGACAGGATGGAGGCAACCATCTGCCCCATGACATCTATGCCAAGTGGCCTCTCCACGGTGATAAGTATGTCATCAACAGGCGCCAGTCGGGCAGTACCGCCCCAGGCGAGACAGCCCCTGTGCTTCTGCACTATGGAGTGAAGCCTCCTCGGAGAGAGCGAAACCTCTGCCAGCACCTCCATGGTATCAGCCGTTCCTGCAGGTGAGGTGATGGCCCTGCTGGAAGTCTTTGGGATAAGCATGCCATGGGCCGCCACTATGGGCACAACCAACATGGTGGTACGATTTCCTGGTATGCCACCGATACAGTGTTTGTCAGCCACAAGGGGTTCCTTCCAGTTGAGCCTGTCCCCTGTATCAGCCATTGCCCTGGTATAGCAGAGCACCTCATCACGATCCAGGCCAGTGACACTCGATGCCACCAGAAAGGCAGCCATCTCCATCTTGGAGTAGCGGTTCCTGACTATATCGTCAGTGATGGCATGGAAATCTTCTGCGCTCAACCGCTCGCCAAGTATCTTTCTGCGCACTGCCTCAATGGAGACAGGCGGAGGTGCATGCCTGATCCGTACAAGGGCCCCCTCCTCTGCGCCAAGCTGACGAAACGCCTGCTCGGAAAGACCAAGCTCACCAGGGGCAAGTATCCTGCTGTCCCGTACTATTACAAGCACGGCAAGGATACTGCGGCCATTGGTGCTTATCTCGATCTTGGACATGGACTGAAAGCCCTCAGCCCGGTAGATCTCACACTTGCAGTTGAGATAAGCCACATTTTCCCTGTAGGTATCAATGGCGATGCGGGTGAGAACAAGCCTGTTATGTGTCTTCTTGGAAGTCATCATGCAAAATAGTCATCAGCGGCGTTATCCACTTGCTGCCACGACATTTCTCCTGCAACATGTATAGTAGTCGCAATTCCTCGCAAGGTTTACGGGTATTATCGTACAACTGTCTGAAATGTATCTGCATTACAGGGTGCTACAGATACAAGGCGGAGGGTACAAAGGTGTACTCCTGTACTTAAAATGCCTCCAGGCAAACGAAAACTCCGGGCAGTAGCTGTGGTAGCCCTGTGAACAGATACAAAATTATCTCTATCTTATCTAAGGTGGAAGCCCGTACATTTATGCATCAAAGCCATATAGACCAGCCACCTTGACCCACAAGGCAATCTACCGTATAAACCACCATATTGCCACATTACTAATATATTCACAGGTTCAGCGTTTCAATTTACACAAAAAGCTTTTTTGCTCATGTGCAAAACCATACTACAGGGCACCTGAAATACATAAGCATTTGATAGAGGCGAGCGGTGCTTTTTCTCACTGAGTATTTGCAACTGATACGCCTTGAAAACAATTAGCATCATGTGCCATATAGATGTCCTGCAGCATGCCTCAAGGCAAGGCGGAATCCGCTCCCCTGAGTGTGTAAACCGAATCCTGAAGCTGCCTGGTTTACCGGAGACACCATGAACAAGGAAAAGGACGGACCGGTTTCCCATGAAACCCACGCGCAGGAAGACATGGAAGAGATTCAGACAGACAGCCCCAGCATGGACAATACCCAATTAAAAAGGCTCCAAACCGAAGGACTCAAGTGGACAGTCAATCACGCCTATAACAACAACCAGTTCTACAGGGAAAAATTTGACGCTCACGGAGTAAAACCATCAGACATCAAAACCCTCAGGGATATAGACCGCCTCCCGTTTACGACGGCAGACGATCTCAGGACAGGTTATCCCTTCCCACTTCTGAGCGTACCGCACCACAAGGTCGTACGCATACACTCTTCATCAGGCACCACAGGCAAGCGAAAGATACTTGCATATACGGCAAAGGATATAGACGACTGGACCCAATTCTTTGCACGTTGCTATGAAATGGCAGGGGTAGGGCCTGGAAACCGGGTTCAGATAGCAGTGGGATATGGTATGTGGACAGCAGGTGCGGGTTTTCAAACTGCCTGCGAGACTGCAGGCGCCATGGCTGTGCCTATTGGACCGGGCAACATCGACATGCAGTGCCAGTTTCTGATCGACCTGCAGGTAGACGTGCTCTGCTGCACAGCGAGCATGGCGCTCCTGATGTCCGAAGAGATCAAAAAACGAGGCATCCGCGACAAGATCAATCTAAAGACCATCATACAGGGTTCGGAAAGATGCAGTGATGCCATGCGCAGGGCCATTCTGGAAAACTCCGGGGCCCGGCAACTCTACGACATCACCGGCATGACTGAACTCTATGGACCTGGCACAGGCATAGACTGTCACCTCCATCAGGGCATACACTACTGGAGTGACTACTTCATCTTCGAATTCCTAGATCCTGATACACTTGAGCCGGTCAGAGAGGGGGAAATAGGTGAAATAGTAGTCACCACCTTGCGCAAGGAGGCATCTCCCCTTATCAGGTACCGCACGAGAGACCTCACAAGATTCATAAACGGCCCGTGCAAATGCGGCTCACCCTACCCGCGTCACGACCGTATCCTGGGAAGAAGTGACGACATGATAATCTTCAAGGGGGTCAACATCTACCCGGGCCAGATCGACGAAATCCTGTCTGAAATTGCACAGAATTACCCGATTTCCAGTGAATTTGACATCACACTCAGACATACTGAAGGCCGGGACACCATGCTGATCAGGATAGAGCGTGAACCTGACTGTGACCCTGCACAGGATCAGGAGATAGAAACCCTGATACGAAACACGATCAGGAGCAGGCTCATAGTCTCACCTGATGTCACCATAACCGATTACGGCATGCTCCCAAGATCAGAGAGAAAATCAAGAAGGATATACGACAAACGTTAGGCCCGTATCCGCGGCCCTGTCCTGTCTTCAGGACATGGATCAGGGATCATGTACAGGCGAGAAACCGGAGGAGAAAACATGAATCTTTTCAAACATCCCACTACACTTTTCTGTTGCCGAGGATCAAAACCCGATACTTGCAGCCACATGAACGACAGTGGCAAACCTGTCCATATCTGTGTTCATCTAATGACATTCGCCATGATCCTATCCCTTATATTACTGATCATGCCTGAAGACAGCCCGGCAGGCACCATTACGCTCAACTATGCAAACTTTCCCCCTGCCTCCACCTTTCCATGTGTACAGATGGAACACTGGAAACAGGAGGTGGAAAAACGTACAGGGGGCAAGGTAAAGGTTAAGACATTCCCAGGCTCTACCCTCCTTGGGGCAAAAAATATGATGGATGGAGTCATTGACGGCATTGCAGACATAGGCTGCATGGTATTCGCATATCAGCCAGGCCGCTTTCCCCTGCTTGAGGCCGTTGACCTGCCTGTGGGATTTTCAAACGCCACAGTGGCAAATGCAGTACTGTTTGACCTGTACATGAAGTACAAACCCGAGTCCCTTCACAAGGTAAAGGTACTGGCCCTGTTTACTGCCCCTCCTGCAGACATCATGTCCAAAAAACCCATAAGAAAGCTATCAGACCTTAAAGGTTATGAACTGCGATGCACAGGCGCAGGCGTAAAGCCCCTCAAACTCCTTGGTGCCACCCCGGTGGCCATGCCCCAGTCTGAGACCCCTGAGGCCCTGCAGAAGGGTATTGTCAACGGTGTATTCTCTTCACTCGACATATTAAAGGACTTCAACTTTGCAGAGACCTGCCGTTATGCAACCATATGTCACATGCAGACCACCTCCTTTGGAGTAATAATGAACATGGACACATGGAACAGTCTACCTGCAGACGTAAAACAGGTATTGGATGGCCTTTCGCGGGAACAGTCCATATGGACAGGGAAATACATAGACAACCATGTAAAGGAGTCGGTTGCATGGTCAAAGAAAAAATATGACATAAAAGTCATAAACCTCCCTGAAAAGGAGTATGCGCTGTGGCACCAAAAGGTGAGTCCTCTCACAGGAGAGTGGGAGAAAAAGGCAAATGGCAGGGGGCTGCCTGCAGAGGCATTTCTAAGGGATCTCATGACGCTGAAGGCAAAATACGAGAAGGAATACGGATATTAAAACCACGCGGCGTCATGCTCAGAGATGTTGATCACACCGGACAGAGACTTTTCACAGGACAAACACTGCAATGAAGGTCAATGAATTAGCTGATCACTTGGAGACATTCTCAACATGGCTCGACCTGTGGTTCATACGTGCAGGCTGCGCTGTCCTGTTTGCCACCATGCTTATAGCCGTTGCAAACATGGCCCTGCGCCCCGTCGGGTTTCCCATCACTGGTTCCTTTGAACTCATGGGAATGGGCTGCGCCATCACCGCAGCCCTTGGGCTTTCAATGGCACAGGCAGAGAAGAGCCACATTGCTGTTAACATCCTGTTCCGATGTTTTCCACAGGGCCTCAGAAAATTTCTCAGCACAACGGGCAGCATCATGTGCGCGCTGCTCTTCTCTGCTGCTGCATGGAGGCTGTTCCAGACCGGTCTCACCCAGCTCAAGACCGGAGAGGTATCGGAGACCCTGAGAATACCGTTCTATCCGGTGATATGGGTAGTTGCCACAGGATTTGCCTCTCTTGCCATGAGACTTGTGGTGGAGGCAACAAAGACCGTTGCCGGTTGGATCGCAGACAGCCCTGAACCTTAAAGGCATACATTGTCCGCACACTATCCCGATAGAAAACCACTCACCAAATGGACCCTGTAACTACCGGCATTGCCGGCATCTTTCTGCTGATATTTATCATATTTTTCCTGCGTATCCCAGTGGGATTTGCCATGGCCCTTACCGGCTTCATAGGATTTGCTCATGTGGTAAATCCAACAGCAGCGCTTGGCACCATGGCATCATCCCTGTGGCATACCTTTTCAAGCTATGGGCTTGCAGTAATACCGCTGTTCATATTGATGGGCAATATCTGTTTCCACACCGGGGTGAGCAGGAAACTCTATCACACTGCCTGGACATGGACCGGCCACATCCGAGGGGGAGTAGCCATGGCAACGGTACTGGCCTGTGCCGGCTTTGCTGCCATATGCGGCTCAAATGCCGCCACTGCAGCTACCATGAGTTCAGTAGCACTGCCAGAGATGAAAAAGCTGGGTTACCAGGATGCGCTCAGTACAGGTTCAGTGGCAGCAGGTGCCACCCTTGGAGTGGTTATCCCCCCAAGTGTGGTACTGATAATCATTGGCCTGTCCACCGGACTCTCCATTGCAAAACTCTTCTTTGCATCCATGATACCTGGCATAGTGCTTACAGCATCATTTCTCTGCGTAATTGGCATGATATGCCGTATTGACCCACAGGCAGGACCACCAAGCCAGAGGACCAGCCTGCAGGAAAAATTTGCAAGCCTTCCCGGTTCCATTGAGATGGCAGTGCTGTTCATCCTGGTAATGTCAGGGCTATATGCAGGCTGGTTCACCCCCACAGAGGCCGGCGCGGCAGGTGCATTTTTCTCACTGATCATTGCCATCGCAGGAAGGAACCTCACTTGGAAGAGGCTGGTAGCAGCCCTTATGGACAGTGTCAAGACTTCCTCCATGATACTCATGATAGTTGCCGGGGCAGTGATATTCGGGAAATTTCTCACAGTCACCCGCCTTCCTTTTCAGGCTGCAGACTGGGCAGCCGCCCTGCCAGTACCTCCATGGGCCATACTGACCGTTATGCTTGCAATATATGTGATAGGAGGGGCAATAATGGACGCGCTGGGCCTTCTAATGATTACCATCCCCATATTCTTCCCTGTTGCCCAGCGTCTTGGCTATGACCCGCTGTGGTTCGCTGTCCTGATCACTATCATCACCACCATGGGTGCCATAACGCCACCTGTAGGCATAAACACCTACATAGTCGCTGGCGTTGCAGGAGACATCCCCCTTACCACGGTCTTCAGGGGGGTAAGCTGGTTCCTCGTGGCGTTTGCCATAACCATCCTGCTCATGTTCATCTTCCCGGGCATGGCACAGTGCCAAATCTGATGGATGATGAACAATAAGCTCAAAGGCCCTACTTTCTCTTCCTTCCAAGATGGGCATAAGCCAGATCAGTGGCCATCCTGCCCCTTGGGGTACGGTGGATATATCCCTTCAGCACGAGAAAAGGCTCATAGACATCTTCAATAGTCCCCCTGTCCTCCCCTATAGATGTGGCAAGGGTGTCAAGCCCTACAGGCCCGCCACCAAACCGGTCTATAATCATGGACAGTATCTCACGATCCATACGGTCCAGGCCCTCGCGGTCAACATGCAGCAGGTTGAGAGCCGCATCGGCAACCTCCCTGTCTATACGCCCGTCTGCCCTGACCTCTGCAAAATCCCTTACCCGGCGCAACAGACGGTTTGCAATCCTCGGGGTACCTCGAGAACGCCTGGCAATCTCCATGGCTCCGCCACTGTCTATTGCAATACCCATGATACTTGCTGACCTCTCAACTATCTTCTGAAGATGCCGGTCTTCATAGAACTCCACACGGAGCACCACCCCGAACCTGTCCCTGAGCGGTGGAGAGAGCAAACCGGCCCGTGTGGTTGCCCCCACCATGGTAAATGGGGGGATATCTATCTTTATGGTCCGTGCACTTGGCCCCTGACCGATTATCAGATCAAGCTTGAAATCCTCCATGGCAGGGTAGAGAATCTCCTCTACAACCGGACTGAGCCTGTGTATCTCATCTATAAAGAGCACCTCACCGTGCTGCAGATTGGTAAGGATGGCAGCCAGGTCCCCTGGACGCTCTATTACCGGTCCTGAGGTGCAGCGTATCCCTGTACCAAGTTCAGCGGAAATAATATGGGCAAGTGTGGTCTTACCAAGACCAGGATGGCCGTGTAGCAGCACATGATCAAGGACAGAACCACGGTTCCGTGCGGCAGTGATGAAGAGTCTCAGGTGCTCCCTTACCTCGGTCTGTCCCACATACTGGTCAAGGGAGAGGGGGCGAAGCCCAGGCTCCACAGGCCGGTCATCTGCAACCTGTTCGGGAATAAGATCAGATGGGGGAAACTGGATGGAATCTGATTGATCACTCATTTAATCAACGGATAGACAAACCCTATCTTAGACTGCGCTGAAGTGTGGACAGCCTTGCCAAAGCCCCTGTGATGACCTGTTCAAGGTCTGCGGCATCCGGAGATGCCTCAAGCACTGCTGCAACAGCCCGTTCGACTTCAGACATACGCCATCCGAGATTTACAAGGGCCGAAATGGCATCGGACACCACAGAATCTCCACCCTCAGAGGGGTGTTGGGATACAGGAGCAGCGGCATGAACTTCCATCCCGTTTTCCATCAGGACCTTTGCGGCCCTGTCCTTCAGGTCCACACAGAGCCTGGCAGCAGTCTTCTTGCCAACACCATGAATTGTCTCAAGCACAGCACACTCTCCCCTGGCAAGGACCCCAAGCAGATCCTTGGCAGAAATATCGGAAAGCACATTCATGGCGAGCTTGGGGCCAACACCTGAGACGTCCAGAAGCAGACGGAAGAGCTGTCTGCGCTCACGACTGGTGAAACCGAACAAAGAGATGGCATCATCACGAAATGCCGTATGCACATGAACAAAGGCCTCACCACCCGGGCCAGGAAGCTGTCCAAGGTCCCGCTCGGGCATGAAAAGTTCGTATCCCACTCCTCTGACCTCTATCAGGAGTTTCCCATCCTGCTTACTATGCACAGTGCCTTTAAGAAAGCCTATCATTACAATTTACTCCTCCTAAACAGACTGTTGCAACTGATAAGCTTTAAACGCATGGGGAAACACGCTCCGCCATCCAAATGCCTGGAACACGCCCCTGTAACAGGGGCACCAGTTTAAAGCAGCACACAAGGATTGATAAAATGGTCAAAGGACATTTATGGCAACAGAGGCCTTCAGTGCCATTCGGGACGTATTGGCATGACATATGGCCACAGCCAGGGCATCGGCAGCATCCTGCGCAGGCAGTGAACACAAGTTCAGGAGTATCCTTACCATCTGCTGTACCTGGCCCTTTTCTGCCTTTCCATATCCCACCACAGCCTTTTTGATTGCAAGAGGAGTATACTCATAAACTGGCAGTCCATGATGCACGGCAGCAAGAATGGCAGCGGCCCGGGCATGGCCGAGCTTCAAGGCGCTCTTAGCATTCCTTGCAAAGAACAGATCCTCTATGGCAAAGACAGTGGGGGCATACTGCTCAATGGCCTTTGCCACACCGGAATAGAGACGATCGAGGCGATTTGCGAACACGGTCTCTCCGGAAACACGAATCACCCCGGCGCCAAGACAGTGCAGACTGCTGCCACTGCTCTCTACCACTCCGAAACCGGTTGCCCTGGAACCAGGATCTATGCCAATGATGGTTTGGGACTTCAACAAAGGTATCTCTCAGTACGAATCATCAAAATAGCCAGGCCACACCACAGGACACCTCAAATACAGAAACAATGGTTTAAGGTGCTGGTGATTTTCTCATGCCTTTAACCTGAATTGAGCGTTCAAATCATGTAAAATCTTGTCTTGCCTTTAACCACAGTAAATTAATGCTGTTTTTGTAAAATTATCCGTAACACAACGGGTTTGGCGTAACTTTTTGCTTTCTACACAATTTGAAACCGAGGGGCGGGATTCCCAATTTGGCATAATCGGCTGCCTCAGGGTCTTCGCTTACCTGTGGGATACCATACCTGAAGTACCACAGTACGTCTGTGTATCATCCGCCTTGCATCTCATGCAAACCAGGGAATCGCTCAATTCAGGTCTAAAACTCAGCAGTTGCCATGATTTGTCAATGATATATCTGTATCAGGCTACCTTTTCAAGGATATCCTCCGGAATATCAAAATTGGCATACACATTCTGCACATCATCATTTTCTTCCAAGGCCTCCATGAGAAGTAGCATCTGCTTTGCCTGCTTCTCGTCTTCGAGTTTTACAGTGGTGCTTGGCACCATGGAAACCTCTGCAGAGATTATCTCAATACCAGCGGCCTTGACAGCGTCCCGCACAGCAGGCAAGACATCCGGAGAGGTCTCTACCTCCCACTCACTACCCTCATCCCTGATATCGTCTGCACCGGCCTCAAGGGCCACATCCATCAGGGTCTCCTCGTCAACCTTGTCCTTTTCAATAACTATCAAACCCTTTTTCTCAAAGACCCAGGCCACACTTCCTGGCTCCCCCATATTTCCACCACGTTTTGAGAGCAGATGTCTCACCTCAGCCACTGTACGCTGGCGGTTGTCAGTAATTGTCTCAACCAGTACTGCCACACCGCCAGGCCCATATCCCTCATAGGTGATCTCTTCATAGTTTACACCCTCAAGCTCTCCGGTACCCTTTTTAATGGCCCTCTCAATATTACTCTTGGGCATGTTCTGGCTCTTGGCCGCATCAATGGCTGCCCTGAGTCTGGGATTGGCAGATGGATCTCCTCCTCCCAACCTTGCAGCAACAGTTATTTCCTTGATAAGTTTGGTAAAAATTTTACCACGTTTGGCATCGGTAGCAGCCTTTTTATGTTTTATTGTGCTCCACTTGGAATGTCCGGACATAGTTCCTCCGCATTTCTTTTTGTTTCTTATATCTCAGATCATACAGCCCATCTCCGGCTCATCGCCCCTGCTCCAGTTCCCTGTAGAATTTCTTAAGGTCATGTCTAAGAAATTTCTCTATTCGCAACAGGTTCCTGGCATGGGATACCCTGAGCTGATGGCCAGGATTCGACGTGATGAGGTCCCGCACCCTTGACTTGACCCTCTGCCATATGTCTGTCTTGTACGAGGTATCAAGCTTGATCAGGGAATCAAGAGATGAGAGTACCTTGCGGGTATAGGCTGGAAATTTTATCTTCTGAATCCAGACTATGCCAGCCAGGCCCACGGCAAGTGCCCACAGGGAAGGCCACATAAGATCACTGATATCCAGATGGCCTGAAAGCAACTCGCCAAGGAAAGATACCTCTGGATACCCGAAAGCCAAGTGCGTAAGCGTATCTCCAAACAGAAAGGCCAGAAGCATCACAAGCCCCCATGTACGAAGAGATGCCCTGAGCCGCTTCAGGAAGCCCTGTTTGAAACTGTCCAAGGCCTCCACCTCCATTCTCAACTCCCGCACTGCGCCGTCAACCTGCTGGAGTATATGATCCAGACGGAGCCTCGGGGCTGATCTGAGTGAACGCTTGAGCTCATCACGCTCATTCCGCCAGACCTCAAAACCCTGGGGCAAACTTGATTCGTCACATGGGGCATATGTCAGATATATACGCGGCAGATCCTTCCTCCCTGTCATCTGTGACAGGTTCCAGCACAAGGTCCCGTAGGCCCTAAGCAAATCGGCTATGTTGTCACACTCGTCAATCCTGTTGAGCACATAACGCACCCGGTCCTCACCTGCAGCACCTGGAAGCGTGCTCCTTATGACCTGATAGGTCTCCTTGATGGTCCCAGCCTTGTGGGGGTCAAACATCAGGACGATCAGGTCTGAAATCTTGGCCAATTCGCCTATCACCCCAAGATAGTCATAGCCCCTGTCCTTCTCTGTCACGGAATCCAGCATGCCAGGGGTATCTATTATTGCCACGTCTTCAAGCACTGGGGAATAGACCAGTTTCATGCTGAAGTGTGACATGAGACTCTCACCAAAATGGCGAAGGGGCTGAAACGGCAGACTGGCATCCCGGATCACCGTGCTTCCCGGTATCTCCTTGCCTGATTCCTGAGGGGAGGCGCCGGCAAGTACGGTAAAGCTGTCATCAGTAGGGGCCTGGCCTGTCCGCTGCACATCTCTTCCCAGGACCTCATTGATGAAGGTGGATTTACCCGATGAGTAATTGCCTATTATCAGCACCAGCGGTTTCCACTTGAGGGAGGCCAGCACATCATTAATATCAACACCATACTCCTGGAACAGGCCACCCAGTTTCTGTGGAACCAGTGCCTCAAGCTTACGAGTAAGTTCTATTGCTTCACTGTTTGAATCCATTTTGCTTTCAACCTATTATCAAGGGCGTCTCAAGAGACCGCCACATATTGAAATTTTATATGTTATAAATCTGATCTCATACTACACCACACCTGAAATGCAGAGGCAATTGGCAAAGGCCGAAGGCCATACAGGCGTCATGTAGCATGGTCTCTATCTGAACAGGCCACCTATCTTTTCAAGAATGGATGGCAGGTTGAAGATTCCCGTGCTTGGCTCCAAAGTAGGCAGGTCATCCACAGGAAAGGCCTCCCATACCACATTCTTGTCCTTGTCAGGTTCAACAGTCACTATCTCGCCTGTGCGTTTATTCACCGGCACCAGGGCCACACCATCAGGCACCGGGAAATCCTTCTTCTTGGGATTTTCAATGGTGATCTTCATAAAGGAAGTCCAGATAGGACATGCAACCCGGCCACCTGTCTCTAACCGGCCAAGAGACTTCTTGTCCTTCCTGCCCACCCAAACGCCTGTAACCACGTCCGGGGTAAAGCCCATGAACCATGCATCCTTGTAATTGTCAGTGGTGCCTGTCTTACCTCCAACTGGCCACTTAAGCCTTTTGGCATAGCGGCCAGTTCCGTCCTGTACCACTCCTTCCAGCAGAAGTACCATCTGAAAGGCCGTTACCGGATCAAGGGATTCGGTGTACTCCGGCTCCAGCTCCTCGAGCAGATGATCATTCCGGTCCATCACGGCATCTATGAACTGTGGTCGTACTGTCTTTCCAAGATTCGGAAAGGTACTGTATGCCTGAACGAGCTGAATGGGGGGCACTGCAGAGGAACCCAACGCGATTGAGAGATCCTGGGATATTGGCACACTTATCCCCATGCGCCTTGCCTGCTCCACTATTGCCTTGGTGCCTACGAGACGGGCCAGCTTAACTGAAATCACATTTCTGGAATATGTCAGGGCCGTACGTATGGTAATGGGCCCCATGTACTTCTTGTCAAAGTTCTCAGGTTGCCAGGGCTTTGAGGGATCTGAACCTGGAAGTGACAGGGGTTCGTCAACAATAATGGAATTGGGGGCCACAACATGCTCTTTAAGGGCCGTGGCGTACACAATGGGCTTGAAACAGGAACCAGGCTGCATCCTGCCCTGGATGGCAAGATCGAACTGGCTCTTTCGGAAGTCACTCCCACCCCAAAGTGCCCTGACTGCACCTGTATCTGCCTCCATGGAGACCATGGCGCACTCCACATTCTCCTTCAGGGCGCTATCCCTCTTGTGACGTTTCAGCAGACTGTCAATGCCCTGTTTTACAGAAGAGGCAGCCTGCTTCTGCCACTCCCTGTCAAGGGTGGTCACAATGGTAAGGCCGTCAGTTAGCAGTCTGTGCTCGCCATAACGGGCCTTCATCTCCTTTCTGACCTCTGCCAGGAAATATCCGACACCAGGAGGCAGTTCCAGCTTTTCGGACTTGATGACGATATGGGTATTGCGCGCAGCCTCTGCCTCCTCAGGACGGATATATCCCTCCTCCACCATACGCCTGAGCACATAGAGCTGCCGCTTCCTCGCACGCTCAAAGTGCCTGGCGGGGTTATAGCGACTGGGGGCCTGAGGCAGCCCTGCCAGCATGGCACACTCGGCAAGGTTCAACTGATAGACATGTTTTGCAAAATAGGTCCGGGCCGCCGCCTCCACCCCATATGCCCCCTGGCCAAGATAGATCTGGTTAAGGTAAATACAGAGTATCTCGTCCTTTGAAAGAGATGCGTCAATCTGCCAGGCAAGCACTGCCTCCTTGAGCTTGCGAAGCCAGCTTCTCTCTGGGGTTAGCAGGAGTGAACGCGTAACCTGCTGTGTGATAGTACTTGCCCCCTGGACTATACCGCCTGCCTCAACATTCTTGATCACCGCCCTTATGACGCCCATGAAATCAATACCGCCATGCTCATAAAAACGCGCATCCTCGGCGGCCAGGAAGGCATGGGCCAACTGTTCAGGTATCTGGGACATGGGCAGGGGCCAACGCTTCTCCTTGTACCAGTATGCAAGGGGTTTGTAACTGGAGTCCAGCACCTCTGTAACCATGTTGGGACGGTATGAGTGAAGACTTGAAATCTCTGGAAGCCCCAGCATCATGTAACCTGCAACCAGTGCCCCTACCCCAAGGGTCACCAGGAAGGTGCATGACCATATGATGAACAGAAGGGGACCAACGCCCCACTTCCGCGGGCCCTTTGCCCTGCTCTTTGATGTTTTTTTCCTGACAGACCTGGTTCGTGCCATAAGAATGTTATATATAAACATTCATACAGGAACAGGCAACATAAAGAATAATATCCGTGGGCCCACATATACCATCCGTTGCCAAAATGGCGGGTGGAGCGCCGGATTCAGGCCCAGTTAAGGGATGTTGCTTCTAATCCGATGATTATTTACAGACATCCTTTTGTATCCTAACCCTAACCACCGGAATTTACTATGTCACTCTACAAACAGAGATGCTCAGAGCTTCAATCTCGCCCCTGCTCGTGGCTTGTCACAGGCGTTGCAGGCTTCATCGGTTCCAATCTGTTGGAAACACTGCTAAATATGGACCAGATGGTTACAGGCATTGACAACTTTTCCACTGGCTTCAGAAAAAATCTGGAGGAGGTGCAAAGCAGGGTCAGGCCTGACCAGTGGGAAAGGTTCAAATTCATAAAGGGCGACATCCGTGACCTGCCCACGTGTGTGCAGGCGTGCAGCAATGTGGACTATGTACTGCACCAGGCGGCACTGGGCTCTGTGCCGCGCTCCATAGAAGATCCCATAAACACCAACGAGAACAACATCTCCGGATTCCTTAACATGCTGGTTGCTGCGCGAGACACAGGAGTAAGACGTTTTGTATATGCGGCATCCAGCTCAACGTATGGAGACCACCCCGACCTGCCAAAGATTGAGGCCAAAATCGGCAATCCCCTCTCGCCCTATGCTGTTACCAAGCTGGTAAACGAGCTGTATGCATCTGTATTTGCAAGGACCTACGACTTCAAGACCATTGGGCTGCGCTACTTCAACATCTTTGGCCAGCGTCAGGACCCTGATGGAGCGTACGCAGCAGTGATCCCCAAGTGGTTTGCCTCGATCATGAAAAACGAACCTGTATATATAAATGGAGACGGTGAGACCAGCAGGGATTTCTGTTTTATCGAAAATTGCGTTCAGGCCAACATCATGGCTGCAACATGCACAAGAGATGAGGCAACTGACCAGGTGTACAATGTGGCATTCGGGGAGAGGACCACCCTGAATGAACTGTTTCAAATGATAAAGGACAGGGTTATCGACAAGTTTCCCATGGCAGCCTCGGTAAAACCTGTCTACCGGGATTTCCGCCCTGGTGATGTACGGCATTCACTTGCGGACATTTCAAAGGCCAGGGACCTGCTGGGATATGAGCCGGAATACTCTGTAAGGAAAGGACTGGACAAGGCTGCCCAGTGGTACATCAAAAGATTCTCTTGAAAACTGCATGCCCCACAACCAAAAACAGGTACAGGCGGGGGCACTCCTGTACCTGTTTTTTTTTACTTAGCAAACAACAGATTACTGATTCACTTCCCCTGATTTAACCAGGACCCACGAAGGATGGATAGCATCGCACGAAAACCACCATGTAGCACGCCTCTCCCATCCTTCACCATAAACAGATGTCAGAGGAAGGCCATCAAAACGCGTACTGTGCCGAAAGTACCAGTGCGTTACCGAACGATGCCTGACTGACCGCATCCTTGTCGCCTGTATACGCATAGGAGGCAACCAGCATCAGATGCTCGTTGTGCATGTAGGCAAGATGGATTTCCCACATGGAATGGGTGGAATGGTCTGCCCCACTCTCTCCCTTGAATACGTTTCCAACATCAACATCCTGCTGATACTCATACCCCAGAATGAACTTCTTCAGGAGCACCACGTCGATATTGCCAAAAAACGTCCACTGCCTGTCATCGCCAAACCCCAGCACACCGCGGACAAATCCCTTGGTACCGAGTGTCCCTGCATTGAGCATCACAGGCACTGGCAGAGCTGTTATCATCTTTGTGGCAACAAAGTAGAAATCCCAGTCGTCTGAATCCTTCAGGTCGAGACTGTCATCGGCATCCGTATTCTTGTAGATGGTACCAAAGGAGAACGCAGGCAAAAAGCTCATGCCGAAGTCATTTTCCTTGATCAGGTTGAGTTTGATACTGAAGTTATCCTTGTTGATGTTCTGCAGCCCTTCCACATCCACGAACTCATGAGAATAACCGATCTCAACCCGGTTGAAGAATGAGATATTACCTCCAGTGGTGAACCAGTTGACGTGACTCTCGTTCAGTCCAATATACCACGCACCCAACTGGGGTTTGGATACGATTCCAGCACCGAACAGTCCCTTGTCCCCCTCCTTGAGGGGATTTGCCACATAGGCAACAGGATTCAGCGCTATACCTCCCACACCCTCGGCATTTGTAAGTGGTGGTCCTGCCTGCGCAGCAGATACTGCTACCAGCACAAATGCCACAACAGCAGCAAATATAACATAACTATTCTTCCACATTTAAAACTACCTCCCTGTTGTGCCCCCTGTTTTTTTTAGTTACTGTATTCGAATACCCTTATCCAAAATCATCTGTCATTCCAGCCCCAGGAGTATCTAACCATGGCAATATCCTTTGCCTTGGCAGCCTCCAGTACAGAACCGTCAAACAACCTTACATTATTATAACCCAGCATATTATTTAGCACGAAATAACACAATGCGGCCTCTTCTCCAGTATTGCTGTAAACAACTATTTCGGCTCCGGAATTGTTTGGCAGCCCCACACCTGAAGCCATCTGCCGCAGCTCATCCTTTTTTCGGAGATAGGCCGGAGAGAAGTTCTGTCCACCAATTGTCAGGAATGAGGCTGGCATCAACAGTGAACCTGGCAGATGACCGAAGCGGGCTATATTGCTCTTTTTCTCGTGCCCGAAATGTTCGGCAGGTATCCTGCAATCCAGGAAAATGGTACCCTTGGAACCCAGCTTCTTCTGTACCTCTTCAAGGCTTATGGCCTTTTTGGCAACCGGTTTTGCTGTAAAATTGCCTCTGACCGGTATGGCCGGCGTTGCCGTCAAGGGCAATTCCTTCTGCTCCCATGCATTGAACCCTCCATCGAGAATCGCAACATTGGTATGGCCAAGCATATGTAATGTCCAGAGTGCCCTGGCACTCTTTGCCGTATCACTTGATGTCATGCCCTGATCGTAGATAATGACCAGGGAATCATTTGATACACCAAACTCCCTCAACATTTCCTCAAGCTCTCCAACCGGAGGGGCCATGAATCCAACGAATTTTTCATTGGTAAGACGCCAGGGACCAAAGGCCCTTATGGCACCCGGTATATGATTTTTCATATATTTAGGAAATGTCCGGACATCCAGGATAACCACGCCCCTGTCATCCATATGTTTTGAAAGCCACTCCACGGTAACCAACCCGTCCGACGAAACCTTTGGGGCTGCACCGACGCAGTAGGCGGTGAACAGCATGGATACCGCTACTATGGCAGCAATAATCATACTCTTTTTCATATACATAACTCTTCCTCCTTCCAGGCTACTTGCCGTGTGGTGCATTCAGGCTCCAGGAAAACCGCTCAACAGGCAACTTCCCATTGAGGTTACAATACTCCAGCATGGAACCATCAAATACCTTTACATTGGTGTAGCCCAGCAGGTCCTTTAAAACGAGATAGTTGAGCCCTGCAAGCTGAGCAGTATTACAGTAGACAATGATTGGCACTGACTTCTTGTCGGGAATACCGACTCCACGTACCATCTTGCGCAGATCATCCTTGGACTTGACAGTGGCAGGAGCACGGTTTATGCCAGCATTGGACAGGAAATCTGCAGGCAGATTTATTGCACCGGGAATATGACCGAAACAGGTCACATCTGCCCGCTTTTCATGTCCAAAATACTGAATGGAGTTCCTTGCATCAACCAGAACAGCCCGCCTGCTCTTTACTGCCTTTGCCACTTCATCCATGTCTGCAATAAGGGAGGCGTCCACCACCGCCTTGAAGTTACCCTTCTTGACCTTAGGGACTTCTTTGGTTACTACACGCCCCTCGAAAGTCCACTTGGTAAAACCCCCATCCAGCATTGAGACATTCCTGTGCCCCATGGCCTTAAGTGCCCAGAAAGTGGCAGCGGCCTTGGATGCGTCACTGACCGTATTTCCATGGCCATATACAATGACATGGGATTTTCTGTTCACTCCGGCCTTGCGGAACAGCTCTGTCATCTTCTTGGTGGATGGAAGCATGAACAGACCCTTTTCATTCTTTGGTTCGATATTTGTGTATGGCACAGAAACCGCATGAGGTATATGCGCAAAGGCATAATTTGCCCCGGTCCTGATATCCACAACAACCACTAACTTGTCCCCCATATGCTTGTTCAGCCAGTCTGTGGACACAAGGGGGTCAGCAGTCCTTGCCCTGGATATCCCAGGAGCTATAACAGCGGCGAGAACCACTCCCACAACCAGCAACATCAACAAATACGCGTACTTATTCATGAGACCACTCCTTTCCTCTACATCTCCCTACTTTTTAATCGCAGGTGGAACGTCCACAGCTACCTTATAGTTGGCCTTTGGATCATCTGGTTTAATGTCATCCTTGGTAAGAAAGAGCTTTTTCACGCCATGGCATGAATTACAGGACTGATTCTGTGGAGTCTTTCTCTGTATGCTATGGACCGCTGCAGAATTCCATGTGGGAAGTGCATCCCAGTTGGAAATCAGATCCTCAGGACCTGGTTTTCCCTTGAGCACCTTCTGGAAATAACGCAAAGAGGCAAGAGAGTCCTTCTTCATGGGTGAATGTCGGACAAGATTGTACTTGTATGGATTGTTGGGGCTTACATCAATATTCTTGCCGATCTTGAAAGTATAAAGTGGATCTGACGGGAAAATGACCTTTATCTCGCCCTTTTTCTTCACATCAAGCGAAACATGGCAATTCTGACAGTTGAAGTAGGTGGTTGCATGACATACCTGACATGCCAGCACATCCTTGCCGTGTGCATTATGCATTGGGATGCTCGAACGGCCTGCCACTGCATCTGGATGGCAGTTTTCACAGCGTGGAGTCTCTGTGGCATAGTAGCGCTTGGCCCCCTTTGGCTTGGTTTCATGGAACTGGGAGCCCTTGTGGCAGTCGTAGCACTCCATCTGGCCTTTTGAGTAATGTACGTCTGCATTCTCACCAAGAAAACCGACATATTCACCGGCAAAACGGGAACCATGACAGCCAAAACAGGTCTTCTCCATCGGAGGTTTTTTCTGAAACCTGTGCCGGTCAATAAGTCCACCCTTGGATACGTGAGGCCATGCCACATGACAGCTACCACAACTTGCGTGACACTCGGCACAATCCAGTGCCCATGCCTCAGGCAAGAGGGTATCCTGCATCTTGTGAGGAGAAGATATGGTCTTTACTATGTCCATGATACCATTTAGAGTATAATGCATAGAGGTTTTGAAAGTCTCCGTGATCTCCTCATGGCACTCAGCACATACTCCACCGCCGTTGGCATCGGAAGGATCCCTTATGAGCCCTTCATGGGCCTCCTCCTCATCGTCAACGTTCTTGCCCTTATGGCAATACCGGCACCCAAGTTCTCCATGCGGTGTATCAAGAAAGTCCTTGGCTACGCCAAAGGTATCACGCCCCCTGACCTGGGGCGCAGAAACGCCTCACCCGGCCACCGCGGCCGCGGCACTTGCTGCCTCAGCCCCGTAATCATCCATCTCCTCAAGGTCTGTATGGCAGGAAATACACTCACTGCTATCAGACAGATCCTCTGAGGCCGCCACTGAAACCAGAAACATGGGAACAGTTAGACAGAAAAAAATTACCGAAAGTCCCTTGAAAATTGCTTTTTTCATCCTCGATTCCTCCTAAATCTTCCTGAGTCCGTAAATCACAAGTTGCATTTAATACCACAATGTGGTACCTCTATCAATTATCTTATTACCTGAGCATTGTCAACTGATTTTTTAATCAACCTTTAACTTACAATTAAATTCTAATAACTATTGGTTATACCAATAACTTTTTAATTTTAATTAAACTTATGACCAATAAAGAATTTGCACATGCCAGAAAAATCCTCGGCAGGACACAGAAACAAATGGCAGAGCTGTTGGGGACCTCTCAGAAGACCATCTCCAGCTACGAACAGGGATGGCGGACCGTACCTGTCTATGTTGAAAGGCAGATATACTTTTTCATATCCCGTATGAAGGGGATAAATGGACACCTGAAGCCATGCTGGGATGTAAAGAAATGCTCTGAGGAGGTAAAGTACAGATGCCCGGCCTGGGAATTCAACGTAGGGAAACTGTGCTGGTTCATAAACGGCACCTTCTGTGAAAAATGCCTACCCAACTCGCCGAGAGAAAAAATAGAGATGTGCATGGACTGTGAGGCCTTTGAACCTATTGCACGCATTATGGCGGCACCAGAAGAAAAATAAACAGGCAGCCAAATGCCCGGATGTTCAATATCCCCACGGAAGGAAGGAGCGGCCTGACGCAGCGTGCTGAACATACCTGCAAATCAGTCCACGGGACGATTCTTGACAGATATGGGCTAACAGTGCACTAATTTATATCTAAACGGCGCTACCATCATACAAGTAACACAAGTATGCACCCATCCAAATTATTCCTGAATTGAGCGTTTCAAATCATGTGAAAGCTTGGGGATTCCCAATTTCGTATGATCTCCTGCCTCGAAGTCTTCGCTTACCTGTCGGATACTTGAAGTACAACAGTACATCTGCGTCTCCTCCGCCTTGCATTTCATGCAAACTTGGGAATCACTCAATTCAGGTTATCATGCATTGTGCCTCCGGCGGCAGGCAGTGCCATATAAAATACCTGAGATACATAAACACCTGAGAGGTGCAGATGGTGCGTTTCCTGATGATCTTGACCAGGGGAAAGGCCTCCGACTGTGATACGAAAAAATCTCGCTCCGCCCCCTACCAGTGTCACCTCCCCTGGCAGTATCACTCATCCAGCATCACTGACCATAAACTGAACCAATTTTTGGCATTTGAGTGACATTTTTCGTTTATTGACACCGCAACCCAGGTAGTCTAATCTGTCTAAATACTGTGTCTAACAGTTACTCAAAAAGACTTTTTTCAATATTTCTATCTGCAAACCCTACAATTTGGGCATCTTTCAGACCAGCAGATGCCATCCATGTCACTCATTTTCAAACGGCAGGAAACTTGCATAAATTAATCCCGGAAAGAATTCTCAAGCACAATACAATGCCCCAGATATTTATGGTATTTCGTCCAAAGGAGTCCTGATTATGATATCAAAAGAAGAATGCATGGACTTGACCATCCTTTACATAGGTCTTTTATGTGCCGCCCTCGTGCTCTGCCTCTCCTCTTCTTCATGGTCCGCAGAGATACATGTTGATGACGACACCTGTCCTTCCACAGGTTCAGGAACAGAGGCAAATCCTTACTGTCGTATATATGATGCCATCACAGCAGCAGCAAGCGGTGATGATGTACTTGTCCATCCTGGAACCTATGCAGAAAGGATATACATGAAGACCGGGGTGGATGTACTGGCTGCAGAAGCAGAAAAACCTGTAGTCACCTCATCTTTCAAGACAATCGTCAAATTTTCTCTCGCAGACGACTGTACGTTGGACGGTTTTGTTCTTGACGGCTCTTCTAGCACCAGACTCAAAGCAGGGATCATCATTAAGGACTCGTGTACCAACGTATCTGTCAAAAACTGTGTCATAAATGGGGGGTCCTATCTGCGGGGTGGTATCAGACTGAATGGCCAGGTTGTGGCTACCTTTACAGGAAACACCATATATGACATAGCCTATTCAGGGATAACCACCAAATGGGGCGGGACCATCAGCAACAGCACCCTTACCATACAGGGTAACACCATTGAGGACTGTGGGACTGCCGGAATATACCTGGCAGGCGATAGCGGATCATCCAACCGGGTAATCATCGGGGGCAGCACTGTCAGCGATGGAAACCTTATCCGCAACAACGGTGTAGGCAGTTCAGTAAAAGGAAGCGGCATACGCCTCTATTCCATTGATCAGGTAAGCATTGAAAACAACACCATCCAGGGCAACAGGCGAGCGGGCATCCTGTTAATCGACACGTCCAGTGTAAGCCCGCACATATCAGGAAACTCCATACACGACAATGGCCAGGCGGGAATTAATATCGGAGGGACATCAACCGTCACCATTGGTCCCAACAATGATATATATAGCAACAGCATTGCAGGAATCACCTTCTTCGTATTCCGAAACTCAAAAGTGGCGGGCTACGCAAGCTCTCAACCTGTTACTATAACAGGCAACTATATCCATGAAAATACACGGGCGGGTATATCTGTACTTGATCATGTTACCGGCACAATCACCATAACTGGAAATCAGATTTACGAAAATACACGTTCGGGCATAGCCTTTTTCAATGCATGCTCAGCCACTATCACAGACAACGACATACACAATCACACAGGTGCTGCCGGAATCTTTACAGGAGACTGGTCCGGCACCTTTCCGCCTGACCCTGACAGTCTGCCTACCAGTGTGGGTTTCAATACGGCCAACGGACCGGTACAGCTCACCATAAGGCGGAACAAAATTTATGAAAACCGGGCGGGCATGCGCCTTGACCACGCATCAGGGGTCATAACCAACAATCTTGTCTACAGCAACACCAGGGGCGGCATACGCTTTTCAGGGAACAGTATAAGCCCTTATACGCCATTCAGTGCGGAATGGGGAATAACAGAAATCAGTAACAACACAGTGGTAAGCAATGGTTCTCATGTAACCGAATTCGATGAAGATAGAGGTGGAGGAATAGTCTATGACGACATCTCCATAACAACTGATCCCACTACAGGCCTTACACGAAACTTCTATGACCGGCCCCAGTGGAATTCGTCCCAGAACCCCCATGTCATAAAGAACAATATCACTGCATGGAACATGAAGGCCGGAGTCCATGATGCTGTCTGCAGCACTCTGAGAGATTATAACCTATACTATGGCAACAATAGCCGGGACACCTTTGTTCCCGCTCAGACTGGCGCTTGCTATACCGGTTCTCCTCCAAACTTTGCAGGAAATCCCAATGAAATATTTGCAGATCCACTGTTTGTGGACAGGTCCAATGGAGATTACCACCTCCAGCCCGGCTCCCCTGCCATTGCAAGCGGAGATGATGGAAATGACCTTGGTGCATATGGTGGCAGTGACCCCATCACATGGTAATGCCTGACATGGCAATTCATCCAACAGACAAGGCGGCCCCCTGGAAATTGAAGATCGGTCATCAATATCATGGCATCTTTATGCTCAATGCAAAATAAAAAAAGGAAGCTGAAACCATGAAATCAGGAATCCTTTATATTACAGTTACATTAATTTTGACCCTATCTTTTGCCTCACCAAACCTCTGGGCAGACGCCAGCAGAGAGATATGGAATAGCGGCGGACTGACCACCATTTCAGATTACGAATCTCCCATGATACATGGCACAGCCTTGGTCTGGGAAGCCAAAGGTGGCCTTCCCGGCTCCACGTCAGGGGGTAATGACACTGAAATATTCTACTGCGACCTCAACACATTCAATGTCATTCAGATAACCGACGATGATGACAACGATCTTCTCCCCCAGACCGATGGCAATTTCGTGGTATGGCAGAAACATACCAATGGCGGGGAAAACCAGATATACCTCTTTGATTTACAGGGACAAACCGGAGCAAAACGCATATCTCCCTTAGATTTTTGTGACAACTATACCCCCCGGATTGCCAACGGACATGTTGTGTGGACGTCTCAAAAAGTGGATAGGTCATATGAGGCAGGCAAGGTCATGTTTTATGATGCCACTCATGGTAAAGGCCCGCGGACCATATCACATACTCGCTCTGACTGCAGCGATCCCCGCATAGATTCATCCAGGATTATTTGGCTGCAGGAAACCTCCAATCACAAACTGTCCCAGTGGATTTACTATATTGGGAAACGGCATCCAGGCCCCAGACCTGCACCAAGACACCTTAAGTTCAACAGAAGCAACTCATCAGACGGGACACAGGCAGTCATGGTGCGCAGGGATGGCCATGACGGTGAAATATTCGTATACAGCAGGGCTAATGGCTTTTCACAGATTACTGACAATGAAGCAGAAGATCACAGTCCTGTGATTAGCCGTAATCGTATCGCGTGGCTTGGCAACGGAATAATCCATGTTGCAGATATCACTGACATGATGCGGGTTTCAGGCCTAAAGACATACAGGAGACATAAAACCGATATCATTGTCTGCTGGGACAAACTTTGTACAGGCGATGTAGAATATCATATAGACCTGTCCACGACACCGGACTTTTCCGTATACCATAACGGCATTAAGGACAAGTCCGTTGGTGATGTCCTGCGATATCGCATAAAAGGACTTAAACCAAGGACTACATATTATATCAGGGTTAAGGCAGTGATAAACGGTTCTGTCACTGAAAATTCAGAAGTGCTCCGCACCAAAACCCGTTAGTTAGCACAGTATAATTTATTGAATTTTTTGTATCCTTTAGGTGTAGATCGTCCAGTGAAGTAACTTGAAGGTATGGATAATTTTCAAATATCCACAACCCATGTGGTGGACAGTTTGAAAGATTAATTCAGGGGTGAAAGACTGATACACACATACATTCAGCTTACCCTATCTCTTCTTTTACTCCATTTTTTTTGGCTCAAACGTCCACTTTAAGCACGCCAATGGAGTTGATCAGTCTTTTTTGACTTTGCTACGAGTTAAAAAATGGAAAATTGGTTAATCCTGCAGTTTCAAATGGTGCGTTATACATGACAACACAACAAGGCACAAATTATCCTGAGCGACGGTATGCCTTCCCTCTCTGCAACCAGGTTAATCCTCCTGCTTTATATGCCGCATTAACCCCTTTTCTGCCTCTATCTATAACACCTACAGCCACGGCATATACGCAACAACTTTCGTGATATCCCCCTCTCAGGTAACTACAGGCCCTTTGAATATGGCAACTTTAAATGCCTCATCATATTTCCTCACCCTAACCTTATCTCATGCTATTCAGAATCAATATAAGGAATACCCCCTTATAAAAATTCTACATGCCAATTACAGCCTTGATGTATCCAGTTACCACACCAATCAGACCTGCGGCCGCCAATCCTCCAATAAGACATGCTACAGCCCAAAGACCGATCAACGCTGCCAGACTGATTCCTGTACCGAGAGCCGCCTTTGAAGCTTCACTGCCTACATCAGCGCTGTCCCTAACAAGCTCATCGCCCTTTGCATTAACATTCGCGTTCATGGTCATCTCCTTTCATTAAAGATTGTCATGGCCTTACATACTAATTTGAGCATATGTACTAATTACGCTCTGTGAATTAGCATTAACATCTACTTTTATAATCCGTCATAATTTATAGAGCATAACTCGTGCCATATCTGCCAACAGAGTGCCCTAATTTAGTAACTTACTGTAATAAGGTTTTTTTATTTAGAAATTTAAAATGACATGTACCTGAATAGCGATTGATGATGATATAATTTCAACAATTCTGTTGCAACACAACTGTTGATGAGAATAAATAAAATATACACCTGCTGATTTTATTTGCTTTTTTAAAAAACTGGCCGCAAAAACACAATAATATCCACGCAAAAATCATCTTTTCTAAACTGAAAAGCACACTCAGGACATCAAACCAACTTTGGGGGTTCCAAGGAAACAGACAAACACATAACCGTCAAAAGCCCATATCTTCTACTGTCTTGCAGGGACCAGCGCTTGCCATCGGCCACCAAACAATTCCCGTCAGCACACCAAATGAATGGGCAAACGGGAATGACGCCTCATTGATAAATTGAAATCATAACCATATGACACAAATGATATTGTACTGACTCTACGGTTGCGGCAGCAGCAAAGGCGTGGCTGAACGACCATTGTGACACTATGGGGCAAGAGCTAGCTCAAAGGGCCTCGCTTCTTTTATAATCTGCCAGATGCCCTCTACCGTAACTCCTCAGAAGATTTTTTGCGGGTATTATTGGACAATTGTCTGAGATGTATCTACTTACAGCGTGCGACTGATACAAAGCGGGGGATACGCAGACACACTCCCTGTACTTAAAAGTACCCAACAGGCAAGTAAGACTTCGAGATAGTAGATGTGATACCCTGTAAGCAGATACCCTCTACCGGTTTCTGAAAAATGGAAAGGCCGGAGTGGCGATGCCCCGGCCTTGGCGGTAAGATGGGAAGTGTGATAAGGCTACCTATGAATCAAGCCCGCGCCGCTTTTTTCTCTCTTGAAAGCGATTTGTAGAATACAGGAAATACCACAAAGAAGGCTACACAGATGAGATATTCTACTCCTTTGATGTGCGTATAATAATCGACCAGATTATGAAGCGGAGTGATCAGACCGGTAGCAACCATATATCCCCGTATCACTTCTGACACCTGACCGCCTGCAGAATAAATTGCACCTACAAATGCAGAAACAGCCCATAACCCAACGAGCGCGCCAAACCCCAGGGCAATATTCCCTGCCATCTTGCCAGTTCCCTTATCCATTTTCTACCTCCTTCAGGTCCACTAATAATCTGCAAAGATCAATATACAGCTCACATTCCGGTTACGGCACTAATGTAACCTCTTATGGTATCCAAAACACCCGATGAGGATAGTCCACCGATGAGACATGCAACCGCCCACAGCCCCACCAGTGCCGAAAGAGCTATACCAACCCCCAGCGCCGTTTTAGATGCCTCAACACCAACATCCACACTCTCTTTGACCTTATCCCTATTTTTTATATCAACATTAACGCTCATAGCTATTTCTCCTTTCATTTATTGTCCTTTGCTTCGTAGTTTTGCATATAGTAACTGCAACGATTGTGCCGAAATCCGCCGCACAACAGACAGGCTATACAACACCATGAAATCACACTGATAAATACAAAAGAAAAATGGGAATAATTTCACACCTTAGCAACGAAACGCAGCCTGTTAGAATTTAAACATATTTTCCGGACGCACGTTCTGCTCATTAAGCGCTTACCAGTGCAATCCACCACACTATACGTGCCTTTTCTACAGTTGTGTTGCAACAAAAGTGTAGCAACAGATACCCGGCATCACATTGCCCCCCCCAGCCCACACTGCCCATCAGGGGAAATGGTCATGCAAGCCTGCTCCACCACCCCGTTTTTAATCACTCGCAGCCTGCCCCGGCAAAATTCTCTTCTATATGATACCCTTATGTCCCTTGCCGCGCCCTCAACCTCAACGCACTCCTTAAACAAAAAGGCCGATATAACTTTGTTATATCGGCCCTTACCGGAATATTGTGAGGCATGACCTATATCATTCCCCACCTTTTTACCTAACACACCTACATCCCCGTCACTGCTCTTACGTAACCGGCCACAGCCCCGATAAGGCCGGCAGAGGCAATTCCGCCAATGAGACAGGCAACGGCCCACAGACCTACCAGGGTGGCCATCCCAATTCCTACTCCAAGAGCAGTCTTTGTCGCCTCAGTACCAACATTAACATTGTCCCTAACCAGTTCTCTGTCTTTGATATTTGTAGTGGTGTTCATGGCTATCTCCTTTCGACTATCATCAGTCAATTAGTGGTTATGTCACTTTCGTTCCCTTCTTGCCTATTGATATTGCATATGATGTGCCAAACAAATTTATTTATCAAAAAAACCTCTATCGCAACATACTGTTTTCATTAAACTTTATCGCCACAAACCCTCAAAACCATACTGTTGACAGCCTTTGTATCTATTCGGGTTCCATAACAACGATCATGTTGCAACATAAGTGTAGCCATCCCCCAAAAATGCAACAAAAACGTAGGGCAATATTTTACAGGTAACAAAAAATGCAATGAAACAGACAAGATACGGGAACCATTCCCTGTTTAGCGCATGACTGGATAACCGCGGATAGATATCACTTGACACGGGGAGACACGGGGTCTTCCAGATCGTATCCTACACCACAAAAAAAGGCCGGATATCAATTGATCCGGCCCTCTTGAGGCAGCCCCTACAGTTAGCTGTCTCAGTCTCAGTATGTAACGGAATTTTACCTGTGCGAGATTCTAAGTTACACCCCGGCCACTGCCCTTACGTAACCGGTGACCACCCCAGCTACCCCGGATGTTGCAAGGCCACCCATGAGGCAGGCAACGCCCCACAGACCTGTAAGGGCTGCAAGGGCAAGACCGATTCCCAGCGCGGTCTTGGAGGTTTCGGTTCCTATGTTTACATTTTCCCTTACCAATTCTCTTTCTTTTATATTTGTATTGGTGTTCATGGCTATCTCCTTTCTCTTATATTTCTATTAAATTATCATATGTTGTTTGCCATTTCGCTTTTATATAAATGCATATGTCGTGCCAACATGGCACGCTGTAAAGACAACATTTTACCTTAAACAACTACTTGATTTTATTGTTTTTTACACCACTTAGGGAAAGACCCCTTCCTTTTGCACCCGGTCCCCCAACCTTGACAGCATATCGCAACAAATATGTTGCAACACCAATGTTGCTTCTATAATTTTGCATCAAATGTGTAGTTTTGAACTGCCTGTCACTCCTCACAAGCGCCCGGCACTATATTTGGGCAACAAAAAGAAAAGGCCGGTCTTTCAACCGGCCTTTGTACTGCATGGAGAGAATGTTGTGGGGTGAGGGTATTTATTGTAACCGTCGCTTCACCTTCCTATGTGCTGGGCTATTTACACACCGGTAACGGCTCTCAGGTAACCGGCTACTGTATCGATAACGCCTGCCGAGGCCAATCCGCCAACCAAACAGGCTACACCCCAAAGACCAACCAGAGCAGCAAGACCAAGACCCACACCGAGAGCTGTCTTCGAGGCCTCGGTTCCAACATCGACGTTTCCCCTTACGAGTTCCCTATCTCTGATATTTGTAGTAGTGTTCATGGCTATCTCCTTTCATATCTAAGTTGTTGTTTTATTTTTTTGTTTTATTTTTCTTTCCTTATTCGTCTATATTTTTATGCATAAGTCATGCCAAACATCTTAAAATGTAACAACAACAGCGCCACCCCATGGCATCGCCCTAACTTATTGTTTTTACAGCCACTTATAAAAACATGACAGATGAAAGATGGGGCGTAGCACTCCTACATATTTGTGGCAACCTCACCTTGCAACAACAATGTTGCAACAAAAGCGTGGCAAGAACAAAATTGACACACTTTTGCTCAAGACCCCGAATTCCATTCTTTGTCCTTTGCAGGACCGCTGTCCTTGCCCGGAAATATCGCTGAAAATCAGCCTGTTGCCCAAATTAGGAGATGTGGACA
The DNA here is from genome assembly GCA_964638145.1 of uncultured Desulfobacterales bacterium. Taxonomy (GTDB): domain Bacteria; phylum Desulfobacterota; class Dissulfuribacteria; order Dissulfuribacterales; family QOAL01; genus S144-17. The sequence continues at coordinate 176,488 of CAZXAK010000007.1, read as the reverse complement.
CCCGAAAAGCTTACTCTCATAACAAGACTCCCAGAGATGGAAAGAGGAGGTATAACCACTATATATAACCACTATATATGCTATGACTGGTGACCCAAAAGGCCATTTGCGCATATATTCAGGCCGGATATCAAACGCCCCCATAAAACCTGATTTAAAAACGGCATGTTAACCGGCAAAACAGATTTGAAGCGCTGAAAATTTTGAATTGCAGGATTTGCGCTTAATGGTACACTTGGAACCATGTACAGAGTATGGCTTAGAAATCTTAAAGTATGGCTCAAACACGCACGGGCAAGCCTCATCGGCAACCTGGGACAGCCCTTCCTTTTCCTACTTGCCATGGGATACGGGCTTGGAAGACATGTCCCTGAAATAGAAGGCCTGCCGTATCTGCAATTCATCGCGCCAGGACTTGTAACAACAGCAGTGATGTACAGTGCAGCCTTTGAAACCACATATGGATCCTATACCCGGCTTACTACACAGAGCACCTTTGAGGGCATACTCATGACTCCGGTTAATCCCTATGGCCTGGCTGCCGGAGAAATCGTATGGGGGGCTACCAAAGGCCTTCTCGCCGGCCTTATCATGCTGGGGGCCTTGCCTCTATTCGGAGTAATGCCCACACCATGGGCAGGACTACTGGTGCCTATACTATTTATAGAGGGGATATTTTTTGCTGCTGTGGGCCTTATAATGACTGCGCTGGCATCAAGTTATGAATTCTTCAACTATTTCACCTCTCTGATCATTACACCCCTATTTCTTTTTTCCGGGGTCTTTTTTTCATTACAGACATTGGATCCAGCCATTCGAACAGCAATAAAAGTCTTTCCGCTTGCCCACACGGTTATATTGGCGAGAATGCTCTGCTACGGACGTATTGAACCCCAGTGGATAACGGCAGTATCGGTAACACTGATATCGGCGGCAATGGCCATGTGGCTTGGGATCGTCCTCCTGAAACGGAGACTTGTCCAATGAAAGGACAAAAAATATTATTTTTGAAAGATCTGTCAGCCACTCACAGCCTGGGAGATACTCTGTCATCCATGTTGAGACCAGGAGATACCCTGCTCTTAAAAGGAGATTTGGGCGCAGGCAAGACAACCCTGATAAAGGCCATAGCAGAGGGCCTTGGGATTGATCCCAACGCTGTTACCAGTCCCACCTTCACCATCATCCATGATTATCCCGATGCCAGGATTCCCTTTGCCCATGCAGACCTGTACAGATTGGGGCCAGATGCGGAAATTTCAGAAACTGGCCTTGAAGAGTATCTATCTGGAAATTATGTAACCGCTATCGAATGGGCAGAATATCTACCTGGGTTACCAGACACCGAATGGCTCAAGATAGAACTCCTCCACATCTCCGATACAGAACGCAAGGCAGTGCTTGAAGCCGGAGGAATTGCATGGAGACGCCGCCTTGATTCCATAGAGAGGTCTTCCACATGATGGATATTGCCTTAAACAATGTATTGATACCCGATTTTGAGACCCTTGAACTTTACAAAGGCTCTGTTGGAATCAGAGGAGCATACATAGAGACAATATCTTCAGCCCCACTCAGAGCCAAACAGGTCATTGAAGGGGAAGAAATGTGCATCAGCCCGGGCCTGATCGACTGCCACTGCCACATTGAAAGTTCCTTTCTGACCCCTCTTCACTTTGGCAACAGCATCAGCACCTGCGGCACACTACATGTGGTGGCAGACTGTCATGAAATTTCCAATGTAGCAGGCAGAGAAGGCCTTGATTTTTTCATTGAAAACGGCAGGGCATCTCAGTGCAACATACTGTTCGCCGTACCTTCATGTGTACCGGCTACCCCCTTTGCCACCTCTGGAGGCAAGCTCAATCTCGAAGATATCCAATACTTCCTGAAAAAGGAGCGGGTTGTAGCCCTTGGTGAACTCATGAATGTACCAGGTATCCTGGCACGCGACCAGCATTTCATGAAAATGATTCAGTACGCCAAAGGCCTTGGGAAAAAGGTAAACGGCCATGCCCCAGGGCTTCAGGGAGAATCCCTGAACGCCTATATCAAAGCCGGGATTGACGACGACCACGAAAGTGAAACATACAGTGAACTTGTGGAAAAGATTAATGCTGGCCTGCATGTCTTCATCCGGGAAGGCAGTGCAGAGCATACAGATGTAGACGCCTATCGCACACTGTTAGAATATCCGGACAAGGTGAGCTTTTGCACTGATGACAAATCTATCAATGACATCATAGACTCGGGGCACATAAACTACCACCTCCGAAAGGCTGTTGAAGCAGGGATACCTGTACCGGTAGCCATCATGGCAGGGTCCCATACTGGCCTGAAATACTATGGTCTCCATGATTACACCCACATAAAACCGGGCTACAAGGCATCAATCGTCATGTTCAGAGACACCACATACTTTGAACCCGCACTTGTCATATCACATGGCAAAGTCATAAAACCCGCTTTCACAGATTCATCAATCCCCAATTTCTTGCAGGATTCGATCAATGTCAAACCAATTAAACCTGATGCCATACCCCAAATACCCGCTGCGCATACAAACATAGCAATAGGCGTGGAAAACGGAAGCCTTATAACAGGACGAATCGATATTGATCCAGCAGCTCCAGATGGTGATACAACAAGAGATATCCTGAAATTGGTGGTGATTGAACGTTATGGCCATGGCAACACCTCTGCCTGCCTCATTCAAGGTTTTGGCCTAAAACGCGGTGCTATTGCCTCATCTGTTGCCCATGACTGCCACAACATCATCGCAGTAGGCACAGACGACACCTCTCTTTCCGCAGCTGTCAACGCCATAATAGACAACCACGGTGGCCTCAGTGTCTTTGACGGGGTAGAAACATCAACCTTGCCCCTAACTGTTGGCGGCATAGTATCGGACATCAAACCAAAAGAACTTGCCCAAGGACTTCGTTCCATGAGAAAACAGGCCCTCAGACTGGGATGTAAACTGGCAGATCCATTCGCATCCCTCAGTTTCATGGCCTTAGAGGTCATACCTCACCTCAAACTCACAGACAGGGGCCTCTTTGACGTTGACAAATTCCAGCATATCTGACCCAGCTAACCTATTGGGCATATACAGGGCCCCTGAAATGCAAACGCAATAGGTATAGAACAAACAGATACTGCTCCCCTTGATATTTTCCTATTGCCCTATAACATATTCGAGATATAATTTAGCCTGAAAGTGTATAAGGCTATTGTGACACAACCGCCTCCACTTTGATGCCGTTAACAGATACAACAGATAGAGGGCGGATACATTTACCGCTTATCAGCGGGAACACAGTTACAGACATGGAAATCACCCGATAGACAGTGCGCTTCCATGACAACCTGTAGGAGGAATACAGACATGGCACTAAACGCTTACATCCTGATAAATACCAAAATTGGCAAGACTACGGATGTGGCCCGACAGCTCAAGGAGATGCCTGAGGTAAAAAGGCTGGACATAATAATGGGGCCCTACGACATTATAGCCGAGGTGCAAACCGAATCCCACGATTCCCTGTCCCATATAGTCATGAACAAACTCCAGGAAATCGATGCTATCAAGCACACCATGACGTGTACCGTAGTCAACATAGAAGATGCCATCTGACTTGACTTTTCACCTGTAATGAGGGTATTGATGACCCGTACAGTAGTAGACAGGTTCAATGGTCAACATGTAAACATAGAAACCCTTCACATATAAATAACTTTAAGCCAGGACATGGAGGCCGGAATTACCGTGCAGCCGTGTCCTTTATGTTTTTATAGCTTTAAAACCATAAACATGGCAGAAGCTGATAGACAGCAAGTTCGAGCATGTCAAATCAGTTAGCCTGTGTCCATCCATAAATGGCCCTTTTGCCAGATGGCTGCACTGCCTGCCGGTGGAAAATGCTCATGTATGTTTTGTACACCCGCATTTTCACCTCGTAGCGCCTTGCCATAGAGCAAAATTTCTCATTTGCTGGATGGACAATAGCCTGAACAACCTTGGTGGTCCAACTCAAGTCAGAACCTGATATAAAAAGAGCCCTGAATGGCCAAAACCAAAGGGGGCAGGTGCACATTGGTATATAATTTCCCACATGGCCAATGTAATAATTGATCACTGGGTGCCCAATGGGTTGAATCCGGGATGGGACCATCCTGCTAAACAATCGCAGCTTCTGCTATGAGACCAATTATGGTTATATACGTAAAAAAAATTCTTAAGTTGAGATGAGGTGCTAACGCTATGGAAAGGACCCCTTTTACGCCAGAGGGATACAAAAAACTCAAAGATGAACTTCACCAGTTAGAAAAAGTGGAACGTTACAAGGTCATTAAGGCCATTGAGACCGCACGGGCGCATGGAGACCTCTCGGAAAACGCTGAATACCATGCTGCCAAGGAGAGACAGGGCCAGATAGAAGCGCGCATACAGTTCCTGAACAGCAAGCTTGCTACAGCTGACGTGATAGATGTTGAAAACCAGAGTTGTGACAGGGTAATCTTTGGGGTCAAGGTGAAATTGGAAAATATAGACACAGGGGAGGAAGTCGTATACCAGCTCGTGGGCCCTGAAGAATCTGATATCAAAAAGGGACGTATATCAATCAGTTCCCCCATTGGCCAGGCACTTCTCGGCAAGGAGGAAGGCGACGAGGTAGTCTTCAACTCTCCCTCCGGCGTCAAAAACTACGAAGTACTGGAAATATTTGTATAAATTCCCAATAGCCAATGCCGCAGTCCCAACTTGCACCATATGCGAGCTTATTATCACAGGAAGGAAACGGAGACATGCCCCCACCACACCATTTCTCCAAAACATTACCCTGCTGAATGCTGCAACCCACAGGGACATTAAAACCTACGGGAATGATCTATATTCTCAGAACGGGATAGACCCAAGCATGTGGGCAAGAGCTGTCAACTATTTCCTTACATCCCATGGACAACCAGGAAAAGCCACGCATAAAGGACGTTATTGATCAAATAGAGGGACATCCCTTTCTCTCTGTGCCTGAAGAGACGACCTTGCGTGAGATTGCCCACATACTGCGACAAAAACCCGATGTTAGGGGTATATATGTTACAGACCGTAAAGGTCACCTCAAAGGGGCCATCTCCTTGGGGAAACTCATCAGAAACATAACGGCCCGCCGATACAACAAGGCATTTGGTACAAGACGCCTGCTACGCTGCATTACCTGCAGCAAGGCCAGAGATATCATGACTACCAACCTATTGAAGGCCACCCTCGACACCCCCATAGACAGCGTGGTTGACTCCATGATAGAGAGCGACATAAAAGAGATACCCATTGTGGATATACAGGGCAAAATCATAAAAAATGCCGGTTTGCTGGACCTGTGGAGTCATCTCTGACGCATGGACAGGAAATGGAACAAGGGAAAGGTATTTTTCCTAAGATCCAGCAGCAGGCAGCCTGATCTGCCGCGCCTACTTGATGCCACTGCCCTTGCCTCTGCCTTACACCATGCAAAAAGGGTACTTATCAAACCCAACGTAGTGGAGGCACTGCCACCTCCCATTACTACTCCCACTGATATCATCAATCAGCTTATCGATTATATCAGAGAGGTCTCGGATGTAGAGGTGGTCATTGGCGAAGGAACAGGCTCTCTTGAATATGATACGTGGTACCCCTTTGAAAAACTAGGGTACAAGGAGCTTGCAAGAACAAAAAACGTACGACTGATAGACCTGAACACAGAAGAGTGCATAAGGCTTTCCAACCCAAAATGCAAACGCTGGCCCGATATGTTCCTGCCACGAATAGTCCTTGATAGTTTCCTGATCTCTGTCCCTGTACTAAAGGCGCATACACTTGCAGGGGTGACCATAAGCATGAAGAACATGATGGGCATGGTCCCTCCCAGGTATTACCAACAGGGTGGGGCATGGAAAAAATCTGCGTTTCACACCAGGATCCAGGAGGCAATAGCAGACCTCAACAGATACCGTTCACCTGACTTCTCCTTGCTGGACGCGAGGATCGGCATGGCACAGGCCCATCTACATGGCCCTCATTGTGATCCGCCAGTGAAAATAGTTGCTGCATCCTTTGACCCTGTGGCCATAGATGCCTACGGGGCCGGACTGTTACACAGAAACTGGCGGAGAATTGGCCATATAGCTCATGTGAACGGAGAAATAGGCCAGGCAGAGCCGCTTGAAATTATTGAAGCATGACTGAAATGAGAAATTCATGCCTTTACCAGTTGACACATTTCAGCTTTCCTGTTATCAACAGCATCGTTCTGGAACTTCACTGAACCGGGAAAATGGTGTAAAGTAAACATAAACTTGAATAGGCGCGTAGCTCAGGGGGAGAGCGCTACCTTGACGCGGTAGAAGTCGGCGGTTCGATCCCGCCCGCGCCTACCACCTTCTCTACTTTGTAACCACTGGTAAACCTTCCGTTTCCTGTGTGATTACAGTATGAAATAGTGTGCATGTAGCTGCATATAAATAAGGAAACATTTTGTTCTGTAGCAGGTGTGCAGGAGGTGAAAAAGCTGAAAGTACCCAAACGTACATGCTCATCTTTCACCAACGAGTAACCCAGCCTTGGGACAAAAGTACCATTTATGGGATGGACACCAGCTACCCGACATGATGCGCACTCAACACAGGAAGCGTAGAGGGTTATTTTAAATTTAAGGAATGGAGAGTTGTGCCTGTTAGAGGGGTACAGCATAAAACTTTCTGACAATTGAATCCGATTGAACTTTATTCAAAGGCATCTTAGGTTCCGTAAGGGGCAAGATGCCTTTTCAAGTTGTAATGTTTTATAAGTCTCATCCTTCCGGCAGACTTTTGAGACCTGCTACGAACTTTGTCCTGCAGCAGCGCCTTGCTACCCACTTACCGTCCGGCACTACTTATGAATGCGGGTCTGATCTTTTTTACCAGACCTGCTTCCCCAAAAACTTTAGACAGCGAGGGATAGGCAGCCTCAGATGACAGAAAAATCATACATAACAGTAACTATTCCAGGCGTAGAAGTGGCCCAGGAGGTGCAGACCGGTACCCGTGCCATTGATGTACTGGCAAATGTCCTCAGCAACAAAAAAAAGAAACAGGCAATACTTGCCAAAATTGACGGGGAACTCAAGGATATTGGCACACCACTTGAGAAAGACTGTACGGTTGAGGCTGTATTCCCCGAAGACGAAAACCTGGACATACTCCGGCATACCACTGCCCATGTTATGGCTCAGGCAGTAAAAGAACTCTTCCCAGGGGTAAAAATTGCCATTGGCCCCGCCATTGATAATGGTTTCTACTATGATTTCGACTACGAACGGGGCTTTACGCCAGAAGACCTGGAAAAGATAGAAGCCCGCATGAAGGAGATCGTAAAACAGGCCCTGCCCATATCACGGCGCGAGATGCCAATAGCAGAGGCCCTCGACTTCTTCAAACAGCAGGGAGAGGTGTACAAGGCAGAACTGATATCAGACCTTCAGGCCCAGGGGGAAGAGCTGGTTTCCCTTTATCAACAAGGGGATTTCGTGGACCTGTGCAGGGGGCCTCACCTGCCGGATACAGGAAAATTAAAGGCATTCAAGCTTACCCACCTCGCAGGCGCATACTGGAAGGGTGATGAAAACCAACCCATGCTGCAGCGCATATACGGCACGGCCTTTTATGACAAAAAGGCCATGAAAAAATACTTTGCCATGCTTGAAGAGGCCAAAAAACGCGATCACCGCCGAGTTGGCAAAGACCTGGACCTCTTCTCTGTCCAGGAAGAGACAGGCCCGGGGCTCATACTCTGGCACCCCAAAGGGGCCATGATCCGCAAGGTTATAGAGGATTTCTGGCGGGATGAACACATCAGAAGGGGGTATGACCTACTCTTTACACCACATATAGCGCGTCTTGATCTCTGGAAGACAAGTGGACACCTGGACTTCTATGCAGAGAACATGTACGCCCCAATGCAGATCGACGAGGTACAGTACCAGCTCAAACCCATGAACTGCCCGTTTCATATTGCCATCTACAATTCCAAGAAACGCAGTTACCGGGACCTTCCCCTCAGATGGTGCGAACTGGGCACTGTATATCGATATGAGATGACAGGTACTTTGCACGGTCTCATGAGAGTCAGGGGGTTTACCCAGGACGACGCACACATATTCTGCCGTCCAGATCAACTGGATGAAGAGATCAATGAAATCCTCGATATGACGCTGTTTGTGCTGAGGGTATTTGGCTTTGACCGCTATGATATATACCTATCCACCAGACCGGAAAAATCCGTAGGAAGTGATGAACACTGGGAACTTGCCACAGGAGCGCTGCGAAATGCCCTGGAGCAGCAGGGTTTAGACTACGAGATAGACCCAGGCGAGGGAGTATTCTACGGCCCAAAGATAGATATCAAAATTCGTGACAGCCTTGACAGGTCATGGCAGTGTTCTACAATCCAGGTGGATTTCAATCTGCCCGAGCGTTTCAATGTAACATTCACTGGCCAGGACAGCCAGCCCCATGCACCTATCATGGTACACAGGGCTCTCCTTGGCTCCTTAGAGCGTTTCTTCGGGGTTCTTATAGAACACTACGCAGGAGCGTTTCCTACATGGCTGGCTCCTGTCCAGGCCATTGTGCTCACAGTGGCTGACAGGCACAACGATTGGGCACAGGAAGTAACTGCACGGCTCAAGGCCGCAGGCATCAGGACGGAAACAGATCTCCGCAACGAAAAACTGGGCAAGAAGATACGGGAGGCCCAACTGCAAAAAATTCCTTACATGCTGGTCATAGGTGACCAGGAGATGGAGAACAGGACTGTAAACCCCAGGACCAGAAAGGGGGTTCAGCTTGACGCAATGCCTGTTGAAAATTTCATCAACATGGCACTTGAAGAATGCAGGGAGCAGATGGCTGGTTAACAGCCTGCATCCGGCCTGAATCGCTCAATTCAGGCTAAATAATAATTCAACCTACCGTGGGAATACATGCCCCATTCACAGGGTAAGGGGGCATGAACTGGCGGCGTAAAGAAAAATTACAGGGAGGTGCAGTATCGCAAAAGAACGCCCCGTCAACATTAATGAGAGGATCAGGGCCAGGGAGGTCAGGCTCGTGGATGAAAATGGTCAGCAACTGGGTGTGGTGTCCAGAGAAGAGGCCTTGGACAAGGCCCGGGACAGGGGACTGGACCTGGTAGAGGTGGCAGCCAATGCCCGCCCTCCAGTCTGCCGCATCATGGATTATGGCAAATTCCGTTACGAGCAGAGCAAAAAGGCCCAGGAAGCAAAGAAGAAGCAGACCGTCATTCAGGTCAAAGAAGTAAAGATGAGGCCCCGAACAGATGTTCATGACATGAATGTAAAGAAGGGGCGTATCAGGAAGTTCATAGGCCAGGGCAATAAGGTCAAGGTGACTGTGACGTTCCGCGGCAGAGAGGTGGTACACTCCTATCTCGGTCGCGATCTTCTGAAAAAGGTGGCAGAGGAGATGTCCGATATTGCAGTAGTGGAACATATGCCTAATATGGAAGGCCGTATCATGCACATGATCCTCGCCCCTAAAAAAGATTGACCTGAACCTCTGTTGGGGTTAATAATTTGTGTTTACTACCCGTCGGTAACGGGTATGGAATATTGTTGCCTTTTGCAAGGAGACAGAGATGCCAAAGTTAAAGACAAAACGTTCAGCAGCAAAACGTTTTACCAAAACCGGAAGTGGAAAATTCATGTTCAACAAGGAAGGCAGGAGCCATATCCTTACAAAAAAAAGCAGAAAGCGTAAGAGAAATCTCCGCAAACGCGGGGTCATTGATGAATCAATGGTTAAATCCATCAAACGCATGATGCCATACGTCTGAAACAAGCTTTTGATTTTTGCATGACTCATCTTATGATGAGTTACACGAAGTATTAAGGAGTTATAACCAAATGCCACGAGTGAAGAGGGGCTTCAAGGCCCGCCGACGCCGCAAAAAGATATTGAAACTGGCCAAGGGGTACAGAGGTGCACGCGGTCGCTGTTACCGTCAGGCCAGAGACACTGTCGAAAAAGGTCTCTGTTACGCATATCGGGACAGAAGACAGAAAAAACGCCTGTACAGACGGCTCTGGATAGCGAGGATCAACGCTGCATGCCGCCAAAATGGCGTCTCCTACAGCAAATTCATAAATGGCCTTACCAAGGCAGGGATAGGAATTGACCGCAAGATTCTTGCGAATCTTGCTGTTACTGACCCGACCGTATTCTCTAATATAGTAAAGAATGCCATGGCAGCGGCCTGAGGCCTGACTGCATACCCGCTAAGCAGTCAATGATAATGCTTACAGGGGCCTAATGCCACCGTGCAGGATAGACAAGGCCGGGGACCATTGAGGTACCCGGCTGTTGTTTTATGGTCATGAGTCATGAGTAAATGCAGGTAGAGGGGATATGAGCCACTCACTGCAAGGGGATTCCTGTTTGTTCCGTACCATATTTGGCAGGTGGCAATATATTTTTTGAGTGAAAGCCTGGAGCAATTGGCAAAGACACTCCATGTGGCGTGGTCGCTGACTTGCTTATATCAGGATTATTTCCTAAACCGTCTGTTCTCTATTTTTCCTTGGAAATATGGACGGCAAACGCCAATTGTCATAGGGGCGTTGTCCATTTGTTCAAGGTGGCGCAAAATCAGTTCAGATAACCTTTACAGAACAGAGTAAAATATGCTTGACCGGCTGGAAACCATTAGAAAAGAGGCCCTTGTCGCTATTGAAGCAGCCAAGGACAAGGGAAAAGAAGCCATTGAAGACCTGCGGGTAAAAATCACAGGCCGCAAGGGTGAACTTACTGAAATTCTCAAATCCATTGGAACTCTTCCCCCTGAGCAGAGGCCAAAAGTTGGACAGCTCGCAAACAAGTACAAGAAAGAGATAGAGTCTGCCATCAGGGCCGCCCTGAAGGTAGTTGAAGAAAGGGGAGAGACTGTATGTATAAAAGGCCTTGATCCCACCCTACCGGGGAGGCGTCTTCCAACAGGCAGCCTTCATCCGGTTACCTCTGTGATGGAAGAGGTGTGCGCCATCTTCAACAGAATGGGATTTTCCGTTGCGCAGGGACCTGAAGTTGAACTCGACTTTTACAACTTTGAGGCCCTAAATATACCACCCGATCACCCTGCAAGGGATATGCAGGACACTTTTTATATAGACGCCAAGGTCCTATTGCGTACCCATACCTCCCCCATCCAGATCCGCACCATGGAAAAAATCGCCCCACCCCTTCGCATCATTGCCCCTGGCAAGGTGTACAGGTGTGACTCTGATGTAACCCACACTCCAATGTTTCACCAGGTAGAGGGGCTCATGGTTGATACCCAGGTCTCCTTCGCAGACCTCAAGGGTATACTGACCCACTTTATCCACGAAATATTCAGCGGCAGCACAGGGGTACGTTTCCGTCCCAGCTTCTTCCCGTTTACAGAACCCAGCGCCGAGGTGGACATCCAGTGTGTAATTTGCGGTGGCAAGGGATGCCGGGTCTGTTCCCATACAGGCTGGCTTGAAGTGCTTGGAGCAGGCCTAGTACACCCAGCAGTATTCCGTCATGTAGGTTATGATGCTGAACAATACAGCGGTTTTGCCTTTGGTCTTGGAATCGAACGCATCACCATGCTCAAGTATGGTATTGATGACCTACGGCTATTCTTTGATAACGACATCCGTTTTCTGACCCAATTTTAAAAAATTATGCTTATCCTTACCTCCTGGTTAAAAGAATTTGTTCCGTTTGAATGTTCAGTCGAAAAGCTCGCCCATGATCTGACCATGGCGGGTTTAGAGGTGGAAGGCGTTGAATCTGCCTATAAAAATCTCGAATCAGTGATTACTGCAAAGATAATACAGGTAGCGCCTCACCAGTCAGAGTCGAACCTGAAAATCTGCACAGTAGACACGGGAGATAGGACTGTAACGGTGGTGTGTGGAGCACCTGCCTTAGAAACTGGCAGGAAGGCAGCCCTATGTCTGCCTGGCACTGTACTGCCTGATGGCACCCTGATAAAAGAATCTGTTGTACATGAGATAAAATCCCACGGAATGCTCTGCTCAGAGGCGGAACTGGGTCTGGGAGAGGACTCCTCCGGTATCATGTACATAGATGGTGACGTCAAAACAGGGACCCCTATAACAGAGGCGTTGGGTCTTGAAGACTATATCCTTGAGATAGGCATAACCCCCAATCGCCCTGATTGCCTCAGCATACTTGGTGTGGCCAGGGAGGTATCGGCTCTGTATGACATTCCTATAAACGTACCGTTACCCGCTTCTGATACAGGCCAACAGTTAAATCCTGAAACCATCTCCATCACCATTGAAGACCCTGAACTGTGCGCCCGTTATGCAGGTACGGTGATAAGAGGTGTAAACATAGGCATGTCTCCGGTGTGGATCAGGTCCCGCCTCAACGCATGTGGTATAAGGCCTATCAACAATGTGGTGGATATCACCAACTATGTCCTGCTTGAAACAGGCCAGCCCCTTCATGCCTTTGACCTCCACAGGCTGTCAGGCCAAGCAATTGTGGTGAGACGCGCCAGAAAGGGAGAAAAACTGGTTACTCTCGACGGCAAGGAACGTGAACTGCAGGATGACATGCTGGCCATATGCGATACGGAAAAACCTGTAGCAGTTGCTGGCATTATGGGTGGAGCAAATTCTGAGGTCATTGATTCCACCCAGGATATATTGCTTGAAAGTGCATGGTTCCAGCCATCCCAGATAAGACGTACAGCAAAGAGATTGAAGCTCTCCACCGAGGCGTCTTACAGGTTTGAAAGAGGGGTTGACCCAGATGGGACAGTCCGGGCGATGCTCAGGGCAGCGGAGCTAATACTCCAGACCGCAGGTGGCGACATCGAGGCATGGAGGGATGTCTGCCCTGGCCGGTTTGAACCTGTCTCAATAAACTTGAGGCCACAACGTGCGGCATCCCTGATCGGCGCTGAAATTTCCACCGAACAGATGGTTTCCTATCTGAAAAGGATAGGCTTCCAAGTATCCTTGAAGGATGAAAATATTGATACAGTGGTACCACTGTTCAGGCCTGATGTTACAGAGGAAATCGACCTTGTGGAGGAAATTGCAAGACTGCATGGCTTTGACGTCATTCCTACTACCTGGCCGGTTGCAAGCATCATCACCAAAGAGCTTGAATCAAACAGGGCTATTCAGACCAAGATACGGGAAAGCCTCACTGCATCTGGCATGAACGAAATCATCTCCTACAGCTTCACTTCGCCGGCGGATATAACTGCACTGGGACTCAGCAAGGGTGACAGACGGCTCAACATGGTAAAGATACAGAATCCTCTTACAGAAGAACAATCTGTCATGAGGACATCACTTGTTCCGTCACTTCTGCGTACAGTTGCCAGAAACCACTCACGCCGCAACCTGGACCTTAAACTGTTTGAGACAGGCACGGTTTTCATTGATCAGGGCAAGGAAAAACAACCTGTTGAAGAGGCCATGGTGGCATGCGTCATCACTGGCCGCAGGATGCCAACAGGCTGGGCATGGGACGATACACCGTGCGACTTCTTTGACCTAAAGGGGGTCATGGAACAGATGTTAGATGCACTGAGAATTAATGCCCATGTCAGGCCTGAAACTCCGGAAGACCCCTTTTACCTCAATGGCGCATCCATTACGGTATTCTCTGAGGATGGCACTGCGCTTGGCACGGCCGGCCAGATAAGACCCTCTGTCCTGAAGGCATTTGATATTGCCTCACCTGTATTCCTCTTTGACTTCTCCCAGCAGGCATTGGACAGGGCGGCCAAACCAATACCCAGGTTCAGGCCTCTGGCACGTTATCCTGCAGTAGAACTGGACATGGCCCTGGTATTAGAGGACAAGGTACGGGCAGCAGATATCATGTCGTACATCAAGAACCGTGCCCCTGCCTATCTTGAAAAGGCGGAAATATTTGACGTATATGCGGGCAAACCCATACCTTCAGGATACAAGAGTATTGCTGTAAGATTCACCTATAGGGCTGATGACCACACACTTTCAGACAATGAAGTCAATGCCATTCACCAGCCTCTATTGAATGATATACTGAAAAAATTTGACGCTGAGCTAAGGGCGTAATGGTACCATGTCTGATACACTTACCAAACGCAGAATAGCTGAGAATGTCAGCGACCAGTTGGGCTTTTCAGTTCGCAGTGTTCTATGTATTGTGGATCAGCTCTTTGCATGCATGGAGGAAAACCTGCTGCAGGGTCGTGACATAAAGATAGTAAGATTTGGTACCTTTGCCTCTGTTGAAAAAAGGGCCAGGCAGGGGACTAATCTTGCCACTGGCAAACCGGTAATCATTCCTCCAAGACGAAAAGTGGTCTTCAGGCCCAGCAGAACGCTCAAGGGAATCGTCAATGCCCGGACAGGGGAAAAAATATTACAGGATAGGTGAGGTCAGCAGTATTACCGGGGTTGAACCGCATGTCCTGCGTTATTGGGAGAGTGAATTTCCACAGATAAGGCCCAAAAGGGTAGCAAGGCAACGTCTTTTTCGCAAAAAGGACGTTGAACTGATTGTAAGGATCCGTAAACTCCTCTATGAAGAGGGGTTCACCATAAACGGGGCCAAAAAACAGCTTGCAAGGGAACAACGGGGAAGAGTGCCAGTATCATCACGGGATCGGCCTGCTAACAGCAGGAAAAAAGAAATCCTAGGACAGGTCAGGGACGAACTTGCAGAAATTGAAAGACTGTTAGACAGGTTTTGATGCATGCTCCATATAAGGCATTTTCCTGTGATAATAGCTCCATCTCCATAATACTTTATAATACTTTCGCTTTATAGTCATGTCAGGATACGCTCATGCATAACATGGACGAAAAACAGTATCGCCAGCTTAAACCTCTCAGGGAAAAAATTGACAAGATTGACAGGGAACTGGTCAGGTTGCTGCAGGAAAGACTTGGGGCAGCCGAGGAGATCGGCAAGATCAAGGCTCAAACCAGCCAGCAGCCCTTGGACGTAGTGAGGGAAAAAGAGGTAATCGACCATATCCTGGCCCACAATGCAGACAGATTTCCCCCAGAGGGCCTCAAGGTAATATTCGGTGAGATAATATCTGCATGCCGCAACGCGCAGCGACCTGCCCGCATAGGCTACCTCGGACCGGAAACTACCTTTACACACATGGCGGCCACAGACTTCTTTGGCCAGGCCCCTGAATTCATACCAAAAGGCAATATAACTGACGTATTTGAAGAGGTGGAGAGAAAACGCATAGACTACGGGGTGGTACCCATTGAAAACTCGGTAGAAGGCACAGTTGCACTTACACTTGATGGCCTCTGCGAGTACAAGATCAAGGTATGCGGTGAAATCTATCTTCCCATCTCCCACGATCTCATAAGCCAAAGCGGCAGGACTGACCAGATACGGCGCATACTCTCCCATCCCCATGCACTGGCCCAGTGCCGGGTGTGGTTGCAGAAAAACTTTCCCGGAGTACCCACAGAGGAGGTAGTAAGTACAGCCCAGGCCGCACGCTGGGCCTCAGTGGACCCAGCAGTAGCTGCCGTGGCAAGCCCTCTTGCTGCCCGCACATACAATCTGCAGGTAGTAGAAAAACGCATAGAAGACTTTGCCGGTAATACTACACGTTTCCTGATCCTTGGGCACAAATGTCCCCGTCCGTCAGGAAATGACAAGACATCCCTTCTGCTCAGCCTCGAAGACCGTCCTGGCTCACTCTTCAGGCTGCTGGAACCACTTGCCAAAAAAGGGATAAACCTGACAAAAAT
The DNA here is from genome assembly GCA_964638145.1 of uncultured Desulfobacterales bacterium. Taxonomy (GTDB): domain Bacteria; phylum Desulfobacterota; class Dissulfuribacteria; order Dissulfuribacterales; family QOAL01; genus S144-17. The sequence continues at coordinate 160,664 of CAZXAK010000007.1, read as the reverse complement.
TCAGTCACGCCCTGTCAAGGATGAACCGTGGCGCTATCTGTTCTATGTGGATATAGCCGGGCACATCGAGGACGAAGACGTACGGGAAGGCATAGAATCCATAAAAAAGGGATGTACCTTCCTTGAATGGCTTGGATCATATCCAATGGGCGAGATGAGTGATCCAGGTGACAAGATATGAACGCTCTATACCTGCCAAGCTGTACCCGGCATAATTAGGCAACCTTTAAGATGCAAAGATGAATAATATGGCAACTATTTGTCGCCTTTTCCTGCCGTCTTCTGGCCCATCTTCTCAGATATCTTCATGATCTCAAAACGCACGAAATCGAGCTGTGGCGACATTGGGGCCGCTGCCATAAACTTCTCATATGCTGACAGGGCATCCTTGTCCTTGCCTGCCTCGGCACTAACCCTCGCCAGATCAAGAAGGGCTATCTTCTCATAACCCAGCGCATTGTCTGCTACGCTGGCAAAACTGCCAACGGCATCTGACAGCTTATTGGCCTCTTCAGCACAGTATCCCATACCCATGAGAGCTGAATCATGCAGGATACTTCCCTTTGGAAATATCTGCTCTGCCTCACTGAAATATTTTGCGGCACCGGCCCTATCTCCTGAATTCATGTATGCGGCACCAAGCAGTAACAGGGCATGTCGGGCAGCGTCAGTATGGCCATGTTTTTCCACAACCTCTTTGAGAACCTCAATCCTATCCTTGGTGTCAGCCGTATGTATGGCCCTACCAAGTACGGCCGAGGCCGCATTCTCACCACGTTCAACAAAGTTGGTGTACCCTGACCACAGAGCTGTGATTAGCAATACACAGGCAATACTTGCCAGTATTTGGCGGAAATTCTTTGACAGAGGCTCCCTTATCCATTGAGGAAGTCCCTCCAGTATCTCGTCAACTATCTCCTGAGCAGTACTCTTCTCGGATTCTGAATAGACATGCTCTTCCCCTACCTTACGACCACTGTCACCTGTATCCTGACTATTCCGCTGGTCTCTAACACTCTTTGCCATATCTTTTGCCTCTTGATACGCAAATGCTGCACTAAACAGCATTCCGTTTTTTAACCCAGTTAAAGGATATTTTTTACGTGTCTGTTTTTAGCAACTGCAGTACAAAAATACAAGGGGAAATGAAACATAACCCTCTCGCCCAAATGGTTCAACCATGCAAAAGGCCCCTGACACATACAGACAGGGGCCTTGACAGAAGAGGAGGGATGGATATTGGATTTTTATCTCATACGGAGTACTACAGTATCACTACCATGGAACGTCTGTATCTGACCAAAGAAGTATTGCCCCAGTACGACATATCCCACATCCTCATGCACATGACGCATCTCAGAATCCCTGGACCGCTCCTCTTCAAGGAATAGTTCTGGCAGCCCTTCACCCAACTTGCCAAAATTGTGGTCAATAGAGACTATACCAACAGGACATTGAGAGACAATAGGTACGGCAAGGTATCCCACTGTCTCAACGGTATGCCCTTCGTTTCTGGCCTCTTCTTCCTGGAATGCGCTCATGAACTCATAACCGTTGACTGAGGTCAACCTGGTGGTAACCACATCAGCTCCATTGAGAGACTGGACGGTCTGAAGGATTACAGGGGGCATCCCCATCTTATGCGAAAGCGGAATTTCATTCCACCGGTTCGTGCCATCCATCTCGTACACCCCAGCCTCCCAGACAGTACCATCAGGAAGCGTATGATCACCGGCCTCCACCACCATCCAGGAAACCGACTCTGTGACATGGAATCCGTTGTTATAGTTCCACTCCTGGATGCGCAACTCAAAAGAGTTGCTGTTTACGTTTCGAATCCTTACCACGCCTGGATCATGTCCATGGTACGTAGGCGGCCCCACGATAACCACAGGATTGGCAAAACTGTGCTGGAAAGTAACAGTAGCCCACTCACTGCCAACGTTTACACTGCCCGCCTCTATCCAATCCTGCTGTCTGTACCACTCATTGTCAGACAATGGATACTGCCCCTTGGCATACCGCATCACACATGTATCACCGCCATTGAATGTCTGTATCTGGGCAAGGACAAGATCATTAATCTGCATATAACCTATCTTCTCGGTGATATGCCTCATCTCCTTATCCTTGGACTGTTCCTCCTGTAGCTGCAGGTACAGGCCCTTGGTCCCTGGCACCATAAACATTTCATGGGTAGCCTCACTAAGCCCGATCATATAGGGCCCTTCAGCATTTTTTTCCACAGCGAGATATCCTACCGTCTCCTCGGCATGTCCATCCCTTAAAGACTCCTGCTCATCCATGGCACTGCTGAAACCTGCCACACTGACATCCTTCTCCCTTATGGCAACTGCATCAGCCCCATTTTCTGTCTGCACCGTCTGGAAGACAACCGGCACGGTATTGAAAACAGACGGGAAATCCACATGAACAAACTTCCTGACACCGGCGAGTTCATAAGTGCCTGCCTGCCACAGAGTTCCATCTGGCATCTCGTGAGTGCCTGCCTCGACAACTATATATAAGAGAGTTTCTGGCGCGTGCGTACCGTCAAGATAATCCCATTCCTGTACCCGTATGGAAAAACTATTGTCGGTTACATCTGCCACACGTACAGTGCATGGATCACTGTCATTGCCTGAGACCGGCCCCACTATCACAACTGGCTGCTCAAAACTCCTTGAAAGCTTTACGGTTGTCCACTCACTCCCAACCTGTATGGTGCCAGCTTCCAACCACTCCACATTGCCCAACTGGGACGCCAGGGCTAAGCTACCCAAACCATCGGGCACCACAATACTTGCCTCAGGTGCCGCATCACTCTCCTGCCCTGCGGTATCTATGGCCTTTACCGAAAAATAATATTTTACACCTTCTGTAAGTCCATCTATCTCCGCCTCAAGGTGACCAGGATTGTCCTGAGGATTGGGAACCGTAAGTGAATCAGTATAATCGTTGCTCTTTGTACCATAAAATACCCTGTACATCGCAATATCAGGCTCAGGATCAATATCCCAGGACACTGTCACCGCTGCGGCATATACCCTCTGGGTACACAACATGGCGAAAAACAAGATAAAAATTGCAAAAAAAGATTTTGCTAAACTTTTTTTATCAAGGGATAGTACCCTACCAGTGACCAGCGCAGAGACAACATCTTCATCTGGAGCACTAACATAATGTTTTTGAAAGGAAATATCTTTAAGCATCTTGTCTTCTCCTGACATATAGGATGGTTGACGAAATATTTTGTCAGGATAAAAGGGCAAGACATATGCCAAGATATGGACAAGATGCGGTACAGGGACAGGACGGTAGCAATCAGGTTTACAGATAGAGCCTTCCAAGCTCCTTCATCTTGAAATCAAGGTAGAAGAGCACAGGTACTACCATCCGAGAAAATAGAGTTGCCGCAATTTCACCTGCCATCAACGCAATGGCAAGTCCCTGGAAGATTGGATCAAAAAGAATAACAAAGGACCCAACCACCACAGCCGAGGAAGTAAGCAGCATGGGCCTGAACCTGATGGCACCGGCGTCTATAACTGCCTCCTCCACAGGCATTCCTTCAGACAGACGCAGCTCTATAAAATCCACCAGGATAATGGAATTTCTTACAACTATACCTGCACCGGCAATAAAGCCAATCATGGATGTGGCAGTAAAGAAAACCCCCATCAATGCATGCGCAGGTATAATACCTATGAGAGAGAGAGGAATGGGAGACAGAATAACAAGGGGTACAGAGTAGGAACGGAACCAGCCCACCACCAGCACGAAGATAAGCACTATTACCACGGCAAAGGCTCCCCCCATATCACGGAACACCTCATAGGTCACCTGCCACTCGCCATCCCACTTCATATACCACTTCTTCTGTGTAAAAGGCTGATGAGTATAGTATATCTCTATCTTGCTGCCGTCAGGGGCCGTATAGTGCTGCAATGTCTTGTTTACGGCAAGGATTCCATATACAGGGCTCTCGTCTGCACCTGCCATATCTCCGGTAACATAGACTACAGGCTTCAGATTCTTGTGGTATATGGGATGGTCAATGGTCTTCTCACGTATATGTACAAGCTCTGACAGACTGACCAAGGTGCCATTCCTGCCCCTGACCTTTATACTTTTCAGATCCTTGACAGAAGACCGGTCAACAAGAGGCAGACGCACCTGGACAGGTATATCCTCTCTGGCCCCGGGATCGTGGAGCAATCCAGCCTCTATTCCATGCACACTGGCCCTCAGGACCTGAAGCACCCTGGCAGGAGAAATACCCCGGCTTACTGCCAAATCCCTGTCCACCACCACCTCATACTCCTTTTGTGGATCGGTCATGTACCAGTCCACGTCTACTATACTGGGAGTACGCTCAAATATCCCCATGATATCCCGGGCCACCTTGATCTGCTGCTGGTAATCCGGCCCGTATATCTCGGCCACCATGGTCTGAAGCACTGGTGGACCCGGCGGGATCTCTGACACCTTGATCCTCGCACCATACTTGTCAGCCACCCTGTCAAGCAGGGGCCTCAGACGCCGTGCAATGGCATGACTCTGTTCATGCCTGGATTTCTTGGGAGTAAGATTCACCTGTATGTCCGCGACATTAGAACCCTTGCGCATATAGTAGTGACGCACCAGCCCATTAAAATTAAAAGGAGAGGAAGTACCCACATATATCTCATAGTTGCTCACCACAGGCTGTGCAGAAAGAACGGCTCCCAGCTCCTCAGCCACCCTTGCCGTCTGCTCGAGAGCAGTACCCTCAGGCATGTCTATTATGACCTGGAACTCGCTCTTGTTGTCGAACGGGAGCATCTTGACCTTTACCACCTTGAAATAGATCAGTGAGCAGGCAAACAGGAACAACAGGCCCATGAAACCGAGAAACATCCACCTGTGCAGACGGTTTCTAACGAGGTGGCCCATTGCCCAGCGATATATATGATCAAGCCGGCTCTCCTTCTCCTCCTTATGCTCCTTTACCCGCCCCAGGATATGATATGCAGTCCAGGGGGTGATGATGAAAGATATTATCATGGACAGGAACATGGCCACAGAGGCCCCAACCGGCATGGGACGCATATACGGACCCATTAGCCCACGAACAAAAGCCAGGGGAAGGATGGCAACGATTACCGTTATGGTAGCAAGTACAAGGGGACTACCCACCTCTACCACTGCATCCACTATAATATCCCTGAAATTTCTTCCACGGTTTTCCGGAAGTCTCAGGTGACGGACTATGTTTTCAACACCAACGATAGGGTCATCAACCAGTATGCCGATACAGAAGATCAGAGCAAACAGGGTGACACGGTTGAGGGTATACCCATACAGATAATAGATGAACAGGGTAAAGGCCAATGTCACTGGAATGGCCACCAGGACAACCAGACTGGACTCCACACCAAGGAGCAGGGCCATCAACACAGCAACAGACAGGGTTGCAATGGCAAGATGCTCGAGAAGCTCGTCAGACTTGTCCTTTGCCGTAAGGCCATAGTCCCTGGTAACCACCACGTGCACGCCTTTGGGAATGATGAAGCCACGCATGGCAGCAACCTTGGCCTTGACCAGATTGGCCAGATCAGTGGCGTTCCACCCCTTTCTCTTGGCCACGGAAAGGGTTACAGCGGGTTTCAGTTCCCCTGGAGCTATGGCTGCGTCAGGCCCAGAGTAACGCACACCAAGCCCTGCCCCTATAGAGACATAGGATTCAGGTTCCTCGCCACACTCCATAACATCAGCAACCTGGCCCAGTCGCACAGGCACGCCATCTTTTACTGCAACCACAGTCTGTTTGACATCATCAACATTTGAGAAGAAATTGTTCAGACGAAGGGAAAAAGCAGCATTGTCATGGGCAATCTCAGAAATCCATGATGCCTGATTCTGGGAAGAGAGGGCGTTTACCACGTCAGCAGCGTCTATGCCCGTAGCTGACAGGGCCTCTGGCCGCATTTGAACACGGACCTCACGCCTGAGGCCACCCTTTAAGGAAGTGGTACTTATACCGGGAATGGACCTGATCTCATCATCTAAACGGGCTGCGATCTGACGAAGCTGCACACTGTCATAGCCATCACCAAACATGGTGAGACAGATGATTGGAACATCGTCTATGGAATGGGGTTTGAGAAGGGGTTTGCTGCATCCTGGCGGTATCCAGTCAAAGTGGGAATAGAGCTTATCATAGACCTTTACGAGACTCTTCTCCGTATCCTGGCCCACATAAAAACGCACAACGGTCAAGGCCCTGCCATCCATTGCAGTGGAATAAACATACTCCACCCCGGGTATCTCCCAGAGCAGCTTCTCCATGGGATTGATCACCCTGGTCTCCACCTCGGCAGGAGATGCCCCAGGCATACTCACCAGCACATCCACCATGGGAACAACAATCTGAGGCTCTTCCTCACTTGGCGTAAAGATAATTGCAAACAGGCCAAGCAGCAGACTGAAAATTATGAACAGGGGAGTTAATTTGGAATCTACAAACGTATTGGTTAATGCCCGCAGAAACGTACCCTTATGCACAGGGGCTCTGTCCATTCCTGGCAACTCCTTACTCAAGACGACACCCCTCCTGTACCCGGTTCAGGTCCGAGACTACCACCTGTTCCCCTGTGGACATCCCAGTGAGGATCTCAGCAAAACAATGGCCTATGTGGTCATGGAGCGGATTGAACAAAAGCGGAGTGTAGCCATATGGAGTCTTCTCCCACACATGGCCCAGCTTGATCACACGCCAGTGGACCTTCCTTTTGGCATCAACCACATAGACACCCGTAATACCACCACGATCCACCAGGGCTGAGCACGGAACAAGGAGCTTTTCCGCATAGTTAGTGGTTATGCATACCCTGCCATACAGCCCACTGTTGAGACCGCTTGACGATATGTCGCAGAGAATTGAAAAGGTGTGGGAAACAGGATCGGATTCAGGAGCAGTCTGGGTAATGGTAGCCTTTACGGTACGCATTACAGAGGGCACAAAGATTGAGACCTTCATGCCCGGAGATACCTTTGAGATCAGAGACTCATCCACATCCGCAGCAAACCATGCACCATCCCCGGAACAATCAAACTGGACCAGTGGCATACCCGGCATGACGAAGGCCCCTCTGTCAACCATCTTGCGGGCAAGTCTGCCATCAGCCGGGGCCTTGATGCTCACATAATGGAGCTGGTTCCTGACCTTGTCCAACTGGGCCTTTACCTGTCTCGCTTGGGCATCGAGGGCTGCAATCTGACTCTCCAGTGCAGACTTCTCAGAAGTTACCCGATCAAATTCGTCCTGTGTGGCCGATCCCTTGTCATGGAGTATCTTGATACGTCTGTAAGTGGCAGAGACATACTGAAATCTTGCCCTCAAACTTGACTGCTGTCTTGAAACTGCCTTATAGGACTGTTCAAGCGCTGCAATACCTGAGCGTATATCTGTATCATCAAGCCCAACGAGCAACTGGCCCTTTTTGACAAAATCGCCTATCTCATGAGGGATATCCCTGACATAGCCTGGCATACGTGCCCCCAGCACAATTGATACCTTGGACTTTACCCGGCCAGGGAAAAACTGTTGATCAGGCACCCGCTGCCTTGTCACAACGGCCACATCTGCCTTTACACTCCGCTCAAGGCCTATTTCGTCCCCACCATGTTCGTTGCTGCATCCACAGAGGACAAACAGCAGGACAGGGACAACGCTGCAGAGCAGCCCATATAGACGAATATGCCTGCGTAGACTGCAGGACCATTTTGTACCGTTCAAACCTCTCACCCCTCAGAAACAACTTGTGCTATACAATACCTTCTAAAAACAGAATTCCATCCCCCACACATTTGAACCTACATAGACCAACGCACCAAACGCATCATTCACCCTTGTCATGCCCCTCACCATGCTCATGAACCATATGCCCCGTGTCCGAACCTTCTTGAGTATCTATATCCATACCGAGGACACCTGCACTCAACTCAAGCCTTGCCATGGACAACTGGGCGTCGAACCTGGCCCTGGCCTGGTTCAGCATCTGGTCCTTCAGGACAGTATCCGCAGTTAGAAGCTCCACCATCAGGGCCATTCCATTATCATAGCGGTTTTTCAGGATGCGCACACTCTCTCTCGCCTGGGCACATGCAGCCTGGGCAACCTCAAGCTGCTTCAGTGCAGTCTGGTAACTGTAGAATGCCTTTCGCACATCAAGTTCAATACTGGCCCTGACATCCCGCAACGCCTCTTCTGCAGCCGTCTTAGCTGCAGAGGCAGCCGCCAACCCAGCCCTGTCACCAAGCCCGTTAAATATATTAAAGGAGGCCGTAGCCATAAAGGTCCAGGAATCTCCGCCGAATCTGTCAAGACTGTCAGTATTCTGCTCATACATCCCTGTAAAATTTACAGATGGCAGGAAGTTGAGCTGCGCACCCTGTTTCTTGTAGTCAGCAACCTCTACCTTGCGTCTGCTGATATTGAGTTCAGGACGATGGGCCACAGCTGTATCTATCCACCACCTCAACTGTTCAGGATCTACCCTCTCTGTCATGCTAACTGGAGAAAGCTCCCATTCCACCTCCTGGGACACCCCCATTGCCCTGTTGAGCGCAGCCATGGCCATCATGAACTGATTCTTGACATCAAGCCGTTGCCTCTCCATGTCAATACGATGGACCGATGCACTGAGCACGTCTGACTTCAAAACCAGCCCGGCCTCGTACCTCTTCTCCGCAAGTCGTTCGTGCTCACGAGCAGTCTTGACCGCCGAGTCCATGACCCCAATGGCCTCCCTGGCCAGTAGCACCCTGAAGTAGGCCTGCTCAACCCTGAAAAATACCTGCTGAGAAGCTGCCCTCTCCTGATCCTCGGCCATGTCTTCTCCAGCCTGGGCCAACCTGTACCCCACATACTCCCTTCCACGGTTGAATATGGGTTGGGTCAGTCTGAACCGGGTGGTCCAGTTGGTTCGATAATCAGGATAATTGAGCCTGTCTAATTCAAAATCCTGCATGGTGAATGACGCCTGGTTCAACTTTGATCCGAACACGAAAACAGAATTGTTACTCCTTCCAAGGGAAAAATCCACGTCGAGCTTGGGCAAAAAGGCACTTATGGCAGAAGTGATTCCTGCCCGTGCACGCTCACGTTCAGAACGGACCTGCATTATAGCCGGATTCTTGTGAAGGGCAGTGTTCAGGGCGGCTTGAAGATCAAGACAGCGGTGGAGCTGGGTATCTGAGGCTATACCTGAACCCTTCATAAACAACAGGGACAAGACGAGGCACCACGTCATGACATGGACCTTGCATATCACCCAATTGAAACAGGACCTTTCCATGCTTCTATTATGGAGAGTCACTAAAACCCCCTCTCACATCTTATCAGCAAATTCCCCACAGGAATTCCACCTCCAGAGCATACTGGTCGACACCAGAAATGCAGAAACAGTTGGCAAAGGCAGGTAGTGCTTTTTCTCATGGCTTTGACCGCTGTCAAATATATCATTAACAAATCATTGCAACTGGTAAACTTTGAAAGCATAACAAAAGCTACTGTCCACCTCCACTGTAGTGTGGTTATGCAGGATTATTTCTGGATGTATATAGGCTAAGACCTGATAAAACCGCACCTGTCCGCGGCCATACCTCCTCCAAGGATACGCCCCAGAGTCTCTCCAAGCTCAAAGATGGAAAAAGGCTTGTAAAGCAGTGTCAGGTCGCTGGGCACAATACCTTTGTCAGCAAGTTTGTCTGAGGCATAACCTGACATGTATACCACCCTGACATCAGGATACCTATCCTTTACCCTATCTGCCAGCTCCTTGCCAGTCATACCACTGAGTATAACGTCGGTAAGCAGTATATCAGGAGGTTCAATGTGGTTTTGGGCAAGAAACTCCATGGCCTCTTCGCCAGAATAAAACGGATAAACCCGGTAGCCAAGCTTTTCAAGAAAAGCCGTCACCGTCTCGTTTACACTCTTCTCGTCTTCCACCATGATCACTGTTGCATCACCCTTGACCAGGTTAACCGGCGCATCGTCCTTCTCAACGGCCTCAGGGGGCTGGGCAGGCAGGGATATGGTCACGCTGGTACCGTGGCCTTCCCGACTATCGATGGTAACATGGCCCATGCTCTGTTTCACTGTGCCATAGACCATGGCAAGGCCCAAGCCAGTTCCCTTGCCCACGGGCTTGGTGGTAAAGAAGGGGTCAAATGCCTTGTCCAATACATCCCGAGGCATGCCATAACCTGTATCACTGACACGTATAAATACGCATCTGCCATTGGCCTCAGCAGGATTTACCTGACACGGGCACTTGTCAAGAAATACCTCAGTGGTTATACACCCACCGTCCGGCATGGCATCGCGGGCATTAAGGGCAAGGTTCAGCATAATCTGCTGGAGCTGGTTAGGGTCCATGCTTGCAATACAGGGTTCATCTGTAAGTTTGAGATTTACCTCAATATTCTCTTCAAACAGCTTGTCGAACAGCTCTGCACTCTCCTTCACTACCTTCTTTATGTCAACCCTCTTCAACTGAAGAGTTTGCCTTCTGCTGTATGCAAGCAGCCTGTTTGCCGTATCAGCAGACCGCTTAACAGCCTTCTCAATGTTTTTTAACTGGGCATATGCACTATCACTGGGATTTGTGTTGAGAAGCAGCATCTGACAATATCCCTGGATAGCAGTAAGCTGATTATTAAACTCATGGGCGACCCCACCTGCGAGACGGCCAATGGCATCCATCTTCTGGGCCTCCCTGAACTGGTCTTCCAGCCTCCGTTGCTCGGTCCTGTCCACTCCTGTGGCTATTATACGCACTGGGGAATCAGGGGTATTGATGGTGGTAAATGACCATTCCACCTGTCGTTCCTCTCCATTTACCGTGGTACAAATTGTATCTACCGGGGCAGCTTGCATTGAATTTACCGCAAGCTCAAAGGCCTTGAAAAACCGCTTTCTGCTCTTCTGGGCTATCAGGCAGTCACATACCGCACGCCCGGATATCTCTGACTCAGCGTAGCCAGTGATGGTCTCCGTCGTGCGATTGGCCTGAAGCACATTCCCATGCCGGTCCAGGATCAACACTATGGTGGCTGCGGCATCAATTACAGCCTTGTTGAAATCTCGCTCCTGGCGCAAGGTCTTCTCCAGCTCAAGCCTTGCACTGATATCCTGAAATATAGTAAAGCCGCCGATAACCATACCAGTCTCATCACGAAGGGGGAAGCCGTCCACCTCTATATTTACCACCTTATCAGAAATAATGGAATGATAAGGACCCTCATAATGTACTTCCTCGCCTCTCAATATCTTTCTTGAATATTCACGCACAAATGGCAGGGAAGGATCCAACACGTTGAGGCCAAGAAGCCTTTCCCTCGGTATCTGGAACAGTCTGCACAACCACTCATTGCAATCAATGACTATCCCGTGCCTGTCAACACAGGCAATGCCAATGGGGGCCTTGTCAAAAAAAAGCCGGTAGCGCTCCCTTGCCTCAACAAGGTCAAGCTCCATCTCCTTTTCACGCGTGATATCCCTCAAGACAAATAACAGGCCACTATGTCCGTTATCAGCAGCAACATCCTTCTCCCTGGTCTGACGTATCCACATATATCCGCCATCCCTGTTGGTAAGACGGTAAGTTATGGAATCGTGCTCCTTGCCCCTGTCCATTCCGGCCATGGCCTCAAGAAACCTGTTCTTGTCTTCCGGATGCACGATATGCATTAGCAGCAGCGGATCTTCGATAAAGGCCTCTGGGTCATAACCTGTCCAGCAACGGATCATGGGAGAGATGTACTCGATCTGCAGGGGAGAAAGACTTCGGGCCAGAATGGTAACGAGGGGGAGCCGCGCCAAGATGGATTCCCTTACCCCGGCCTGAACTGTACAGACGATGTCCTCCCTGTCACCCCGGGACACTGACTGGAATCTGAATATATATCTCTTGCCTATACCGCCAGCCAGACCAAGCCCAAACTCAACAGGATGCTCAAAATCCTCAGGAGAAGAGAGCAGATGGACCAAGGTGGAGGGCAGTGGTGCAGAGAAGAGATTGCCTACAGGAGTTCCTGGCCCCCTGTAGATTCCTGCCCCTGAAAACAGATTTGCAAACAGGCAGTTTGCAGCACGCACATGGGCATCACGTATTACAGCCGCAGGAAGAGGAATAGATTCCAGAGGGATATCAAAAGAGTGGTTTTGCGGTCCTACAGGCATTGGCATAAAAATAGTTTACCGGTATCGCACGGTCAGTGCCACCATTTAGACAGATATTTTTTCGTGGGACCCCACACGGTCACAGTAGCCTTTCATGTTGCAATGGAATTGCCTGCCAATAAGGACAACATGACATGAAAGGTAGCTACCACAGAATTCTTTGCGGGTATTATAGCACACCTGCCTGAAATATACCTGCTTACAGGGTGCTACAGATGCAAGGCGGGTGGTACACAGGCGTATTCCCTGTACTTCAGTTCAAGCCCGACAGGGAAGCGAAGACTCAGAGACAGTAGATGTAGTACCCTGTGAACAGACACCATCCTGAATTGAGCGTTTCAAATAATTGTGAATCAGGTCTAACATTATCTGTTCGAAGGATATGTTAAAAGATACATCTGTACACTATCACTGTCGAGAGGGGAATGTACAGGAAAGACCATGGAAACGGAATCACATCTCCATTACGGGTCTATTCCATCAAGCACCCAACTGGCTCTGAATCGCATTGAGAAGTGCCCGATACTTTACATTGTCAGGTCTCAAACGGACAATAACCTCGATATCGCCTATGGCCCTATCCAAAAGCCCCGCATGAAATGCAGCCGTACCACGTGCTGCCCTATAAGAGATATCTGACCTCTTCAGCTCCACAGCCCGATTGAAATCTCCAAGCGCTGCATCCACCTCGTGCAACCTCCACAGGGCTGCGCCCCTGGCAGCCAGAGCCTCACTGTCATCGGGATTGGCTCTTATAACTTCATCAAAGAGTTGGACAGCGTCCTGGAACCTTTCAAGTTTGAACATGGTTATCCCTCTGTTCCAGGCAAGTACATCAGGATGCCACGGACAGGTACCATTCATTGAGCTGAGAAAATTCATGGCAAGATCGTAACGGCATAGCCTGAAGGCTGACTGGGCACCAAGGATTACCATCCGTGCGTCACACTCTCCATCCCGCGCCCCACGGGTTACCTGTTCCAGACATCTCTCAAACTGGCCAAGTTTCATGTAGGCAAGCGCAAGGTTGTATCTTATTAAAGGGTGATGGCCGTGGAGTTTGACGGCACTTTCAAGCAACTTGGCTGCCTCAACCGGTTCATTGGTGGCCAGCAGGGCGGCTCCAGCACTCAATGAGGCAAAGAGTGAATCAGGAATGAGATTGTAGGCGCGCATGAACGCCTTGAATGCACTGTGCTGCTGATGGGAGGCAAGCAGATTGTAGCCACATTCAAGCCACTTTTTTCCTACCTGGCGTGATTCTGTCTGACGCTGATCCTCATTCTCCATTGCCAGCGCGGCATCCTCTGCATCCGCAATGGCCATAATTCTCGCAAGTGCCCCTGAAGGATCTGAATCATCATGGCCTTTACCAATCACCTGATCAAATGGCAAAAAACGGGGGAGCAGGAGCTGATCGTCCTGCCTGAAATCAAACTCAAGGCACTCATGAGGCTGAAGGGTATGTTCTTGGGGCCCCTCTCCTCTATACCTATCACCATGGACATTAAGTGGTATATCAGAAAAAAAGTCGGATATCAGGGCGGCAAGCTCCATATCCTCCCTGCTGCCAGAGACCAACCTGTCTGCCCCCATGTCAGAACCATGCTCTGCTATATCAGAGGCGTCTCTACCAATATGAACACCCCCATTCAGGATCTTTTCAGCAATTGCCTGTATGGATACAGATGAAGGGGCATCAGGATTCTCCACCAGGATATGCTTCATCCTGAGCAGACATGCCCTGGCGTCATCATCAGACGGTACAGAATCCAGTATGCCAAGATCAATGGAAAGAAACTGCCTGCAGATGGCCTTGAGTTTCTGGGATAGTTGTTCTGCGCTCCCACTTGACATGTTGATCACAAGGGCTGGCGCAAAACTTCTGCAAATATCCCTTACCGATTCTGCTGCATCAGGATCCACTGAGGCTATCCTGGAAACCAGGTGATCCATGCCAGGCATGGAACCGTCATGGTCTTCGGGCTTTTTATAATTTTTTACCAGCCGAAGCAGCTCAGGGCTCTTGCTGAACTGCTTCTCAATCATCCTGAACAATACGTTCTTTATGAACTCGTATGCGTTCAATACGGCTGTAGGCTCTGCATTGGTAACAATGACACCTGATTTGGTCATGGAAAAAAAATCTATGACATTGTAGCTGGTACCTGCCCCGAGATCCAATATGATATAATCATTATGAAGACGACTTATGGCCCGGATAACCTTGAGTTTCTGAAAGTAGTTGAGATTTGCAATGCCCGGAATGAAACCATAGCCTGAAATCAGCTTCAAGCCGTCCATGCCTGTCTCTGTCACATAATCCTGCAGATTGCGTGAATGTGGTCTGTATATATAGTCTCCTATGCCAGTATCCGGATGCCTTATACCAAGCAGGGTATGGAGGTTGGCACCACCAAGATCAAGGTCTATGACCATTGTATCATAGCCTTTTCGGGCAAGGGTTATGGCAAGCCCCGCGGATATGAAGCTCTTGCCAACTCCGCCCTTGCCTCCACCCACAGCTATAATTTCTGGACTCTTACTCATAAACACACTCTCCGGTTCGCGGCGAATCCACCGTCTGGACACCTGATATTTTGACCGCAATGGAAATGGACAAGTCGTCTGTCAAACTTACTGCGCTCTCCCAACACATTGGCCGGACTACAGACACATCTCAACCATGAACCTGATGGTATCCCAGCCTCTACCTTTTCTTTCGGCAGCAAACGCTATTTTTTTAAACATCCAGGGATGAAGTATGGACAGGGAACATCTCTCTTGAAGGCCCAAGACCGGATCATGGATAAAGTTTCTGGATCACGAGCACAGAAGGAGAGGGCTTTTCAGTATTCACACTCTGGATATGCAATACCCGGCACAGATGCTGATCCAGACCTGTGACATACTTCATCACAGCCTCCTGCTCCACACGCCCAGGCCCATGGCCAGGATACATGACCACTGTAATAACCCCGAGACATTTCAACAGGGTTATGGATGAAGACAGGGCATGTATTACCGTAGGCGCGTCAGTGGTTATGGTCCTGTCTCCGCCTGGCAAGTAACCGAGATTGAACATGAACACAGCCACTGGGCCTTTAACATATTGGGATAGTCTACTGTGGGAATCATTGATAAGAAGAAACCTGTCAGGGGATATGCCAGCCTCACAGAGCCGTTTTCTCGTGTTGTCCACGGCCGACTGCTGAATGTCAAAGGCATAGACAAAACCGTTGGGGCCATTTCTCTCAAGAAGAAACAGGGTATCGTAGCCATTTCCTGCAGTACAGTCCACAGCCGTCTCTCCTGGCAGTAAATAGGCCCCTGCAAACGCATGGGCAATGTCTGTGGTACCAGTAATCCTCTCAGGTAACTTCATCTGTTCCATTGCGCACGCACGGCAATATTTTCAGGCCCTGCTGTTACATGGTGGACATTTATCATCCACAAGAGCTTCATACATTTCTTATTTCTCATACCTTTGAACTGCATAATTGGGTACCACAGAAACATTCATTCTGAAAGGTCCAGGCACAGAGGCAAGACCTTACCTCTATGCCTGGAGTGGGGAATGGCACTATGAAGGTCACAAGTATCAGGAAGAAATGATCCTCATGGATCCAAAATACTCTTCAGAAATCATGCCTCCGCACGATCAGAACCTTCATGTTGTAACGATTGGACGATACTCCCGAAAACATGAAAGGTTACCGGCGGCAGGTATGTATTTCACAGGAAATGGCGTGGTACAGCAGGAGGAAGCCTGATCTCAGGCCAATTGTGGTCAAAAATACTCCACGACAGATCGGTAGTCAATATAAAAAAAACGTGCCACCCCAAAACTCGAAACTTTTCTCCTTCCCGCTCTTGACATCATGGGAATATATGGTAAAGAGTGCCCCGTACTTCAGGGCCGTTAGCTCAATTGGCAGAGCAATTGACTCTTAATCAATAGGTTCGGGGTTCGATTCCCTGACGGCCCACCAGAAATTTCAGCCACTTACGGAATGAAACGTAAGTGGCTTTTTTTGTAGGGCCAATTCCTCTGCAGCATGAGGGCACATGCCATTTTACCAAGATCAAAAGTATGGCTTTGCAAAGATTTTCCCGGCTAATTGGATTAAGCCCTTGACATATACGCCAAAATAGTTAATAAGGTAACCCGCATGTGGCGGTGTAGCTCAGCTGGTCAGAGCACGCGGCTCATATCCGCGGCGTCCGGGGTTCAAGTCCCTGCACCGCCACCACTTATCCTATCTGCCCCATCATTGGGTCGTCTCTCAAGCAGCACCCCAAAATATTCATGCCTTTTCCACGTACCACCGTAACTGTTCACAGGGTTATTTGCGGGTATTATCGTACAACTGTCTGAGTGAGATAGATGTATCTGCTTACAGGGTGCTACAGATACAAAGCAAAGGGCTCGCAGGCGTACCCCTGCACTTCAAGTGCCCTACCGGCAAACGAAGACTCCGAGACAGTAGATGTGCTACCCTGTAAGTAGAAGTGTGACTCGACAGATCGACATAAACCTGACGCTATGACATTTCCTATAAGCATGTAGGGGACCAACATGAAACTTCTAATCACGGTAATAGGCATGGTCATGGTAATTGAAGGCCTGCCCTACTTTGCCTTTCCTGAAAAGATGCAGGAGTATATGAAAAAGATGATAGAGATGCATCCGGCCCAACTGAGGGTCATGGGCACTGTATCGGTAATAATGGGGTTATGCCTGTGTTTTCTCGCACTTAGGACAGGAATTTTCAATGGATGACCTATTCTCCTTGCAGGCATATGACTATTTCCTGCCAGAAAGCCAGATTGCGCAGCGTCCTGCCACATCACGTGACGGCTCAAAACTCATGGTACTTGACAGAAAGAGGGGCGAGACCTCCCATCTTCTCTTCAACGATCTACCATCCCTGCTGGCACCAGGCGACTGCCTTGTAATGAACAACACCAAGGTCTTCCCCGCACGCCTTACAGGTCACAGAGATACAGGAGGAAAGGTGGAGCTGTTCCTCCTCAACTTTCCTGAACAGGTGCTGTCTGCCCAGGATGACAGTCCCTGGACAACGGCCACAGCAAAGGCGTTGACCCGCAGCTCCAAACCGCTCCGGCCGGGACAGAACATCGACATTGGCCCGGCCCTGAAGGTCGAAATTATGCAGAGGAATGAGGACGGCAGCGCTGAAATAGCACTGCATTACCAGGACAGACTTGCAACCATACTGGAAGAGTATGGCCAAACCCCTCTCCCTCCATACATAAAGAGAAAAACCAAGGACCCCTCTGACGCATCAAGATACCAGACTGTATATGCCAGGGAGACAGGCTCTGTGGCCGCACCCACTGCAGGGCTGCACTTCACCAAGGAGATCCTTGATATCATGGATAGACGAGGGGTGAAGATGGCGGAAATCACGCTGCACGTTGGCTACGGCACCTTTGCTCCTGTACGTACCGAAGACATCAGGAAGCACAAGATTCATTCAGAATATGCAGTTGTACCTGAACGTGCCTGTAAAATAATAAATACCACAAAGAAGGAAGGCGGCAGAATTATCGCAGTGGGCACCACAAGCGTAAGGTCCATAGAATGGGCTGCTGATCAGGATGGCAAGGTGCAGCCAAGGAGCGGAGAGTGCTCCCTGTACATAATGCCTGGTTTCAAATTCAGGGCAATTGACTGTATGCTCACCAACTTCCACCTTCCACGCTCATCCCTGCTCATACTGGTCTCGGCGTTTGCAGGAAGGGAAAGGATACTAACGGCTTATGAAGAGGCTGTAAAAAAAGGATACAGGTTCTACAGCTATGGGGATGCAATGTTTATAACCTAAGTTATTGCTACCACACCCGGAAACGGCCCGTATCCACATGCACAAAATCGGACTTCCTGTAATATCCTACTCCGCCTCGCCTCAGAGATAGGGCGCAATTCCTCACTGTCAGCGTGTTGACGCCGGTCAATCTAATGTCAATGGCCTTTCCCTTCATATGGAGACTGTGGAGTGCAACTCCATGACCGCGTCTCCGTAGCATCCGATTTGTGGCAGGAGACCGGTACCCCGAGATAACTTCATACACCCTGCCCCCACTCTTTCTCTTGATGTGGTATAGAATATCAAGTAAACCGGGATCAATATCATGCAGATCGCCTGTTCTGAAATCACGCAGAAAGTAATTGATCTCCTCCATCACCTTGCGCTCACAGCGCGGGGCTATAGGATAGCATACTGTCAGGGTTTCCCCTGTATGCGTATGGTAGAATGACAACCTCTCCCTGACCGATGCCTCACTTATTGAAGGAATTTCAACAGTTACTGCACATGCCGCTACGGCGGCCATACCCTTGAGAAACTGCCTGCGAGATAGCAGGCCAGGTTTGTCCCCAACCCTATCAGTTCTTTTTGTAACAGTCATTTGTCATGAAACTTTCATGCTATCCAGCAGATGCCCATGTCAGCATGCAGTTACCTGCCGGATGACTATCTGAAGTCAGAAACTGGTTACCTATGAACTGACGCCTGTGATGCGAGAGAAATAGCAGGCGCCCAGTCCAACCACTCGTCATCTGCCTCTTCATAGAGCTTGAAATGGTGGCCAGCCCTTACGGGCATTCCCATCTGATCCCCTTCTGGTGTAGCAAATGCTATGCCACCGGCGACTATTGACTCAAGAGACTCTGTGTTTATATCCACACCGGTAAACAGGCCCACGTCCACCCTGACACCACTTACATTCCAGAAACGGGTGTTGGTCCTAACAATGGGTGCATAATGATCATCAATATTCAAATATATCCACACAGTTCTGGAATCAGGCGCAAGTTTATACCCAACGACACTGCCCACCTTTATGCGCCGATAGTACACAGGAGAACCTCTCTTTACAGACCCCAAGGTCTTTGACTCCACTATCACACTCAAGCCCCTGGTCATCCTATGTACAGGAGGCGGTGAGGAAAGTGACCTGAACTCCCTACACTGTGGACCTGTCCCTGGTTCAATGGTGATATAAGGCCCGGTGACAATGGTGCTTACGTTACGAATGCCTGAAATACTTATCTCTGGTCTTACAATCCACACCTTGGTTCCCTGTCTGAACAGGGAAGCAGCCCCTGGTTTGACAACGCACTTTGCCTTTACTGACTTCATGCCTTTTTCAAACACCACATCCCGGACATAACCTATCTGAAGGCCCTGGTATTTTATGGCTGTATTTATATCTACTTCATCGGCACTTGAAAGATGAATTGTTAGGCTCACATAATCCTTTTCCAATGCCTCCTGCTTATCTGCAAAGAGCCTGAACACGTGCCGGTCCCTCACCACTTTGCCAGGCTGGGGAGTGATGAACGAAATACCACCCATCACTACCGAAGCCACCGGCGGGGCCTTGATGACCATACCCTTTTTTATGCTACCCTTTATGGACATGCCCCCCATGTTGAAAAACCTGCTAGTGGTTTTTATCAGGTGGCGATACCGGTCCTTGATAAAGGCATCCACGAAAATCTTGTCCCTCTTGCTGTCAAGCATCACTCCTGTGATATCTCCTACCTGGACCCGCTTGTAATAGACCGGACTGCCTGAAGACAGATAGATGGGGTCCCTGGTCTCAAGCCTTATCAAAAGACCCTTTGGCTTGAGTTCAGGTGCATGTTCAACAGCCGTTGAAAAACTGTCATAGAGCACGAACCTGTGACCAGGCTTCACTGGTTTCATCTTCTTGCCATAATATTTATGAGGATAGTCAAAGGTTATACCGCCTGAAATGATGGACTGTAGGGAGTCAGCCTTGAGGGAAAAGGAGGCCGGGGTCAACTTGAAACTGAAACCACTGCAGTTCCAGAAGACGCACTTGCGGTTGATGAGGTATGTATAGTCATCATAGATCAGGAAGATGAGGTCCACACTGTTGTCTCTGTTAAGTTTGTAGCGGGTCACCTCACCCACCTGTATATGCCTGAAGATTACCGGTGTGCCAGGAGCTATGGATTTCAGGTCATCTGCCCTCAGACAGTAAAACTTTCCCCCCTTGAGCACAGGCTTGGAGTGGCTGCCCTGCACAGTAAATTCGTGGCATGGCTTGCCTGAACCAGGCATGAACGTGATGTACGGACCTGTAACCAGCGTATCGAGGTTCTTTATCTCGCCCATTGAGAGCTTTGGCCGGATCACCCAGAACCTGGTACCCTCTCTGAGAATGGACTCTGCCATTGGATCCATGAACAGATGAGCAGTCACCTTGTATTTGGGATCATCAGTATTGAGAGATATCTTCTTGATACGTCCCACCTCAATACCACGGAATATGACCTTGGTAATCCCCTCTATCATTCCCTCGCCTGCCTCCAACTTCAGTGTCACATTTATCCCGTACTCCGCCTCTTCATAGTCACGATAGAGTTTGAACACATGGCCATTTGTTACAGGCTCCTGGTGCAGAAAGGCATCAGGGGTAACAAAACTTATGCCACCGCTGATAAGGGTACTGAGGGACTCCATATGAAACTTGATGCCGCTGAGCCCACCTGCAAGGGTAAGCCCACTGGCATTCCAGAAACGGGTGCCAGGTTTCACCATGGAGGCAAACGCAGGCTCGATATAGATACTGATCATGATCCCATTTCCGTCATCAAGCCTGTAGTCCTGAACCGAGCCCACCTGGATATTACGGTAATAAACCGGGGAACCCTTCTGTATGGAATGAAGGGCATCGGTCCTGAGCTTGATATGGAGGCCAGGAACCGAGTCAGGGATTGGCGGGGCCTCATCGAGTCCCATGAACTCACGACATGGCTCATGCGATGTACCCGGCTGGACAGCAATATAGGAGCCTGAAAGGAGCGTGTTCAGCCCACTGATCTTGCCTGCCTTAATCTCAGGCCTGACTATCCAGAACTTCAGGTCTTTCACCAGTCCCTTCTTGGCCTCAGGACTGATGGCGATATGCATGGATACAGTATCAAGCCCCTTGTCAACAGTAATCTTTTTGACCACTCCAACAGGCAGTCCCTTGTACATCACCTTGGTCTTTCCTGCCGTTACCCCTTCGGCACTGTGAAAATGGACAATAATGGGTATGCTGCGTTCTGTTATACCCCGATAAAGTAACCACCCCCCTATGCAGAGTGCCACAAATGGGAGTATCCATATTGGAGATATGCCCCTTTTCTTCTTAACAACAGGTTTTTCCATATTTTTTTCCATATCCCAGAGGGAGCTTTTCCCATTTGCTCCGGATCAAACGACGGGACGCCTCAAATCCAGCAACAATTGACAAAGACGGATGCTGCTTTTTCTCATGAGCCTTAAAGGCATGCCAAAATGCACCAACTGCCGCATAGACGACCTGTAACACGGCTAAGGAGCAGATTTGGACTGGCGGCCCTTCCATTACGCTTCCCATATAAACCTTGTATCAAACATGTTGGCAGCCAACATGGTACTTATGACCACACCACAGAAATAGGTGGCAGCCGGTGCTGCCTGAATGGTTGAGAAAAAACCGAAATCTACCAGTACGGTAAGCAGGGCAATGACAAATATATCCAACATGGACCATCTGCCAATAAACTCTATGAACCTGAACATTATGGTCTTGTGCCTTAACCAGCTCTTCCATCTGAAGTGTATGGAAAGAAGGATGAGTATGATACCCACTATCTTGAACAGGGGTACCAGAATACTGGCCGTCAGAATAACTGCTCCGATACCATAGGAACCCTCCTTGAAGAAGTAGATGATCCCATCCATGATGGTAGAGGCCTCGGCACTGCCAAGATAATCCACCTTCATTATGGGCAGGATATTGGCAGGGAAACTAAGTATCATGGCAGTGATAACCAGGGCCCATGTATATGTAAGACTGTCAGGGTAACGAAGATGGACCAGGGCACCACATCTCGGGCATACTGCCTCAACGTGCTCGTCACCCCTCATCCCATCTGGTATGGGTATGACACAATGGCAGTCATGACACAGCATGAATCCGGCCTCTTTGCCTGTAAGTGCCCTGCTGGCATGTAGGGCTACCTCATCACACCCAGTTCTCATAAGGCTTTCTCTCCCTCACGCCCCCCTGCTGAACCAGGGGCCTGACCACATGGATATTCACTGTCCAATCGTTCACGCTCCGATATCTGGCGGCCTATCTCTTCCCAGAACAGATTTACATCCATGGCAGCAGATGAACAGAGAGTGGCGGAAAGCAAGCCGATAAAACAGAAGAATCCTGTGTCATACTCCACATGCGCCATGTGAAGCATCTTTATGATGGTCACCAAGATCCCTATCATATAGACCTCCAGCATTCCCCACTCATCAAGGTGATGATACCACCGAAACAACAGGGCCGTAGCCCTGGTGCTGCGTCCCAAGTGGATGGCGATGGTTACTGCAAGCAGTATCAAGAGCTTTACCAACGGGATAAGAATACTGGTAAGAAGTACCATGACACCGGTAAACACAAACCCGCTGTCAGCAAGGGATAGCCAGCTCTCCCATATGCTACCTGTACTCTTAAGCCCTGCTGCATCAAAAGTCAGCAACGGCAGGAAATTTGCCGGGATATACATGAGCAGCCCCGCTACAGTCAGGGCCATGGTCTTCTCTACCGAATTCTCCTTGGGAGATACCAGGACACAGCCACATCTCGGACATACGAGCCTGCAACCACTCTCCACAGGAACCTTCTCAAGCAGAAGATCACAATCAGGGCACAGGATTATCTTATCTGGATCAATCTCTTGTATCATCACAATTCAGCACTGTGCCGTGTCTGTGCCTCAACCATGAGTGGTTGCTCACCTTCAGCACCTGCCAGGAAAGAAGTGGAGGCAGGCAATGCCAGTCTGATTCCCTCCTTCTCAAACGCCCTGAGAATAGCATTGTTGGTTCTTTCGCTGAAATCAAGGAAGTCCCAGTACTCAGGGGGATGGTACCAGTAGAACATTACTATGTTGAGCGCATCGTCTCTGAACCTGTCAAAGTAGACCCGTGGTGGATAGTCCTCTTTCATTCCCTCATGATCATGCAGTATCTCCCTTATGATATTGACTGCACGCTCGATCTTTTCCGGAGGTGTATCAATGGCAAGACGAATATTCTGTCTGCGTCTTATATGAGGCCTTCGGCCTATATTCTCGATCTCGGCCCGCTCAATCTCATCATTGGGGATGGATGCCTGATGCCCCGTGAGCAATCTGATCTTGGTGGACCTAAGCCCTATCTCTTCCACCTCACCATCAAGCCCCTTGACCACAATACGTTCTCCTACGTTATATGGTCTGTCCGCCAGAATCATCACAGTACCCAGCAGATTCTTAAGAATACCCTGGGCAGCAAGGGCCACGGCAAGACCGCCAACACCAAGGCCGGCCAGCAGGGCACTTACCCTGAATCCGATATTGTCTAACCACAGAAGCAGGGCAATGGTGACAAACGATACCCTCACCACAGTGCGCAGCGGTTTTAGAAGGACAGTGCTGCTCTCGCGTCCCTCTCTTGTCATGTGCTGCTTCCATACCTCAAAGAGTATATCAAGCCCCTTTATTCCTGCCCAGCAAAGGGCCAGAATAAGGATGGTACCGGCGTTAAGGAGCTGCTTCAGTTCAGCGGAAGGCATTAGAAAGAATGCGGCTATACGGCACAAAAACAGCCACAGTATTATGCGCACAGGACCAGATATAAAACGCCCCAGCATTTCAGCAGTGGCACCACCACGACGGAATATAACAAGTGCCGCAAGATAGGTGGGCAAATAGGCACCTATCCACGCCACAGCAACAAACGCCAACCATGCTGTCCACTGCCAGAGTTGCCATCCCATGACCTGCACGTCTGGGAATATCTTGCTCAACCGCTCCTCAAAGAGACGATATCCATAGTACTTGTAAAGTACAGGAATCTTGGCCACGGTCCTGTTGGAAAACTTCCATATCTTCACACCATCCCCGCGGGGCACCCGACGCAGCAGTATGTTTACAGTGCCCTCAGGGGTCTTTATCTGGCCGATACTCTCCTGGGAGGCAGGAAGACCGTCACTAAGATCACCTGTAGGCTTGTCACTTATGGTACCAGGATCTACCCACAGACCACGATCCAAGACTATCTTCAGTTTACGGGCAAGTTCTGCCCCTGGGACACCCCTGAGGCGCCGGGGAAGATATCTCAAATCAAGATAGTGAGCTGCATCCTTGAAGTCACCTTTTGCAGCATATGACAGGAACCCCTCCACCGTAGACCTGGGATTTCCTCTGTTGAACTCATCGGAAGGGCCGGCATAATGGCCACCGTTGGCTTCTATCTTGCCACTGTCTGACTTGGCCACAGGAACTGAGGTCATACGCCCTGTAACCGGAGTAGCGGCAATAGATAGGCAACCGTGAGACAGGAAGAGGCCCAGGACAAAAAACAGAAAAACCGTTCGGGATGTGTGAAAACATTGGTGTTCAGTCATACAAAATACATTGGACGTACATTGGACGTGGGGTACAACACCTCATATGCCAGACGCTACCACACCTTTAAGACAAAAAAACTCTACAAAAGCCGGCTCTACAGAGGATAGATAGGAATAAGAACAGTCTCTGTAACGAGAACATGCCTGTTAAGGGATATTGGCATGCTACACGACACATATACACCGACGGCGCTTTCCAACACGATTTTAAAGCTCATCAGTTGTAATGATGTGTTAATGATGATGATATGTTTGCCTGTAGGCAAAAAACAAGATGGATATAATCTAAACGAAAAAGAGGCCTGCAGGCACTCATGGACCTGCAGGCCATAATAGCTCTTGGAAAGTCATGGACCCTGCTATTCCGCAAGGATGAACAATCCTCTATCTACTCATACTCTTAATGGTGTTCTCCATGGTCAGAAAGCACCTTGCCCAGGAAACGCTCTCCAAGCAGGAATGCAGACCCGGCCATGCCAAAGCCTGCCAATGTTACCATTATCTCACCAAATGATGGAGTGTATGAAAGATACTTTGGAAGATCATCCCATCCAAGGTACTGAGGAACGATCTGGCCGGCAACCACCATGTCATAACGGGCGAAGAACATTCCAAGAAGTACCATAGCCGCCGATATGACCATGACCACAGGACTCTTCAATCTTGTGACCACCAGCAGGATAATTGGCAAGAGCAATCCAACAGTGATCTCGAAAAACTTGAAATTGATTGAAAGCGGCCCATAGACCAGGGCATCAGCAGCGCTTCTGCCAGCATTTGTGCCTCCCACATAGAAGGATATCATCCTCCAGAAGGTAGCAACACTAACCATTACCAGCATGAAGAGTAGTACCTTGCCTGCTGCCTGCAGGGCACCCATCATCACATCATCGAACTTCTTACCCCTAATTTTCACTGCAAAGTAATTGAACAGTATGGCAGCCGCTGCACCCTGCATGAAAGCGCAGGAGATAAAGAGGATGGGTATCATTCCGCCATACCAGAAGGGGCGTGAGGGAAGTGTGGCAAACACGCCACCGAGACAGGTATTTGCCGCAACCTCAGCAAGTGCACCTCCGATACCCAGCATTACAGCGAGCTGGTACTGCTTTGTTACTATGAGCCAGAATTCCACCACCATGAAACCAACAGCCATACCGTACAACGTACCCATCCACCAAATATTTGAGGTGATATTGGGAGATATCACGTTGTAAAGAAGCATCCTGTGTGGACTCTCGATTTCAAAACCGATGACCGTGAAGGCACCGATAATGGTAATCAAGGAACACCACACCAACCGATTGGCCGTGGGGGCCAGCCTGTTGCCGCCAAAGATATGACTAAGCGCTGCAAGAAGACAGAGCCCCGTTGAGGTAATTGCAAAGAAAGCATAGGTGGAGATAAGAATACCCCATGGCATGTCGCGGGTATTGTTATATACATGGTGATGGCCTGCAAGAAACGCATAACAGCCCATCAGGACTCCGGCGCCCAACAACAATCCAAAAAGTGCCGTTGCCAAATTTACGCCTGGCTGAGCCACTTCAGGATCTGTGGTCGCAGTAAAGGATAAACCGTTAATCATCATCTACTTCCTCCTTAAAGAAATAATTGTTTTTAACTCCAGACACAAAACTGTCCGGAGGTTCGCCGCAACAACAATCACAGGAGGTGTTGCCTCCCCTCCCCAGGTTTACAGAGTTCAGAACAGGCTTGAAATAGTGTCCATAGCATTTTTCACCCACGAGCTACCAGGCCTGACAAAAGGGCCATTTATGGGTGGACACAAGCTAACTTGGACATGAATCTGTACCGTCTGAACAGAAGTCAGTTCTGATACTACCAATCATCTCACTTCTTCAAGTCGCATCATAAAGGTCTGTATCAGTCTTCTGCTAACCGGCAAACCCGCGAAGGGTTCGCCCTGCCGGTTTAAATAACACATACCCCCTCTACGGGGTTCTACACATTACGCTGATACAGGATTACGAAAAAAATTTAATTTATGGATGATTCACCACATTGGGAACTCTGCCTGTGGACACGGCCACAGAGCACCCCGCCTCTATTTAAATTCTACAGCATAGCAGATTCATCAGCATTGGGAAACCCTGCGAGGGACAATTCTTCATTATTTTTCTGGATTTTCCGAGCTGCCGACATGACAGAACGAGGTTTACATAAATGTACAGGGGCAGGCCATTAGACCTGTCCCTGTACGGGGGACTGGGGGAAGGAAATCCCTGCGGTGCTCCGCATGGGATTTCCCGCCGGAGGGTTGCCTTGTATTTCAGATATATGGGGCCAGGACCCCACACAACATGCATGAACCTGATCCAGCACGTGCACCCACGAGGATCAGCGCAGGATCAACACTGAAGACTGGGTGTTGCTGATGAGTTTTTCTATAAGCCCTCTGGAGAATATCTTGCTCAGCAGAGACTCCTTTCCCATCCACAGGGCCACCATGCCCTCTTTGGTGGACTGAGCCACATACTCTTCAAGCTTGTCGTTATCCACCATCATTATCCATGCACTTATATTCTTCTCATTATAATACTTGAGAATCTCCACCATCTTCTTCTCAACGTCGCCCTTGCCAACAACCCCCTTGGGTGTCTTCAGACCAACAATCTTGAGACCTGCACCGTGAACCGTGACCATCTGGTTCACCATCTCCAAAGACTCCTGACTCACACTTGTCTGGTCCAGGAAAGAGACGATCTGGGACGGAGTCCTTGAAGACTTTATGACAAGTACAGAGCAGGCCGCATCTCGTGCCACCCTCTGGGGCAGATTGGGTTCACCCTCCCATATACAGTCAATGCCCCTGGTACAGCCAAGCATGATGAGATCGGCCTCTCGCTCCTGTGCCTCTGCGAGTATCTCCTTTCTCGCATCCCCTCCCCTGATGGTGACAGAAAGCTCTTTCCTGCCTCTTGAGGAGACCTGCCACCTGCCAGGCCCTGTCTCTTTAAGATCAGAAACGGCAAGCTCCGCGTAAGGCGATGGTTCCTCCATGGCAGACAGTATATGGTCCTTGTACCTCGCCATGGCATCCACCAGGGCCTGATCAGGCTCCTTGTTTCCTGACTGAAGACCGAGTAGCGTAAGATCAGCCCAAGTATTGGCTGCAAGCTTAGCTACCTCGTTTATTATCTCTTCACTATACGATTTGGTATCTAATGCTGCTATAATTCTCATGGTATCCTCCTTTTAACCGGCGGTATAGTCCGGCTGGGCACAAAAATGGCACTGAAAGCCCTTTTTTATGCCTGATCTCTGTTATTGGGAGTGAAGCTTTTTTACAAAAACCCCTGCTGCACCTAACAGAGTAACACAGATGCCGGTGTATTGCCCAGGACCTCCATCCTTAGACACTTCCTGACAGGGAAATTCGCAGCCACGAAGGCATAATTCCGCAGAAAGTCCCCTGTCTGCTCAGGAGTTCCACAGATCACCGTACTGTTCTTTACCGGCATACCTGCGGCCTTCAACAGTTCCTCACTCTCCTTGAGTGCTACGCCGCCCTCGGAGGGATCCATGAAAGATATCTCTGCCTGTTCCCTGAACTTGAAATAGATCAGTTCTGTATCCAGTTTTGACCCATGTATGAGCTTCTGATATCTGTCCACCACCTTTCTATGGTCCACATCGTCTCCAAGCAGAATGGCCGCAGTAGTCGACACCGTGAGATTCTTTACAAGCAGTATGGGACATGGAGCATGTTTATAGAGGCGTGAAGACACGATCTTGTAAAAATCTGAAGGTGAAGAGGCATCCATGTGCCCCTCAATAAACAGATCATACCCACCAATCCGCAGCTCTTTCAGTATCTCATACTCTCTCTCCCCGACAAGAATTCTTGGGGGACCTGCAAACCTGCACTTGACATTCTCTGTCTTGATGATACGTTTGACTACTTGAGTGCCGGTCTCCTGAACACCGGTCTCCCAGGTCCTTCTCACCCAGCCGGTGCCGGCCTGCTGGCGAAGGTCAGGTTCTTCAACGTGAATGATATAAAGTTTCAGGTCTGAAACAGAAGCAAGATAATCTGCATATCTCAGTGCTATACTTGATGCCAGGTCTTCATTAAGGTATAAAAGGGTTTTATTCATGTTCGTCACCTCGTTGTTCTCAATGCATAATCCGGGTAAGAGAATTAACGGTTCTTGTTGATCTTTTCCTTGGCACGTTCAATAACCTCATTGATCTCGCTCAACTTGAACGGCTTTGCCAGGAAATCAAATATTCCCTTCTGAAATGACTCCTTGGCGGTATCCATGGTGGCGAAACCAGTGATCACAATGACTTCTGTATCCGGCCAAAGTTTTTTGACCTCGGTAAGGAACTCCATACCATCCACACCTTCCATCTTGAGGTCTGTGATCACTATATCGAACTTCTGATCGCGTACACGCTTCAGCGCAGTACCGCTGTTGGTGTACGTCTCTACCCGGTACCCCTTCTTTTCGAGAGAAGGTTTGAGGCGCTTGCTTACTATTGGTTCATCATCCAGTATAAGTATGCTGAGCTGATTATTGTTGTCCATGACCATCCTCCATTAACTGTTTTATTTTTTCAGTGTACTCTATTATCCGTTGTTCATTAACCATCCTTACATCAAGCTGCCGTGTAACCCCTATCAGCAAACCCAACAGGTAGAGACGTCTTAGCATTGCCCGTTGGTCCAATTTCTTCAGACGCGCTACCACCAGGTCCCCATGCAGGTCTACACGGAAATCATAATGGGACAGTACCATTCCAATAAATCTGGCCCGCCTCGCCCTGCGATCCAGATCTGTAACTCCGCCGAAAAATCTAAAGTAGGCGTAGTTGTCATTCATCTTTTCAGTTACATAGGTGTCTATCATTGTGAAATGATATCCGAGCCTTAAACTTATATTGGTATACTCATGAGATACTATTGCAAGATTCTGGCCAAGCATTTCAGGAGAGGTGATCTCTGTTGAAAATGTCCTGGTAAGACTCGACATAAAACTTCCCATATCCACAGACATGGGCTCATTGCTCCAGGCCCCAGGGTGCATGATTCCCTGAATAATCGCCTTCATCGGAATTGAAGTAATCTGTTCCGGATGTATTACGGTCTTCCGGCCCCCAGTCCCTTCCGGCAGATTTACGCCGCCGCCAATATCAATGACGACAAAATCGATGGGGACCCCGAGCTTCAACTTTCCTGCAGCAGTGTGCGCATCCTTAGGATGGTAAAAACTCATATCAATAAGGGCCTGCACGGCCTTTTCATGCACAAAACGCACAATATCATGCAGGGTTTGACACGAACGTGGTCTGAAATTCTTGTCCGTAGGATCAACAAGGTTCAGAGGCTCGATCTTTTTCAACACACGGCGCAGCAGCCTGTACTCATATGTCTCTTCGATAGGCTCTTCAGACAGGCTGTAGTACTGCAACTCCTTGACAATTCCCCTGAAGATCACAGGCTCTTCAGCATCAATGGTGATCTCCTCACCATCTTTCAGCACAGACATGGCATTTTCACAGTTGAAGACCGCAGGTACCCTGTACTCCCTTGCAACCGTGGCAAGATGCCCCGTGATGGAACCCACTTCAGTGACTACCCCTGCCGCCTTGTGAAGTACTGCTGCAAGCCTCGGAGAGGCGAACTTGGTGACCAGTATGGCCCCAGGCGGCAAGTCCTTGAGATCCTTGTCTTCACGCACCATATAGACAGGCCCGGCGGCTATTCCGTCCTGGGCCGTAACACCACAGTTCTCAAGTATTACCTCATACTTATCTCTTATGCCTGCCAGTTCAGAGGCAGATGGTGCATTGAGGGATTTTACTGCAAGCTGCCTTGTCTGCAGAATCACCAGCTCCCCGTTTTGGTCAAATGAAAACTCTATATCCTGTGGCTTGCGAAAATTTTTCTCTATAATCAGTCCGGTATCAGCAAGCAGTGACAGTTCATCGTGTGACAGGGACGCAGCCAGCCGCTTTTTCTCGGGGACATCCACCACTACAGTCCCGCCCTCATCAGACAGCACCATAGCCTTCATCTTTGTGGTAATGCGGGTCTCTACTACCTTGTGCGGGGGCCTACGCTCCATGCAGAACTCGTCTACCATTGCTGTCCCAGAGACCACCGGCGCTCCAAGACCCCATGTGGCAGTGGCGATCATTACCTCTTTTGCTGGCTCAACCGGATCATATGTATATAGTACACCGCTCGTACGCGGATTTATCATGACCTGACACGCCACAGGCATGACCACCTCATCTTCATGATACCCTGTGCGCCTGCGATACTCCAGGGCACGGGCACTGTACGCACTGGCCACGACCCGTCTGTATGCCCTGGTAAGCCTTGAAGGCCTCACATTGAGAATACTCTTGTACTGTCCTGCAAATGAGTGCTCACTATCCTCACCCCATGCACTGCTTCGTACTGCAAAAAAAATCTTCCTTCTACCAAGTTTCTTGCTGAGGGCCGCTGCGGCTGCCCCAATCTCTCTACGCAGACGATTGGGCAGGCTTGCCTCTATTATCAATGGCTGGATCTTCTCAGAGGCAGTCATTGCATCTATAGCGCCCTTCTCCCACTCTGTTGTAATCTCCCTAATCCGTTCCCCAAGCCCATCGGTCTTCATGAATGCCGCATATGCAGCGGCAGTCACTGCGAAACCCTCTGGAATCCTTATTCCCATAAAATTGCCAACCTGGGCTATTGTGGCATTCTTTCCGCCAACCTCCTGGGCCATATCCCTATTGATGTTGGCATAGGGCAGTATGAATCTGTTTTCTGACCTGGGCGGCCGTCCGGCCAGAATATCTTCAATATCATCGTTGATCTTGATAAATGCTTCATGAAGGGCCAGATATTTTCCAGGTGCCATCTCTTCCAGCGCAAATATGAGCTTTTGGACCATGGACGCTATTTCCCTGGCAGTAGTCTCTATGTAGTGACGATCAAACACATAATCGCCGCTAAGCTTGTCGTTGGCCTCTGCAATAAGCTCAAGCACCTGGTTGTTAAGGGCAAGGATATCCCTGAATCGGGTGAAAATACTTATGAATGATCTCTCACCTCTGCCTCTGCTCCGGTTAGAGAGCTTTTCCTTTGCCCAGTCTATAACTCTATTCAACATAACTTCATGGTCTCCATGAAACCCCTGGCGGGGCACGGCTTACCGTGCCCCGGAAAACGGTTTTCAGTAGCTGGTATCAGGCGCCTACCTTAATGGGCACCTCCCTTGTCCTTAAATAGTACGCCCATTACCAGCCCTGCGGCAATAGCCACAAGAACCGCCATACACCCGTAGAGAAGCTCATGACCAAAGGCAAGACCAGCTATCCATGCGGGAAAACCTACCAGCTTCAAGGTAAGGTTGGTCTTTGCCCTGCCAAGCACAGAATCGTTGGATATGGCACTGGCTTCCACGGTATAGACGCCTGGTTTCATCTTGGGCGGCACCTTCACATTGATCTCAAAATGTCTAAGCCCACCTGGTTCCTCTGAATATTTTATAGACTCCTTATCAATAGTATAGATACCTTCTTCCTCTTTCAGCTTGATGAACTCCTTGAACAGAAACTCCTTTGAGGCACTGACAGGTTCAAGCTTTACCTGGTCCTTTACCGACCAGTAACCGAGATTAATAGTGGGAAGGTTGATCATCTTGGCCACTGCAGGAGTGGTATAGACCATGAACACAGCAGGGACGTTTTTCAGGGTGATCTTGCCGGTATTCATCCACAGCAGTCCGGCAACCTTTCCCTTTTTCTTTAGATGCACCACCTCACCAGGCCCGGTTATACACAGAACCACGTCAGAATTTGCAGGGATGGTACCAGTAGCCTTTATGGAAGTGCCATTGTAAAACGCCGATATGGAAATCTCCGGCGGGGCCACGGCAAGATTCACATTTTCGGCCCAGCATATAGAAGCCGTCATGCTGACCAACAAAATTACAGTAAACACGAGCGGATACAGGCATCTATGCCCGACCTCACGATCTTTCATATATTTTATAGAATAAAGCATCTCTTTTTTTCCTCCAGTCTTTATCATCCAGGTCTCACAGTCGTACCTGAGATCCTAAAAATACCTTTACCCATATACACACGTTCCAATTAGTGTCCACCAGCTATTGCCACCATGATATCTGGTGTTGCAAGAAGTCCGTAAAGCATCTTCACGCAGACGATGAGCACCAAGCTGGCCAGCAATATCTTCAACTGATCGCCCTTCAGCTTCTTGCTGATCTTTGTACCTATCTGGGCACCAGCAGTGGAACCGAGTAACAGCAACAGGGCCAGTACAAAATCCACTGTGTGGTTGCTATAGGCCTGCATGATCGTAACATTTATACAGGTAAAA
The DNA here is from genome assembly GCA_964638145.1 of uncultured Desulfobacterales bacterium. Classification (GTDB taxonomy): domain Bacteria; phylum Desulfobacterota; class Dissulfuribacteria; order Dissulfuribacterales; family QOAL01; genus S144-17. The sequence goes on along the minus strand of CAZXAK010000007.1, from coordinate 127,587 downwards.
AGTATCTGGAAGAGACTTGTTCCAACCACCACGTGCATGGGCATGCGCAGAAGATAGACCATGACCGGCACCATGATGAAACCACCACCGACACCCATAATGGCAGCCAACACACCTACCAGAGTACCGAAAATCAGGGGGAGGAGCATTGAGATGCGCACACCTGACTTTTCGAAATTGGTCTGGAACGGCAGGGCAGCAAGGGCCTTGGCATAACTTGATTCCTTCTTTTCAACCGGTTCCGGCACCTCTTGCGGGGGCGACTTGTCCTTCTTAAGCCCCTCGAGGCTCTCCCAAAACATGTAGGCGCCTACACCGCCAAGCATAATGACGTACGTGATGTTGATGAGGAAGTCTGCATTTCCCATGGCCCTCAGTATCTTGATGACCTGGACACCAAGAGTACCTCCTATCACACCACCAATAAGCAGAAGCAGTCCCATCTTGTAATCCACGTTCCCCAGTCTCCAGTGGGCCAGAGTTCCGGATGTGGAAGCACCAACGATCTGATTTGAATCAGAGGCAGCGGCAACTGTTGGGGGAATTCCAAACATTATGAGCAGGGGGGTCATAAGGAACCCCCCGCCAACACCGAAGATTCCTGAGAGGAGACCGACAAAACCTCCAAGTCCGAGAATTATGAAGATATTTACGCTGTTTCCAGCGATTGGAAGATACATGTGAAGCATTTTTTTATTAACCTCCCTTATACCGGATCACTACTGCATTGAAGGATATGCAACAGGTCCGGTTGATTCCTGAATTAGTGTTTCCAATTTGCGCGAACACCACTTCCCGCCGGGCAATGCTATCAATTGGACGCGGGCCGCAATGTTCCTGTTCATGGCTGCTGGAATCCCATGAAAATGGCACAAAAAGCCATTAACTGGATTTCCAAGGTCTACTACACAATAAATGGCCTACTTCAATATTTGCCTTGAAAATGCAGCGATTCTCACTCTGCACTATCATTGTGGCTGATGCTGCACAGGACCTAACTCTGCAGCAAGAAGGTCATGACGAGTTTGGTGGTTTTTTCCTGAACATCTTCTCCTCCCTGATTTCTTGATTTACTTGCTTTGGTACATAGCGACAGGTGTCAGGCGTTTTCAAAAGACCGCTTCCAGGTTTCTTCCTCAAAACCCGGCACACCTATCTTTAGAGATATCATCGAACAATCGATGTAAAGCGGGGTGCTTGCCTGGGCGAAAGGCAAATCACATCTGCCTTCTTCCTATTGCAACCATAGTGCCACTTACAGAGAAAAACAGGATTGGATTTTTTAAAAAAAATTATTGGAAAAGCGCATGGTTACATAAAGAAAAATTAGCCCCAACGCTTTTCATTCTGTACATGATCCTCGCTTCATTCAAATATGAACCTCCCAAAAGGACCATGTTTCATAATGAAAAGATTATTCGGGATGGTGGCAAAACCCCCATCTTACGGGACTTGAACAGGTTATAGCAAAAAACGATGTTCCAACTTGAAACTTGGCAAAAAAGAAAAATAAACAGAAATTCACAGGCATGCATCTGTAGCGCTTCAAAAGCAAGACATACCCTCCCAGGGAAGGATATTTCTGTGTATCGGGACATAATTGTCCCGGCTGGAAAAACAGAAAGTTGACAGTGAAAGTACTAAGATCTTAGGATGTGAGTTATATGAGCAGGTATTACCGTTCCAAACGGGATAAGATGAAAAATTTCATGGTGGGTAAGAAAAAGGTGGGGGAGACGGATCAAAATCATTCATCTTTCTTGTTACGGTCTAGACCAAACTGTTTCATACGCCTCCACAATGTAGTTCGTGGAACTTTCAATATGGTACTTGCCAGTTTTTTATTATACCCGGTCTTCTCCAATACCCTGGCTATATGCTGCTTTTCAACCTCCTCCAGGGGAACCAGGGCATCCTCATCCATATCACCCCAGGCAAGATCGCGAATGGAATCAGGCAGGTCCTTCAGGGTTATTTCCCTGCCATCAGACAGGGCAACGGCCCGCTGGATCATATTTTCAAGTTCACGGACATTTCCCGGAAAGCTGTACCTCATCAGGTGTTTGAGTGCGCTTGGAGATATCCTCTCCACCTTTTTTTCAAAAGAGGCGTTGAACTTCTTGATGAAATGCGCCACCAGCAGCGGGATATCATCCTTGCGGTCAGCAAGTCTGGGCAGTTGGATACGGACCACATTGAGACGGTAATAGAGATCTTCACGAAATGTGCCCTCATCTATGGCCTGTTTCAGATCTCGATTGGTTGCAGCAATGATGCGGATATCAAGATCAATAGGGTGATTTCCACCCACCCGGATTATCTGACGCTCCTGAAGCACATGCAGCAGCTTAACCTGCATTGACATTGACATCTCACCAATCTCGTCAAGTAGCACTGTACCTCCGGCGGCTGTTTCAAACAGGCCCTTCTTGGTGGCAGTAGCCCCTGTAAAGGCACCACGTTCATGGCCAAACAGTTCACTACATATGAGTTCCTCAGTGAAACCGCCGCAGTTGAAGTAAACAAACGGACGTTTACTCCTCTGACTCAGATTATGGATGGCCTTTGCCACCACCTGTTTGCCTGTTCCGGTTTCAGCTTCCAGCAACACATTACAGTTTACCATCGCCACCTTCTGTACAATCTGGAAGATCTCCTGCATCGCAGGACTGGCGCCCACAAAGCCCGGTATGAGACCATCACCATGCATGGCATCCCGAAGCTTTCGATTCTCCTCACGCATGAGAATCTTCTCCCGGACCCGTTCAACCATGAGACAGATATCATGTTTTCGACAGGGTTTTGTAAGATAATGGAATGCCCCCTTCCTGGTGGCATCAACCGCGGATTCTATGGTGGCGTGACCAGTGATGATAATGGCCTCGGCATCCGGATAAAGCTCCTTGAGCTTTTCTAAGACCTCGAGGCCATTTATATCTGGCAACTTCAGATCTATCAGTGCGATGTTACATGGATTATCACGTATTTCCCTCAGGAAGGAGAGCCCGTCTTCATATACACTGACGTCATAGCCCTCCTTTTCGAGAAACCGTCGTATCAGGTTGCGCGCACTCTTTTCATCATCAATTACCGCTATTTTCAGTACTCTTTCCTGCATCAGAATCTTTCTCTTCCGCATCCTTTCCATTCTGGGATGCAACAGGCAGAAAGATAGAGAATGTAGTTCCCACCCCCGGCTTACTCTTTACCTCAAGGTGGCCTCCATGTTTCTTGATTATACTGTACACAATCGAAAGGCCCAGCCCGGTGCCCTGCCCTACAGCCTTTGTAGTAAAGAACGGATCAAATATCTTGTCAATCTTGTCCTGAGGGATGCCATGGCCTGTATCGCTCACATCAATACGCACAAAACCCTTTGGCTCTTCCCGTATATCAACGCTAATCAAACCGCCCTCCGGCATGGCATGAATGGCGTTTATAAACAGATTCAGAAATACCTGCTGCAACTTGTGGCTGTCTCCAAGCACTGTAGGAAGGTCTTCACTTACAGTAGTCTCGAGATTTACCGCTTTGATCCTAAGCTCATTTTCTATAAGTTTCACTGTACTATCAATAACATCCTTTATGTTGAGGAATGTTATTGAAGAGGCCTTTTCCCGAGAGAATTCCAACAGGTTGCGTACTATCTTACTGGCCCTCTCGGTCTGTGTCATTATATCCTCGAGGATTTCCTTGATCTCATCCTTGTCCATGGAATCAAACTCCTCAAGAAGAGTATCTGTAGACAGGGATATGTTGTTGAGAGGGTTGTTCAGTTCGTGGGCAATACCTGAAGAGAAGGTACCAATTGCAGCCAGCTTCTTGGACTGCAGCACCTCCTCCTGCTTGACTTCCAAATCATGGGCCATCTTGTTGAATGCTCGTATCAGATCAGTGATCTCGTCATTTATCCTGGGATCATCCTTGATGGGCGTAAAGTTGTCATCAAGGAGGTCCCGGGTGGCCTTTTGGATAATGGCGAGACGTTTCAGCACATTACGCGTCTGCATGTGCACTGCGATAACCAGAAAGACCATGAGCACACCTGGAAGGATGGTAAATCCGTACAGTATCATCATAAGGCCCTGGTGCACCTGATGATTACGCAACATCAGTATTTTGTTACAGAAATCAACCATGGTCTTGCCATAGAGCCTCAACGTATCTCCATCAAGGGGGCCTCCCTTCGCGGCATATTCATTAATGATCTTCTTGTAACTGGCAAATACCGCCTGAAAATCTTTGTACTCCTTCTCCCCCACCAACTTTTTTATCTCATCTGCCATATCGGCAGACTCCTTGTCCACAAGCTTCAGGTAGTAAAGGAGATTTTCCAAGTTGTGCTTGCCCACACCAAGCAGGATATCTTTTTCATATCTGCGCACCTCAAGCACATCACGGAGCAGTCCGTTGACCCTCTCTATGCTGACGAGCTTTCTTTCAAGGGAGAGTATCTGCCAGGAATACGCTGACACAAGGACCAAGATGAACCCGAAGACAAAACCGTTCAACATGATGAGTCGCTGCCGAATGGTGATGTTGGCAAGTTGTTTCTTGAAAAATTCAAACATGTTTCACTCCTCCCTACAGATGCCTGCATCAGGACAGCATAACCTGGCAAATTGGCGGTTTGGGAATCCAGCGTCCTGACAGATCAACAACGGATACATTGATGCAAAATTCATATTACCGAGATAGTAGCAGAATACCTCGGGATGTGAGAATCTGCCGTGAGGAATACACAATTCCACTTTAAACAATACGCCGCATCTTCTCAAACAGAAATAATGTATCAAGAAATATGCCACAGTACACAGGAAACATGGCAGCAAAATTTTTCCTGCACCTCCCAAGAGCACTTATTAGATGGCGTAAGAGAAACACATACCCACTGCCTACGGCCCCATATGTTAACAAAAAAGGGATTGGATGCCGATAGACATTCTTAGATATATCTGGTTTGGCCGCATCATGACAAACGTCACAGGTACCGGCTTGCATATCCGGTAAACCTGGAAATCGTTCAATTCGGGTATAATCTATCAAATCTGGCAATTGACAGATTTAGATGGTAGTATTCAGCCCTGAAAATCCAGGCAGTCACACAGTTTTTCACACCTCCCCCTGTTGCCTGCCACATATCGGGACAACATGGGAAAGGTTCATGGCCTGATCACAGAGGGACTTTGGAATGGAAGCAGGCATACCCTTCAATACAAAATCATTGGAAACGGATTAATGGGGAAAAACTGTAACATCAAAGGTAGGCAACGGGTCCTCATTTCAGGCGGAGCAGGTTTCATCGGGTCTCATCTATGTGACCGCCTCCTCACAGACGGCAAGGAGGCCATCTGTGTAGACAACTTCTACACAGGCAACAAGGAAAATATCATCCACCTGATGGATAACCCCTACTTTGAAATAATCCGGCACGACATCACCTTTCCTCTCTATGTAGAAGTGGATCAGATATACAACCTGGCCTGCCCTGCTTCTCCGGTACACTACCAGTATGATCCGGTCCAGACCACCAAGACATCTGTACACGGCGCCATAAACATGCTGGGACTTGCGAAGCGCCTTCGTATCAAAATATTTCAGGCATCCACATCAGAGGTCTACGGCGACCCTGAAGTGCACCCTCAACCTGAATCCTACTGGGGCAACGTAAACCCCATAGGCAAGAGATCTTGCTACGATGAAGGTAAACGGTGTGCGGAAACGCTCTTTTTCGACTATCACAGACAACATGGGTTGAAGATCAAGGTTGCCAGAATATTCAACACATATGGACCACGCATGCACCCCAATGACGGAAGGGTAGTCTCCAACTTTATCGTTCAGGCACTGCTGAACAGGCCTATCACCATCTATGGTGATGGTTCACAGACCAGATCATTCTGTTATATTGATGACCTGGTAGATCTTATGGTACGGTTCATGGACTCGGATGACTCCTTTCCAGGCCCCCTGAACGCAGGAAATCCGGCAGAGTTTACAATACTGGAGTTGGCAGAGATGGTGCTTGAACTTACAGGCTCTAGATCCGAAATCATCTTCAAGCCCCTTCCATCTGACGATCCCCGCAGACGCAAGCCGGACATAACCCTGGCGAAAGACCATCTTGGATGGGAACCTGTCACTCCACTTGAGGATGGCCTGAGAAAAACCATTGACTATTTTGACGACTATCTAAGGCAGTAGGAGGCCATATGCATAGGGCACCCTTCAGGCCCAGTTAGACAACATGCAGCAACTGTATCCACGATACTCCCAGTATGCGTCTCACAGGCGGACCACCATGCCCAAAGCTTCCAGTCCTCTCAGAAAAACAGGGGCCACGGCACCAACATTGCTGATGATCATAGTAATAGCACTGCTCACGGCACGGCCTGCCTGCTCAGACACACTCGTTGTACCAGACGACTACCCCATGATATCCTTTGCCATAGAGATGGCCCAGCCCGGAGACACAGTACTTGTCAAGCCTGGAACTTACAACGAACGTATCTCAATGAAGGAGGGGATTACTCTCGTCAGTTATGCCGGAAACGACGGTAACGTAGAGGTTCCAGGGCCTGGCCACAAAAAGGTGCTCAGACGCACACTAAGGACCATCATTGATGGAAGTGGCATAGAAGAGGCGGGCTATCTAATAAGTTTTCCGTCAGAGACCACGGAGGAGATGGTGGTGGACGGTTTCACCTTTCGGAACATGCCCAAATATGTCTCCAGTCTGCAACTGTTTCTCATGGAGATCCGGGGTTGCTCCCCAAAGGTGGTAAACTGCATCTTCACAGGCAACAAGAGCGGGGGTGGCATACTCTCAACAGGACTTGGTGTTGGCATGGGGCCACGACTCAAGACCACTGCCAGACCACTGATCGAGAACAACATCATCTACAACAATATGGGTACCGGCATCTCCAATGGCAGCAACTCTGCAGCTATTATAAGAAACAATGAGATATTCAACAACCGCTTCCCGGATACCCCTCAAAAACATCAGTTTGCCCCTGCCATTGGTATCAGAGAACAGGCAAGGCCACTGATCGAAAACAACCTCTTCTATAGAAACGAGATAGGTATAGGGGCGATCAACTTTGATGCGGCCCAGGGTGAAACCGCCAATGATGACCTGGTAATCCGTGGCAACGACATATCTGAAAACCTGATGGGTGGCATAGGAATACGCGGGATTGGGGGAGCCCACATCAGAAACAGGGTCGTAATCGAGCACAACAACATATACTCCAACATGGAAGCTGGAATACGGTGCACAAAGATAGACAGGGCCACAATAGTTTTCAACCGAATATACAGAAACAGCAAATCCGGCATCTCTCTGTGGGATGTTGGCCAGGGCATTATTGAAAGAAATGAGATATTCGGGAATCTTACCTCTGGAATCAGACTGCTGGATGTCCAATCGGTCTCATTAAAAGGCAACAGTATCCATGAAAACGTCACCACCGGTATAGACTTTATAGGTTGGAAAAAGTGATGCTGCATCCCAACAGAAAAGCATCCAAAGATACGACGGGTCCCCTCCCCACCTCTTGCACCCTTGCAATGACAGGCAGATCAATCTGTTTCTTGCTGATTGTATTGCTACAGATAATGGACAACGGGAAGGCCCTTTCCGGCACCATAATGGTTCCACAAGACCATATGGGCCTTCAGGATGCGGTAAAGGCCGCTCATTCAGGAGACACCATACTGGTTGGCCCTGGCACGTATAGACTCTTCTTTGACAACCTTGTGATTCCATCAGGGAAATTCACCCTGCGCAGCAGCCAAGGCCCTTCAAAGACTGTGATAATGGGCAGAGGGGACAAGGCGGTGATAACAATTCAGCAGCGAAGCCAGGTGGTAATAGAGGGATTCACCATTACCAGAGAGAGTGACTCTGCTCTGGTATCAATCAATGGCGGCGCCATACACTGTGGAGCAGGCTCTGCGCCTGTGATAAAACACAATATAATAGTTAACAATCGCGCCATATTTGGAGCGGGTATATACTGTGATACCCAGTCAACTCCTGTGATAGAGAGTAATCTGTTTACTGGAAACAGGGCCGATACCTCTGGAGGAGCCATATTTACAGATCATGCCAGGGCCATAATCACAGGAAACCGCTTTCATGAAAACAGATCTGGAAGCACTGGCGGGGCCATAGGCTGTAACAGGGATTCATCAAGGATATACAACAACATCCTGTGGAAGAATCGCTCCAATTTCGGTGGCGCCATCTCTTGCGACCGGGCAGCCACATGGATATACAACAACACAATAGTCTCGAACATGGCGACCAGGGGTGGAGGCATCATGATAGACAGGGGCTCAGTGCGCCTGTGCAACCTGATACTCTTCAACAACAGCAGTGGGGACCTGTTTCTGAAGGGGACAGGCACGGCTGGCCGGCCACAGTTTAGTGACCTGCAGACAAGAAATTTTGCAGGCATTAACGGAAACATCTCAGCGGATCCAAAATTTGCAGATATGGCAGGCGGTAACTTTCACCTGCAACCCGACTCGCCCTGTATTGACTCTGGCAACCATGACCATTTCTACAAGGACAGGGATGGGACATACAATGACATGGGGGCCTATGGAGGTCCCACCCCACTTGAGGACCAGCCTTTCATGCGGACTTGGGTTAAGGCTGCATCACTCCAGGACAGGACACGCACAATATCGCAACTGTCAGAATAGGTATCACGGCCCAATATCCCTCAACTACAGAGCGCACACATACAGTGCACAGATGGATATGACATAAAATGAACATAAACAGAAACCTCTTCAATCTCATACTGTTCCCACTTCTTGTTGTCAGTGCAGTTGTGCCAGCAACGGCAATGGGTGCCAACAGGCGTGTACCAACCCAGTTCTCCACCATCCAGAAGGCAATTGACCGCTCACGCCCTGGAGACAGGATACAGGTGGCACAGGGCACCTATGTGGAACATATCAAACTTAGAAAGGGTATCGTGATAGAAGGTGGTTGGAACAGGAGTTTTTCAAAACGCGCCCCTGGAAAATTCACCACCACCATAGACGGCAAGGGGAAAAAGGGACCTGTGGTAATCGGGGCAGATAATGCGGTACTCGATGGTTTTACCATTGTACACGGCTCACTCCTCGTGGACGGAGACACCCACATGGGTTCTGGCATCTACTGCAAGAAGACGTCCCCAGTTATCAAAAACAATATAATACATGACAATGAGCCCTCAGGGATATTCTGTGCACACAGCAATGCCCAGGTAATCCGCAACGAAATCCACCACAATGCCCAGGCAGGCATATTTGTGAGAAAGGGTTCAAATGTCAAGATCCTTGAAAACACCATTCACCACAACAAATACTCGGGCATAAGCTCCACCAAACCACCGGTATCAAAGGTGGAGGCAGGGAACAACAGGATATACAGCAACCAGCGTTCAGGGATCAACCTGGAAAAGGCATCGGGTCTCATCTACAATAACATAATTTATGACAACCACGTATCTGGAATCAGAGGCAATATCATGCCCCTTGTGGTATTCAACAACACAGTGGTGGGAAACCATCAGGCAGGTCTGTTTGTGGATGATCCCACTGCGGCACCAGAAATCACCAACAACATCTTTGCGCGGAACAACCATGCCGGCATAAGCACCAGCGGCAAGGGTTATTCCCACAACCTACTGTTCGCAAACGGGGCTACCGGCGCGTGCAATCCTGAATATCTGTGGTGTGTAAGGCCACAGTTTGGCGGTTACGAGGACGAAGACAGCTACAAACAGACAGGAAACATCATAGCTGATCCCATGTTCGTAAATGCAAAGAAGAACGACTTTCACCTGAGGGGCAGCTCCCCTGCCATTGATGCCGGGGCAAAGGAAAAGAGATTCAACGACATCCACTTCCCCCCATCCCTTGGCACTGAGCGGAATGATATGGGGGCCTATGGCGGGCCACACACATTTGCTGAAAAGAAGAAAAAAAATCATGCCCCGCAGGCCAATGCGGGCAAGGACCAAAAGGTTAAAAGGGGGAGCAAGGTACTACTTGACGGTAGCGGCAGCTATGATCCTGATGGGGACGCAATCATATACAGGTGGAGCCTGAAGAGGGCTCCAAAGGGAAGCAGGGCACGGATCGCAGGGGCAAATCGTGAAAAGGCCATGTTCATTGCAGACAAACCCGGAGTATATGTAGCGAGGCTCACAGTAAAAGACAGGTGGGGTCTGTCAGGAAAGGCAGATTCCGTCAAGATCACCGTCCCCAAGAACACGCCCCCAAAGGCAGTGATAGGTGACGTACTATCCCAGATATCAGTAGGTGACAACCTTACCCTCTACGGCAGCGCCAGCAGTGACAAGGAAAAGGACCCTTTGACATTCTACTGGAAACTGGTTTCCAAACCTGCGGCAAGCCATACGGCCATTCAGAATGACAGGAGCAAAGAGTGCAGACTGCGGATAGATGCAGAGGGATGTTATGAAGTACAACTGACCGTAAGTGATGGCAAGGCCAAAAGCAAACCAGCGGTGGTGTTTATCAGCACCAAGAACTCGGTTACCGAGGGGGTACGCCGGGTACCCCAGGAGTATCCCTCCATCCAGGCTGCCATCGACGCCGCCCAGCCTGGTGATGACATAATCGTTGACAAGGGTGTCTACAGGGAACTGATCACCATTGACAAGAGCGTCAACCTCATAGGAAAGAACTGGCCTGTGATCGATGGCGGCAGGCAGGAGGGAAACAAGAACACCATCAGCATATTCTACCTCGGAGACCGTGCTGGAAAGGTGGAGGGCTTTGTGATCACAGGGGGTGGAAAAGGGAAGCTGGGCCATGGAATAAACATCTGGGACTCCTCACCAGAGATCGTACACAACCGGATTACAGGGAACAATCACGGGCTGGGAATCCACGGTTCCCCCCCCCTTACCCGAAAGACCAGGGTCCACGGCAACCTGATCTATGAAAACATGGTCGGCATAGGAAACGGCAAGGACAGCATGGCCCGTATCTATAACAACAGGATATACAACAACAGTATCGTGGGCGTAGGCACAAGGGGCAAGGCCAGGCCAAGGATCGAGTACAACATCATATACAACAACCGTATTGGTATTGGAGCAAGAGAGGTTGGCTCCCCGCTCATAAAGGGTAACCAGATATTCAACAACACTGATGGAGTGGTCATTGGCCCACTGTCCACAGTAGGCAGGACCGCCTTCAAAAATATCATCATAGAAAACAACCTGATCGTGCACAACAGACATCTCGGCATCAACATAACGTCATTTAACAAGAGCAATGTCGTAATCACCAACAATACAATTGCACAGAACAACACGGACAAAAGGGAAATTAGGGCTGGCGGCGTTGTATTAGGTTTTCCATTGCCAGCAGATTTCTCTGTAACGCTTGAAAACAACATCATCAGCGAAAACGAGACTGCCGGAATATTTAACTATACAGGGCCAGACAACTATAAAAAAACGGGTGCCAAAATCAAAAGTGACTACAACATATTGTGGAACAACACTGAGGACTTCTTAGATTGCAGAAAAGGCAGGCATGACATTAACAAAGATCCCAAGTTCTCCTCCAAGACCGTCCCGTCCGGTACTGCCTACTCCACAACCATAAAGGCGGGTAACGGAAAACCTGCTGGCTACAGAAAAAGTGCCGGAGACTTCCGCGAAGTCCCCGCAGAACTTTAGGACACTGACAAAACCGTAAGGGACCACAAAACGCATTAGGGCTTTGCTACCTGGTTCCCCCTCCTGTTTCCCATTGGTGGCGCAGGTAAATATATCATTCCTGAATTTGAACGTTTCAAATCAGGTGGAATCTTGTTTTGCCTTTAACAAGGTGATTTCCGGAATCGCTCAATTCAGGTTAAAAGCATGAGAAAAAACACCATCTGCATAGAGATGTCCTGTAGCATGTCACCTGCTATCACCAAACTTGCCCTGCAGCCATGACAGGTTGTAAATGGCATTGTCGTTCGTGTTACTTTTATCTTGCAAGTAACACCAACAACTGCTATGTTAGCCCTCAAACCAAAAAATACCTTCACCAGGAGAAGAAATGGTACACATACCTCACAGGATAAAATCATCAGTAATCATGCTGTTACTGTCTGCCCCCCTTTTTTTAATGATCACCGCCAATACGGCCTTGGCCCATTTGCCTGTCCTGTGGTGTTATGTGGAAGATGGCAAGGTCCATGTTGAAGCATTCTTCAGCAACGGCAGGAAGGTACGAGGGGCTAAAATAGTAGTAGTGAACCAAAACGGCAAAAAACTGATTGAGGGACATACAAACAAGGAAGGCCTGTTTCAGTTTGACTACAAGGGTAAAGATGATATTACCATCGTACTCAAGGTGGACGCAGACCACGTAGCAGATTTTACACTGACAAAACAGGATTTTATTGACGCAAAAAAGGGAAAGGATGCCCAGGAGATGAAATAGAAATTTATGTACGCCCTCAAAAGTAGCGGTTACAGGGTGCATTTCATCATTACGTCCGCACGTACTACTGATAGGTATTCAGGGCACCCTGCAACCGCATACATGATTACACAAATCTATTATGCCACATAATCAGAAAATTAACAATTACCTATCTTGTTATTTTATTATACTGTGAGCCACGCCATGGCAGCTTCCACAAGTTCCCGCGCGCCTGAGCATCTCTTTTGGATGGGGCTCTCCGTGACACTGCCTGCACCTCTTTATGGTTCGATGTTTGCCTGGGTGGCACCTTGTACACAACAGGGCGGCATGCTTGGTCCTGCTCTTGTTCAGTATCTCATATGCCTCCCGATGACACAGGGCACATACCACATTTGGGGTCCCTTTGGGAAAAACAACCTTCAGGGCCTTGTGAGGCGGGTGGCACGAGACACAATCGGCTAAGAGGCGAGCAGTTGCCGGCTCCTGGGCCTCTGTCCTGGCAGGAAAGATGGCTGTATGGGGGATGTGGCACTCTGTGCACTTGGGTATGTAACCGTGTTTCGTGTGGTGACAGGCGATACAGTAGAACTCGGTATGGCGAGTGACATAGGTCTTGATATCCCTGTCCAGTTTCTCATGACACACATAGCACCCCTGCGCCAGGGACAGGCTGGCAGGTATCTCAAGGGGGGTATGGGCCTCACTGTGGCATGAACTGCAATCCGTAAGCTCTTCACCGTGGGGGTGGCCATGACACCTCGAACACTTGGGTAGTATGGAATGATAATCAGTAACCCCCTGTTTATAGACATGGTACTGCTGATGACATGCACGACATGCGACACCCCTGTGGGCAGCGCCAGCCCTCTCAAGCATCCTGGTTATCAGGGGATGGCACTTCATGCACTGCTGGCGGGTCATCTTCTCATGGTCCGTAGGCAATATGGCGTGAGGATCGCGTGATTTGGCCGCACTGTCCAGAGTAAAATCATTGGAAGAGGCGAAATCAGGGGGAGACACGTGCTCAATGGCAAAACCAAGGGATACTGGAAAACAGACAATGAGCAATGCAAAAAATATAAGGGCCGCCCCACCCCTCATCTTTCATCCCCCTGGCCATGTTCTGCCCTCCCCCTGCTGTCCCATAGACGGGGGGGCACATATAATGAGCCCATATCTTTAGAACCAAACCAGGAAAAATATGGGGTATCAATCTCTTCGCCAGCCCCTCTGGCAGGAGAATCCTGTTTGAGGGTAAAATCGTAACGGTCAGGATTGGAGAACAACGGCGGCGCAATCACATCGCCACGCCCCCTGCCGGGACAACCTGCGTACTGCAATCTCTCAAAGAGGTATGCAGATTCATCATTCTGATCAAATTTGGAGGTCTCGCCATTGGCAAACAGGAGGTTATGGCACGCATCATCACAGTTATGCACCATGATTCCTGTACGTGAATTGAAGGCGATTATGTTATTTCTGATAATGGTTACGCCCTCTGTATCATCCCGTATACCAGCACCTATTGAGCCTGAACCATTGGACACAATGGTGTTGTGAAGAATGGCCAGCCGGCTTCGGTTGGCAGGGACGCTACCCGCAAGACCGCACGCTATACCCGCCCTCAGGTTGTTGTATATCCAGTTGTTGCTTATGCCATACTCACCGGTTTTGCCGCTACTTACAAAAAGACCTGAGCCGTGATTAAAACAGATACGATTCTGATAGATATCGATTTCAGGGAGATGATCTGGCACACCATAAACAGACAGCCCTGCAGTACCATTACTGGAAAACACATTGTCATAGGCAGTAAGGCTGATGTTGCCCTCCACCCTGGCCCCTGCCCTCTCATTGGCAAAGAGCGTATTTCCGGCAAATAGCAACACAGCATGTCCTGCGGCCCCTGCCCTTACCACAATACCGCCCTGCCGGTTCAGATAAATCCTGCTGTTCCGTATATCCACCACGGAACGAAGTTTATCACACCCCCTGCATCTCTGAACACGAATTCCTCCCTCTCCGTTGAGGAATATCCGCACATCCCGCATGGAAACCTGCTTCACAGCCACCATTTCCACTCCACCTGCCCTGTTGGCAAAAATGCTGGAGTGATCCAGATACAGATGGGCATACTCTGCCCTTATCCCAGCCATACCGTTATGGTGGAAACTGCACCCTGTTATGTGCACAGGCAGGGTTCCACGAATCCTGAGCCCTCCACTGTTATTGCCATAGACATCATTGTCTTCCATTAGCACTGTGGCATGAGGGACGTCAAACCGGTACTGATCCGGCGGCTGAAGCTCTGGCTCACGCTCTTCACCATAGTAGGGCTCTCCTGTCAGATCTAGCTCACCATTTGGCGAGGCAAGTATCTTTTCCGTCAACCTGCAACAGCCACCTGAAAAGATCAGGATCAAAACAGCTATCAAAAGTGTTCTCAAGTCCATACTTGTCTCTGAATATTCAGGCAAGCTGAAAGGAAACCATAGCGAAATACCTTTGCTGAAGCAATTGCCTCACCACTACTCCCCTGTACACATGGATCGTCAATGCATCTAATGCGTATCAGAAAAAGGCCTTGGATATACCTGCAAGCAAAACAAAATCCTCAATCCAGCTATTATCCGGTTTGACAACAGGGACCTTGACTCCAACCTCAAACTTCACCCCCCTACCAACCATGAGTTGCACTCCTGGCTCTATGAAAAAGGTACTCCCTCCTTTCTCTGTCATCCAGGCCTGGCCAGAAACCATCCCCCCCCTACTGACAGGCCTGTATATATATGACTGAATATACTGTTTTATCCGGACATCATCCCTCCACCTGTACCCAAGTTCAAGCGAGGCAAACATCGTATGTTTGTAAGGATAAGAAAGAGCCAATCCCATATTGAACTCATCACCAACATTTTCTCCATTAGTGATCCGGTATGATACATTAAAGTTGGTGATAAACGGATCAAAATCAGCAGTGAAGGCTATGCCAGGGGTATTGTCAAAACTGCCTGACCCCAAAGGTATCTTGCGTTTTATAAATCCATCACTGTCAGTGGCATCATCATCTCCCGTGGGAAGAGACAGCAGGTTGTAAACGGAGAGGTGTTTCTTTCTCATGCCCCAGACATGGTACTTCAACATGATCACCGTATCTCCGAAACCAGATACCCTGAGATTTACTGTATCAGAACCCATTCCCCAGAAGAGTGGGGATTTCAACTGAACCTTCCGGGAAAAATACTTTGCAACCACCCCAACAGAAAACTTGTCAGTAATCCCATAGCGCACACCGGCTTCCCACATATGGATATCCGCTGTCCTCTCCTCAGGTGGTATCAATGGCAACTCTGTCTCAAACTGATCCGGAGACAGCGGAGCATCCTGAATCCAGAACCTGTACTGTGTATCTATGAGAAACTTTCCCTTTGGCAGGCAGAAGCCTGATATGCGAGTAAAGGTGGGATTTGTAAGCAGATTATATCTTGGCGCAGGTACCGCATCGAACTTGTGCAGCCTCTTGTAAACGTACTCTATCTGGTTCTGAGCAGCAGTAGAGTCAGGGAACATGATCAGGACCTTGGAGTACTGCTGCTCGGCAAGATCGAGCCTGCCCTGCATCCTGTAAACCTCTCCAAGCGACAGCATCGCGTCTATTAGTATCTTTTTGGAGCCGGGCCTGGTCATGAAAAAATCACTGGACAGTATATCCGTTACCGTATCCTTGAGCACATTTGCTGCCTGATCCAGCTTACCCTGATTCTTATACAGCCTGCCCAGCCTGACTCTGACTTCAAAAAGGTCAGGACACAATGTAGCTGCCTCCTGGTAGTACATTGCCTCCTGATCAGAGTCGTCTGAAAGGGCTATGCCCTGATTCATAAGCCGCCATGCACTGTCACAAGAATCCGCAGCCATAACACATGGAGTTGTCAGCACTGACACAATGCAAAAAAGGCAAAAGGTCAACAGGACCGCTGGCAAGAAACGCTCTAATACAATTTTTTCCATAGCAGTATAATTGAACGCACCGGCAGCCTGTACTCCAACAAGATCAATACAGAAACGGCAAGGAATACACCCTGACACAGACGTTAATACACGCAAACGACAATTTCCTCTCCCTGACGAAGACCGCACCAGCCTCAAACGACATGCCGAACATACAGATATCACCGGCTGCTACAGGCAACTCCCCAAGCATATACAGGCAACACCAGTAAACATCTGGTTTTCCATAGCGAAAGAGATAGCTCAAGAATATAAAGCACTCAGGAGAAAAACACAAATACGCAACGTAGAAAATTCACGAAAGGTCAGTAAAGAAAACTGGAATGATGAAAGCACCCAAAACGGGGGAAAAACAGAAAAAACAGTGAGATAAGACAGTTTACAGCATCAAGGTACCAGGTTGCCACAGACAGGGCACGATGGGTCAGAAGAGAGTTTAAGGCTCTGAAAATTCATTGAGGGGAAGTCCATAACAAGCATCCTCCCCATGAGCGCTGGCCTCTCACCTGCAAGGAAACGGATAGCCTCTATTGCCTGCATGCTGCCAACTGCACTGGTAACGGCACCAAGCACCGGGGTTTCCATAGGTTCTGGGGTGTGCGGGAATATGCACTCCAGACATGGGGTGAGCGGAGGATGCAATACACTCACACGGCCCTCCATACCCCAAACAGCCCCATGGACCAGAGGAATATCCTTCTTGACGGCACACTGGCTAATAACATGCCTGGCAGAGAAATTATCGAGACAGTCCACGATTATATCAACATCTGCCACCAGTTCATCAACATTACCACTGCTTATCTCAGCCTGGACAGGCACTATATCCACGTCGGGATTCAACATGGAAAGGGCATCGAATGATGAGGGGGCCTTTGGCATTCCCAAACTGGACTCGGCGTATAAAAACTGACGGTTGAGGTTGGTTATCTCCACTGTATCCGAATCGCAGAGCCTTATATGCCCAACACCGGCCAGCACGAGATTCATGGCAACCGGACAGCCAAGTCCACCCATTCCTGCAATGAAAACCCGACCAGCCTTCAAACGTTCCTGGGTCTCAGCCCCCCAACCATCCATACTTATCTGTCGGTAATAACGATCGTTCATTATATCCACGTGCAAAAATCATAAGAACTGTATATCATGCAGACGGCTTGGCCATATTGCAAAACCATTCAACGCTAATGGCACATCACTTCGTCACACTCTTAATTTACATGGCCAATATATAGATACAGGTCAGTTGCCGCCAAGGAGTGCAGCGGATTGGCGGCAACCGCACCTGCGCCTCCTCAGCCTTGCATCTCACGCAAATTTGGGAATCGCTCAATTCAGATAAGATAAAAGACTCTTGGAGAACAGGATCAAGCACCAACCAAGCACTGCCCGTAGCTGTTACTGAGCGGACACTGCCGCTTCCCGGAAAGGTTCACTTCAACCTCCTTGATATGTCTCGCAGCACTTTCCACCACACGATGCGCGATACGCACGGACAAGCCTGTATGCCTTTCAGGATGAAGGGGCTCTTCAATCTGTTCCCTGGTGAACATGCCATTTATCTCCGGATGTTCCATCAGCACATCAATAAAAGAGCCGCCTCTCTCTGCTGCCTCCATGGACGCCTCGTATATCAAGGTGTGCGCTCTGTCCTTGCCAAGCTTTGAACCAAGGAAAAACATCAGAGCCTCACTGCATATGTAAGGTGCGGCCCTGTCTACATTTGCCTGAACCCTATCCCTGTGAATCACGAGGCCCGTCAGTATATGCTTCATAAGGGACAAAAGACCACAGAAAAACATGGAAGAATCTGCCAGGGCAACCCACTCAAGACGAACGGCACGGTAGTCCCGCTCATGCTCATTGATCAGGCCGTCAAGCCCGGTTAGGGCATTCGCCTTGATCAGTTTGGCAAGCACCACCACCTGTTCACACAACTCAGGGTTCCTCTTGTGAGGCATCGTACTTGAACCTATCTTGCCTGCATGAAAGGGCTCTTCCATCTCACCTGCCTCGTTTCGGGCAAGGCTTCGTATCTCATCGGCAATGCTGGCAAGGCTACCTGCGGCAATGGCAACAGTATTTAGGAACTCTGCGATCCTGTCCCTTGCCGAATGCCAGGCGGTCATAGGAGCGGATAGTCCCAACTTGCTGGAGAAAAGATCAAGAAGCTCAATTCCCCTGTGACCAAACGCATCCATGGTACCTACTCCGCCAAACAACTGGCTGACAAGCACCCTTGCACGCAACTGAGAGAACCTCTCAATGCTCCTCATGAGCTCATCCAGCCACATTGCCATCTTTAGCCCCATGGTCATGGGAAGGGCATGCTGAGCATGAGTACGTCCAATGGTTACCAAGGAGTTGTATCTCTCAACAAGCCTGGATATCTGATCAGCAAGAAAAACCAGATCTCTCTCTATGAGATCGAGCACATCTCTCAGCTCCAGAGACTGGGCTGTATCCTGTATATCCTGGGTGGTGGCTCCAAAGTGGATATAGCGCCGGTAGGGTTCAGGACATACTGCCGACAGTGCACCAAGAAGCGGCATTAGGGAATGGCTCGTAACTTTCAACTCTCTACTGATATAATCAAGATCAAGCCTGTCAATCCGGGCACTTTCACGAATATGGATGGCGGCTTCTACAGGAATGATCCCCAGATCGGCCTGCGCCTCTGCAAGCACCGCCTCCACATCCAACCATCGTTGATAACGATATAGGTCACAAAATATCTGACGGGCCTCAGCAGTCGAATAACTGTCGGCATAGAAACGGGAGCCCAAAATATGGCCTGCAGGATCACATCTGCTCATGAGGACTCCGCCATATTACCATCACTCAGTTTACTGCCTTCGCTGTTCCGCACATCCTCTATCTCCTGAACTGTCCGCCTTACAATCTCTTCCGCATGCCCTGTGTAGAGTTCCGGCCGCTCAAGAGGCTCCAAGTCCTGTGGAGATAGCAGCCCTGCTGTCTCCTGATCCTGAAGAAGTATCTGCACAAGCGCTACGCCCTGTTCCTGGGCAGCAGCAACAAGCTCCC
This sequence comes from uncultured Desulfobacterales bacterium, assembly GCA_964638145.1. Taxonomy (GTDB): domain Bacteria; phylum Desulfobacterota; class Dissulfuribacteria; order Dissulfuribacterales; family QOAL01; genus S144-17. The sequence goes on along the minus strand of CAZXAK010000007.1, from coordinate 108,066 downwards.
GAACCTTTGCCTGTGCCTTCACCCTGCCCATAGACTCAGCAAGCCTGAACATGAGCCACTCGCTTACCACCACATGACTGTTCATGGTCAGATTCTTGTACATACGATGGACATTTACCCTGAGCCCAGAAAGTACGTCCTCCATGTATGCTGCGGCAGCGCCGGTATAGATACAGATTTGAGGCATGGCCAGCCACTCGGCCCAGAGACGCCTTGGATCACGCTCATGCACATGCCCCATCCCCTCTGCGATCGTGGCGGCAAGAGCCCGGACATGCATGGAGACGGCCACCACCCTCTGACAGATTACAGGATTCTGCTTGTGAGGCATTGTGGACGAAGAGGCCCCAGAGGGTGGAGGTTCACACAGCTCCCCTATCTCTGTCTTCTGAAGGTGAAATATTTCATTGGCCACTTTGGACAGTGTCATACAGAGGATGGAGAGTACTGATGCCACCTCTGCGACCGAATCCCTTGCCGTATGCCAGGAACACGGGACATGTTTCAGACCAAGGCGGGCCAGGGTATCCTCTGCAATATCAAAGGCCTTTGGGCCAAGCGCTGCCATGGTTCCCACAGCACCCCCAAGCTGCCCATAACCTATAGAACTGTATGCCTGTTTGATACGCTCTATGTTACGTCTGAGCTCACTTGCCCATACGGCAACCTTCAGACCGAATGTTATCGGCAGGGCCTGCTGTCCGTGGGTCCTCCCAACCATAGGAGTTGCTGCATATCTCCGGGCCATATCAATACAGACGGATTCGGCATCTCTAACTGACTGAAATATAATATTCATGGCCTCCCTGACACCAAGCACCATACCGGTATCAAGGACATCCTGCGTAGTAGCGCCATAATGGACATACTGACCAGCACTGCCACATACCTTCCTCAGCTCTGAAAGCACAGGGATCACCGAGTTACGGCTCTGCTCATACCCGGCCCTCACTGCGTCCATATCGAGATATTCTACCCGCGCCTTATCACGTATGACCTGAGATGCATCATGGGGAATCAAGCCATACCTGGACTGTACAGCGGCAAGGGCTGACTCGAAATCAAGCCACCTCTGGATTACGCTCTTTTCATCAAATATGTGACGCAACTCCGGAGTACTGAAGACGTCACCGTTTATCTGAAAGTCAATGGGATGAGAAGCCATAGGTTATCATCCAGACGATTCGCCATGGCCATCAAAGGTGCCGTACGGCTTTACCCCTGGCATAAGAGGGGCCTCTTTACAGAGCTGCATTGCAGCCTCCCTGGTACTTACACCGCTTGCCTTGCTGCGGCTGCACACCCGGTTTACCATGTGACGCATCTTCCTTTCCACAAAAGAGAGCACGTCTTCCACCTCCGGAGTCACCTCTGGTCCAAACAGACCGGCCATAGACAGGGAGCCTCCACAACCTGCCACCATGTCAGGAACCAGAAGTATGCCCCGTTCATGCAGGATTCTCTCAGCCGCCGGGGTTACAGCCAGATTGGCGCCACATACCACAGCACGGGCCTTCAGCCTTCTGGCCTCAGCCTCCGTGACTGTCTTCTCCATGGCCGCTGGTATGAATACGTCACACTCCACATCATAAATCCGTGTATTCTCTTCCACTGTTCCATAATCGTCAAATATTGGAATCAGCCCGTGGGTAGCATGCCTCAGCAAAGGTTCAATATCCAGCACACCGCCCTGGTCGGCCCTCAACATCTTCTTACGGTCCGATACGGCTATAATCTTGACTCCTGCCTGGTTCAAGCACCATGCAGCACCGCCTGCAAGCCCCCCAAACCCCTGAATAGTCACGGTGGCACAGGAAACCGGGATATCAAGAAAATCCAGGGTACCAAGACAGGCATAGGCAAGACCTGCTCCGGAACGGAGACTGGCCAAGGTGCTAAATCCCACAGGTTGTGACAGTATGGCCGTGCGTTGAGCAAATTCCTCATCGGTTAGGCCCTGCGCACGGGCCACAGCGATCTTGATGGAAGGAAGGCCGAACCGTGCGGCAATGCCGTTTAGTTCTGGCATGGTGGTGTTCAGATCAGGCCCCACTGAATAGCGATCCAGCATGTAGGGGACTATAGCACGGAAAAATCTCTCAAGCGCCTGATCCTTGCCGGGAGACATGGGATCGTAGTCTATACCACTCTTTGCGCCATCAGCCCTGATACCGGCAATACGCATCTTGAGGGTCATATTACGGGCAAGCTTTACCACACAGTCCCGTGACAGCCCCTTCTGTACCCGAAGCCCACCGGCACAAAGCCTGTGTGTGAGACAGTCAATGACGAGCCATCCCTTAAAGCCCTCTACCGGGTCGGTATATTCGACAACGACCTCTGGTTCATCACTAACCGGACTGACAGGCATCAACACTCTCCTTCAAAAACCACAGGCACTTCCTGATCTATATCACCCTCGTAGAAGGCCCTGATCACCGGCTGCGTTGGCCGAACAAATGATATAACAAACATGAACAAACCAGAACTGGCAGCAAGCACCCTGTCAAGACGGGTCGGTGTATCTCTCAGCGGGTCATGATCCCAGGCCACGGTATGCATATGGTAAGTTCCAAGCGCTGTAAGGCCTTTCTGATCGCAAAGATCGTAACAGCCAAGAAGCTCTTCAGGATCGGTGATCCAACCCCTCTGTTCCATTGGAGTCTTGGATGGTATCGCATAACGCTCCATCATCTTGTCCATGTAACTCTTAAGCGGCTCTACAGTACGCGCATTCTTCCTGAAAGGGACGATCATGCAGGCCTTGGCACAGGAACCGTCTATCCGGCCTGTAACCATACCATAGGCTCGGCGCACCGGGGTTTCCCCTTCAAGGAATTCCCCAGCCAGCTTCCGTCTGCAATGGGCAGTGATCTCATCCCATTGTGCCAGAGGGAGTATTATGGAGGTAACCTTGGAAAGCTCTGACATTTGCAATCAACCCCTATTAACGCGCATTCTCAATCCATACGCCGCCTGCACGAAACCACTGACGAGCGGCAACGGATCAAAACCATCCTGGTGAGCCTTAAAAACATAATCAAGAACCCTTCTGTCCGTGCCCTGTAGATGCCCCATAACAAAAGGATTCAGCCACCCGCAATGGGAATAATGAGGGTAATCTCGGCATCATCATTAATTGCAACAGAATCCCACTCATCGTGAGCAGTACGAAGCATGACACCGTCTATAAAAAGAGACAGCAGTGCCGGTTGTTCAAACAACACGCCGAGACCCTGGTATCTTGCCACAAGCCCCCGCATTACCTCCCCGAGATTATTACTATCTATCATGACCTCCCGCAGGCCATCCGCATATTTTCTGAATGGAGCAGGAATAATGACCTTTGCCATGGCTGCACCTACTCTTTACTTGGTCCCTGTATGAAAAAAAGACCCCAAGGTATGAATAGAATCCCACACATAAATCCACGCTACTCAATCTATGGATTCCACCACCTCTGACAGGGCCTGAGGCAGAAACCTGATAATCTGATCTATCTGAGTGGCAGGGGTAGGCTCTGCAAGCTGACCGGCCCGCCTGTTGGCCCGTCCTGCGATCCGGCACGCATCCACATGACTCCTGCCTGCATAAACAATACCACTTATCATACCGGTAATTAGGTCACCTGTGCCTCCTATAGGCTCCATTGTTTCAATACAGGGGGAATCAATGGTGTCCACTATCTCACCATTATGACAGACGTAATCAACACTGCCCTTTACAAACATTGTCGGTGAGGCATTTCCCGCCGCATAGGCCCTGCGTATAAGCTCAGGCACATCATCTTCCATATGAAAAATAAAACCGCGAGTGAAGGAAGGATGATCCGCCTTCTCATCGGCAAGGAACGCCACCTCCCCCAAATCGGGAGTAAGGATATCGTAATATGTGGCATGGCCTCCTGCCTTGGCCACATACATGGAGCCTGCGTCAGCAATGAGAACTGGTTTCTTTCCAGCCTTCTTTATGGTCTCGACCACCTTGGTATTGAGTTTTATATCAGGCATCACGTAATGCATTGTAAGTACATCAATACCCATATCAGGCAAATTCTCTATCAGATGCCTGTAGATTGCCTCACTGCCCCGCCTGGTCCCGATATCACCTGCCACCATGCCCACAGGCCTATCAAGACCAAAATAATCACACGCAACACATGCCGCTGTCATCATAGCCTCATTACCACGGTTAATTGGGAGTTTGCAGTCGCCAATCACAATACCGTGAGGAGTATAATCCACAGGCCCAATGGTAAGTGGCAGGTTGTCTACTGGTACAGACCCAACAAGCAGAAGCATCTCTTACACCCCGACTCTCTTGATTATCTCTTCACGCGCCGTATTCAGGGAATAGGCACAGAGTGAAAAACCTACCTCACCGAGGTCCGGGGCATCTGCCAGGGTCTTTCCCAACATTGATGTGGCGAGAAACGGCACGTCAGGACACCCACCACCGGAGATATTCACAATCTCCCTGGTCTCCTTGTCCACTGTCATCTTCATATTGGCAGCCCTGACCATGAGATATCTCCCAAAATCCTTTTGGCGAACGAACTGTAACGGCTCCATACCCTCAGAAGTGATGGGCACCACATCAAGTGGAGGCATACCCACTGAGTGCAAAAGTTCCACAATGGCAGCCTCAGCCTCCATGGGTATCTCGACACTGAGATCACAGCCGGTTCTGTATGATGGTGGAGGGCTCACCACCCTGATCGTGTACCCCTCATCCTTCAACAGGGCCTCAACGTCTATAACAGTAGTTGGGTGAGCAAATATCAGAAGGCCACGGGTAACATCTACCTGTTTAGCAGCTTCTTCACTATTCTTCTTATTTTTCTTCTTGAACCAGTTTAACATCTTATATCCACACCAACTCTACGGGGGTTAACATACATGCCTATTGCCTGTACCACCACGGCCGGATAATATACCATCACCATAATTCAAGGTGATGCCCGGCGGACACGACGGTAGCTCAGTACCACCACAAGGCAGATGGCAAGACCCGCAAGCACGGCTATTTTGCCACCAAAAGTTGGCCCGGCAGAGGTTGCTCTCACAGACCAGCCAACCGATATGGCTGCCCCGGCAAGCATTCCCAGTGATACAATGGCAGCATCAACATCGCCCTGTCCGGCCTTTATGATCTGACGAAACGGACAGCCATCTATAAGCACAGAGGCAAAACCAACCAATCCCATGGCAAGAAAGGTCCAGCCATGACTCAGATGAGAGGCCGGCTGGCCATACATACCGAGATGAAACTGACCGGTAACAAGACACATGAGGAAGGCTGCCAGCAGTGCGGCGATGACCCCAAGAAACAGTGTCTTTTCATGGACCAGAAACAGATTCCGAAGACCACCTGTAATGCACAACCCTGAGGCCTGAGCAAAACCGCCTATTACCAGCCCCACGACAAGGGCCAATAGGGCAGGCGCATGCATGGCCGCAGGTCCAGTCTGCCCGAACACGATGAACGCCGGTTTAACAATAAAAAAAAGCCCCAGAAGCACAGCAAACAGGGGGAATACATAACCATTTATCCTGGGCATGGGGGCTGGCCTGTCGAGAACAACTCCAGCCCTTATGTACCTGGTACCCACGTATACTCCTGCAGTAAGCCCTGCCACAGCAGCAACTGCAGTAAGATCGCCTGCTGCAAGCCTCTGTATCATCTTTATGGGACAGCCGATGAATACCGCGCATCCCAGAATGATAAAGAGGCCCAGAAAAAAACGGAGCACAGGAGAAGAACCACCTGTAACCCTGAAGCGTCTGGTTCCAATGGCCATACCAAAAGAGCCAAGGACAAACCCAATAAGTTCAGGACGGATATAACTCATCCTGACCTCATCATGAAACCTCATGGCGCCCGCAAGGTTTTCAAGAAAACATGAGAGACATATGCCTGAATTGACAGGATTGCCAAGGTATGAGAGCAACACGCTTCCTGCGCCAAGCAGTATACCGGTGATAATTGCAGAGCCAAAGACCTTGCTGATATTCATTCACAGCCTCCGGCGATCCTTCTCTGCAGGTAATAGATATCATCAATGGCTGTCTTGATCTTCATATCGCCTGGTTTGAGTTTTCTCTCACGGCTGAGCTTTCCCCTTGCCTCTGTGATCACGTCCATAATCTCCGTACCTATGAAAAGTGGGGTATTCTTGTCCACGTAATCAGGATCTTTATCCACCACCTGACGATAGGCATGAATGGTATCTGAGAGATTACCAAGTTTGTATTCTATTCTTGCAAGGAGCAGATAGCCGTAGGCACTGTCCCCGTGGTCCGTATTTATCTCCTTTAATTTTTCAAAGGCAGCCTGGTAATCACCTGATTTCATCAATGCGAGTACACTGGCAAACCGCCTTGCATTATCTGCCTGGATCTCATGGTAATGTCTCTTGAGCTGAACCACTGCGTCAGGATGCTGCAAGGCCAGACGCCGCTGCTGGATATCATGCTCCACCAACATCCACACGATCACCATCACGAGACAGACGAGTACTGCCACAGTGACACTGGTAACCAAATCCTTTCTCAGGTACTCCAGCACAAACATCTCATCACCTTGCCAGCACAACAGACATCAGAACAGGCCAGCGCCATCTATGGGAGCAGTGGCAAAATCAGAAAAATCTATATGGCCAAGGGAGTTGTCATTGGCGTGATCCCTAATGCGCTGCCTTATTCCTGTGGCATCAGCAACTCCCCACCAGTTGTGACAGGCCTTTATATCATGAATCTGCCCCTCAAGCAGGGACATTTCGTAATCAGCATTTTCTGCAATGTTGTTATCGCGTATAAGGATGTCCTTAACGGCATAGAGTATGATTCCTTTGCCATTATTGACTATATTGTTGTACCTGATAGAAGCAGCACCACTTTTTTTGGCAAAAATGCCAAAAAACTTGTTGTTCCTTATATCATTGTGAACAATCACAGGGCAGGTTCCACCACCAAACAGCACTCCCCCACCATTGTCTCTGATTACGCAGTACATTACAGGTACAGAGCACTTCATACCCAATGACTTGACATTTTTCTGACCTATTGCCACACCGTTATGGCTAAAGGTACAGTGACTTACCACTACCTGGGCAGAATGGCAGTGTATGGAGGTGTGACCATAACTGAATTCGCAATATTCCATCAGATTGTCCCTGCTACCTATAAAATTTACTGCACCCCAGTCTGCAAGCGATGGATGCTCCTCTGCACTGGTAAAAACCACTGGCCTTCCAGGAAGGCCCTGAGCAATAAGTTTGCCACGCACTATGATCTCTGCCCTGGGGAAATGATTATTCTTGTCCTTGCTGAGCTTATCGGGACCGAATTCCGATATCTTTACAAATGCTACTTTTGTATCTGGCATTATCATCAAGGTGGCACCGGGCTCTACACGCACATCACCGTGTACCAGCACATCTCCCTGCCATACCGTATCCTTGCTGATAATAGTCTTTGCAGGTATATCCATCACCGCAAATACGGGAGATGGTAGCAAAAAAGCAGCAACCAAACAAATCCATAAAAACCACTGAAGGGAAAGGTCTGGCTGACTATAACCAAACAATCTGTGCAAATTCATAATTAATCTCCAAAGTCATAGTTTGAGACATTGAGACGGCAAGACAAGCGTGAAAGATTCAGCCAAAACAGTAATATTGTCATCCTTTTTGTCCTCTTGGCAGACATCACCAAGCCTCTACTTTTTTATCCCCAAAACCACAACCTATCCCTCAATCCGGAAACCCGGCATCTATACCATCACCATCGGGCCCATCTGACCTGTCTTCTGTCTGGTCCCCAATCATTAACAGGCTGAATCCAATATCCTCTACGGCACCTCTTTAGGAAAAATCCAGCCTCTCCCTGATACCGGCCCCAAACGATTCTATCTTTCTAACGGTGGAAGTTCCCTGCAACCTCCTGTCAGGGAAACCACAAGGCTATGCAATCTGCTCACAAGGTACCACATCTGCTGCGTCGGGATATTCGTTTACCTGTAGGGCACTTTAAGTACATGGAGTACGCATGCGCACCCTCCGCCTTGTAACTGTAACACCCTGCAAGCGGATACATTTCAGCCAGTTGAGAGATAACACCCGGCAAAAACCCTGTGAGGAGTTACGGCTGCTCATTTCTAAAGGAAAGGGATACGTATGAACGGATATCAGTTCTTTCGGTAAGGGGCCATGTTGCAGAGCTTAAGTTTCTGTCTGATAGTGTCGTATTCTTTGTCATCAGGCTTTGCAAAACCGTCATTAAGCATTCTCTTGAGGACTTTGAGTACCTCACCATCCACAAGGACTGTCTCATCCTTCTTGAGATTCAGGATTATATCCTGCACCTGTTTACGCAATTTTTCTGGCACATACGGCATTGCACCAATGGTACAGTATGGCATGGGAACACTCTCTGCCACTATGTTGAAATCCCGTTTGCTGATCTTGTGCTCATGCATCATCAGGTCAAGATCAATCCTCGGTGCTGCCCCCACATCATATTTGCCAAAATAGACCCCGTAAATCACCTTTTCGTGCTTTCCGGCCCCTGGTGGTATGGCATAATAGGAGAGATCAGTCTCTGGATCAAAACCATGTTCAAGCATCATGGCATACTGGGCCATATACCCAAAGGGTGCCAAGGCAGGCCCGAAAATCATGCTCTTTCCCTTCATATCAGCAATGGTCTTTATCCCGCTCCCCTTTCTTGATATTATTGTGCCGGTTGACTTGTAACCGTAACGTCCCCTCTTATCCACTGCTATGAAGTCCAGGCCGAACTTCTTCTTGAGAACTATGGCAATGATGGAATTAACATGGACAAAATCCACCTTTTTCTCCTTGGCAAGATCTTCAAACTCAAAGGTGTTGGCCAAGATCATCTTGAAGGGGCGCCCTGTCTTTTCAGCAAGATAGGCGGTAAAGGGCGCAAACCTGGCCCTTGAAGCCTCAATATTGTCACATATCATAAACCCTATTCTTACAGGTTTCTCATTGGCGGAGGTTGAAGGGGTATTTGCCTTGTCGTTGCAACCGCAAAGCATGAACAGGCAGAAAAACAGGAAGAGCACTACAGGGTATCTGTTATTCTTCATAGAAAAAAATTCCCAGTCTCGCAGGCATGAATCACTTTCATGAACATTACCTGATTTATCTTGAAGATATGCGTTGTGTATGGTCACTATCTATGCCTCGGCATTTTGCCTGTTAACCAGAAATAGCGTCCATGGTTTATGAAATTGCACCTTGCCCCAGAACAAGATTTCGATAGATACCGAACTCCCACCTGATATCCATCAAATAAGATTGCGTTTTTTCAGAAATGCCTTGACCACCTGTTCAGCATTCCCGGAAGAAGCTATGCTGGCTATAAGTTCCTTCATGGCATTGTCATCAATCCGGTTACTCAACTTGTTTATAACCCGATCCAGGATGGGGAAACGGTCAAGCACCTTTCTTGTGGTCACCACACAGGCAAGAGACCCTTTACTGCCCGCACCATCACTCCCTACCGGAATGGGACCATGGTACTCGTATGGTTTGAGCCATACCATGCCAAAATTTTCCCGGTAATACTGCTTTACAAGCGAATAGGTCTCTTCGGGAGAACCGCCGGCAAGCACCTGTTTCTTATCAGGGAGAGACGCACCAATATAACCAATGAAAATATCGGCATCTCCATCTTTGACCAATCGGAAACAGTCTGCCATGGTACTGACCTTCTTGAGAAGCACAGTTGTGCCAGTACGTTCATTTATAAATACTGACAGCATGTTACCCATAACATTTTGATCAGCAGACTGAAATATTGCAACTGTCAATATCCTGCCCACACAGCTTTTTGCAGGAGATGCCAACAGAGGCAGACAGAAGAGTATTGAAACGATTGAAAACAACTTGAACCTATTCATAAGGGGACCTCCGTATTGTTGAAATACGACTTAGACTCTCCCATTACCAGGTTTGCCGGAAAGTGTGACAGGAAGGACCCCCAACGATACCTGATAGGTAATGAAGAAGTCCGAGCAGCAGATTTGGCAAATCTGGCAATCCTGATAAGATATTGTTTAATCTTACATATCCTTACAGACAATGCCTTTCAAACAATAACATATTGATATAATAAAATTTTATCCTAACATGCTCAAAAATGTATCACCAGAAACACAAAAAAGAGAATATAATTAAGTCATACATGAAACGCAAGATCAATGGTTCGAGTCCCTACTTTGGCTGCATACATAATCACCCCCCATAAGGATCTCACCCGAACAGGGCATCATATCATTCCCTGAATGCGCCACCACAGGAAATCAAGGGGCAACAGGAATAGCACTGTTGCAACTGTCATTATGAGACAAAACTTCAATGCGACCGAGAACCGTTCTTCTGAAAGCTGCATTCCCACCACAATCGGGGGTGCCTGGTAGGGAAATATAACTGTTGCAAAACCAAGCACTTGCATCATAAGAACACTCTCGACGCTAAATCCTGTTGCCTTGGCAAGGGTATCTGCAAAGGGAGTCAGAACCGCTGGCACCCCTGGCAACGTAGTGACCACCCCGGTTGCAGCAGAGGCGAGTATTACACAGATGTAATCAACAAATTCTCGACCTGGCCCCACTGGAAGAAACTTGATGATTGCGCCGGCCAGGCGATACCCAAGCCCTGAATGGTTGATAAGGGTGCCCAGTCCAAGTATACCCGCTACAAAAATTATAGATGCCCAGTTCATCTTCTGATTGAACATCTTGGTTGTCACTATGGAAACAGGTGGCAGGAGCAGGAAAACGGCCCCCGAAAGTGCCACCCAGGCAGGTGAAATGTGATGAATGAAATCAGTGCCCCACAGGATCAGAAGCGCCACAAGCACAGAGGCAAGTATCTTCTCCTGAAATGAAAGTCTGTTGGCACACACCTCTGACTTGGCATGCATGGTAAGGGCAGGGGTATCAGGACACAGCCTGACAATGATAAAAATCATGATCAGGGCCCGCAGGAAACCCATTACCGGAAAATGGAGAAGAAGATAAGGCCCATAAAGTAGGGAGATATGATACTGACTCTCAGCCATGCCAGAAAGCACCATATTGGGCACATTGGCTGGCAGGACTGCAAAGGCAGGGAGAAAAGAACCCATTATCACAGCAAGAATCACCCCTGTCCTCCCGTTGCTACCCTTGACAAAACCGAACTGTTCAGACAGGGCTGCGGCAATGGGCGTAAGCAGGACCACCCTGCCCATGGCAGAAGGCATGAGAAAACTGAACATCACTCCTGCAGTAACCAGCCCCGCTATGATCTTGATATAGCTGCCACCAAGATGCCTTGCCACCAAAGCGGCGGTCCTCTTTCCAAGGCCAGTGGAGTTTATGGCCAGTCCCAACACAAGCCCTCCAAATATGAGCCAAACAGCAGAAGAGGCAAAACCGGCAAATATCACACTGGCAGGGGCAAGGGAAAAGAGCATTGACACAAGGAAAAAACAGAGGCTGGTCAGATATTCAGGTACTATGGCTGTGGCCCACATACCTATGGTTATGATTGAGAGGGCAGCAACCTCGGACTGCCTGTAACTCAACAGGGAGGGAGGAAGCACAAGAAGATACAGGGCCGTTGACAGGACCAGAAGGAACAATGAAATTTTGATTTTTTTCATGGGTTATGATCAGATGTCACTGAAAAATTTAGCAGCTTCCCTGCGGTACGGTGACAACATAGCAGGGTTGCAGGCAACAAACAACTCAAAACATGGGGCGCTACCACACGGCAAGTATCTTGGGGCCATGGAAAACACTAAACCCGATAACACAAATTACATGAAAGTATTATTTTTTTCATCCGATAAAAGATATTGAGAATAGCTGAACTATCTGGTAAATTATCGCGTCTAAGTGGAAGGGCGGCATCTTAATCTGCTTCTGTCCTGCTTCAAGCAGGCCATCAAAGTAACAGAAACCGTACTTTTCACATGGGAGAAGAGAGAGAGATAGACCCGTTTATCACAAAATTAGCCGGCAGGGTCAGATACTGCGCCACAGTATTACTCCTTTCCGGCCAGGATAAAACGGGTCCGGAGAGCAATGAGAGAATCTATCCGGAGAAACACCAGTCTGCAGGTTGCGTGGACACTTTTCAGACAACACAGAAAGGGAATGATTGCGATATTCTGTGGTGTCATGCTCATCACCATCCTGTGGACCTTCCTGCAGTCCCCCACCTATGAGGCCGAATCCCGGGTGCTCATCCGATACGGAAGGGAATACACCTATCGACCTGTTGACCCGCTCACGAAGGGAGAGGTGCAACCCATGGTAGCCTTCAACCGGGATGAAATCCTCAATACCGAAATTCAGATATTCACAAGTGCTGAACTCATAGAGAAGGTGATATCCTCACTGGGGGTCAAGACCATCTTTCCCGATTTAGATACCAACACAGATGACCACCAAACATTGATGACACGCGCCGTAGAGGCATTCAGAAAAAATCTTACGGTTCAGCAGATCAAAGGTTCTGGCGTATTAAGAGTGGCATTCCAAAACCATGATCCGGATGTTGCCGTAAAAGTTGTAAAGCTCCTCACCGATTATTTTAAAGAGAGGCATCTGGAGGTCTTCAAAGATCCCCGTATGCCATTCCTCGAAAGTCAACTCGGGATTTACAGACAGAAGCTGGAAAAATCCAAACAAAAACTTCAAAAATTTATGGAGGAGCACCACATAATCTCTCTAAAGGAACAGCAGAAACTACTTCTTCAGCAGTACAAGGAGATCAGAACATTACTTATCCAGGGAGAAAGCTACCAGCAGGCCCTTGACAAAAAAATTTCCACTCTCTCCTCGATGCTGGCAAACATCCCTAAAGACACTGTCCTGTTTGACGAAAAGGCCAAAACAAATGATATCCGGTTAGCAAGGACACAGCTCCTGACGTTGAAACTCAAAGAGCAGGGTCTCCTTGAAAAATACAGGGAAAACAACAGACTTGTGAAGGGCGTGCGTCAGAAGATAAAGGTTGTTGAAGACTTCCTGCGCCAGCAACAGCCAAGCGATCAAGAAAATGTCCGTACAGGTTCCAACTCCCTGTATCAATATGTGGAACAGAAACTTATTAACGCCCAGGCAGAACGTAATGCCCAGCAGGCTAAAAATGCGGCTCTGAATCGGCAGCTTGGGATGATAGAACATGAGCTGGAAGAGTTTGGAAATACAGAGCCGGAACTCAACATGTTGACCCAGGACGTTGAAATAAATGAAAAAAGTTACCGAAATTTCATCAACAAACTGGAGAAAACCCGCATCTTAGATGCAATGGACAGCCAAAAAATTGTAAACGTGGTTGTAATAGAACAACCCATAAAACCCGTAAAACCTATCAAGCCAAGAAAAAAGATAAACTTGCTGGTAGGGATCATCCTTGGGGTGGCAGCCAGCTTTGCCTACGCCCTGTTTTACGATAACCTGTTCACCCCCTGGAAAGGTAAACAGGATACAAGTTATGTTATTCCATCATAACAGGAAAAATAAAAAAACTGGGAGCATGTCTGTCCAAAGCCCCACATCAACATCAACAAACGCACTCCAGGCCGTAGTCGGCACGATAGATAACGTCGGTGCCTCATGGACACTTTTACTTGTATGGTTCGCAATGTTGCTACAGGGATGTTCAGCCCCTGTTCAACAGGCAGATACAATGGCGCAGCCAGGTATGGCACCACAACCATCTCCTTCCATCACACGGGCACTCCCACCTTACATAATACACCCTGGCGACACACTTGATATCAAATTTTTTTACAACAGAGATTTGGATGAGCAGGTTATGGTTCGTCCGGATGGAAGGATATCCCTGCAATTAATTCATGACGTAATGGCAGCAGGTCTGAGCACAGACGAGCTGGTCAAAATACTGTCCACCAAATATGAACCATACCTCAAAGAACCTGAAATATCTGTAATAGTAAAAAAATTCGACGCCCAAAAAGTATATGTGGATGGAGAAGTATACAAACCTGGCATGATAAAAATGGGTGGATATATGGACATTATGCAGGCCATTGCCAGTGCTGGGGGCATGAAAGAGAGTGCGCTTGAAGACGAAATTTTGGTAATACGGCACAACGGCCTGGCCAAACCCATGGTTATAAAGGTTGACCTCGCCAAGGCCAAGGAAATGGATACTTCTCAGAATATCAGACTCCAGGCCTACGATATCGTGTATGTCCCCAAGTCCGCCATTGCCCATGTCAATACGTGGGTTGACCTTTACATAAGGAAAAATATACCAGTAAATCTGGATTTCGGAATCTCCAAAGCCATCTATTAATTATTGTAATATTGACGCCTATCCCGCATATGGACGTTGCCGCCTGCCACCAAACCAGTAATACGCCAACGTATCCGGACACGGAATTTCGATCGCCAGTGGCCGTTGCGTCCCTCGGCTGAATGATCTTGTGGATATAAAATTCGTGCCCCCTTCAGCATATCCGGAGCCATCACCCTACCAACGACCGTTCTGAAAGATATATCCTGGGCGGTTCATTCATAGGTATATCACCTGAACTGCCGTCAATCCATGCCACCTTTATGTTACTCTCAGTGTCTGACCGATAAGAATTGCATAATTGATCTTACAAATGCCCTTTAAGACACCAATCAATAGCAACTAATCTGCTAGACTGTTTAAGGAACCTTTTATGCAACCCTACCGCAACCAAATCCTGCTCAGGAGTTTTCAGGTCATTGATCTGCTGGCCATGATCCTAGCCTTCGGATTGGCGACACTGGCAGTTCACATGAAACTGAGCAACCTCTCCCTTGAAGAATTCCTCTCAATACGTATCAGTCTGCAGAATATCATCCTGTTTATGGGATTACTGCTATCATGGCACATAATCTTCTCCCTATCAGGCCTCTATGACCAGGGCAGACTATGTTCAAAATGGGAGGAGATACGAGACATCGTGAATTCCACCATTGTGGGAACCGGTGCGATCTATCTTGCTTCCATACTGTTTAACATCATACTGATAACACCCCTGTTCCTTTGTGTTTTCTGGATAGTCAGCACAGCAATGACCATCCTGAACAGGACCATCCTGCGTATGGTACTCGCCAAGACAAACGGCACAGGCGTCACCATCACCAAACTTTTAATGGTGGGAACAAACAGAAGGGCCACGAACTTTGCCCAAAGGCTTCTAACCAACCGCCTGGAGAATTATGAACTTATAGGTTTTGTAGACACAGAATGGATAGAGGGCGCTGACGAAAAATTCAAGAAGAGATATCCCCTGATTCCATACAGTGAATTTACCTCATACCTAAAGGAGCACGTGGTGGACGAGGTAGTAATATGCCTGCCTATCAAGTCATGCTACACCAAATATACAGAGATCATAAAAATCTGCGTGCAACAGGGGATCACGGTGCGTATTCTGGCAGATTTTTTCTTTATCAGCATGGCTAAATCAAGAATGGACTTTTTTGAAAACAATGCAGTAATGACCCTGTACACAGGGAACATGAACTCCGGTATGTTGATAATCAAAAGACTGATGGACATATCCATATCCATCGTACTGCTTACGGTGCTCTCCCCACTCTTTATAATAACTGCAGTAGCCATAAAGACCACATCCCCTGGCCCCGTATTCTTCGTCCAGAAGCGTGTTGGACTTAATAAACGACTATTCAACCTCTATAAATTCCGCACCATGGTGGAAAATGCAGAGGAGTTGCAGAAGGAGCTTGAAGAGTTAAATGAGGCCGATGGCCCTGTTTTCAAAATCAAGGATGATCCAAGGATCACACCACTGGGCAGATTTCTCAGGAAGAGCAGCATTGATGAGCTGCCTCAACTGTTCAACGTCCTCAAAGGTGATATGAGCCTGGTTGGCCCCCGGCCTCTTCCGGTCAGGGATTACCGGGAATTTGATCAGGACTGGTTCAGCAGGCGTTTCAGCGTGCGTCCCGGAATCACCTGCCTGTGGCAGATTAGCGGTCGCAGTGATATCTCATTTTATCAATGGATAGAGATGGACCTTGATTATATTGACAACTGGTCTCTCAGTTTAGATATTCGTATTCTCCTAAAGACAATTCCAGTAGTTCTCACGGCCAAAGGGGCGGCATAGACAGGACAGGAAAAGGCAAACATGAAAATCATGCTCAGTTACCCACGGCTTGCCGGCAAGGGAAGCCCCATGCTCACCCAGAACAGACAGTTCCAATGGATGAGTATCGGCTCCTATATCTACCCGCTGGTCACCGCATCAGCAGCTACACTGCTTGACAGGGAAGGGCATGACGTCATCTGGTATGACGGTATAGCTGAAGACCTGACCTATGAGCATTTTATTGATACCATTGACCAAGAACGCCCAGACCTTGTGGTAATGGAGACCAAGACCCCGGTTGTAAAACTCCATTGGTCCATAGTCCAGGATATCAAGAGACGTTCTCCTGAGACACGCACTGTGCTCATGGGTGATCACGTCACTGCCCTTCCCGCAGAATCGCTTCACAGATGTCCTGTGGACTTCATCCTAACCGGCGGCGACTATGATTTCTCGCTACTGGCATTGGTCAGGGCCATTTGTAAAAAAGGTGACATGCCACCTGGCATATTCTTCTGGCAGGACGGGCAGATAAAAAACTCAGGCAATTTCATATTAAATGGTAACCTAAATAGCCTGCCATTCATTGACCGGGACCTGACCAAGGCCCATCTCTATTTTGAAAAGTGGAAAAAGCGTGAACCTTTCCGCTACACCATGGCAGGCAGGGACTGTCAGTGGGGAAAATGCTCATTCTGTTCCTGGACTACTCTGTACCCATCGTTCAGGCGTCGTAGCGTAGAGAGTCTGTTGGACGAAATCGAATTCCTGGTAGAACGGTACGGCGTCAGGGAGATATTTGACGACACTGGCAACTTTCCTGCCGGCAGATGGCTCAAACAGTTCTGCAATGGAATGATAGACAGGGGCCTCAACAGGCACATACTGTTTTCATGCAATATGCGTTTTGACTTTCTGGTCAAACAGCCGGAACTCCTTCCACTCATGAAGGAAGCAGGTTTTCGAAAGATGAAGTCCGGCCTTGAATCTGCCAACCAGTCCACCCTGGACAGGATCAACAAGAACATTCGGGTGGAACACATAGTGGAAGGATGCAGACTGGCCTCTGAGGCAGGATTGGAGATACAGCTCACAGTAATGGTGGGTTATCCCTGGGAGACAAGGGACGATGCTACCAAGACCCTCGACCTTGCCAGAGAACTTATGGCAAAAGGACACGCCGGAATGCTTCAAAGTACAGTGGTCATACCATATCCTGGCACCCCACTGTTCAAGGAGGCCGTGAAACATAATTGGATACGTTTCTCACCCATAGACGCCTGGGAGAGATACGACATGACAGAGCCTGTTCTCAAAACCATGGACATGGAACCTGAAGAGATCATGAAGCTGTGTAGTGACATATACAAATCCTTCGTTACCCCCCGATTCGTACTCCGCCAGCTTAAAAATATCAGGAGCAGGGAAGATCTCAGCTATATCATAAGGGGCGGCAAGGCAGTATTGGGACACATCCTTGACTTCGCAAGGATACGTTCATGAAAAATACCGGCACAGAAGGCACGCATACAAAGGCCCACACCTGCAAGATGACGATACCCGCCCCCCCACATAGCCCACATAGAGGTGACACCAATTATATCGCGCATGGACACGAAACGGAACGCAATTGCATAGATTTCCTCGGCATTAAAGTGGACAATATCGATGCGGTCTCACTGATCGGCAGAATGGTTGAATTTGCCTCCGGAAATATCCAGCGTACCGTCATGTACGTCAACGCAGCCTGCATGCTAATAGCAGAAAAGAATCCCCAATACCGGCAGGTGTTAAACAGCGCGGACATTGTCTATCCAGACGGTATCGGCATAGTCCTCGGCGCCCGTATCTTTGGATATCGACTCCCTGGCAGATCAACTGCTGCTGACTTCATAACCGACCTGTGCAGGGCCTGTGCTAAAGCGGATATAAGTATCTTTTTCCTTGGGGCAAAAGATGGTATTGCAGCCCAGGCAGCACAAAAATTGATGAATCATATCCCGAGATTACGTATCGTGGGTACACATCATGGGTATTTCAGCACAGGGGAGACGGAAAACATCATCTCCATGATAAACCGCAGTGGGGCCAAGATGGTAATAGTGGGCTTCGGGGCCCCAGCCCAGGAATTGTGGATCAGAGAATACGGGGAAAGACTTAATGCGCGATGTCTGTGGGGAGTGGGGGGCCTCTTCGATTTCGTCTCAGGAAAAACACCAAGGGGACCTAAATGGCTTATCGATAATGGCTTTGAATGGCTCTGTAGGCTATTTGTTGAACCGCGGCGGTTATGGAAACGCTATATTCCAGGAAACATAAACTTCCTCTATACTATACTAAAATATCGTTTATTTCATGGCAATTAATCTGTTACTCGGTATAACAGGCACCGTATGTCTGCTCGTTCTACTATATTTGGTTATATTGGCCATTGCCTCGTTACTACCGGAAAAAAGGATACATTCTCACAGCCCTCGCTCCAAATTTTGTATTGTAATTCCTGCACATGATGAAGCTGAAAACATTGGAACAACACTGGATATATTGAAAATGGTAAATTATCCAGAGCATCTCTATGACATAATAGTCATAGCAGATAATTGCCATGACCACACCACAACCGAAGTTCATAAACGGAAAATCAAATGGATGGAACGAAAAAATGACCGGATTACAAACAAGGGCATTGCCTTAAAATGGGCCTTTTCCCACCTCATCAAATCAACTACTCATGATGCTTTTGTTGTGATAGATGCAGACACCCATATGGATCCTAATTTTTTAACCATTATGAATAACTGCTTATCCAGTGGGCAGAAAGTTATCCAAGGCTATTCACAAGTGAGGAATCCCCAACGCTCACTCCTTGAAAGTCTCTCATTCCTCGGGTTCGCATTGAACAGAAACCTTAAATACAGGGGGCGCAGCAGATTGAAACTTTGTCCCATCCTTATGGGAACAGGGATGTGTATAGCGCGTGAAGTTATCGAACAGTTCGGCTGGCCTGCCTGTTCCTTAGTGGAAGATGTGGAATTTACAATGTTTTTAAAAATTCATGGCATAAATGTATTTTTTGCTGAAAAGGCCAGACTTACGGTTGAATTGCATACGGATATTCTATCCACAAAGAGACAGAGATTAAGGTGGGACCTTGGAAAGCTTGAAATAAAAAAACGATATCTCCGTTCCCTTATACATCATGCTTTTTTATATAAAGATATCTCCTGTCTTGATTGTGCAATGGAACTGCTACTCCCTCCTTTTCCAATACTTTTCGTAATAATCACAGGAGGCGGAGTATTAAGCATTATAGCCAAATGGGCAAATATATGTAGTCCTGCTGTATTGTCCGTATGGCTATCAAACACCTCTCTCATTATACTGTACACCATAGCAGGCCTTATATCGGCAAAAGCTCCTCCCAAAGTCTATAAGGCATTACTATATGCCCCATTGATAGTCATGTGGAGAAGCTGGATAGTATTGAGGGAATCATTCAATAAAAACAGAAACACAAGATGGTAAACTCTCCCCGCTCGATAAACGGAAATTATTGATATAAAATTTTTTTATACTCTAAAAAAATATATTTATATATTTTTTTACTTTATCCGGGTACAAACAATACCTATAACAACCGCCCATAGAAAACAGCCGGCTGAAAAGAGGAAGCCCTTTCATGAATGTCTTATGTATATACTCACTTACAACCTATTCCCTTAAAAAGGAATTATACAGCCCAGGAGACATTCCATTTGGTATATCATATATCGCCACTGTCCTTAAAAAGGCTGGCCATAACGTAAAACTTGTGGTCTTAACCCCCACCACCAAACTACAAAAAAAATTTAGCCGGTTATTTCAAAATTTTCCACCCGACCTTATATGCCTCACGTCAGTATCGAGCCAGTTACCACTGATCAAAAAGGCTGGTTCAGTCCTGAGACAGATGGTGCCCAAGGCATTTATAATCATGGGGGGAGTTCATACCACACTCAATCCGGACGAGGTAATCGCCTTTGACTTTGTGGACGCAATATGCATAGGAGAAGGAGAAGAAGCAGTCATTCAACTTGCGGAACAGATAGAAAATGGAATACACCCCTCATGCATTCAGAACCTGTGGATCAAAAAAACACATTCAGAATCAGATATAGAAAAAAACCCTCTGCGCCCTTTCCGTAAAGATCTTGACTCCCTGCCTTTTATAGACAGGGAGATGTGGGAACCCTTTATCTCAAACAAAAAAGGGATGATATATACCGTACTTGCCGGCCGAGGATGCCCCAACAGGTGTACCTACTGCTCCAATCACGCACTGGCCAGGATAACCAATGGTAAATATGTACGTTTTCGTTCGCCCGAAAACATAATTGCGGAGATAGACGAACTTGTACGGAAAGACCCCCTGGTTGAAACCGTCTTTTTTGAAATAGAAACATTAGGAGCCAACCTGGACTATACCTATGAACTGTTGTCCAAGGTCGCCCGTTTCAATGCATCCCTCCAAAGACCGCTAAGGTTTGGGACAAATCTTGCCCTTAACACCCATATAAAAAACAACGCAAGGTTGCTCAAGGCATTCAAAGAGGCAAATCTTATTTTTTTCAGGATCGGCCTTGAATCAGGCTCAGAGAAAATACGAAGAGAGGTGCTCAAACGACCAAGATATCGCAATAATGATCTCATTGAATTTTGCCGAATGGCAAGAAAGATGGGCATTAAGTACACCATCAACATCCTGATCGGACTGCCGGGAGAAACTCCTGAAGATTTCCAAAAGACCATAGAGGTTACCAGGGCCTGCAAACCTACTTATGGTATTGCAGCCAACATATTCTATCCATATCCCGGTACTGAACTTCACCAGGTATGCATAGAACGCCAACTGATTACCCCAAAGGCTGCCCATTCATTCTATGAAAGGACGGACACTGTCCTCTACATGCCCTACTTCCCGCCCTGGAAGATCCGCAAAGAATTTATCTTGTCCTACTACAATGTATTCAAAGGTCGTAAACCTTGGTCTGACATAGCGGCCAGGACACTACGCTACTCTTTGGATTCGTTCCCGTCTGCCAAACGCAATATATCCAGGCTGGTACATCTCGCAGCATCATTGATAAGGAGATGATACTTGGTCTTCATACCCAAAAAGGGGAATAAAAGATTCATAAAACGAATATACGCAATCACAATTTCAGGGCCATTGCACTCTATTTTTGGTAGCGTACGTTTGGCAAGCCTTCGCAACATAATCACCAAAAAGAAAAAGGGTGCCATTGCCCTTGCAGACCAGATAATAGCCAGCGCCACCAATTTCCTTACGGGTATGATCATAGCCCGGGCATGCACCAAAGAGGAATTTGGCACCTATGTCCTCTGCTTCAACATCGTAATGTTCATACTTGACATACAGACTGCCCTGTTATCTTCCTCATACATGGTGCACAGCCAGGGCATGAAAATAAAGGAACGCGCAGAATATACTGGCAACACCATGATTCAGCAGGTCATTCTATCCCTGCTCGCGATCTTCACACTAACAGCCGTCTTATGCCTTTTCCCTGACAAACTTCGCAAGATGGGGCTTGGTCCCACTCTGCATACTCTCGCCCTTGTAATCGTATTCATCATGTTCAGGGATTTTATCAGACGTATATGTTTTGCAGACATGAGGATGCACAGGGCTATAATGGTGGATATAACTGTTGCACTGTTTCAACTCTCAGGCCTTATGGTACTGCTTATGTGCGGCAGTATCTCGGCTCAATCCTCATTTATGATCATAGGCGCTGCATGCGCCACTGCATCTGTTCTGTGGCTATATACCGATCGCTCCCTATACAAACTGGATATGAAGGGCTTTTCAAAAAGCCTAGTAAAAAACTGGTCTTTTGGGAGCTGGATGTTTGGCAGCACCCTGCTATGGGCGGCGAGCATGACACTCTATCCATGGCTTCTCACCTGGTTCCATGGCCCGGCCGCAATCGGGATATGGGGTGCATGCTGGGGGGTTACGGCCCTTGCCAACCCCCTTATAATTGGAATCCAAAATTTTTTAGGACCTGATATCGTCAAAAGCTATATTTCAGGTGGAATTTCAGGACTGAAACATAACATCCGGGAAAAAACCATAATGTATGTAACTGCAGTCCTCCCCCTTTCCATACTGCTCATACTTTCCGGTCCATATCTGGTACCATTTATATACGGAGACAAGTACAGAGGCACCGGCACCATCGTTACCATTCTTGCACTTACAATCACCATAAATGCCGCCGCTTATCCGGTAAGCAGGGCGCTTCTCGCGTTGAAAGAGGCGAAAATGTACTTTTGGACAAGCTTTGTTCCGTTGCTTGTCACCCTGTCATGTGGTATTGTATTGGTGAAACAGTTTGGGCCTTTAGGAGTGGCATGGGGTTTGCTTATTGGAACAATAATAACAGGGGCTCTTATGGGTATCTGTTTTATTGGTGTAGCGCCCAAACATGAAGTGCCTACCAAAGAGTCTCCCTCTTAATTACCACCTGAATTGAATGTTTCAAACGCGCCAGGCTCCGGATACAAGCATGAACTGACAAAACCTAACTTATCCATTTTTCAGCTATCAATTCAGGGGAAAGCATGAAAGGCCGCATCTAATCATGCAGGCAACTGACGAGAAAATAAAAAATCCTTCTACATACCCATTAGTTGACAGGTGGTATAAAACAGACTGGTTGAAACGACGTGAATTTTGCTCAAAAAAATCGGCCACAGTCCAAACCCGCTATAAAGAGATTCTCTTCCTTATACCACTTATGGTTCTGATATTCGGTCTTACCACCCCATTCAATTTCTCTTGGTCCCAAGAGGTAAAAAGCATAGAAAGTGGACATGCGGCAACTAATACCGTGGAGAAAACGCATCAGGGCAATACGGGGCGTCGCGTAGGCCTTTTATTGCTTGGCATCTATGGTGTAGCAGTACTAAGCAAAACCAGACATCGCATAAGGATCAACACTCCGGAAGGTATTCTCGCCATAACGTACATGGGCTGGGCATTATTGAGCTTAACATGGTCTATGGACACCATCTTTACATTAAGAAGGGTAACCACATTCTACATATTATGTATCGCAGCACTCGCCACTGCTCAACGATATTCTATCCGGGAGATTGCCCTCCTTGCCACCGGTGTCTGCAGCATAACGGCCTTTCTTGCCCTTGGAACCGAACTCAGGCTGAATACCATAGAACTATCCAACCCTACATGGCGTTTCTCAGGCATATTTCATCCAGTAGCAATGGGTTGGAACTGCGGCTTCCTTGTCCTTGTTGCCAGTTTTCTGCTGACCGATGAAAAGTCCATGCTACGGCGTCTTGTTCTGTATCTGGTTATCCTGTCTGCCTTTATCCTTTTGCTACTTACCAAAACAAGAATGGCTGTGGCCTCAACTCTTATCTGTATGGCACTCTACTGGTTTCGGATACTTTCCGGATCAAAAAAGGCTTTTCTTGTCCTCCTGCCCACCATAGCCCTTTGCCTTTCCTACCTCGCTTTCGGTAACCAGATATTATCCTATTTCGGAGTGGCAGCGAACTTAGGCAGGGATGAGGTAGCCCAAGAATCAGTAAGTACTTTGACAGGACGAATTCCCCTATGGGAAGAGTGCCTAAAATGGGCACAGAAACGACCTATTGTCGGCTATGGATTCAACACCTTTATAAATGCCCAAAATATAGACACTATATATCGTAATGTAGGCTGGAGGCCAAACTCTGTCCATTCCGGTTATGTTGATGCCCTAATGGGATTGGGATTTGTCGGAGCGGCAATGTTGATCTTCTTTCTAATCGCTGCTCTTGCCCGTGCCTACCGCCTTTCCCTGCATCATAGAGAGTATATCTTCATAATGGTGGCGTTGCTCTGGCTCTATCATAATCTATTCATGGCTGTGGAGCTTATTACCCGGCCTTTTTTCATGACATTCTTTTTTCTGGTGTTATTGGCCCGGCTGGCCTTTCTGCCTGACCCGGATTGGAAACGACGGAGTATCTGAAATGACATTTTCCTTTAATGTATCTTCATGGCAGAACCTATTTCGCAGCATGGTTTCCGGCACGATTCTGCTTCTCTTTTTACTTCCTGGACAGGCTGTATGGCCTCATACTGCTGCGGCTACAACGTACTACGTCAGCACAACCGGCGATGACGACAATACCGGCACCACTAAAACTGCTCCCTGGAAAAGCATAACCAAAGTCAACACCGTCAGCAGCGATTTCCGGCCTGGTGACAGAGTGCTGTTCAAACGTGGTGACACCTGGCACGAGACTTTAAGGCTTTCCTGTACAGGAAACAAGGCCAAACCCATAATTGTTGGGGCCTACGGCAATAAAGACAAACCACTCCCTGTTTTTGACGGTACTTGCAACAGCGTAATCTCCTGGCAACAGGTTGGCCCCAATCTATATAAAAGCACTACTCCTTTATGGAAACAGGACCCTGGCCTGTTGATCTATGACGGTGTGCCATATCCTGCCACCACCACCCTGAAGTTCACGTCAGATTCCCCGGTAAACTCAATACATCCAGGTGCTATCCTGCTACAAGTCCAAGGACGCTACGCCAACTTCTGGGTCACCAGCGTTAATGCGGCCGAGAGAAAGATCTCCGGCATCACCTTTTTTCGTGATCCTACCTACTACTGGCAGTCTTCCACCCGTGTGGAGGTCCGCCAGGAAAAGAACGGCGAGGAAGAAAAATTTTATCTTACTATAGGCTCCCCAGACGGCTTGCAGGGCGACCCCAAAAGTTTGACCAAGGATGGACAGTGGTACTGGGATGCCATTCAACACTCTGTATATCTCTATTCAAAGACAGACCCTAGTGATCATATCATCGAAATTGGACAGCTAAAATCAGGAATCAAAATTATCGGTCAGAGATATCTTCGCATCAAGAACATCAGCATCCGAGGATTCACAGAAACAGGTATCCATCTAATCAACTGCAGGAATATTGTCGTCAAGAATCTCCATGTCAGCGCAATCGGAAGCAACAACGCTAAAGTCGGCATCCTCCTCCAGGGTTCGGATCACTGTAATGTTACTGGCAACCGGGTTGAATCAGTGCTGGTAAACGGTATCAGCCTCTATATTGCAAGCTACAACCGCATAATCCATAATAAGATTCTGCATGCTGGTGCCGCCGGTATCACCCTGAGCCGTGATGATTCTTCCCAGAAAGCAGATGGTAACCTCTTCAAAAACAATATTATCAAGCATAGCAATGTCTTCACCTATGACTCAGGTGGTATCTACTTCTTCATGGCAGGCGCTGGCAACGTAATCCGAGGCAATAGGGTCAGAAATGGGGGGTCCAGGGAGTTGCAGAGTTCCGGTATTATGGTGGACATTGGCAGCCTGCCTGTAACCATTACCAAAAATACGGTTGAAAACAACTCCATGGGAGGCATTGTCCTGACAGGAACAGGCCACACAGTAACTAAGAACCGTATCCGATATAACGGCTTTGGCTACTGGCAGTCGGCTCAGATCATCC
The DNA here is from genome assembly GCA_964638145.1 of uncultured Desulfobacterales bacterium. Lineage (GTDB taxonomy): Bacteria > Desulfobacterota > Dissulfuribacteria > Dissulfuribacterales > QOAL01 > S144-17. The sequence goes on along the minus strand of CAZXAK010000007.1, from coordinate 82,374 downwards.
TTTTCCCGGTTACCGGCAATGTTTCAGATTGTACCATCCATTCAAATACCGTGGCTGCGGCAAACGGCCAAAAACTGTTCCTTGTAATCAACGCACTTCCCCACCCAGATGATATTCCAAATGATATTGACCGAAATACCTACCAGGCTACCGATTCCGAAACCTTTTGCTGGACCGATGGCTGGACCTGCTCCCCCTGGTTGGATTTTGCCACATGGCGTACCAGAACCGGGCAGGACCTGCACTCGACCTTCCGTATAAAGCCGATTATTCAGCCTCATGTGACACGCCAAAAGTGACGGCCCATAGCCGCTATCACGCCATTGAATCATCTATAAACAAAACAGCGGATGAAAAAATTTCTGGTTCTTGTGGGTGTCAATTTCATGGTGTTCTGCACTATTGTATTAAGTGTAGAACTGGCGGCCCAAGTACTCTATTTTGTTCGCAACGGCCGACTGCTGCTGTTTGATCATGCCCCGATGCACAGCCGACTTTTTGAAATACATCCCTACCTGGCTGGCAGGCCCAGGGCATCTGTAATGGTTGAACAGCATGGCAAGAAGATAGCAATCACGCCCTTGCACACCCGGTGGACAGGCGGGGATATACAGGACCGGAAATGTATCAAAATCGCCGTACTGGGGGGCTCCACGACTTTTTGTACAGGGGTAACAGACAAGGACAGCTGGCCGGCATTGTTGCAACAGGAACTCGGTGACGGATTTACAGTAATCAACTACGGCGTTCCTGGGTATTCCACTGCGGAAAACATAATCCAGATGGCCCTGCTGGTTCCGGAACAGCGGCCAGAATTTGTGGTCTTTTTTGAGGGATGGAACGATATCAGCAACTATCACGAACCTGGCACAGGGCCGGATTATTACGCCCATGGTATACGACAGTACAGTAATCTCGGTCTGCCTGTAATTGGCCAACAGAGAGGATGGCAACTGGCCGGCTCAGTGCTGGCCACGGTCTGGCTCGCGGAGCAGATAAAGAAACGAATGGTCCGGCCGAAGCAGCAGTCTGTCAAACTGTATGATACACCTGACCCTTTTGTTGACAGGATATATACCAGAAACCTTCATACCCTGAAACTGCTCACTGAAAGGATTGGTGCCAAGGCCATCTTTATTCCACAGGTTCTTAATTATACAAAATTTCCGGCAAACAAGAAATCCCACTGGTGGACTAGGCATATAAGGAACAGGGCCTTGCCAGCCCTGATGGCCCGCTTCAATGAACGGTTGCTGAAGGTCTGTTCACCCGGAGAAGAAAACTGCATGGTGCTTGATGGAGTTCTGAAGCAGCGGTGGAATTCCGATGATTTTGTTGATGAAGGACATTTTTCCAGAAAGGGCAACATCAAGTTCGCCCGGATCGTGGCCCACTGTATTCGCAGTAGCCTCATGACCAGGCACTCTGGAAGAGTCTCGCCATAAAAGAGGCACAACGGATAATACTATCTGCTACCCGGACACGGCTGATGCGCAAAAAAAGAAAAAAGCTGGGTGTTGTCATCCCACTGGCCAATGAAGAAAAAACCATTGATACTCTGCTAAACGGTATTACGTCACATCTTACGCCGCAGGATCGTATTTTCTGTATTCTTGATTATGCCAGCAGTGACATGACACGCAAAAAGGTAACTGCATACAAAAAAAGAGATAAGCGCGTCCGTCTTGTATGGGCACCAGAAGACCGGAATGTAGTGGACGCCTACTTCCGGGGCTACAGAGAAGCCTTGGACAATGACTGTGAATGGATACTGGAGATGGATGGCGGGATGAGCCATGACCCGGCGGAAATCCCCCTGTTTCTTGAAGCAATGGAAATGGGATATGACTTTGCCGCCGGCAGCCGTTTTGTCAAAAATGGGGGGTTTTCAGGTTCATTCTGGCGCAAAACACTGAGTTCTGGTGGAACCATCCTGACCAACTTGGTGTTAAAAACCAGAATGCACGACATGACCAGCGGCTTTGAATGTTTCACCCGCCAAGCTTTAGAATATGTTCTTCAGCAGGGCGTACAAAGTTCGGCCCATTTCTTCCAAACAGAAATACGAGTCATGATGCACCGGTTTCGCTGGATCGAGATCCCGATTCATTACCACTGTACCTGCCACCGTGTTGCCGCTTCAAGTGTTATAGAATCACTGCGTATTCTGTGCCATCTCGCAGGCAAGGGCCGTAATTCTGAATAATGAAAAAACTGTATTGCGTCATAACCACGGTCCAGCCTCCAACAAATTCTGTCCTGCAGCTACTGTCCAAGCTCAACCAGGCGGATGGTACTCTCATCGTTGTGGGTGATCTCAAAGGCCCGGAAAAATACCACTGCAATAGTATACGCAGCAGTGATTCTGTACGCTTCCTCTCACTTAACGATCAGTCTGGCCTCCCCTTCAGCCTGGCAGAGAAGCTCCCAGTTGGACATTATTCCCGAAAGAATATTGGTTATCTCTGGGCCATCATGGAGCAGGCCGAGATGATCTATGAAACAGACGATGACAACGCACCCATGCCACACTGGGAGATCCGAAGACAAGAGGTATTACAGTGCCGGGTAGTGCCAAAAAATCTCAACAGAGCGGGCAGACCGGGAGGTAAATGGTACAATATATATAAAAATTTTTCAGACAAGTTTATATGGCCGCGGGGTTTCCCTCTGGACCGGATACGGCAGGATGTCATCCCAACAGAGCAGTTAAGCGTGCAAAAATGCTCCTCTCCAATCCAGCAAAGCCTGGTCAACAATTCGCCGGACGTTGATGCCATATGGCGAATTGTTTTTGATAGGGATTTTGATTTCTCCTGTACCCGGGATCTCTCCATCCTGCTGTCACCAGGGAACTGGTGCCCTTTCAACACCCAAAATACATGGTTCTGGCCTGAGGCTTATCCGCTTCTGTATTTACCGAGTTACTGTTCGTTCAGGATGTGTGATATCTGGAAGAGCTTTATCGCCCAGAGATGTCTTTGGGAGCAGGGCTTGGGTATAATATTCCATGCTCCAGACGCGGTACAGAAGAGGAACTTTCATAATATTGTTCAGGACCTTGAACATGAAATGCCAGGATACCTTAAAAATACGGAAATCGCAAAACTGCTTGAGTCAATCCCGTTTACCGACCGGCACAGCATTAGCGACATCCTCTATGACTGTTACGATACACTGGTACGAAGGGGCATTTTCCCAAAAGAAGAGATAACCCTGGTTGAGTGCTGGCTAAAGGACCTGGAGGAAGTATCGGCTGTCCCGAAAAACTGATCACAACAGCCGTATAACAGGACACGGGCATGCTGCTTACAAAATTCAGCCTTCAAATAGGATGATATAGATGAGAGAGTTCATTGCCAATTTCATTAGATCAAGGTATTTGGGACTCTTCATTGCTATTCTGGCACTTAGCATATCCCTCGTCTTTGTACTGTTCATCTATCCACGAATTGCCGGCCCCTATCATGCAGTACTGGATACGGATCATTACGGTGCCATGGGATACGGTGTGTGGAAAAACGCATCAGTTTCATATTATCCGGATCCGCAGCCTTCAGTAAACAGGGGGCCGGTCTACCCACTGTTCATCGCCGGTATGCTGGCCTTAACCAACGGCTGGTGGCCCCAAAGTATCCAGATCGCCCAGTGCTTTCTTTTTGCGCTGACATGTTTTCTTGTCTTCCTGATGGCAGAGACCTTGTGGAACAGAAAGGTTGCAGTAATCAGTGCACTTTGTTGCGCTCTGCATCCCTTTCTCATCTGGTATACAAGCCGTATCTGGATTGAAACCCTTGCCACCCTGCTCTTTACCGCTCAGGTAGCCGCCGTCCTGTTCTATCTCCGGAAACCGACCCTATCTCGGGCCTTGCTGCTCAGTTTTCTGCTTGCCCTCTGCGCCCTGTGCAAGGGAACATTTCTACCGTTTCTCTTTCTGATTCCTTTTCTACTGGCAATTGTGAAAAAACGGCCTGGACAGTGGCGCAGTGCCCTCTGTATTTTTGGGGCTGCGATTTTGTTTCTTGCCCCCTGGAGCTTGCGAAACTGGTATATTACGCATCGTTTTATCCCTGTCCATCTCCTGGCCGGATTCAATTTCCAGATCGGCGACAGTTTTATCGAAAACTACTGGAAATCCCCATTTTCCTATGCCGGACTGTGGAGTAGGGCATACCAGAAAGTCAAGACAGATATCATGGCAATGGACCTGTCCGGCCTGCCACTGTCCAAGCAGGAAGCCATCTCCGATTCTCTGTTGCTTCAAAAAAGCCTGAGAAGATATCTGGAGCATCCTGATTTCCTACTTCGCAAAATAACATACAATACCGTGCTATACTGGACACTTGGCGAAACCCCATCCAAAAGCATGGTGATCAGTCTCATGCAGATTCCTCTGCTACTGCTCTTCAGTCTTGCCGGAATCAAAGTGTTCCGGCAACATGGAATCCGTTCCGTACAGGCAATACCTATTCTCATGATAGGCTGTTATTACGGCCTACACCTTCCGATCTTTGCCTTTGCCCGCCTCTCTGTGGTTCTTGTTCCGGTCATGGTTCTCTATGCCTCGGCGGTCATCGTAGAAGGCAAAGGCTCCGCATCAAACTAATCCCCTAACGACCTTACAATCCTCTAAAACAAAAAACAGGGTATCAGCACCACGATAATACAGAACAGCGGCAGGAGGATACCCCTTGATGGCTGTTGGCAAGACCCAAGTTTTCTGATATCATCTTTTTATATTATACGGTTTTTTTGGAATACGGAGTATTTGGTCACAAAATATTACATACACAACCATAATACATTACACAAACATCAGCAAAAGCAATACTGCCAAAAGCTGTATGAAGCATGCTACCATAACCATGGTGAAGTGCTGCAATAACCTATAGATATAATTACTATTCTGCAGCCTACTTAGATAAGATTAATCCAATTCCATATTACACACGGCCAATTCAAAATGCCATTTGCAACATGCATATTCAGTGATTAAAAAAATCACATTTCGTGAATATTTATTTAGACATCAACAAGTTAGCCAGCCAAAAGGCCATAGTTCTAACAAAAAGTACGATACATGGATTAATAGAGGGATAAAAGACATACATCATATTGTCTTAAACGCATAATATCTTATCGTGACGATATACATTGTCACAACAGGTTTTCATGTTCGGTGGGTATTCTGCCTAACCGGCGTAGCATGAAAGTTTTAGGTAATGTTTTACTGTTTCATGCAACCCGGCTCCAAAAATCGGACTCGGCTGTACGGAGTATTCCGACTTTACGAGGGCGGGCTGCATATTGTTCTTCAAAGGGAGGGGGAAATGAAACAACGACTACTTACCATGCTGCTTGTCTTGACCTATTCTATTATCGTGGGGGCTTCGCTATGCCAAGCGAATCCACCTGTGATAGACACGACTAAAAGTATGTACAATCTGGATCCTTATTTCTGGGTTTATAGTGCATCCCTTTATGACGTAAGGGGCGTAACGGATCTCTGGCCTGCTGAAGGCCATGATATCAATATCAACTTTATGCTCCGCAACTACAGTGGTACATCTTCACAGTTGACCTTTACTGTTGACGGTCTAGCATATCCCGTGGAAGGAGTATTGGAAGAAGATCCCGATATACAGGGAGTCTTTCATGGTTCATTCGTTGTAAGCGAGGCCAGTGTAGGTGCTTCCGAGTTCAAACCTGGGGCTAAAGATGCTGAAGGAAACCTCTTGGTACCCAAAGAGGTGACACTCCGTGTCCTTGACGATAATGGAGTGGTAAGTGAACGAGCCGTAATGATCTCAAGATGGGGCTGTGACCGCTGCCACCTATCTCAGGCTGACGCAGTGGAAGTATATCCGTGGTGCAGCCCTGCAGGTGGTCCGTTCGGCCCCCACAACTGGCCCAATGTACTTGGCCGTAACGACGGCAGACCTGGTTTCACCTACGAAAATCTGACAAATGTTGCACTCACCCATACCCCTACGGTCGGTGGTTATGTAACAGACCGGAATACAGGAGAAACAACATGGGTTAAAAATCCTCTTGACCGACCGCCTTACCACCAACAGACCAACCCAAAACTACCAGGTTCAGAAAAATGTTCACCCTGTCACCAGGGTTCCGGCCATGTCAGGACCATGTTCATGGCCCCTGGAATATATCCCTGGCTCTCTGTGGAACGTTCTCTTACTGTGAAATGTGTGTTCTGCCATGGTAGCACAGGTGGCTATGTTCCTGATGAACCAAGACCTCTTTGGGAGAACTGGTTCCTCAAGAGCTGGAACTGATTATCTCCAGAATTGAACGATTCCCAGGTGTATATGAGATGCAGGACGGGGGGTAATTTTACACAAATCAGCAACAACCTGCTGTAATTAAAAACAAGAACTCACATGATTGAAACCTCAACATTAGGCAACAGGCAATCCGTCTTTCATCAAGCTCTTTGCGTGGCAGATGCTGTTCTCTAAACATGATTTGCAGTGGATGAAATAACTCCATACAGAGGTTCAGAAACACCTCGATCTCAGTTGACGGAACAGCATCTGCAATACTGAATTGACAGTGAAATATTAACACTATCCATTTATTAATGGATAATAGGCCAATTGGAACCATAATTCAGTTCATTAGTTTACCGGTGCCATCATCTACACGACACCTGAACTACAGAAGCAATTGGCAAAGGCGGATGGTGCTTCTTCTCATGATTTTGACCGCGAGCAAACATATCATTAACAGGCCATTAGCGACTGATGAGCTTTAAGATCATGAGAAAAGCACCATCTGCCATACAGGTGTAATATAGTATGTCGGCTCCATAAAACCGGTTAAAATGACATGAACTGTTCAGACAGGAAACCTGTTGCAGCACAAAACCACTATAAAAACCCTTTTTCTGTAATATCAGTCATGACCCTGCCATGGTTAAATTACAGCCTGTTTCCTGCGGCAAGCATGATTCCCCGTTCATCATGCGCGGCATTCGTGGTTCGCATGACACCTCTGCCTCACTCGACATTCTTGCCTGAAGAACAGACACCCGCCACCTGATGGAACATCCTGCTGCCACTATTGCCATACCCACATATAACAGGGCGCGTCAACTCTACATGACCATAGCGTGTATGGTGACTCAGAAATGTGACTTTGCATATGAAATACTTATCATCAACGATGGTTCCACAGACGAAACCGCAAATGTAATAAACAGATTTACCCATGAATATAAGGTGCCTATACGATGCGTGGATGGAAAGGGTCTGGGATACACACATGCACTTAACAAGGCTGTAAGGGAATTTAACACCCAATGGATCGCCTTCTGCGATGACGACCAGCTTACCGGACCCCAGTGGCTCTCCAGCCTTATGGCCGCGGCCAAACGCCAGAATGCCCTTATGGTTGGTGGACCTGTACTCTTAGATATTCCTGAAGATATCCTAAATTCCTTAGGACCTGTATGCAGAGACCTATTCGGGGAGAGTCCAGATGTCAGAGAACCGGAAAGATATTCCGTCACACCACCTCTCCCCTCTGGTGGCAATCGTCTGGTTCATAGAAAAGTATTTGAAAAAATCGGCGTGTTTGACGATAAAATGCTTACAGGTGGTTGCGATAGAGATTTTCTGCTGAGAGCCATGGCCGCCGACATACCTATGGGATGGGCACCGGAAGCCAAGGTCAGACATAGGATATCAACAAAACGCATATCATATAACCATATAAAATGGTACAGCCTCCAGTGGGGATGTTCCTTTGCATATACTGACCATAAATACAGGGGAATACATTTCCTTGCCGGGGCCTGCGCGGCGAGAATTGCTCAGGCACTATGCATAAACCTGCCTCGTATGCTTTATTACAGGACAATTAATGACAAGTGGAAAACCCTTGATCTGCAGGCGTTGCTGTGGCGTGCTGTTGGATATACGCGAAAGACTCTTCAAATCCTTTGGCCCACCCTGTTTTCTCAGGAGGCATTCTTCTCTCGCGTTGAATTCAGAAATGTAAGCAAAAAAAGTCGAGCATAGCTCAAGCAATTACACTTTCCCAGAAAATAAAGTTCAAACATCAAGAAGGGTCATGCACCTTGAACAAGCAGGAACGTATAAGCCATTTTGATACCATAGCCCCCATGCGCCATAAGTGGCGCCGCAGGGGCAGGTATTACCATAAAAAACTGGAACAATACCTGCGCTATGTAATACCCGAAGGTTCCTCTGTACTTGAAATAGGGTGTGGTACCGGAGAACTCCTTGCTGCAGTCAGGCCTGATAGAGGTGTAGGCGTGGATATAAGTCCTGGCATGATAGCCCAGGCCCAAAAAAACTTCCCGCATCTGGAATTTCAGGTAGATGATCTTGAAGACTTGAAAATCACAGAAAAATTCGACTATGTAATCCTCTCGGAAACCATAGGCCATGTGGATGATATTCAACTGGCATTCAGACAGCTCCACAAGGTCTGCAGAATGGAGACCAGGATAATAATCATCTACTTCAACTACCTCTGGGCACCGATCATCAAACTCGCAGAGACAACAGGTATAAGGATGAAACAGGCCCTAATGCACTGGCTGCCTCTCGAAGACATCCAAAACCTTCTATATTTGGAAGACTTCGATGTCATAAGAAAGGGTTACCGGTTCCTTATGCCAATCTATATACCCATTATTTCCGAATTCCTTAACCGTTTTGTGACCAACATGCCCCTGTTCTGGAAGCTTGCCCTCACAGAGATAATCATCGCAAGGCCTGCTGGCACACGCAAGCCTCCTGAAGACACTACGTGCAGCGTTATAATACCCTGCAGAAACGAACGTGGAAATATCGAGCAGGCAGTACTACGCACACCGGATATGGGCAAACACACAGAAATTATCTTTGTGGAAGGCGGATCAAGCGACGGCACCTATGAAGAATGCCTGAGAGTCAAGGAGTTGTACGGAAAACATAGAGATATCTCTGTCATGGTTCAGGACGGAAAGGGCAAGGGAGATGCAGTGCGTAAAGGTTTTGCTAATGCCCAAAATGACATCCTCATGATCCTGGATGCAGACCTCACTGTCCCCCCGGAAGACCTGCCCAAATTTTTCAATGCCATCTCGTCAGGTAAGAGTGAATTCGTAAACGGCTCCCGACTCGTATACAAGATGGAGAAAGAGGCCATGCGATTTCTCAATCTGCTTGGCAACAAATTCTTCAGCAGGGCCTTTACATATCTCTTGGAACAACGCATAAGAGACACACTATGCGGGACCAAGGTGCTGTGGAAAAAAGATTACGAAAAAATTGCCGCTGGCAGAAAATACTTTGGAGAGATCGATCCATTTGGAGACTTCGATCTACTATTTGGGGCAGCTAAACTAAATCTGAAAATAGTTGAAGTACCCATCAGATACCAGGAGAGAAAATATGGCACCACCCAGATCAGCCGGTTCAGGCACGGAATCCTCCTGTTCAAAATGGTATGGCTCGGCCTGTGGAAGATCAAATGGATTTGATCATGTAGGCGTATAACGAAACAAGTTGAACACATTCTTATATCTGAATTGAGCGATTCCCAAGTTTGCATGAAATGCAAGGCGGAGGATACGCAGACGTACTGTTGTACTTCAAGTATCCGACAGGTAAGCGAAGACTCCGAGGCAGCAGATCATGCGAAATCGGGAAGCCCGTAGCGGTTTCAAATTATGCAGAAAGCAAAACAGCTACTGCAAAGCCGTTAGGTGACGGGTAATTTCACAAAAAGCAGCATTAATTTACTGTAATTAAAGACAAAGCAATATTTCACATGTTTGAAACGCTCAATTCAGATTATACATACTGCCTTCCCATGAATAGACCTCTTACCAGACAGCAATATCACTTCTCAACGGACATCACCCCCAAAATTGAGAAAGGCTCTTCTCCTGCCACGCCCTGGCCTCAGTTCGATACGTTTGCATGAGCCATTTACCTCCCCTAAGTCAAATCCTGCAAATGACATCCACCACTCCACAGGGACTATCGGCAGAACTATCCAATACCTGTACTCCAACGTGCAACGTGCACCTTTGGCAAGGACACAAAAGCTATGGTATCTGCTCACAGGGTACCGCATCCACTGCCTCGAAATCTCCGCTTACCTGTGGGGAACTTGAAGTACAGGGAGTACACCTGCGTACTTCCCGTATTGTATCTGTAACATCCTGTAAGCAGATACATTTCAGAAAGTTGTACGACAAGACCCGCAAAGAACCCTTTGAACAGTTAGAAATTATGGGTTGTATATTGATGCTACTTTGCGTATGATGCCGCCGGCATTTAACCATACAACAGAGAAAAATGAGCACACAAACAATAATCAACCACACTTGCAGGTTTAGCAAACATTATTACAGGACAATTCTCCGATTCTCGACAATTTTCTTTTTACTAGCCGGTATAGTGTATTCGTTCATCAGGGGGGACGTCCTGATCTTTCCGGATGAACGTCAGTACTTTGCCATTGCCACCAATTTGGCAAAAGGGCATGGCTTTTCTCTAAACGGCAATGACCCTACCGCCTTGTTTCCTGCCCTATATCCAACCTTAATGGCCTTTTTCATCAAATTTGGGGCAACCATTCCCATACTTCGGTCTATCAACTTCTTCTTCCTGTCATGTGTCCCCTATGTAATAAAATCAATACTCAGACATGAAGACTCAGAACCTGGCACAGGGCTAAGTACCATTCTCATGATATTATACGGTGTACTCTTTTACACTGCAGGCACCCTATATCCCCAGACACTGTTTACCCTGGTGCTTCTCCTGTTGGTCCGCTGCGCCCTTGATGCAGCTACAAACATCGGTTATGCGATTGCGTTTGGTGTACTCTGCACCATACTGATGCTGGTACACTCATCAGGGGCATTTATTCCTCCAGTAGTTGGCATCTGGATAATTCTTACTGCCAAAGAGAAAAAAAACGCCTTTATAAATGTATGTGTCAGCGCAATGGTCGCCATTATTTGCCTAAGCCCATGGGTTATCAGAAACTATTCCGTCTTTCATAAATTTATCCCCCTGACAACGCACGGCGGAGATACCCTGTACATTGGCAACAATCCGCACACATCACTATCTGAGTGGTATAATTACACAAATAATGACTTTTACAAAAAGGTAGGGCGTCTCCCAGAGGCGGAACAGAACCAGTACTATGTTGAAAAAACCCTGGAATTCTGGACAGAGCAACCAGCAGCCGCAATCAAGCTCTACGTGAGGAAGCTAATTGAATACTTCAACTTCTATAACCACCTTTTTGTCAGCAAAGAGTTCGGATTCACAAAAAAGCTGATCATGTTCATCACCTATTATCCATTGTTGGCATGCCTGATCTTACGGCTGATATCCATAAAAAAGATACCTCTCTCATCCACAGAAAAACTCCTCCTGGCCATCTACCTGTGCAGTGCATTCTTCTATGCGATCTTCATCCCACGAATAAGATTCAGGCTACCCTATGACGTAATCCTGATTACCCATATTGGTATCATGTTCTGTCTTGTTACAGGATGCAATTCACAGCCTAAAACTCACACTGGCAACATCCATCAACATGCAAGAGCACCTGATCTTTCATGAACTGACAGGGGACAGACAGAGATCATATGATCGTCAAATTTTGGGGGAGAGGGATAGATGGAGCACAACAATATCATAAACAAAACAATGGAGCTTTCCGACCTGGATTCTCCAAGATCAAAGGCAATCATCAAAGAGCTTAATCACCTTATAAAGGATGTAAGGGCCCGGGGACTCAAAATAAGCTCGTGGTATGGCTGTTTTGACCTTACAGGTGACACCAACTCTGAAGAACTCATAAACCGTGGCTATAACTATGAACCTCTAAAAGATGCGGTTGACGACGTAAACTTTCCGTGGTTTCTGTACTGGGGTATCGCATGGGTAGTAATGCACGGGGGATTCGCAAGCAACCAGAGAGTCCTTGACCTTGGTGGCAGCTCCTCTCTGTTCTCATTTTATCTTGCATCAAAAGGGCTTGAAGTCACCACGGTTGACCTTAATCAGGAACTGGTAGATAACGCAAACCATGTTGCAAAAGCAATGGGGTGGAAGCTTGAAAATCATCTGATGGACATGAGGGAACTGTCATTTACCGAACAGTTCCACCACATAACATCCATATGTGTCTATGAACACATACCCATGTATGACCGTATAGAGATCAACAGGACCATCAAGGATCTTCTTATGCCCCGTGGCCGGTTCAGCATCACCTTTGACTACAGGAATCCATCCATGCAGGCAAGAATCAGCTCCCCTACAGATGTAGCAGACCAGTTTGTAAAACCATCAGGCCTGCATCTCAGGGGGAATAGCATATTTCTCGATACAGGCACATCCTACCTGTTGCATCCCTTTTTCCACCCTGCCGCATCCTGGAAAAACAAGATATCTAGTATTCGCAGAGGGCACTTCAACTTCAAAGAATTTTTCAAGGCAAAACCCCAGAATGATTACACCTTTGGTGCACTCTTTATGGAAAAGAGGGAAAAATAACACCTCTGGGCACCTACCCCCCAAGCCCTGTCCACGAAAAGCCTATTTCGTGGGCCATTTTCACTCCGACATCCACTGCCATCAGGTCCTTGTCGAGAACACGCAAAGGGACATTTTTCTGGATGGTGAGTTTCAGATGATGAGCTGATATAAGTCCAGAGACTGCAGCAAGGACTCCAAGGGCTATCATGTTGGCCACAACAGGGGTCTTCATTTTCTTTACAGCTACAGTTGTAAACGGTGCGAGAAACATATTAGCAATACATGTGGGGATATCTCCTATCAGGGTCTCATTCACTATCACAAGGCCATCCGGGCCCATGGCATGCCCATAGCCATCCATGGCAGACTGTGAAAGTGCAATCAACACATTGGGTCGTGTGATTCTGGGATAATCAATGGGATTGGAATCAATTACCAGTTCAGCAGTGGACCCTCCCCCCCGCACCTCTGGACCGTAACAAGGAGTCATGGCCGCATAACAATTGCCATATACTGCAGCAGTCTCAGCCAGCAATCTACCAGCAAGGATAATACCCTGACCGCCTGAACCGCCTATGACAATCTCAAAACGGCTACTTGCCCTTGGCACACATCCATCTATCATGAGGCCTGCTACCTCCCTGTTATCTTTCCATATTCGTGTGTATATTCAGGCCTGGTGAAATGATAAAGCACACCAATGGGAAACATGCCAACCTTGTCTTCCTCAGAAAGCTGATGATACTTGTCCACAGGCACCCCATGATCCCTTTGCCACCGTAGCATCTTTACCGGTGTCTCTCTTCCGTTGAGCTTGCCGTAATTCACATGGCAACCAGTAACCACTTCCACCACACTAAACCCCCTGTGTTGCAGGGCCCTATCAATGAGGCCAGTCAAATCCGAAGCGTGCCAAGTAGTTGAACGGGCCACAAATGTGGCTCCCGCCCCTTTGGCCAACTCACACATGTCAAAAGGGGTTTCAACCATTCCATATGGAGCTGTTGCCGCTCTCTCCCCATATACAGTCAATGGAGAGTACTGCCCACCTGTCATTCCATAATTGAAATTGTTAAAGATGATGACTGTTAAATCTATATTACGTCTGGCACCGTGTATAAAATGATTACCTCCAATCGCAGCGATGTCACCGTCACCGGCAAGTATCACCACGTTAAGGTCTGGATTCGCTATCTTCATACCAGTAGCAAAGGGTATGGCCCGGCCATGAGCAGTATGTACGGTGTCAAAATCAAGGAATTCCACTACCCTTGAAGAACAACCTATACCCGATACCACCACCAACTTATCAGTGTCCATTTTCCGCTTATGTACTGCACGTAAAAATGCCTGGGTGACAATACCATTTCCGCAACCTGGGCACCAGATATGCGGGAGCCTGTCCAAACGCAGCATCTTCTTTATGTCATAAAAGTCCTTCAAGGGCACTCTCTATCTCTTGGGGAGTTATCATTGTACCTGAACATTTATTAAGACCAACGACCCGATACCTTCCGCAAGAAACCCGCTCCACCTCCCCTTTCAACTGGCCTCTATTCATCTCACAAACCAGCACAGTCTCAACATTGGCAGGCAACTCTTTGAACACGAAATCCGGAAAAGGCCACACTGTCTTCAAATTTATTCCACCTATTTCAAGACCCTGAGACCTACCCTCCCTTACTACCTGGAAACATGATCTAACAGAGGCCCCGAAAGAACATAACACCACTCGCGCATCATCCACCTCCCTGCGTTCCACAAGACATATACTGCGCTTTCTTGACTCTATCTTCGAATGGAGCCTCTCCAAAAGAGAGGTTACTTCAGCGGGATCACGGGTTGGAAACCCCGCACCATCATGGATAAGGCCAGTAATATGACAGTGAAATCCGGTTCCTACATTCGGGATAACAGGGACATCAGACATTGAGTCAGTATCATAGGGGTGATATTTACCTGCAGGGCAGGGCCCTGGTAGCTTTCGTTCTGTAAGCACTATATCCGGTTCTCCCGGTAGGGTGATCTTTTCATAAAGATGGCCTACGATCTCATCAGATAGCAGAACTACGGGGGTACGCAACATTTCAGACAGGTTAAAAGCGTTTATAGTAAGCTCATAGGTCTCCGCCACAGAAGAAGGGCACAACACAACCATGGGATAGTCACCGTGAGATCCCCACTTTGACTGCATCACATCTGCCTGGGCAGGAGAGGTGGGAAGCCCGGTTGAAGGCCCGCCACGCTGAACATTCACTATCACGCAAGGAATCTCACACAATGCCGCATAACCAATGAGTTCCTGTTTCAGGGAAAATCCAGGACCTGACGTGGCTGTCATGGCCTTCACGCCAGCAAGAGAGGCACCTATAACAGCCCCCATGCTGGCAATCTCATCTTCCATCTGTATAAAACTCCCTCCACATCGTGGAAGCTCGGCAGCAAGGAAATCAGCGATCTCTGAGGAAGGGGTTATGGGATAACCTGCAAAAAATCGCATACCTGCATGAAGGGCAGCAAGGGCACAGGCCCGATTCCCCTGCATGAACCGCACATTCCCATTATATGGCTCAGAAGTCACGGCAAGTCTCTCCTACTCACTGTTCGGCTCAGAGGCAATGGCACGGACCTCTATGGCAAAATCCGGACAGAGCACCACACACAGCATACAGGCAGTGCATCTCTGCGGGTTCACAGGGGCAGGCAGTCCAAAATCATCGGTTTCAAACACCTGTGCAGGACAAAATTCCGAACAAATTCCGCAACGCTTGCACCACGCATCATTCACTGAAATGGTAAAGCCAGCGGCAGGTTTATTGTGGACTGTGCGGTTTGTGTGATTCATGCGGTTATGTTTCCTGATTTAAAAACGTTTTTCTATTCAACCTGACAGGAACTGTAACACGTTCCTCAGTGGCTACTCTACAGGCTGTTTCCTCTATGGCAAACTTTCATGCTTGTCTCATGGACCTGCATCCCATGAATCTGTTATTATCAGATCATTATTGGCCGATAAAATTTATAACCATTATCACAACAGTACTTACATGCCCTATCTGTATAGTACCGGTAAATACTTCATGTTACCCTGTCTGAAAACGAACCATCATATTCTTGAAAGGGTCACAAAAAAACCTATGTATTTCAATACCAGGCATTTATATTATTGCATTTTTCAGGCAACAAGCCATATAACAGCCAATATATACCCTTTATCGATATTTTTACGCAATTGCTAAATCAGGAGCCAACGTGATTGATTCAAACAAGATAATGGACATACTATTTTCCGCAATTGATGAGCTAAACGAGATACGTTCTACTGGGCACGCAATTGAAAAATCACCTGCTACAGTCCTGTTTGGTGAAAAAGGAACCCTTGATTCCATCGGCCTGGTATCATTCATTGTATCGGTGGAGCAAAAAATTGCCCAAGAAACCGGCGTGAACGTCACGCTTGCAGACGAACGGGCAATGTCCCAGAAAAACAGCCCTTTCAGGACTGTCTCTGCCCTTGCTGACTACATCTCCATACTGCTGGCTGAAAAATCCCATGTCTGAAAAACGTATGCTTATCACCGGCACCAGCAGGGGCATAGGTGCATTCCTTGCCCAATACTATGCCGTAAAGGGGTTTGTTGTATTTGGATGCAGCCGCAAGGGAAACAGTCTGTCAATCCCCAATTACCACCACTTTACTGTTGACGTCTCCCATGAAAAACAGGTGGTGGAGATGCTACACGTGATAAGAAAGGAGTTTGGAGGGCTTGAATACCTGATAAACAATGCAGGGATAGCATCCATGAATCACATCATGCTGACTCCCTTTGCCTCTGTACGCAAGATTGTAGATACCAACATAATCGGCACCTTTCTCTTCTGCCGGGAAGCAGCAAAACTCATGCAGCAAGGCCGCTTTGGCCGCATAGTAAACTTTGCCACAGTGGCAACCCCGCTCAAACTGGAAGGGGAAGCCATCTATGCGGCATCCAAGGCAGCCGTGGTATCACTCACGGAGATACTTGCCAGAGAGCTATCCGGCTTTGGAATTACCGTCAATGCCGTTGGCCCTACTCCAATAAAGACAGACCTCATCCGCTCTGTCCCTGAAGACAAGATAAATGCACTGCTTCAACGCCAGGCCATACGCAGGTTTGGCAAAATGGAAGATATTGCCAATGTCATTGACTTTTTCATCAAACCCGAGAGTGACTTTATTACTGGCCAGGTTATCTATCTTGGGGGTATCTGAAGGGTTATTCTGAGCATGGCTGCAGATTTTTTACTCCAACGGTTCAAAGAGGCATGTAGCCGTCCGGCCATAGTATGGAAGGACTCAACATACAACTATGACCAACTGCTTAAACGTACTCTGTGGTGGCAACAAAAGTTGTGTGAAAGCCACGTAAAACCAGGGACTGTCACTGTACTCGAAGGAGATTTTTCCCCAGAGAGTGTGGCTATCCTGCTTGCCATGATAAACCATGAATGCATCGTGGTGCCCATGACCACGGCAATTGGCCACAAAAAGGCAGAACTGATCCAGACGGCTGATGCTGAAATGGCCATTTCTCTGAACAGTAATGACAGGGCCGACATAAGGAACTTGCCAGGAAATGGCTCCCATCCCCTTTACGAGAAACTCCATAAGAGGAGGCACGCAGGTCTTGTACTGTTTTCATCCGGAACAACAGGAAAGAGCAAGGCCATCCTGCACGATATGGTACATCTGCTTGAAAAATACAAGACTCCGCGCCATGACTTCGTGACACTGGCTTTCCTTCTCTTCGACCACATAGCTGGCCTGGATACCCTGTTCTACTGTCTGTCAAACAAGAGCTGCATAGTCACAATACAGGACCGTTCTCCTGATGCCGTATGCCAGGCCATAGAAAAATACAGGGTGGAAGTCCTGCCTGTCTCTGCCACTTTCCTGAATCTCCTCATCTACAGTGAGGCCTACAAAAGATATGATCTCTCCTCTCTCAGATACATTGCGTATGGTTCAGAGGTCATGCTCCAGTCTACACTTGAAAAATGCGCACGCATCTTCCCTGACGTTACCATTCTTCAAAAGTACGGCACCACTGAGGTTGGAACCCTACGCTCCAGATCCAAGAGTTCAGACTCCCTGTGGGTAAAGATAGGGGGCGAGGGGTTTGAGACCAGGGTTGTTGACGGAATATTGCAGATAAAGGCGCACTCTGCCATGCTGGGTTATCTGAACGCCCCCAGCCCCTTCACTGACGATGGATGGTTCATTACAGGTGATACTGTTGAACAAAATGGAGAATATTACCGCATTCAAGGAAGGGACAGCGACATAATCAATGTAGGAGGGGAAAAGGTCTATCCTGCTGAAGTGGAAGAATTCATCCAGTCACTTCAGAATATCTCTGATGTAGTGATATACGGGGAACGACACGCCATAACAGGAAACATCGTTTGTGCAGACATCAGCCTCATTGAAGATGAAGACCCGCACCAGTGCGCAATTCGCATAAAAAAAGCGTGTTATCAGGCCCTTCAACCGTGGAAGGTACCGGTAAAAATCAATATTGTGAAAGAAATCAAGCTTAACGAAAGATTCAAGAAAGTTAGAAGAAGATAACGGCAGGATGACGGTACAGGAGCACACAACGGTACATGCACTGACCGTGACCAACATTGACAGATAATGCTTGAAATAAAACCGGCCACTATTGAACTCTTTGACGCCATCCTCCCCCTGCTGAAAAAATTTGAGATCCCGGGTATGGACAGGAAGGCATGGCGCACCCTGTTCAACGCACAGTGGTCTAAGAATTATCATCACAAAGGCTGGGTCATGATGCAGGGGCCAGAGGCTGTGGGGTTTCTCGGAGGACTGTTTCACGACAGAAAAATCAAAGGAAAAATTTACAGTCTATGTAACCTGTTCTGCTGGTATGTACAGGAAGATTACAGGGCACAAAGCCTGCTGCTGCTCCTCTCCGCTCTCAAAGAGGACAACTTGACCATCACAAGCCTTACCCCGTCAGAAAAGGCCAGCGAGATACTAAGGCAGTTCAAATTTCAGCCCCTTGATAAAGAGGTCGTCATCTTTCCGTACATGCCTTTATTAAACCGTCCTCCAAACTGGGGCATTTCAACAGACAGGACAACGATAGACGAAATCGTGCCACATACCAGGACATCCCTGTTAAACCATCATCCCGCCCCATGGTGTAACCATCTCATCATATGGAATGTCAACAATCAGCAGGAATTCTGCCATGTGGCCTTCAACAGGGTTATAAAACGCGGCATACCCTTTACACAGGTATATCATGCGAGTGATCCTGCCCTGTTCAAAAAAAACATGGGCAGGATACAGGGGGAGTTCCTCAGGATCAACCGTACTCCTCTCACAGTGATAGACCGTAGACTACTTCCTGGGCCCATCCCCTTTCCTGGAATAAAATATAACCTGAGATATCCGCGGCTGTTTCGTTCCAGGAATCTTTCACCCGAGGATATCGACAATCTCTACACTGAGCTACTCTTTTTGAAAAAGATATGAGGGCTTCCCGCACTTTCAGGCCATGAATATAAAACACAGCCTTGTCGACTCAGCCATTTTCCTATGCCGCATTACGCGGATTTACCGGATACTATGCCCATTCTACAGAGGCAGTGGGGTAATACTTGCCATGCATCGGGTATTACCTTCATCAAAAAGGCCTCGTATTGGAGCAAATTCCAGGATTGAGGTCACTCCTGATTTTCTACAGGAAATGATTCTGTTTTTCCGACACATTGGGTATGAAATCATCTCTCTTGACGATATGCACCAAAGAATCACATCCAACGATAAGGGGAAACGCCCCTTTGTGTGCTTTACCTTTGATGATGGTTATTCAGATATCATAGAGCATGCTCTACCAATATTTGAAAGGCACAATGTCCCGTTTGCCGTATATATAATAACCTCCTTTGCAGACCAGACCGCACTCCTGTGGTGGTACATGATAGAGGACCTGATTCTTGGTACTGCAGACAACATAAAGTTCACCCTTAACCACAGACACTATTCCATTCCTACATCAACCTTTGAGGATAAGGAGGCTGCATACAACCTCATCAGGGACATATTGATGGCAATCCCCCAAGACCATATATCCCAGGCAGCGGATGCTATTTTCACACCCTATGGGATAGACGCAGGAGACTACAAATCACAGATGCTCGATTGGAAACAGGTCATGTATCTTGCACACCACCCACTTGCAACAGTAGGGGCCCATACACTGCACCACTACAATCTGAAAAAATTACCACTGAGCCAGGTCCGCATGGAAATTCAAGAGTCAAAACAAAAGATTGAACAAAGGACTGGAGTGCGTGTAATGCACTTTGCCTACCCGTTTGGCTCAAGGGAGGAAGTGGGGCAAAGAGAATTTGCAGAGGTAAAGGCCTGTGGCTTCAAAACCGCGGTTACCATAAGAGAAGGGACCATATTTCCTGAACACCGATCTTACATGTACTGTCTTCCACGCATAGAAATTACCGGCAGGTATCAGAGCATAACCCTTGTGGACATGAGACGGTGCGGGGCAGTATCTCTTGCAAGAAATGGCCTCAAACGCGTTATTACTGATTAGTAAAACTATTCAGAAAAAGAAAATATCGGTGGTTACGTATCCTTCCGAACAAAAAACATATTGAAATAGATACCTGCTCTCTCAGGCAACCATGAAGGCATATGTGAAAACCCCTCAAGATCAAACCATCGAGTGGCCTGTCTCAAACAGGTCCTATAATCTGTGACGTGATGGTCTTCTATATTACTGAAACCAATTATCTCAAAGGCCTTTTCCATAAACCTGTCCACACGCGGCATACCAACAAGCAGATGCCCTGATGGCGACAACAGCTCATGAAACCGGCTTAAAACCGGCTCCAAGTCCGCTATGTGTTCAAGCACTGAAAAGGCGACAACAAGATCAAACTTCTGAGTGTGGAAAAGATCATCAAGCAGATCCCCTCTCCTCAGTTCACATTCTGCCCCAAGCCGACTTACTGCCGCACCTACCTCCTGAGGATCAGAATTCAGATCAACCCCCGCCACATAATCTCCAATCCTGCATAGAGAGGGCAAAAGCACACCACTGCCATACCCCACCTCAAGGATAGAACCGTATGGCGGGGAAAGCATGGCAAGACCCTGCTCAATACGCCTCCTGTAAAGCAGCCCAATCATGGGCGCATAATAATATGGAAGCGGATCAGCAGGCCCGTTGGGCCTCAGCGCACCCTTTGGTGGCAACTGAAACATTAATTGATTTTTCAGCACAGGGAATAAATTTTCTCGTACCGGAAAGGGAACAAGTACCCTCAAAAGAAAAAACCTGGGTACCACCTTTAATGGCAGTACCCAGGCACAGTTTCAACAACCAGTCTTATGGATTGACCGGCAGGTTATGCGGATCGATATGACACTTGAGGCAGTTGGGGAACTTATGATGTATCTCAGCACCATGCGGTTCTCCATGACACTTCTGACACCTTGGTATCTCACCATGATGCGGGTGACAGGTTGCACAGTAGAGATCACTGTGCTTGGTATGATTCCTCTGCAGATCCTCGTAAATCTTGGTATGACATGAGCCACATACCTTATTGTCCGTATTCTCAGGATACTTCAGTATATGTTTGGCACTGTGGGGACGGTGACATACCAGACAATCTTTATAGGTCTGCCCCTGAACATGAGGTTCATGGCAGTCAAAACAGGTTGGTTTCATACCGTGCTTGGTAGCATCAATCCCTGTTATGTGACATCCCACACAACCCACTTCAGTATTGTGCTTGCAGGGATACTCCTCCATCTCCTTGCCTTCAGGATTGTAATGGCAGACCTCACAGGCCACGACCTTCTTTCCATGGCGGTTTTTAACCTTCTGCTGCACACCAGAGAAGGGAATATCGAGGGGTGAATGGGGATCGGTATGGCACTGCAGGCAGTTGGGGAAGGCATCCCCGTGTTTAAGTCCGTGACACCTGGTGCACTTGGGCATGATGGCCTTGTAATTTTTCTTTGTCGGAATGTAGGCATGAAGCTTGGTATGGCACTTGAGACAGTCAAAACGGTGCTTGCTGTTACTGGCCTGAAGCCTCTTGTACTCACCACGGTGACATGAACCACACTGAACAGGCTGAATTGACCGGGGCTCACCCTTGTACAGCTCCACCCCGCCAGCTCCGCCTGTCTGCTTGGCCACATCAGAAGATTCGACTGCTGCAGTCTGTGTCTTGGCAGGCGCCTGCTGTTCCACTGCTCCTGCCTCAGAACCTTCAGATTGGGCCGTCGTCCCGTTGTTGGCACACGATACAAGCAGCAGGGACACCATCATTATAAACAGTGGCAGCCCAAACCTCACAACTCTCTTGATTTTCATCATAAAACCTCCTCTATTCCCTTGTTTTCCCTGATCCGTGACCTGACTTGATTAACGGGACTCTAAAGAAGAGGTAGCTCTTCCCTTACCGGTGCAGGGCACGTCGCAAGGTTAATTAGTAATCAA
This sequence comes from uncultured Desulfobacterales bacterium, assembly GCA_964638145.1. GTDB lineage: Bacteria > Desulfobacterota > Dissulfuribacteria > Dissulfuribacterales > QOAL01 > S144-17. The sequence goes on along the minus strand of CAZXAK010000007.1, from coordinate 60,287 downwards.
AAAAATTATGTTGTCACTCTGCCTTTTGTGGCAGAAAGATAATAATTTCGGGAGACCCATCACCTCAAAAGGCTTATACAATCAATCCCCCGGTTGTTTATACCTTATCGGTAACTTTGCGCATATCCATAAAACAAATTGCACGGAAAATAATATTGTTTTGATGAAGATATGTCAATTAAATTTCGTTTTCAATACCGACATTAAGGGCAAGCAAATTTCATATAACCACCATGCCGATTTCAAGACGCCACACCAAAAGACAGCAGCCCCTTCTACATTTAAACCCATATAGAAAAATGAAAAATTTTATTCACAGACAAGGCACAAGAGGGGGTAAGCACCATTAGATATGTATTAACACTAATTCATGCTGTTCTTCATCCGCCTACTGAATCTGCTCCCCTCGCCAAGATTTGCGGTCCGGGTACCGAGTTTTTCAATAATCACAGGAGTACCCGTAGGTACTATCTTGAACAACTCTTCTATATCCCTGTTATTCAGTGCAATACACCCCTTGGTCCAGTTCCATGCCACCCCACCACCATGTATACATATTGCCCCGCCAAGCCTGGTTGACCACGGTGGCCGTTTCCCATTCCTTATGGCCCACACTATCTTCTCATACTCCTGCCTGGTTATGAGCCCCTGCCTCAAGCCACGCTCTGCATCCTCAAGGGTGGGATAACTTATACCAAGTGAAAGATGATATTTACTCCTGGCATTCTTGGTGCAGACATAAAACCTGCCCTCCGGTGTTCGACCATCACCCTGCATCTCCTTGTCGTTCACAGGGTCAAAACCAAGGCTTATGGGATAAACCCTTACAACCCGATTTTCTGACAGGAGATAGAGCCTACGCTTGGTCTTGTTGATTATGATCTTGGCATTCTTCAAAGGCCCCCGGATACGTTGATTAATATAATTAACATCATCCAGAAAATATGGTCTTTTTCTGCACGTTGGTACGCCAACCATCCGTTTATCAGCAGTAGACGGCCCTTTCACGCAGTATCTCTTGCTTGCCTCATCATCCCAGTGCCAGGAAGTCTCACGACTGGCAGAACAGCCTGCCAACAAGACCACAAGGACGCAAAGGAAGACCTGCCCCACATACTGGTTGCCAATCCGGATACATAACTCGTGATATCTCATCTCAGCCCCTCGTGGCCCCATCATCAATTCTGTCTCTAAACCAATTGCCAGCTACCAAAGCAACATGGTCCATGTCACATGTATCAGAGTCAACAGACCTGCTAACACTGCCATTTTTTTTAATCTTATAGCAGGGTAATAAAAAAAATCAAATAGTTCACACGATTTTTCTCATGTTTTTTAGCAACCCGCCAGACCATCCGCAGCAATGATTTGAGACATCACGCAAAAGAAAATTATTACCCCTTTTTGTCAGGAAAAAAACTTCTCCCAAAACCCAGCAAGCCAAACAAAAGCGCAATTATGCCCATTTAACATGGTTTTCTGATTAAAATTTTAATGGCACGGTTATTGCTTTCTATAAAACCAACTCGGAAAAACCTTATGCAGAATTCATCAAGTTTTAAAAGGAGGTATATGCCCCATCAAAACACGGACTGCATGAGCATGATCACCCAAGGTGTGTCGCTGAAAATCTCAAACGATCTTTTGGTGCAGACTTAACGGTAAAACAAAAAACAATAAGTTTTAAGGAGGTCTTTATGCTTAAGACACTTTCCAAGATTACCACTCTGTTCTTTCTTATAGTTCTCTTAACAGCCGGAAGCGCAATGGCGTTATCCATCTCATTTGATAACGGGAACGATGGCAGCGCAGAGATAACTGTCAATGACGATGATAACGACGGATATGTTAGCTACACTGGTACATTACTCAACGGCACTAACATTGGCCAGTGGGATATTAACTCCCTTGCTGGCGTATCTCATCCAGCTCTCGGCACTGACACACTGCCCATGCTGGATATCTTCTCCCTGACTATTGATTATAACCCCTTTAACGGACCATTGGGCGGCGTAATTGCTGTAAGCGTTGAGGATACATATGCGGATTTTGCTGACCTTGACTCCACCATCAAAGGATTTGTTGCATCAATAGGGGGCACCACATATGGCTCAATAGACTTTTATGCCAGCATAAACGGTTATGATATTGATATACTGTGGGGTGACATGACACACAACTATCCTGCCTTTTCTGCTGCTGAAAGCGTAGCAATGGCGAACATTCCCACAGGAAGTCCTTTTACCCTCTCCATGAAAGCCGTTATCACCCAGGGGGCAGGAATAACCACCTTTGACGCAAACATTGCCCCTGTCCCCGAACCTGCCACCATACTGCTGTTCGGTACAGGACTTATTGGAATAGCAGGTATCACACGCCGTAAACTCGGACTGAACAAAGGCAGAAAATAAAAAAACAGGAAGAAAGACATTTCTCTCTTCCTGACTGTATCAGAGATTGACTCGCAAGTTTACCGGCTCTGCGGTAATTTCCAGGGCATGAAGACCCGGTTCGGGTCCGGGCCCCCTCCGCCTCGTTGCCCGGTAAACTTGCGAGCTTCCGTGGCATATTGACAAGAAACATTCTGAACCCTGCCCATAATGTGATCCACCGGCATCAAAGTCTGAAACCGGATATCTCATGCCTCAAGCCTTCCGCAAGCTTTCTGAGATTTACGGCTGAATTCTCAACCTTTTCCGCGCTCTCCGCAGTCTTGTCTCCAGCATCCACTATATTGCTGCTCATCTGTGCCAGCTCTGCAACCTCCTGACTGGTAGTCTGAACGCTGAGGCTTATCTCTGAAGTAGTGGCCGTCTGTTCCTCTACTGCCGCAGCCACGCTGTCAGAGAAATCTGCCACCTTCTGAATGGTATCCGCAATCTTTTCAACTGCCTTGTTTGCCTCATCTGCGCCACTCTGGATATTTCGCACGATCTCATCAATCTCATTTACAGAGTCGGAGGTCTGCTTGGCCAGTTCCTTTACCTCATTGGCAACAACGGCAAAACCCTTGCCGGCATCCCCGGCCCGCGCGGCCTCAATGGTGGCGTTCAATGCGAGCAGGTTGGTCTGCTCCGCAATTGAACCGATGAGCTTGCTCACCTCTCCAATCTTTGACGAGGCATTGAGCAACCGGCTCAGCACATCCCTTGCCCTCTCTGCCTCTGCACTTGCCTCCTGGGCAGAATACTTAGTATCATTTGTATGCTGGCTGATCTCAGACACCGCTGAAGTCATCTCGTCCATGGCACTGGCCACGTTCTGCACATTGTTTGACACATCTGTTGTATTACTGCTCATGGTACGGGCATGGGCCTCAGTCTCGGCTGCAGAGGCCGCAAGTGTCTCTGACTCGCTTATAAGATGCTCTGATTCCTCTGCGAGACTCTCACCCGCCTTCTTTATCCCGGAAATCAGCTTTCTCAGAGAATCAACCATGACCTGCACGGCACCGTAAATCCCTGCTGCATTTTTGCGTCCGTCGAGATTCAGGGAAAGATCTCCCTCTGATATCTTTCTCGCTATATCAGCAAGGACATCAGGCTCTGCGCCAAGGGAATTCATGAGGTCCCTTGTAATAAACAGGGTAACAACCACACACAGGATTATCCCCACCACCAGCATACCAAGAAGCGAAACATCAGCCTGCCTGGCAGCAGCAGCCATACCGAGGGTACTTTCATCCACCTCGCCCTGTATACTGTGTATGAGCCCACTGATCAGCTCTGAGTTTTTGTCACCTAAGCCATCAAGCTTGTCATCCACCATTGAGAAAAACTCTTTTCCCTTATCTTTCGCCTTTATTGCAGGGATCAACTGCTGCTTGATGAGCCGTATTGCCGCATCCATATTGGCAAACACCTGCGCAAGAGTCTTTCGTTCATAATCAGTATCGGCAATACTGTTCATGTGCTCCCTGTTGTCACTGAGCCAATTCACTATCGCTGTGACCTTGGGGAGATGCTGCAGTGCCTCATCACTATCCTTGTCAATAATGATATCCATGCCGGCAAGGGTGAGCTTCATACTTTGAATGTTAAGGTCTTTTATATCCAGCATCTGCTTGTAACGTTCCTGCACCCCGCTATCACTGGTCCTGAGTATCTTTACCTGATACAGGGCAATCAAAGACGCTATTAGAAACAGACTAATCAGGGCTCCAAAACCAACTGCAATCTTTGTTCGTACCGATCTCTTAGACATATAACTATCTCCCTTTTCTTTTTTTGGTAAAACTGTCCTCTTAAAATAGGATATCGACACCAAAACAAAAAAACTGAACGAAAAATGATCATCATTTTTTTTAGCCAGAGAGCACCAACTGAATTCATCTCCCCAAGCGTTATGCTCAATAACCAATTATTTCAAGAGGATAAAACAGGAGCCCAGAAAAGAAACCAAATTTTAAAGGAAGATACGATATGAAAAATTGCTGGAAAAATCTAATTCAGGGACCAAAAAAGAAAAAATGAATCGGAAGCAGAATATTGCAAGACTAACCGGAAAAGCGCAGTTACCTCACTACCGTGGCTGTTTTTTTGATTTCAGGTGGCTGATATCCCTGCTCGGTCCAGTGAATTATACCAAAACGGCCTGTTGAAAGGCGGGACCAGTAGACTGCATACCCAATGCCCTGCCACTTCATCTGGAGGCAGAAGGTCTTTCCTGCCGTACCGCCAGCGCCAGTGCTGCCCTGAAACAGCTCCTTCAACGGCGCCGGAGCATACTGCATGTTTATACCTGATGCATCGTTGTAGACACTGAGCAGGTCACGCAGCCCCCCTGTCCAGGTTGGCTGTACCTCCCCATCCTGATCTGCATCTGCCTCGGCATCCTCTTCTGATATCCATGACAGAGGGCCATAAAACAGATCCATGTCCACATCCCTCACAAGGAGCAACTCGTCAAGCAACAGAAAAGGTCGATCTGCAGCCTGGTATGGCGGTTTACGCCGTGCATAGAAGTCGTCTTCTGCACCGTCGTCCCTGGCGATATTGTCTGCATCTCGCCAGTCTAGAATGCTTTCAGTAAGTTCAAGCACACGCTGGTCATCCTCACCCAACAGGGCACCAAAGAGGGTTTCGAGCTGCTGCTCAGTTGCCTGGTTTATACCCAGCTTGCCACTTTCGTCCTGAAACACAAACTCCAGGACCTGCCCCCCAAACTTCACCGTGCAAGGGACCCCGTCGGCATATACACGGACATCCCCCTCAAGGCTCGCATCTTCCTTGTCCTTATCCCTTGAAGCGCCAGGGGGAGCAAGTTTGAGGGCAGCAAGACGCAGAATGGAGTAGACTGCCTCCTGACCCTGAAGCTCATTCCAGGCCGACTGGCCCACGTTTCTCCTTATACGTGCCTCCACTGCATAGTAACCACCTATTACAGTGAGCATGGCAAGGACCCATAACACAAGGACAAGAACAGTACCAGCCTGGTCCGAAAACAACAACGATGACTTACGCCTATATTGAAATATCTCTTCAGCCATGATTGCACAACACACTGACACCTAAATTGAACGATTCCCAACTTTGCATGAGATGCAAGGCGGAGGAGACGCAGACGTACTCTTGTACTTCAAGTATCCGACAGGGAAGCGAAGACTCCGAGGCAACAGATCATGCGAAATTGGGAATCCCGCAGCGGTTTCAAATTATGCAGTCAGCAAAACAGTTGGGGCAAACCCGTCGGGTGACGGATAATCCTACAGAAAGCATCAATAATCCACTGTAATTAAAGGCAAAACAAAATTCCACATGATTTGAAACGCTCAATTTAGTGACATCACTTGCCGGTTACGCCTCTTTGCCTCAATCCGCTCCATTCAGGTATATCAAAAAAAGAAGAAAAATTTCGTCTTCTTTCTGGATTGTCACTGTCCAACTCAACAACAAGCCCCACTGACGCGGGTAGCTGCCTGTCCCTGTACCATGCAGATGGCCACCTATCCACTGCTGCCACGTCCATATCACTGTTCGGGTCAAGATAGGAGAAGGATAGAGCATGAATACCTGGAACAATCGACACGTCCCAGCCCTGATCTCTCAAATCCTTTATATCCTCTGTTCGTACATGCCCGGGCAGCTCATCCTCCACCTCCGCAGGTTCTGTAACAATGTGCTGGGCATAGACCAGGGAGTCGTCTCCCTGCTGAAACCGGTAAACAACCAGAAAGATGCCCCCTGACTGTGATCCAAGGGGAACGTGGGTGGTGACGAATATCAACTCATCCTCATCTCCATGAAACCTGAAAAATTTGCTCAAATTGCCAAGCCCTGGCCTGACAGCCATCATGAGCTGTCTTCTGAGAAGCCCCTGTATGGCGGACACAGCCACTATCTGCCTGTTTGCCTCACGCCCCCGCATATATGCGCGGAGTCCTGTCCTGATGGCCATGGAGAGTATTACAATTATAACCGATACAAGGGTAATGGATATCAGGAGTTCAAGCAGAGTAAAACCTCTGCATCCCCTGTACATCCCGTGGAAACTGTCACTGATCACCGGCTTTGACCCACATGGTAAGAATAAATGGATGGACATTGTTTGGCGGGATAATGCTGAGGGATACCTCTCTTAACTCAGGGACCTCAACACCGGAATCGGCAGATTCATCCTCCCCTTCGGACATGTCTGACTCCTGAAGGCCACCTTCCCTGATATGCACTACCAGTTCCCTTGACTCCAACCTGTAAGTCCAGCCCTCATAACCTTCAATATCTCCGGAATCACTCTCAGGAAACTGCTCCCCAGAGTTGTCAAACATATGGAGCACCACCCTGGCAGCCCCTGCTGCCTTCCTGGCCATGTCACCACGAAACGCCTGTCTGTGCCCCTGAGCAAACCCTGACAACAGGACACCAAGGGCAATACCAGTAATGGCCGTTGCCACCAGCACCTCCATCAGAGTGAATCCTGCATTGGCGATGGTCAGGCCAGGATCATTACAAAACCGGCATATGCCCCCACGATTAGAGACTCTCACAGGAAGCATCTCCAGTCTCATGAAATCCGCTCCTTTCTGATCAGGCCAAACAGTTTGTCCACCACTATCCTGTCTGTAACCCCGCTATTCCACTTTATGTCTATCTCACCACCGCTGGAACTGCCATCCGGATAGAAAATTATCCCGTACTCATTATCAGATATATCAGCTATACCTTCTCCCTCTACCTGAAGTGTCTCAGGAATATCCTTCCAGTGGCGCCGATTGATGCTGTAGCGGCGCTTCTCCCCGTCTATCAATAGTACCACGGCCCTGCCACTTCCCAGGGCTGATGCACGGGCCCTGAAAATATCCTGCGTAAATCCGGTGACAAAACGTCTCTCCCCGGATTTCAATATCCCTCCGGCAACAGACACGAACACCAAGGAACTCAGCAGGCCTATTAAAACGAGCACTACCAGAAGCTCTATGAGCGTAAAACCAAAATCAGGCACTGTCTTCCGTAAAGGGCAAGACATTATCACCATCAACGCCTCTACATTGCAATATCATTAATACCAAATATGGCCATTAGCATGGAAAGAATTATACCACCAATAACAAGCCCCATAAGCACTATGGTCATGGGCTCCACCATTGCAAGATACATCTTGGTATCGTTCTGTATCTTTGAATCCATATCGTCTGCAATCTTGAGAAGCATCCTTGCAAGGGCGCCGGTCTCCTCACCAACGGCAACGAGATGCACCACAAGAGAGGGGAACTCACCGGAACTCTTCATGAGATGACTCAGACTGCGCCCCTGCCGTACCCCCTTGTATACCTCCTCCATGGCACCTCTTATGACCGAGTTTGTAATCACCTCAGCGGCAAGAGATATACCCTTGAGGATAGGGACACCACTCTCAAGAAGAGTTCCCAAGGTCCTGAACAGACGGCTCATCTGGACAGTACGAACAAACGGGCCTGCTACAGGCAGCTTCAGAACAATACGATCCCACTGTCTTCTGCCATCCGGGCTTTTGATCCACAAATAGAATGCCGAAACCAATATCGCGGACACAATGGCCATCACCCACCACCACTGGCGTACAAACGTACTTGTCTCAATAATCATGGCGGTGGCAAACGGAACAGGCTGGTTCATGTCCTCGAATATCTGACCAAACTTGGGCACCACAAAGGTAACCAGCACGAACACAGACAGCACTCCCACAAACAGGAGTATTATGGGATAGATAGAAGAATTTATAATAAACTTTCTGGTCTCTCGGGATCGCTCCAGGAACTCGCCAAGCCTTGAAAGCACTGCAGGCAGCACTCCACCCATCTCTCCTACACGTACCATGTTTACATACAGGCTGTCGAATATGCCAGGCCAGGCGGCAAGGGCCTCTGACAGCTTCTTTCCTCCCTGAATATCTGTACGGATATCCCGGATGAGCCCACGCACCTGCTCCTCTTCAGCAGATTCAGCAAGTATTGCCATGGCACGCTCCAGAGGAATCCCTGCACCAAGGAGATCTGCAAGCTCTTTTGTAAAATAAAGGAGATTGTCGTGACTGAACCTGCTGCGCCTGCTCTGCCACAGGGCCTCAATCTGCTGAAGCCGCTTTATCTTGAGAGGCTGCATACCCTGAGATACAAGCCCGGCAATGAGTTCATCCCGGCTCTTGGCCTCCTCAGTACCGGAAACCTTCTGTCCGCCAGGGTCAAGTGCCTCATAAAAGAATCTTGGCATGAATCAACCTCAGTTGGTCACCCTCATAACCTCTTCAAAGGTGGTCTCACCAGACAGCACCTTGAGGATACCGTCCTGCCTGAGCGTCCTCATACCCCTCTGCCTTGCCCTGGAGGCAATGGTCCCGCTGTCTGTCTCACCAAGGACAAGGCTCTCTATCTCCTCATCCACCACCAGCAACTCATATATCCCCGTCCTTCCGGAATACCCTGTATTTGCACATGCCTGACAACCGGCACCCTTGTAAAGAAACTCAGGCGGATCTTCTATAGGCGCACCCATTGCCCTGGAAATTTCTTCGATAAAGCCGGGTTTTACTGCCTGCTTCACCCGACAGTGAGGACAGATGCGCCTGACAAGACGCTGTGCCATGACGGCAAGCAAACAGGAGGAAAGCAGATATGACTCTATTCCCATCTCCTGCAACCGGGTAATTGCGCTTGCCGCATCATTTGTGTGAAGTGTAGAAAACATGAGATGACCGGTAAGTGCAGACTGTACAGCGATCTCCGCTGTCTCAGAGTCCCTGATCTCTCCAATGAGCACCACATCAGGGTCCTGACGCAGGATTGTCCTCAAGGCAGAGGAGAAAGTAAGCCCGATATCACTCTTGACCTGGATCTGGTTTATGCCATCCAATTGATACTCAACCGGGTCCTCTACGGTGACTATCTTCTTGTCAGGGGAGTTTATACGGTTCATAACCGCATACAGGGTTGTGGTCTTTCCACTTCCGGTTGGCCCGGTTACAAGCACCATGCCATATGGACGCTCTATTATCTCCTGAAAGTTGGCACGTATGTCCTTTGAAAGGCCAAGACTTGACAACTCCAGTTTGACCTCCTCCCTGTTCAGAAGTCTTAGCACAATACTTTCGCCAAACAGGGTGGGCAGTGACGAGACACGGATGTCTATCTCCCGGTGCCCCTCCCTCACCTTTATACGGCCGTCCTGCGGGAGACGCATCTCGGCGATATTCATCTTGGCCATGAGTTTAAGGCGGGACGTAATGGCAGGCTGCAACCTCTTTGACACTGTCTCAACATCGTGTAGCACACCATCTATGCGAAAGCGGATTTTTAGCTGGTCCCTGAAGGGTTCAAAATGGATGTCAGATGCCTTGACCTCAAGCGACCTGCTGATAACATGATTTACCAGCCTTATCACAGGGGCCTCGCTGGCAAGATCCCTCAACTGCTCAGGGTCATCCCACAGGCTGTCATCAAGGTCTGGCGTCTCCTCATCTTCAGTGCCCTCAAGATCAACATCTGCCTCATACCAGCGGTATACCGCAGCCACGATATCCTGCTCCTCTGCCCACTTTGGAATGACCTTTGCGCGAAATATCCCTGCCAGCACCTCTCTGAGATAGATGTCCAAAGGATCTGCCATAGCAACCGTGACACTCTCCTGTGTCACAGAAAGCGGCACCACCCTCCACTGCTTCATGGTCTGGGGAGAGATACCGTTGACCATTGGCGGTTCATCAGGGAAATCCCTGGCATCCATGAGAGTGAAGCCAAATTCGGCCGGATCAGGAGGTACGAAGCGTCCTGGCTCACCACTGCCAGCCCCGCCGCTGCCATGCCCCTGCCTGTCAGTGCTGGTCTTACTGTCTCCTGGGACAGGGAGGCCGAACACCTCCCTGATCCGCTGGTTCAGCCTCTCAAGGCTGCCAACTGAGATAGACATCTATGATGATTCTCCTGTTCGATACAAAAAAAGACACGGCATATTTATAGACCAGGGGACAAGTTCCTGCATGCTACTCCCAGCTTACGATATCAGCATCCTCGCCCTCTCCCCCAGGCTCACCATCACGTCCATAGCTCAACAGGTCATAGTCGCCATGCTCACCTGGAGATTTGTAAACATAGTCATTACCCCATGGATCTTTTGGTATGGCCTTGGGAAGATAGGGGCCAGCCCAGTTCTTCAGGTCCCCGGGATTCTTTCTGAGGGCCGCGAGTCCTTCGTCAGTTGTCGGATACCGCCCATTGTCCAGCCGGAACTCGTCAAGCGCTGAACCAAAGAGTGATATCTGGGCCTTGGCCGTCTTCTGCCTGCTTGCGCCAAGTTTTCCAAAGAACTTGGGGGCAACGAGCCCTGCGAGAAGTCCGATGATGATCACCACCACCAGGAGTTCAATGAGAGTAAAGCCTCCGGAGCCGTACATACCTGGCATTCGGAATATTTTATTATCTAAACTATTGGACGACATGACGATTATTTTCCTCCTTTAAAGATGAACATTACAAAGAAAATATGCAAACACGATACCACCTATATTCTGAAATTGCCAAGTCCCGTACTCCAGGACACCTGATATCCAGACTGTACCTCACCACCTCACCACAAAGGCCTGTGAAAAACCGTTTCTCTCAAAATTTGCTCTGACCCGTCTGGCTGTCGCATAGTCGTGTGCAGCAAAGACCTGGACCCTGTAAAACGTCCCCCTGTCCGTCTCATACTTCCGGACCTTGACCCTGCTGTAACGTATAGACAGCTTGTCACGCAGGGCATACGCATTTACAGGATGCGTAAACGCACCAACCTGCACATAAAAATCTCCCTTGGTCAGATTCGGAATACTTCTCAGCCCTGACGACCTGTCCCCTGTGATGCGGCTCTCTCCCAGGGCCGTGATCTCTACCCTGGCAGTACCTGGTCCAACGATACCAAGCCTCTTTGCCGCTGTATAACTGAGGTCAATAACCCTGTTCTTTACAAAAGGCCCTCTGTCATTTATACGCACCACTACCTCTCTGCCATTCTCCAGGTTCCTCACCCGGACATAGGTATTCATGGGGAGTATCCTGTGGGCTGCAGTCATGGCATGCATGTCATAACGCTCACCGTTTGCAGTTTTCCTGCCATGAAACCCCGGACCATACCACGACGCATAACCCACCTGTCTGAATCCCCTTGCCGATGGTAAAGGATAGTAGGTCCTGCCTGCTATGGTGTACGCCTTCTGGGTGCCACGCTGCCCGCGACCTGACACATGTCTATGGCCGGTCTTGGCTGCACAACCCTGAAGCAGGACAATGACAGTTATCAGCAGCAGGACTGACGACCTCACCCCTGACGCACCATACCATGTCCCAACAGCCCTGTAAAAACAGACAGGCCAGCAGAACAAATTACCTCTTCCTGCATATGGATCAGTTTGTAAAATTTTGTATGGCCTTCTCATCAATATTACATTATGCTCATATTCTCTTATACCCAGAGAACACACCCCGATAACAGATTGATTATGCCTGAAAACAGGACAAATAACAACTTTAATACCACGACCATCCCCTTATAGCCGGCAGGACACCGGCGTCACCCCTACTGATCTTGCGCAAATACGTCATGAAAGTTTATCTCGATTACAACGGAACCACACCGGTAGCCAAAGAAGTACAGGAGATTATGGCCCGTGTAATAAGGACCTGCTGGGGAAACCCCAGCAGTAGTCACAGTGCAGGGAAAGCTGCAGGAAAAATACTTGAAGAGGCCCGATGCCGCACGGCAGAGGCAATAAATGCCTCACCCTCGGAGATCGTATTTACAAGTGGAGGTACTGAGTCCAACAATATGGTCCTCCTCGGTGCGGCATGTGCCAACAGCCCTGCCAAGAGGCATATCATCACCTCAAAGATCGAACACCCCTCTGTACTGAACCCCTGTATCCATCTGTTGGAGCAAGGCTGGGACATAACCTTTGTTGGTGTCGACGAATCCGGGGTGGTGAATACCGCAGAGATAGAGGCTGCCATTGGCTCCAATACCGCCCTGATCTCCATCATGCTTGCCAATAACGAGACAGGGGTTATCCAGCCCATTGAAAAGATATGTGACATGGCCCACAGGCACGGTGTACCGGTACATACAGATGCTGCACAGGCAGTGGGCAAGATGCCCGTGGATGTGAACCGGCTCGGTGCAGATTATCTCACAGTGGCAGGACACAAGCTGTATGCCCCCAAGGGAATTGGTGCGCTATATGTAAAAAAGGGCTCTCCATGGCAGAACCTCATGTTTGGCGCAGGCCAGGAACACGGCATGAGACCAGGGACTGAGCCGGTTCACAGTGCTGCCGCCATAGGAGAGGCATGCCGTCTCGTCACCTCAGACCTTGCCATGGCAGTGGAAAAGATGAAAAAACTTAGGGACAGGCTCTTTCAACTCCTGCAAGAGGTATCTGACAGCAGGGTATACCGCTACGGTGAACCGGACAATACACTTTGCAATACCCTGTTGGTAAGCTTTCCAGGCAGAATTGGCAGTGAGATACTAACTGCATGTCCTGACCTCATGGCGTCTACCGGCGCGGCATGTCACGACAGGCAGGTAGCCATATCCCATGTACTTGCCGCCATGCACGTACCGGAAGAGGTGGCAATGGGCACATTGAGACTCACACTGGGAAGATACACAACGGAAACTGACATTACTCAGGCTGCGGAACTTATCCGTACAGCACTTTGATCAAACATCTGACCGACATGAAATTCATCGACCTTGACAGACAGTACAGAGCGTACAGACAGGAGATTAACAGTGCAATACAGGCCGTTCTGGACAGCGGCCAGTTCATACTTGGTGACACAGTCCGCGCACTGGAAGATGCCCTTGCCCGCTTTACAGGGAGCAGGTTTGCCGTTGGCACATCCTCTGGCACTGATGGACTACTACTCTGCCTCATGGCACAGGGCATTGGCCCTGGTGACGAGATAATAACCACCCCGTTCACCTTTATCGCCACAGCCGAGGTCATCACCATGCTTGGGGCAACACCGCAGTTCGTGGACATCCAGCCTGACACCTTCAACATCTCTCCTGAGGCCATAGAGCAGAAGATAAAAGAACGCAAGAAGGCGGGGGGACGCATAAGGGGGATCATCCCTGTGAGCCTCTACGGCCAGTGCGCAGACATGGATGAGATAAATGCGATTGCCAGAGAAAACAGACTATTCGTGGTTGAAGACGCGTGCCAGTCATTTGGCGCCACATACAGGAAAAGGTACTCCTGTGCCCTGAGTTCCATGGCTGTTACATCGTTCTTTCCCTCAAAACCCCTTGGATGCTACGGCGATGGCGGCATGATCTTCACAGACGACGAAACCTTGGCAGATACACTGAAGGCCATGAGGGTCCACGGCCAGAACCGCAGGTACAGGCACGACATGAAGGGAATCAATGGACGGTTGGATGCCATCCAGGCCGCAGTAGTACTTGCAAAGCTCAAACACTTCAGGGAGGAGTTACAGGCAAGGGAACTTGCAGCCAAACGCTACAACAACCTGATATCCGAGCAGATACCTGATGTACAGATCCCCCACACAAAAAGGGACCGCACATGCGTATATGCCCAGTACACAGTTAGGATACCTGATGGCAGGAGAGATGATGTGGTAAAAGAGCTGGAGCAAAGGGCAATTCCCTGCGCGGTTCACTATCCACTGCCCCTGCATATGCAGAAGGTGTTCGCCCAGCTCCAGGTACCTGAAGGAAGCCTGCCGGTTGCCGAAAAGGCAGCCCGTGAGGTACTTTCTCTGCCAATGCATGCGTTCATCACGGAACAGGAACAGGAGGCGGTGGTAAAGGCCCTGTCTGACGCCCTGAAATAAAAAATATCTTACTGTAATTAAAGGAAAAATCACATGATTTAAAACATTAAATATTAGAATCCTGTAATATCCAGGACGTCTAAGGCACTGAATCTGCCTCACTTACCCATGCCATGAACAGGGTGTAACTGATTGCCACAACCACAGCCCCAAGAAACAGACCGATTATGCCTGAAAGCATCATGCCCCCAAGGGCACCGACAAGTATGACCAGCATGGGAATATCCACCCCCCGTCCCATGAGTACGGGTTTCAGGATACTGTCGCTTGAGCTTACCAGTATGCTGTAAACCAGAAAGATGGTAGCAGGCGTGGCATCCGTAACAGTAAAATACCATCCGGCCACCGGCCCCAGTACCAGTATGGGCGGAAGCTGAATCACAGCGCACACCAGCACAAGTACGGCCCACAGGCCTGCCACAGGTATGCCTGCCACAATCATGCCCACGGCAGAGAGGACGGACTGGATGATGGCAACCCCCACCACACCGAGCATGACTCCACGTATGGTAGCGGTTGACAGTTCAGCAATCTGGTCCCCCCTGTCCCCGGCAAGACGTTTCATGACACGGTGCACAGCCACCTGCCACCTATCCGCCGAGGCGAGCAGGGCGCTTGCCACGACAATGGATATGATGAATACCAGTACGGCCTTGACCCCTCCCCCCACAGACCCCAGGAGATAACCTGCTGCCGCCTTGAGCTGGGGTGCAAACTGCTTTATTACCGCCCCCATGTTTGACGAGGCGTGCAGCCAGGCATTGGCAATATGCGGCCCCACTATGGGCCACGACTCAATACTCGCAGGTGGAGGCGGGATCACCAGATTTTTGCTCTGAAGGTTCTTTATGATGGGAACCAGGGCATCGTAGGAAGACGTGGAGAGCTTTACCACAGGCACTATCAAAGCCACCACTATGAGCATGGCGAACAAGAAGGAGACCAGCCTGCGTCTGCCACCCACAATTTCGCTGCACCTTGAAATAAAGGGTTCCACTGCCACCGCTATTATAACTCCCCAGATCAGAGGCATGATAAAGGGTTTGACGATCTGGTAGGTCCACACCACCAGAGTGCCCACCAGGGCTATCTTGATGGCCGCCTCCATTGCATTCTTTTCAAAACTTCTGTTATTGTCATACTCATTCATTTATGCTTGATTTCCTCCATATCTATGGACAGCCAACGCCATTTAATAAGACAAAAATACTCTTGAAACAAGAGCTTGTCCACCCACGGGATGACCTGCAAAATTGCAATAGCACCCTTTTTTTGCTATGGTCCCCATATGGTCCCCCATTGCAGTAACGCAAGGCATCAAATGACCTGAAGATGCCTCTATGTTTTATGCATGCCAAATCATACCGGAGAATAGCAACTGATACTGAAAATCACACTGGGCCATGCATCTGCTTTGCCGCCAAGATTCTTAATATTTTAAAAATTCTGAAAGGATATGACCATGTCTTCAACAGAATGGGAACGCCTGCGCCAGCTCATCCGCGACCTCTCCTACCGTGAGGGCACGTTCACACTGACGTCAGGCAGAAAGAGTGACTTTTACATCGACTGCAAACAGACAACGCTCTCTGCCGAGGGGGCCTATCTGTGCGGAAGGCTTATGTACCAGGCCCTTGCAGCAGCCCCAGGTGATTTCAGTGCCATAGGAGGCATGACCCTTGGGGCAGATCCCCTTGTTACAGCCACATCTGTGGTAAGCTTTCTGGAAAACCATCCTGTTCCGGCATTCATCATAAGGAAAGAACCCAAAGGCCACGGCACAGGATCGTGGATTGAGGGCAAGGCCAACATAGAACAGGGAAGCCCGGTGGCCCTCGTAGAGGATGTGGTTACTACTGCAGGCACCCTTGTAAAGGCCATAGAACGCACCGAACAGGAGGGTTTCAGGGTTTCACATGTCATCACCTTGGTTGACAGGCAGGAGGGTGGACGGGAACGCCTCAGGGAGGCAGGTTATGAACTCATTGCCCTGTTTACCAAGGAAGATATCAAAAAGGCCTGATCAGCAACTCACTGAAACGAAAAAGGTCCATACAGGCATCTGCTAAAAGACTATCGGCTTGTGGTGGTACATACTACACGACACCTATACGGCGGATGGTGCTTTTTATCATGCTTTTAAAGCTCATCAGTTGCAATGCCTTGTTAATGATATATTTGCCCGCGGTCAAAACCATGAGAAAAAGTACCATCCGCCTTTGCCAGTTGCTTCTGCATTTCAGGTGTCGTGTAGTATGGTGGTGGTATACTGTCTTAGCAAAAGTCATGCTGTATCAAGGGCCTGTCACTGAATACCAACAGCAAAGGACAACCCAATGAAAACATCCGACCCTGGCAGAAAATTCATAATAGTCACCATCCTGACTTTCCTGTTCATCTCAGCAGGTCAGGCATGGTCCATGAACATCATAAGAGAGATGCAGGACGGAAATGACGCAGATGAACCAAAGGCTGTGATTCTTCCATATGCATTTTACACCGACAAGATGAAGGCCACCCTTGGGGCCATTGGAGGAACCACGGGCTACATACAGGAACAGGTCATTGCAGGAGGCACCGCTGCGGTCTCCTCCAATGGTTCATTCCTGCTCGGTGGCCTTATAAACGACCTCCAGCCCATGCCTTCGCTGTGTGACCGTTTCTTCATAAGCTCTATATTCAAGCTGGCCTGGTTTGATAAGAACAGGGAGTACCGCAATGGCAACCCCCACTACACAGACGAAATAGCCGGCTCCAATGACTCGGACCAGGACGACTATCTTGAAGGCCAGGGCTGGGATGCCTTTTTCAACCTGAAACTAAAGTATCTGTTGCCAATCGGCCATGGCAAACACAAGGTGATCAACCGTTTTGTCCTTGACAGGGGGATGCTGGTATCAGGCGCTGCAGGTGGTGACAGCTACAACCCTCTCAACTCTGGCAGGACCATGCTGGAGGTGGCGCCATTCTACCGTTACCAGTCTGTGGACGATCCTGACGCAAGCTACAAGAGCACCAAGACCAACGGCGTCAAACTTACCATGCTGTACGACAACAGGGACTTTTTCATGAATCCGTCCAGGGGCAGTGTAACACGCTTTACCTATGCCCGTGACTTTGGCCTCATAGACAGCAGCGACACGTGGACCACTGTAGACTTTGAATTCAGCAAATACCTTGATCTTGGCAAAATCAACGGCTGGTGCAGGCAGACCGTGCTGGCCTTTGACTTCTGGACTGCAGACACCCCAAGCTGGGACACCCGAAAGGCGTCTGATGGCTCAAAATACGTGGCACACAGGCCACCCCAGCACATGGGCGCAACCCTTGGCGGTTTCTATCGCATGAGGGCATACCCTGACTACCGCTTTAACAGTCGGGCAGCCATATACTACTCGGTGGAGTACAGGGCCATGCTTGACTGGACGCCCTTAGACAGGTCCACATGGATCGGTAACCTGCTGCAGTGGGAATACCTGCAGGTGGTCCCGTTCATCGAGGCAGGCAGAGTCAATGAGAACTGGAACATCACGGAACTCCATAAACATATGAAGTGGGATGGAGGTATTGGGCTTCGTGCTGACATGCGAAGAATGACATTAAGGATCGACTCCGCTGTCTCGGACGAGGGCTTTGGTATGGTATTCTGGGTAATGCATCCTTTCCAGATATCCTATTGAGGCACGGGTCAGCAGCGAAGCACACAGGGGGCAATAGGGTGGGAGACACACCTCACATAAACATAATCGGTGGGGGGCTCGCAGGTTCTGAAGCCGCGTGGCAGGCGGCCCGGCTCGGTATCAGGGTAACACTCCATGAGATGAAGCCCAGGCGTTTCTCTCCTGCACACCACAGCCCTGGTCTTGCCGAACTGGTCTGCAGCAACTCCCTGCGCTCCGATGCCATTACCTCTGCAGTGGGCCTTCTGAAAGAGGAGATGCGCCGCGCAGGATCCCTCATAATGCAGGCTGCTGAACAGAGCCGCGTACCCGCAGGCAAGGCACTTGCTGTGGACAGACAGCGATTTTCCGATTTCATAACCAATGCCATCTCTGAAAATCCGCTCATCACCGTGATACGGGAAGAGATAACCAGCATACCACCCCAGGGCATTGACGGAAGGATCACAGTGGTTGCCACTGGCCCGCTCACCTCTGACGCACTGTCTGCCTCCCTGTCCCGGTTGACTGGCCAGGAATACCTCTACTTCTACGATGCCATCGCACCAGTGATCCTTGGTGATTCTCTCGACATGTCCGTGATATTCAGACAGTCTAGGTACGAACCCGTAGGACAGGGAGATTACCTGAACTGTCCCATGGATAAAGGCCAGTATGTCAGATTTGTTGAGGAGATCGTATCAGGTGACAAGGTGCCACTTCGCGAATTTGAAAAGGCCGCCTACTTTGAAGGGTGTCTGCCTGTGGAGATAATGGCAGAACGCGGCATTGATACCCTGCGCTTTGGCCCCATGAAACCTGTTGGACTTACAGATCCTGCCACAGGCCAGACCCCTTATGCAGTGGTCCAGCTAAGACAGGAGGATGTGGAAGGGACCATGTACAACATGGTGGGCTTCCAGACCAAACTGAAGTGGAAGGAACAGGAGAGGATATTCCGCATGATTCCAGGGCTTGAAAACGCGGAGTTCGTGCGGCTTGGAAGCATACACCGCAACACCTTTGTCTGTGCGCCAAAGGTAATACGCCCCACCCTGCAGCTTCAGAAACATCCTTCAATACTGCTTGCAGGCCAGATCAGCGGGGTGGAAGGGTATGTGGAATCCACGGCCATGGGCTGGCTCGCCGGTATAAACGCCGCACGCCTTGCCAATAGCAGAAGACCCCTTGTGCCGCCTCCTGAAACCGCGCACGGTGCCCTTACCACCCATATAACCAACACCGAGGCCAAAAATTTCCAACCCATGAATGTGAACTTCGGTCTTTTCCCCCGGCTGAAAAAGCGACTGCCCAAAAAGAGACGGGGAGAGGCCTATGCTGCCCGAGCCCTTAAGCAGTGGGAAATTTTTCAGGGAAAAGCTTTCCTACCTGCTGATTAGACAGGGCCTTGCCCTCCGGTATCCGTCCTTTCCTGGCGTAGGCATCTGTTCCTGACGTTCATTCACAACTACAGTCCATCCCAGTGTTTCCACTGCATTTCCCGCGCACACATCCCATACCCCACCTCTCTTCACCAGCTCCCGGCACAGACAGGCACAGTAATTGATAGTAACACCTCTTCAGGGAGTTAAAGGATGAAAGTGATAATACCGAAAAAATAATCAGTAAAACAGCACAATCAATATTACTATACGACTATACGCCGGTTAGGAGGATCATAATGTCCAAGACAAGACATTATCTGTCTATCACAGCCATACTCTTTATGCTAATGCTGCAAACCGCCACTGGCAGCTCATATGCCCAGTGCTATAACAGGTGCTGCGGGGTTGTAGGGAGTGCCACCGAAACAGTGCTTTCAATTCCAAGAGCAGTAACAAGCTCGCTGAGCACCCAGGGGATCTGCGCAGAAGGCTATCAGGGCTGTTGTGGATACTGCAGATATAGAAATTGCAACTGCTGTAGCTGCTATTCAGGCAACACGGGGTGTTGCAGACAGGGCGACTGTTCGTGCTGCGGGGTAATCGGAAGCATTGCAGATGCCATTGTCGCCATTCCGGCAAAGATAATTGGGGCCCTTACCTCTCATTCATGCCCCAACGGCCCCTCCTGCTGCGGATGCACAGAATATCCTTGCGGATGTGCAAACGGGTGCTGCGCGGCAAACGTAACTGAGGTGGCCCCGGCAGTACATTACGAAATCATACCACCCGCCCCGGTTTATGTGACTTACGGTATTGTGAGCAGGACACCACCGGTTCGCCCTGTCCCTCCGGTTGTGACATTTAATGGACCACTCCAGTTTGACCGCTGACATCATTCCCATCCCACAAAACCAAACATTCGAAACAAGAGGAACAGACCATGATAAGAACATTGCTGAAACCCAGACTGAGACTGGTATCTGTGGTACAGGTACTGGCATTATATTTTGCGACCGCAGGATTGACGATAGGCTGCACCCAATATCCTGCCCATGGGGGGGTATGCACTTCATCTCAAACAGACACTAATGGCATAGACCAGCAGCAGGCTATCAACAGGCCTGCAGAAATGACATCATCCAAAACAAGGTTGGAAACTCGGGCTGCCTCACAACCTGATCCTGCCTTACGATATATTGGCGACAAAAGGGGTGATATGAGACCACACATTCCCTATCCACCAGTGAAACAGGAGGAGGTATTCTACCCAATGGATGAGGCAAGCCTGTTCAATGCACAGATCCACGACATTGCCATACAGTTGATGGAGAACATGCAGGGAGTTGGTGCAGAGGAAGGGGTAATTGGCGTGGCAACCTTTGTGGATCTCAACAACCTCTACAGGACCTCTCCCCTTGGCAGGTATCTGAGCGAACAACTCATGGGAGAACTTCAGCGGGCAGGTTTTCCTGTGGTGGAGATCAGGAAGACCGACTCCATGCTCGTAAAGGAACACTATGGCGAATACAGTCTGTCACGAGAGATAGAAGAGATAGCAAAGCAGACATCCGCGCGCCTGATACTCCTGGGAACCTACCTGGTGAGAGGAGACTATGTCTTTATAAACGCAAGGCTTGTTTCCAGTGTGGACAGCATGGTAGCATCTTCTGCAATGAAGATAATGCGAAAAGACAGGTTCATGAAAAAGATGCTGTGGCCATCTGCCGCACCACGCAACAGGGGAAAGGCAGCCAAGATACCTGTAAAGGGATTTGGCGAGCCAACAGAGGTGAGGATAATACAGGGGTCATGAGGCAGGCATCATGAACATTCAAAGGATCAGCACAGGTGTTGCCATTGCTGTGGTAATCATGGTGTCAAACGCATGCAGCATGTGTAACAACGAGGCGCCAGTGGCAGCCCTGCCAGCATATGGCCCACACATGAACGCTGCACCGTTTCCTACCATCTTTAATGTGGCCCAGGGCCTTGCCCTGCAACTGCAGCAGAACATGCGAGATGGCTCCCTTGCCGACTATGCCTGTGTAGTCACCACCTTGGCTCAGATCGACAGTCTTGACAAATCGTCGAGATTTGGCAGGGTAATGGCAGAGGCAATTGGTGCAGAGATATTCAGGCAGGGCGGAAACGTAAGGGAGGTACGCACTGCCGACTCCATCATGCTTGAACCCGAGGAGGGTGAGTTCAGCCTGAGCAGAGAGGCATCAGAAATTGCCAACAGCATAGATGCGGATGCGGTTGTGGTGGGCACATACGGAGTGGGCCGCCACTCTGTTGCCATTACCGTACGAATGATTGACATACAGAACCGCAATGTCCTGTCTGTAGCCATGACTGAAATCGCCAGGACAGAGGCAGTGGACTCCCTGCTCCAGGCCTCAAACGAGCCAATACCCACTGTGTACAACAACCTATGACAAAGCTAACCTGCCATAATGTCAGGGCAAGTGCACATACATCCCTGCTCTTTCCCATGCTGGCCTTGATGGTCCTATGCAGTGCGTGCGCCCCAAAACTTGAGCAGAGGGGCGATATGGACATAAAAACATCGGTCTATGTCCAGCCTGAACATCCGCTGCCGCTCTTGTCAAAGAAGCTGCTGATTGCCCCTGTGGATATGTCCTCGCCAAGGGCCAGAGAATGGATACCTACCGTTACCACCATAGTGCAGGATATCTTTTCACAGGAACGGGTCTTCAAGGTAATTGTGCGAGGAAATAAAAAGTTTGATTCTCCTGAAACCCTGCTTGAAAATGCCAGGCAACAGGGTTTTGATTATGTCCTATTCGGGAGCGTGCCTCCGGTGATATTTCCAAGTGGCAACACCAGTGGATGGATAGGTTTTGATATGAAGATAGTAAGCACCACCAACCACGTAACCATATGGCACATCTACGGGCAAGCCGCCCTTGTACCAGCCCCCACCAAGTGGTCAATACTCGGAGACGCCTCATACGCCCCGGCCCCCTCTCTGTCACAGGGTTTCACCGCCATCCTCCACCACATGGCATGCATCATCAAGTGTCAGGCCATAGGGCCACCATGTAGCCATACACCATGACATGAAGGCAGCTTCCTTTGAGGCAGGCCGGGATACCGGCCTTATGGCACACAGATTCTCGAGGATATACATAGAGAGGGGAGTGGAAGACCACACGATCACCCGTACCATCGTCAGCAGACTACCCTGGGCCAGGAAGATACCTGTTAATCACTACAAGGATATGTTCTCAAGGCCTGGACAGGACAGATTTACACAGAAATCCTGTCCTCAGTTGATACTTGCAGCAGGCCGCCCGCCCTTTCTCTACAGGGGGGCAGAAGTATGTCCCTCCTTTGGCAACCCGGCATTCTACTATGCATCCAGCATAATGAACTGCATCTATGACTGTGAATACTGCTATCTTCAGGGCATGTATTCATCTGCCAACATAGTGGTATTTGTAACCATAGAGGATATATTCAGCGAAATCGACAGCCTCTTAAAGACGCTAAGGCAAAAAAACAGCGCCCATACACCAACTCTCTATCTGTGCAACTCGTATGACACTGACCTCCTGGCTCTTGACAGGATAGTGCCCCTGTCAGGACACTGGCTCGACTTTGCTTCCCGCAGGCCAGAGATGCTCATGGAGATGCGCACCAAGAGTGCCGGCACAGCCTGGATTACCAGGACCAGACCTGTACCAAACGCCATAATCGCATGGACCATGACGCCTGATCCCGTTGCCAGGACATTTGAGCCCCATGCCCCTCCACTCTCAGCAAGACTCAAGGCTGCTCAACGTGCCATTTCAGCAGGGTGGCGCGTAAGGCTCTGTATTGATCCCATGCTGTTTGTGAAAGACTGGGATATTCACTACAGCAGGCTGATAGATGATATCTTCCGGAGACTTGACCCGGAGCAGGTGGACAGTGTAAGCATCGGTGTATTCAGGATGGGAAAAGACCTGCTCAAACGTGCGAGAAAGGCAAGACCAGACTCAGGACTACTGTACTATCCGTTTGAAAATATCAGAGGGGTCTGTTCATATCCTCCTGAGATATCGTCAGCCATGACCACCCTGGCAGAAGAGAGACTCAGACAGTTCATGCCCGGTGACAAGATAACAATTCAGGATATGGACCCCACCAACTGACCATACCAATAGATGGCAGAGGAGACTTTTGTCAACTGCTTCTGCATACCAGGTGTCCTGGAATTATGATAACTGACATGTTGACCAAACGCAGATACTGTGTGGTGACCGGTGCATCTTCTGGTATTGGGATGGCATGTGCATCAGCACTTCTCAAAACAGGGTACACGGTTTACGGCATTGCAAGGAATTTTGGCAAGTGTACCATAGCTCATGACAGGTTCATTCCCTGTACATGTGATCTTACCGATCATAAAGCACTTGATGCCACTGTGACACGCATAAGAAAGGAGACGCAACGTTCCTTGGACATACTGCTGAACTGTGCAGGATGCGGAACATTTGCCCCTCATGAAGAGATATCACATAAAGCAATCCGCCGCATGATTGCCCTGAACCTCGAGGCCCCTCTCATACTCACCGCCTGTCTTCTTCGTGACATCAGGGCAAGAAAGGGATTTGTCATAAATATTGCCTCTGTAACAGCCATGCATCCAGCGCCTAAGGGATGCGCATATGCTGCCACCAAGGCAGGCCTGCTGCACTTTTCAAGGAGTCTGTTTGAAGAGACCCGCCGTTCGGGGATCAAGGTGGTATGCATCATACCCGACATTACCCGGACAGCCTTTTTTGATAATCTCAACTTTGCCCCTGAAGATGATCCAGAGGCATTTATCGAACCTGAGTGTATAGCCAGGGCAGTGACTGAGGTGATAGGTCAGAGACATGGCACTGTGATCACAGAACTTGTCATTCGCCCACAGAAGTTCATGGTAAAACGCCACCCCACACGCGGATAACCTGTCTGCTTCACTCATCCCCCCATGAAAACAGGAAACATATCAAGACCGGTGGTAGCAGCATGGGTCTACACCGGCTGGCACAGATGCCCTGAAAGGGACCAGAAGTTTGGCACTGAATGGGATATGGTCATGCAGGCAGTACCGCACTTTGAAGGCCACTTCCAACCACGCATCCCTCTTTCCGGGCCTTATGACGACTCCCTTCCGGAAACCGCCAGCAGGCAGGCAAGTTGGGCGAGGCAGTACGGGATAGACCTATTTGTGTATGGAATGTTCTGGTCAAGGGGCAAGAGGGTACTGGAAAAGGCACTTGATCAGGGTTTTCTTGGTGCCAACACCGGCTTTCCCTTTGCCGTCATGTGGGCCAACCGCATGCCAAGGGGCATAAGGCCGGTAAAGGCTGCTCCACAGCAGGTGATCCATCCATCCCGGTTGGTTTACACTGATCCGGAAGATTTCCTGGACCTCATCAGGTTTGTGTGTAACCGCTATTTCAACCAGCCAAACTACTTCAGGATCAACGGTGCCCCGCTGTTCGCCATATTTGACAGCACATTCTTCCTAAGACAGATGGGAGAGGAGGGTTGCACGCACGCCATTTCACAGGCAAGGGAATTTGTAAGGCAGCAGGGGTTCAGGGACCTGCATCTCATGGCCGTAAACCCGGCCCCCGCATGGTTATCTTCGTACAAAAGGGCCGGGTTTGATTCTGTTACCCATTACGTGTATCTTCCACACTGGAAAGGTGACTACATCCAGGACTACACCACCCTTGCTGAGGAACGCGCTGCTACCTGGCACTCCTTTTCGGTACAGACCGGCCTTCCATATTACCCATCGGTTGCAACCGGCTGGGATGCCACCCCGAGGGGTGTGATGCACATAGGCTTTCGTCCCCGTCAGTATCCGTGGTGGCCGGTTGTCACAGGAGAACATCCGGAAAAATTCTCTGCATTTCTCCGCAGGGCCCTTGAGTACTCAGGCGCTCACAACAGCCCGGCCATCACATTCATCGCATCACTCAACGAATGGAGTGAAGGGCACTATCTTGAACCTGACACGCGATACGGCTTTGGATGGCTGCAGGCTGTAAAAGAGGCTGTATCCAATGTCTGACCCATCACCCTGCTTATCCGGCAGTACCCCCCTGCCCCAGTTCATCTCTGTAGATGTGGAGCTGACCAGTATATGCCACAACCACTGTGCCATGTGCCCACGGGATGCCATTACACGCCATGAAGGCATGATGAGCAGGCAGACCTTTGCTTCCGTACTCCACTTCCTCGGAGACAGCAGATGCCTTCTGACATTTTCCGGTATGGGAGACCCGTTGCTGCACAGGGCACTTCCAGATTTCATTGGGCAGGCAGTGGAGGCCGGCCACCAGACAGGCGTGGTGGTACATCCTGCCTCCCTAATGGCCCGAAACGGCCTTGCACTCCTTCTAAGCACTCCCCCAGACACCATCACCGTTTCCTTCCCGTCTGTGCGCAGCCATGTATTTGAACAGCTATGTCCGTCAATCTCCATGGAACACGCACTTGAACAGGTAAAACGCCTTGTGAACCGGGCTGGTGGCAGATGCTCCATCAGGATTTCGGGCATAATATGCAGGCTTAACAGGGATGAGGCTTGTGAATTCAGGGAGTTCTGGAAGGCTCTCGGCCTGTCTTCATGGATAACACGGTGTCATACCAGAGGAGGCTATCTGCAAAGACCTCAACTGGCTGAAAACAATACCAAACCGGCCAGTTGGCGCGGTATCTGCTCTCTATTCCTGTTTCACTCGTTTATCACCTGGGACGGGACACTCCTGGCCTGCTGTCATGACCTCGAAGGAAGGACAAGACTTGGCTGTATCGGGCATGATCACTCCAAAGATACAGAAAAGACAGTGACCGGACATAATGTTTTGGAGCATTATGACCAGCTACTTGAAATAAAACAGCATATGACCACCATGCGGCCATGCCCCGCTTTCAGGCTGTGCTCAAGGTGTGACGAACCATTAAGAGACATCCCCCTTCCTGACATACCCGGCCCTGGAGATATGGCGGCAAGAAGAAAATTTTTTAAAAAGCTGGCCCGTCTGTCTGGACGGGGTCAGACCAGCAGGTGATTGCTCATTGCATTTGTTTTCACCTGCTGTTATAGTACGCAGTTCAGATTTAGTCGTGATGCGGACTATTCACTAAAATCAAGAAAAATATCGTAATATCCAGGAGATAGACAAGATGGAATGTACAACCAACCGGCCCGGGGCCGAATGCAAATTTATGGGCAAGAACGGATGCACCTATGTTGCCGGTGCCTGTTTCCAGGTAGTGGAGCAGTGTGACGGCTGCGACCGCATTGTAGAAAACGAGGCGGGCAAGTTCTGCGCAGTATATCCTCATCCTGAAATGAAATGGAAGAGGGGCGTGTGCAACTTCGCAACCCATGTCAAGGCCAAACTGCCGCAGACAGACCAGGGAACCACCATGAACCCGCTCAAGGCTGCCAAAAGGGCCTCACGCGGTCGATAATCCTTCCAGTTTCCAACAAGCTATTATGGGGCGTATCTGTACGCCCCTTTTTTCACCCAACCTGAATCCCTGTCTCCCCGTACCTGGGAACAGCAGCCAGTTTTGATCACCAAACCCTACCTCCGAAACCACACTTGACAGAAGATCATGAAACACCCTGAGCAAATACCGTCCATGGTCTATGCAGACGAAAGCGGTGAGATATTTGATCTGCCTGATCTGCGTATGGCAGGAAGGAGCGGGCGTCTCTTTCACCCTGTTGATCCAAAGGACCTGATACCCCTTCCTGAGGGAAGCGAGCTGTTCGTACTGCCAGGGACAATGCCTGTGGGCTGGGACCAGGCAGTGGACGAGATGATAGTGGTGGATCAGGATCCGGCAGGAGGTCGCGGGCCGATCCGGGCAGTTGCCGCATTTATCTCTCCTGCCTACACACAGACAGCATCGACTGCATTTCACAGGGAAGAGTTGCCGCAGCGCCCCCTGCCCCTCTTTGCCTATACAGCGGTTGGATGGTGGAAGGACAGGTTCTATGTGGCAGCCTTCAGGAGTGACCCTGACCCGAGGCAGGACTTCAGAAATTTTGATCCTGATCTCGTCAGAAGGAATACCCTCAAACGGCTCAAGACGGATAAAGACAACCGGCTCATCCAACACCTTGGCAGGTGCAGCCTGACCTACGGGTGTCCAGCAGCCAAGAACCTCTTCATGAAGCGGTGGGAGGCCCCTCTTCCCACCTCTCCTGTGTGCAATGCCCGATGCCTCGGCTGTCTGTCACTGCAACCCGAAGACGGACCGCCTGCCACCCAGGACCGTATTACGTTTGTCCCCACCCCTGAAGAGGTAGCCGGAGTGGCAGTGCCACACCTGAAGAGGGCAAAACGGGCTGTGGTAAGCTTTGGGCAGGGGTGCGAAGGGGAGCCGCTCATGCAGGCCGAGCTTCTCACAGACTCGGTACGCCTCATTCGCAGCAGGGTCAAGAGAGGCACTGTCAATCTCAACTCCAATGCCAGCAGGCCCAGGGCAGTTGAAATGCTCATAGAGGCAGGGATAGACTCCATGCGTATCAGCATGAACAGTGTGAGAGAGCCATACTACACATCCTACTACAGGCCAAAGGGATATGAATACAATGACGTACTGGAATCCTGGAGGCTGATGAAGCAGGCAGGACGTTATGTATCCCTCAACCTCTTCGTTATGCCTGGCCTTACCGATGAGATGGCAGAGATAGACAGGCTCTCGGACCTGATCGAGGACAACGGCCTGGACCTGATTCAGCTCCGCAACCACAACATAGACCCTGACTGGTATTTAGACTCCATTGACTACCAGTATACGGGCAGGCGGACAGGCATACAGGGCATGGCCAAAATACTGAAGAAACGCTTTCCAGCACTGAAGTTAGGGTATTTCAATCCGCCCCTGGGCAGGGATGCAGGCATACGCAGATGAAACAAACTATGACAGGGTACGCACGGCAGGACAGGAGGAACAGCCATGAAGGAGATAAAGAAAAAGGCAGCACAGGCCATTATCAACGTATTTGAAACAGGCACGCCCTATGGAGACTATGGCAGGGTAACCCTGCTCCAGGGTGACACAGGCCATCTCACCTATGGCCGGTCACAGACCACGCTTGCAAGTGGCAACCTATATCTGCTGATCAAATCCTACTGTAATGCCCCTGGGGCAGAGTTTGCCCAAGAACTATCAGGGTTCCTTCAGAGGCTCGAGGCCATAGACCTCACCCTTGACCATGATCTGCGCTTCAGAAGACTTCTTCGTGAGGCAGGAAACGACCCTGTGATGCAGGAGGTCCAGGACGGATTCTTTGACCGGGTTTACTGGACCCCTGCCCTGAACACTGCCAATGCCACAGGAATCAAGTGTGAACTCGGGGTATCGGTAGTATACGACAGCTTCATACATGGCGCCTGGCACACGGTGAAAAAGCTGACTGACCAGCAGGCCGGCACCCTTAACGATATCGGAGAGACCAACTGGGTGGCAGAGTACGTGCTTGCCCGCAGAAACTGGCTTGCCAACCACCCCAACCCCCTGCTCCACCGTACTGTCTACAGGATGGACAGCTTCAGACAGATAATAATGACCAACAACTGGGGCCTTGAGCTGCCATTTGTGGTAAGGGGGGTGATGATCGACAAGCACATGCTCATGTTCGGGCCATCGGCGCGGGCAGATTCTCCGGACGAACAGGCAGCGCGCATGCTCATGCTCCGTGCCCCCTACATGCATGGAGATGACGTGAAGGCCCTGCAGGAAACACTCAAGCAACACGGGTTTGAGATCGAGAAGGTTGACGGCATCTTTGGCCCTGAGACAATGGAAGCGTTAAAAAAATTCCAGGCACAGGCAGGCTTAGAGGTCGATGGTATATGCGGGCCGGCAACACGTGCGGAACTCGGCCTGGGTTAGAGAATCTTCTTCTCCCTCTCGATCTGCTCCGGTGAGTCAAGGCGGTAGACACGGAGTTTGCGGCTGCGAGGAAACTCCCTCTTCATTATGGACTTGAGCAGACGCGCCACCTCTGTCTGCTCAACCTGCCACTCCTGATGTTCATACCCCCTTTCGCGCACATGCACCCGACTGTCATGAAGCAGGGTTATACTTACCCCTCTGTTCCTTTTGTACGAGAGTATCTCAATACACTGGCCAGGACGCATCTTTTTCAACTGCTGCCTCACCCTGTTCAGGGTGGAGTCAATGTTAAGAAGTGCCATGGCCTTGCTGTCTCAGTGCCCGTTTAAGTGCTGAATGATGCAGCTCGCCTGCATAATGCACCATACTCTTTCCGCTCACAGGGTCAAAGGCAGAGGGATCAGCCATGCACAGATACTGTGACTCACGGCCAATGGCTGTCAATGCCTCATCCACCTCAAGCCCTATGATCCTCTGGATCACCTGCCAGGTAGCACCGCACGACGCACCTCGTCTGACCTTCATCTTCGCTATTTTGCCAGCCCTGACCTCTACCTCATACTCAGGAAGCCCAAACTGCTCCCCATAGGCCCCCAGGCCCTCCTTGCGCCCCAGGCCACAACATGTGAATGGGCAGATCGCACCAGGGATATGCCTGTTTGAGGCAATAACAGGGATGGACAACCGGTTGCACACCTTCACAAGGTACTCACACAGGTCGGGGTGCCTGAGGAAATTCAACACCAGCTCCCCCTTTATCTCTGAGGGAATATACTCCTCAGGCTCATCAATGATCTCTGGAAGCGACTCCCGGATATCCACAACCTCAACAATGTCTATGCCTTGTCCATAGACCTTGATGCCTGCAATCTTGTAGTCTCCAGAGCCATTCTCTTCAAACACGGTAATTGGAAATCTATTCATGACAGTTTTTTTACTCTCTCTTCAGTGGTGCACCACGTAAAAAACATGGGCAGTACTATAAACCCGACAGCATACCGGCTCAAGCAACTGAAAAAATATCTTGCAACATGACGCAAGACGGGATAATGTGTAAATAAGAATAAATCTTAAAAAAGAATTGTATGAACAAAAAACCCTCCACTGAAATATCCCCTGCAGAGGCAAGAGACTTCCTCAAAGATATCTTTGCCGAGGCGGGCATCAAACTTACCCCTCAACGCATCGAGATATTCAGGGCGGTCTACAGCACGGACGAACACCCGTCTGCCGAGGTAATCCATGAAAAACTAAAGGAGCAGATGCCCAGCATCTCTGTGGACACCATTTACCGAACCCTTGCGACATTTGAAAGGCTTGGCCTCATAAACCGTGTATCTGTCCTTGACAGGCAGAGCCGTTTTGACGCCAACACGGATGTACATCACCATTTCGTATGCATACGATGTGGCAGGATAAAGGACTTCTACTGGCCGATATTCGATACGCTGGCCTTGCCTCCTGGCATGGAACAGCATGGCCACATCATCTCAAAACATATTGAGGTCCGTGGTATCTGTCCGGAATGTATGAAAAATTTAACAAAATAGAGCAACTCTTATATTTTTTACATACAAATAAGAATTATTCTTACTGTCTAAGAAATATCAAATACAAATAAGACAATAATATACTACAGGAGGCAAAATGAAAAAACACATTACTCTGACGTACATGGCCATGATGGCGCTTGCCATTACGGCAACCCTTGCATGGGCAGGCAACCTGCCAATGGGGCTCAAGGCAGTGCCAGTACCTGCAGACAACCCTCAGACTCCGGAGAAGACACTTCTTGGCAAACAGCTCTTTAATGACGCACGGTTCAGTGCAGATGGCAAGGTGAGCTGTGCCACGTGTCACAGTGCAGACAAGGCGTTTACAGACCGGCTCAGGGTATCAAGGGGCATAAGGGGGCTTGAAGGTACGAGAAATGCCCCTACTGTCATTAATGCCGTGTACTACACCACACAGTTCTGGGACGGACGGGCCTCCTCACTGGAAGAACAGGCAAAGGGGCCATTCGTCAACCCGGTGGAACATGGACTAAAAAACTTTGCCCCCATCCTTCAAATCATCAAGTCAGATCCCTCGTACACCCGACAGTTCCAGCAGGTATTTGGGACAAGCCCTGAACAGATAACCATTGACCATGTAGTAAAGGCCATTGCAGCATTTGAACGCACGGTGATATCGGGCAACTCCCCGTTTGACCGTTATCTATACGGACATAACAAGACTGCCATGTCACCTGCTGCCATAAGGGGGCTTGCCATATTCAGACTGAAGGGCAGGTGTGTGGACTGCCATACCATAGGCCAGACCAGCGCCATATTTACTGACAACAGGTTTCACAACCTTGGCGTTGGGTTTGCCAAGATACAGAACGACCTCATGGACATTGTGGACGCCTACCGCACCAAGAAGGAGTCTGCAGGACAACTGGATGTGGACATACTCACTTCCATCAGGACATCCGAACTCGGACGGTTTGCCATAACGCTTGACCCGTCTGATCTTGGGAGATTCAAGACGCCATCGTTGAGAAACGTGGCAGTGACAGGACCATACATGCACGACGGCTCAATGGACAGCCTTGAAGAGGTGATGGAGTTCTACAACCAGGGTGGAGAAGACAACCCCATGCTCGATGGTGGGATCAGGCCACTGCGGCTGACAGAGCAGGAAAAATCCGACCTGGTGGAGTTCATGAAGGCCCTCACGAGCCCTGAATATAAATCAGCACCGTAACAGCAAAGGAGCAACAGTCATGAAAAAACAGATGAGCCGCCGTAAATTTTTAAAGGCCACAGGCATAATGGGAGCGGCAGCAGCCCTTCCCCTTGGCATGGTAGAATTTTCCTGGGGTAAGGACAGTGGACAGAACTTCACCATTGCCTATGTCTCTGACTCGCACCTCACCCACATCAAGGGCACGGATTTTGTCAGAAACTTTGATCAGGGCCTGAAACGGGCAGTAACAGAGGTAAACTTCATGAGGCCAAAACCCGACTTTGTGGTCTTTGGCGGAGACCTGGCACAACTCGGCAAGAGGGAGGAGATCGATCATGGTCTTGAGATCATGTCCAAGATCAGATACCCGGTAAAATGGGTGATTGGAGAACACGACTACTACCTTGACCTTGGCAGGTACTGGTCCCGAAAGGTGAGCAAACTGCACTACAGCTTTGACCACAAGGGGGTTCACTTTGTGGTGCTGAACAGTATCCTCACCTATGACAACTGGACACTGAACAGGTGGAAGACCCCAGAGGAGCGCATGCGCCAGATGGCCAGACTTGACAATCCCCAGGGATCACCCTTCATGGTCAAGGACAAACAGATCGCATGGATGAAAGATGACCTGTCAAAGGTCAGCAAGGACACACCTGTGGTGGTAATGTCCCATTCACCACTCTACAAGATATACAAACCCTGGAACTTCTGGACTGAAGACGCCGAGAAGGTGCAGGCAGCACTGAAACCATTCAAGAAGGTCACAGTACTCCATGGACACGTCCACCAGATACTCTACAACCAGATAGGAAACATATCATTTCAGGCAATGATGTCTACTGCGTGGCCCTGGCCCTATCCGGTAAGTTACGCCCAGTCAGGAAACGCTGTACCAAAACTTACGGTCTTCATGAACAGGGCGGATCCCCACAGTGAACGGGATGCCACAGGCTGGTCAGTAATCAATGTGGCTGACGGCAGGGTAATCAATGATTTCAAACTGTGGGAGAACACCAACCGGACACTGAAGTACGACGAAAAGGCGGGCTATCCTGTGGATACCAGGTATCAAAATCCTACAGACAGGATCCCTCCCCAGAACCACTATTAAACTTTCATGTTATCCCACAGGGCGGACAACACCCCTAATACCTCGATAACATCGAAAGCTACCGTGGCGCTTTCATCTTCACGGTAACATCAGCGCAAAGGAGCCTCGGCATGTCAAGATTTTCAAATATGGCAATCATTGTTCTCATGGCAGTTACGTTATCAGTATCTGCTGCCATGGGTGACGAATTTACAAAAGAAGACCTCAAACAGTGGGAAAGCGAGTTCATGGCCTCTGTAAAACAGGGAGACAAACTGTTCCACAGCAGCCTGGGAAGGAATACAGTCTCATGCGATATGTGCCATCCCAACGCTGCGAACACACACCCCGAGACCTATCCCAAGTTCCAGAAACAGCTTGGCAGGGTGGTGGGGCTGCGTGACATGATCAACTGGTGCATCATCAACCCCTTAGAGGGAGATGCCCTCAAGCCAGATGATCCAAAGATGGTGGCCTTAGAGGCCTATATCACATATGAACGCAGGGGCGTAAAACTGGCTCCAGGAAAACATTAAGCCGGTTTAGATAGTTGCATATCGGCCTGTGCCATCTGGGACAGGCCGTATAGTCATGTCAGTGGGGTGTGGGCATATCCCCCTGACTACTCAGCACCTTCTTGACTGCTACCCCTATGCGTATCAGTGTGTATGGCTTCTGTACGAATTCACCAGCCCCCATTGCCTGGACAGCCTGCACCAACTGATCTTCACAATAGCCGCTTACTATAAGGGCCTTCTGACCTGGACGGATCGACAAAATCTTTTCATACGTCTCCCTGCCATCCATACCAGGGCCAAGGATCATATCCAGGGTCACCAGATCCACCTCCCTATGTCTCAGGTAATCCAGTGCCTCCTGGCCTGATCCTACTGTATCCACCTGATAACCCAGTGAAGTCAGAAGCTCCTCAGCAAGTATCTGCTGATACTTTTCGTCGTCCACCACCAGAATCCTCTCTCCATGCCCCAGAAGCTGCTCTATCTTTACATTCTCATATTCATCACTTATTGTCTGTGAGGTACGCGGGAAATAGAGGGTAAATGTGGTCCCTCTGCTGTCAGAAACCACATCCACACAGCCTCCATGGTCATGCAGGGTGTTCCACACAATGGACAGGCCAAGCCCGGTACCACTCTTTCCCATTATTTTCTTGGTATAGAACGGCTCAAAGATGTGATCCAGGTCCTTCTCCGGTATACCTGGGCCGGTATCTGACACTGACAGCACTGCATACTCTCCAGCATCCACATATCCCTTGCCAGCATCAGCACTGCTGACACTCTGATTTCTGGTCCTTACAGTAATAACACCAGGCCCATCCATGGCCTCCATGGCATTGTTAATCAGATTCATGAGGCATTTTTTCACATGAACTGGGGAACAGACAATATTGCTCAAATGCTGATCCAGCTCTGTCTTTACCTGTACATTGGGATATGCCTCCAGACGGTTCAGATACTCAGGGGAATCCAGATATTCCCTGACCATAATGTTCAGATTTCCCACCTGCCGGGGTGCAGCCACCCCCCTTGCTATGGTCAAGAGGTCAGCGACCACCTCTGATGCACGGTTGCCAGCCTCCTGTATGGCCTTGACAAAACGTCTCAACGGGCTTCGCTCTGAAAGCTGAAGCAACAGCAGATCAGGGTATGCAACTATGCCTGACAAAATGTTGTTAAGGTCATGGGCAACCCCACCTGCCATCAAACCTATGGCCTGCATCTTTTCCGCCTTCTGCAACTTGTCCCTGAGCTTCTTCTCCTGGGTTATGTCACGTCCGAACACAATCAAGCCCTTACGGCTGCCGTCCTCATGAAAGATCGGCACCTTAACCACATCATACACCCTTACCCCACCATCCGGGGTCTCTATATACTCCTCACTCCTGGTCAACACCCCCTTTTGCCATGCCCGCTCATCCGTCTCCTCACAGTACAGAAACGCATCCCTGAATACCGAAGGGGTGTACTCTGCGAGCTCAGAGTCCTTCTTGCCCCTATAGTCCACGTCAGTTAGATGAAAGAGTTCAAGGTCTGCCCTGTTAGCCTCGAGCCAGCGCCCCTCACCGTCCTTGAAACAGATAATATCAGGGGTTGCATTTATCAGGGTCCTCAACTGCTCCTCACTCTCCATGAGTTCCCTTGTCCGTTCTTTCACAAGAGCGGATATCTCCTGTTCCCTTCGCAGGGTCTCCCTGTTGAAATATACGAACCACAGGACCATGAAAAACGTCACCACAACAAAGGCTGCAATGAACGAAAAGGAGGTAAGCGACGCTGTTGCCCTGCCATTTAGCACAATATCACGGTTGAACAAGGCAGAGACCAACAGGGCCGACTTTCCCTGTATATCCGGTACAGTGGCAAAAACCTTCAGCTTCCTGTCATTCAGTATCCTGTAAACGAACCTCTGCCTTGCAAGCCGGGACAACACGTCCCTGTCGCTGTCTGTAAACTTGCCTGTCTCCATGTCCTTGATGGTAAACTGGACATGGGTCTGCTTCTCAAGCTCGTCTATGGTGGATTTGCCCAAAAACCTACCCATTATCAGGGTACCCATGGAAGGCCCGGTTTTGGCGCTTGTAAGGATGGGCTGGGAGGTTATGAGCATTGGCCCTGCCTCGGTCAGCAATATCCCCCACGGATCTTTGTGGTCCTTGTAATACCGGAGCAGATAATCATCTTTCTTAAAGGCTTTCTGTGGAAAACGGGAAAGCGTCAAATGCCTGCCCGATACAGGGTCGTAAACCCCACCCCAGATAACCTTTCCTTTCAAATCACATATATATATCAGATCAATACCGCTGGCAGAGAGACTCTCCCACTGAAAGTTTGATTTTATATATGCCTCATTACCATCCTGGACAAACTGATAGGTGTCATCCCAAGCAGCCCAGTCACTCGCAAGCTTGCCCACGTGATATGCCTCTCTCTGAATGGCAGCCACCACTGAACCCATCTTTTGAAAGGCCTCCTGACGCTCCAGACGGTAAAAACCGGGCATGACAAGAAACTGCCGAACGGCAAAATCTATTCCCACACAAACCAGAATCACGACCAACACCAACAACAGCCACCAAGTCCTCTGTCTGAGTGATTGCCCCATAGTACTCACCTGTCACTATCCGCTGCTCTCTCTTTCCCTGCACGGTTTGAAATTAAACACACTTCCCCATACCAGGCCCTGGCCATACATCTATTCTATCATCGGCCATAACATGGTATACCATCATAATAAATTTTTAGCAGTATCACAAAAATACGACATTGATTATATTTAAGCCGTAGCGTTAGGCACGGTTAACATGAATGTAATCAACCACCTGAACAACACCAGATTGACCAGAGACATCACGCTCAACCCCTGACACTGTTGTCATATTTTTCACAGCAACCGTTGCAGCCTCGGATGGCGATCTGAAATCTGCCAGTGGCTGCACAACCACAGAGAAAGCAACGTTGTCACGGCAACCTTCATGTCTGGTATACTGCATACCCAATGGAAGGCAACATAAAGGTTTTGGACGAGCAAGAGAAATAAAAAAAACCCCCATCAATCTACCATTAACCAGTTGCCCGGCGACTTAATGATTGATATTCTGCAGGCCATGAGCGCACAGGCAGACAAAATCAACAGCGAGACATACAGCTACTATCCGCTTTTTGTAGATCTGCACCACAAGAAGATAGTAGTGATAGGCGGTGGCAGGGTGGCAGGAAGAAAGGTCATACCGCTCATATCCTCAGGTGGGGATGTACTGGTGGTCAGCCCTGAACTTACCGACGAGCTAAAACAACTGGCTGCACATGGCCGTATCACCATACGGCAAAGGGAATTTCGGCCTGAAGACCTGGAAGGTGCATGGCTCGTGGTATCTGCCACTGATGACAGGGAAACGCAACGGCAGGTGGTGGCCGAGGCCAACAGACGCCGCATATTCTGCAATGTTGTAGACATCCCGGACATGTGCAGTTTCATCGTACCGTCCATGGTGCGCCGGGGTGACCTGTGTATTGCCATATCCACAGCCGGCAAGAGCCCTGCTGTAGCAAAACGCCTGAGAAAGGAGATGGAGGAGGCCTATCCGGTCATCTGGGGCATTTACCTCCAGCTCCTCGGCAAGCTCAGGGAGTTCATCCTTTCCTCGTCTTCTGATTCAGAAGAAAAGACACGTCTATGCAATGCCCTTGCCGAACCCAACATTCTGAAATGGCTTACTGAAGACGACTGGGAGAGTATAGCCGCATGGGCAGAATCGGTATGCGGTCAGGGGGCAGGAGATACAGTGGAGGGTGTCAGGTCAAATGCATGATTTTCTGTTTCAGATAGCCCTGTTTATCTACTTCTTTGCTGCAGCCGGTTATGTGGCGCATCTTATCACACAGCGCAAGGAGGCTGAACGCGTAGCCACGCTTGCCCTCACCTGCGGCTTTGCTGTGCATACAGTGGCATTTGCCCTGTTATGGAAGAGGCTTGGACACCCGCCAATGGTGAACATGCATGAAACCCTCTCCTTCCTGGCCTGGGCCATGTCAGGAAGTTTTCTGCTGGTGCACCGGTACTCAAACGTAAAGTCCATGGGGGCATTTGTCACCCCCCTGATCCTCGTGGCAATGACAGCGTCATCCTTTCAGCCCGACCGTCTGCTGCCACTGCCACCGGCATTGAAAAGTCTGTGGCTTCCGGTACATGCCAGCATCTGCATCATTGCCTATGCAGTGCTTGCCATGGCCTTTGTCATCTCGGTCATGTATCTTCTTCAGGAAAAACAGATAAAACAGAAGAGGCTGGGCCCCATATTCCGGCGCCTGCCCTCACTTGATGCCCTTGACTCTGCCGCAGAGAAGTGTCTGAAAATAGGTTTCCCCCTGCTGACCATAGGAATTGTCACGGGTTCCATATGGGCAGAGCAGGCATGGGGGGCCTACTGGAGCTGGGACCCAAAAGAGACGTGGTCTCTTATTACCTGGTTCTTGTACGCTGCCCTGCTTCACCAGCGCTTTACTGTAGGATGGCGCGGCAGACGAGCTGCATACATGACCATAGTGGGCTTCATCACACTGCTGTTTACCTTTATAGGGGTTACCTATCTGCTTCCAGGCGCGCACACCTATACCACCTGGTATGAATAGCAGACGGCTTGGATGAACACTTGACCACTTCACATCTATCCCCCTTGATCTCTGCAACAACTCCGGCCCAGTGGATGGTGTGAATCATGGTGCTGCCTCAATGTGCAGTACGGCATTGGTGAGTCAACAGTGAAAACATACACACAGATAAAGAATCCGGTTGAATATGAACAGACCTGAAATTGTCCTCCTCGGGGTAAATCACAAGACTGCCCCGGTAGAGGTTAGAGAAAAACTTGCACTCAAAGAGGAGGACACACCACCGCTCAAACTCTTTTCAGAGCTTCCCTGCTGCAGAGAGGTGGTCTTCCTCTCGACATGCAACAGGGTGGAGGTAATTGCATGTACAGACAACCCTGACTCCCTAAATCAGGTAAGAAGGCTCTGGATAGACAGGGCCGGCCTGGGCCACAATGACGCTGACAGTTGCCTGTACGAATACCACGGCCAGGATGCCATAAATCATCTGTTCAGGGTGGCCTCCAGCCTCGACTCCATGATCGTGGGAGAGCCCCAGATACTGGGACAACTGAAAGATGCCTACCGGATGGCGGCAAAGGCAGGGTCGGCAGGCCCCATATTAAACCGTCTTATGCACAGGGCATTTTCAGTTGCCAAGAGGATCAGGACAGAGACACGTATTGCCAGTCAGGCTGTATCCATAAGCTATGCCGCGGTAGAACTTGCCAAAAAGATATTTGGCGACCTCAAGGGAAAAAACGCCCTCCTGATTGGCGCTGGCGAGATGGCAGAGCTTGCAGCCCAGCACCTGAAGACCAACGGCGTGTCCGGACTTGCTGTTGCAAACCGCACACTGGAGAGGGCAGTGGAACTTGCCAGGACCCTGGGCGGAACTGCTGTATCCCTTGACGAACTGGACGAAGAGTTGGTAAAGGCAGACATAGTAATCAGCTCTACCGGCGCGCCTCACGTAGTGGTTACTGCCGAACAGGTCAGAAGTATCATGCGCCCCAGACGGCACCGCCTGCTCTTCTTCATAGACATAGCCGTGCCAAGGGATATTGACCCTGAAGTCAACTCCATTGAAAATGTCTATCTCTATGACATTGACGAACTCAAGGAGGTAGTGGAGGAGAACCGGGCGGAACGGGAAAAAGAGGCCAGAAAGGCCGGACGCATGGTTGACGAAGAGGTGATAAAATTCCTCTCCTGGTTGGACTCTCTCGATATCGTCCCTGTAATCCGTCAACTCATGGCAAAGGGTGAAGAGGTCAGGAGGCAGGAGGTTGAAAAGAGCCTCAAGGGTTTGGGTGAACTAAGCAAAAAGCAGAAAAAAACCATTGATATTCTTACGAAATCAATCGTAAACAAGCTGCTCTGTCATCCGATAGCATCAATCAAGCAGTGCAGGGAGATGGAACACGGAGACGAGATCATTGCTGCAGCCTGCAGGCTCTTCAACCTCGAAGGGGCATACAGGGAGAGCTTTGAAGAGGTCTCGAAGGATGTGGATGATGCACCCACATGCAGAAAGAGATGATATACACTCATGATACAGTTCAAAGGGAGACAGTGGGGACAAAGTCCGGTACATCATGAAATATCATGCTCCATGAGCCATACTGCCCTTTGCCTCACTGCACCCACCTTTGCCACCTATTTCACATCCAAGGCATTTTTTGAACCAGACTCATGTTATCCACATTAGACAGCCACCCCGCTTTTTCACAAATCGGGCACTGTGGCCTGCACACCACAAGAATATGACTAAATGCACCTTCAGATCCAACGTCTTTTTTTGTCCCTGCATTAAAGTCATCTCACTGCTATCCTTCACTATACTTTTACTCCACGCACTGTCCCCGCCTGCCTCAGCGGCACCAACCCTGGTATTAAAAGACAGCAAGGGGATTTACTCTGTGGGCCTGTACATGGACATCCTTGAAGATTTTGACCACAAGCTCACCATTGAGGACATTACCTCAGCCAAATACAGAAAAAAATTTGTACCCTCAACCAAACCGGCACCAGGCTTTGGCTTCACCTCGTCTGCCTACTGGTTCAGATTCACTGTGAGAAACCAGGCATCGGCAACTGAAAAATACTATCTTGACATTGAATATCCCCTGCTGGATCACATAGAGTTCTATACCCCTGACCATAACGGCGGATGGACCATAACAGAGGCTGGTGACAGGCTCCCATTTGATACCCGTCCACTAAAATATCGAAACTTTCTGTTTCCCATTGACCTCCAGCCGGGCCAGCAGGCCACGTACTACATCAGATGTGTCACCTCAAGCTCGCTCAATATGCCGGTGAGTCTGCTGTCCACAGGGGCACTGGTGAACAGGACCGAAAACGAAGAGACCATGCTGGGTCTGTACTTCGGCATCCTCCTGGCCATGCTGGCCTACAACCTCATCCTGTTCATAATGATCAGGGACATCACCTACTTTTACTATGTCCTGTTCGTAGGCTGTTTTGGCATGTTCCAGTTGAGCCTCAACGGCATATCCTTCGAATACTTCTGGCCAAACAGCATCTGGTGGGCCAATGTGAACATACCATTCTTCATCTGCGCAGCCTATCTAATGGGCACACAGTTCACGCGCTCCATCCTGAACACCCGGAAGCTGTTACCTGAGATGGACCGGGTCCTAAGGATAATACTCATGCTGGCCGGAGCAGTAATGGTGGTGAGCCTCACCATGCCCTACTCTATCAGCATCAAACTGGCCACATTTATCATCCTTGGCGTAATGATCCACATCGCCTGCGGTTTTATCTGTACTGCCAAGAGGTACAGGCCAGCATTTTACTACGCTGTGGCATGGACTGTCTCCCTGATTGGCATGACCATCTTTTCACTCAAGACGTTTGGAGTACTTGGAAACACCTTTTTCACCACATGGAGCATGCAGATGGGTTCTGCCTGGGAGGTAATAATCCTGGCACTCGCCCTTGCCGACAGGGTGAACGTGATAAAAAAGGAGAAGGAAAAGATGCAGGCTGAATATACCAACAAACTCGAAGCGGCAAACAGGCGCCTCGAGGAGTTCAACCTGCAACTGGAAAAGGAGGTTGCCGCCCGGACCAGAGAGCTCCAGCAGTCCAACGAATCACTTCGGCGCGAGGCACGTGAGCGTCGGATCGCCGAGGAGAAGGCCGAGGCGGCAAACAGGGCAAAATCTGATTTCCTCGCCAACATGAGCCATGAGATCAGGACCCCCATGAACGCCATAGTGGGCATGACAGCCCTTGCCCTGAACATGGAGCTTCCATCAAAGATCAGGGAGTACCTGACGGTTGTCAAGGCATCGGCCCACTCCATGCTGGGCCTTGTAAATGACATCCTGGATTTTTCCAAGATAGAGGCAGGCAAACTTCAACTCGAAAATACCCCATTTGACCTCAACGAGATACTGGACAACCTGGCAGACATATTCTGTGAAGAGGCGTCCAACAAGGGGATTGAACTCCTGTTCCTCGTGGATCACGATGTCCCCACACATCTTGTTGGCGACCCGGTACGTCTCGGCCAGGTATTGATGAATCTCACCTCCAACGCAGTAAAATTCACTGACGAAGGAGAAATTATTGTACACTGCCAGGTTGTGAAAAAGGGCCAGGGCCATGTAACACTGAAATTCAGTGTAACGGACTCTGGCATAGGAATTGACGAAAATGATATCAACAAACTCTTCGATGCCTTTACCCAGGCAGACAGCTCCATAACGAGAAAATTTGGGGGCACGGGCCTTGGCCTTGCCATTTGCCGCAACATCGTGGAACTCATGGGCGGTGAGATACATGCCTTCAGTCAGCCTGAACGTGGCAGCGTATTCTGGTTTACTGCAAACCTCGGGGTGTCTGGCGAAGAGGAGGACGACAGTGAGTACCTCCGGTTCAGAAAGGCGCTCAAGGGCAAACGGATACTGGTGGTTGACGACAACGAGGCATCGAGGCTGGTGCTCAATGTCATGCTATCAAGATACGGTATCGTGGTAAAAGAGGCAGCAAACGGAGACGAGGCAGTGGTCTCGGCCATAAGCGCTGCCACCTCAGGAGAGCCCTTTGATCTCATTGTCATGGACTGGAAGATGCCAGGCTCTGACGGAATCACTGCCTCAATTACCATAAGAGGGGCCAAAGAGATATCTGAAACCCCTATTATCATGCTCACGGCCTTTGGCAAGGATGTGGAAAGGCGCAAGGCCGAGGCAGTGGGAATAAACAGCTTTCTCCTGAAACCAGTGAAGGAAAAGGTACTCATAGGTCATGTGATGTCTGCCCTTGGCCTGGCCCAGATCGACTCCCTCACAGAGAGCAAAGGCGGTTGTCTCAACCTAATCAGCCTTGATCTGCTTCGTGGCCGCAACGTACTGCTTGTGGAAGACAATGTGATAAATCAGCAGGTGGCTGTGGAGATACTGAAAAATGCCGGTATAAATGTAACACTGGCGTCAGACGGCATAGAGGCCGTGAAAAAGGCATGTCCTGACTTTGATGCCATACTCATGGATATCCAGATGCCTGGCATGGACGGATACCAGGCTGCCAGGAAAATCCGGGAGAGAAAGGAGATGAAGGATGTGCCCATTATCGCCATGACGGCCCACGCACTGAAAGGAGACAGGGAGAAGGCCATTGCCGCCGGAATGGATGACTATTTGAGCAAACCTGTTGAGCCAGAGACCCTGCTTGCAAAGCTATGCAAATGCATCAGGCAGAAGTGCGGTACCGTATCATCCTCACCTGCCTCCTTGAGCACAGCCTCTGAAGACACAGAACCATCACACAGCACAGATCACATAACAGACAAAGATGTGGAGAGGGATGTTCCGGACTCCCTGCCTGGTATTGATCTCAGGACAGGACTTAGGCGCGTTGGCGGAAATACTACACTGTACCTAACCCTGCTGAACACCCTTGCAAGGGAAAACCGCGATACCGTTTCCAGTATCCGGCAGATGATTCAGGAGGGAAAATATGAAGAGGCAAGGCGGGAGGCCCACACACTCAAGGGTACTGCAGGCAATCTCTCTGCCGTTGACCTGCAGTATGCGGCAGCAGAGCTTGAAAAGGCCATTGACTCAGGCAGGAAAAGCCAGATCGAAAGCGGCCTTGCCCGCATGGAATATGCCCTTGCCGAGGTGGTGGCATCCGTAGATGAATTCACCCGTCTGATAATGCACGAAGAGTATGGTATCACAAAGAAACACGGGGGGGCTGCAGGCAAACAATACCTAAGGACAGAAAAGAGCAGGGAGAAAAAACCGATCCCCGTGCCAGAAGAGCTGATGGCAGATATAACCACACTGAATGAACTGATGACAAGAAACGACTTTGAAGCCACGGAGCAACTTACAAAGATCAAGGCCTCCATTGAACGACTTGGCCTTGACATAGACCTGTCCAGTGTGGAGGAGGCCCTGGACAGGTTTGATTTTGCTCTGGCGAGACAGTGCCTGTCTGCAATCATGAAGGACAGGTAACCAGTGCCAATCCAAACTCAAACTTGAAGCACCTTACCAGTTACAATTGAGCAGCGGTACCTGACTCAAATCTCAAACTCTTGCAATGGGTTACACATGAAGCACAATCTGGACAAAAGGGATTCAAGAGAGAAAAAGATCCTTCTTGTAGACGATGAACCTGTAAACATAAAGATCATGAGCCAGATACTCAGGGACCAGTACAGACTGATGGTGGCCACTGGCGGACACGAGGCACTGAAGTGCGCGGCCTCGGCCCAACCACCTGATCTCATCCTGCTTGATCTGGTAATGCCCGGTATGGATGGCATTGAGGTTTGCAGACAGCTCAAGTCCTCTGAATCCACGAGAGACATCCCTGTCATAGTGGTAACCGGCAAGGCAGAACAGGATGAAATCGCTGAAGCCATAGAGGCAGGTGCTGCCGACTGCATACTCAAACCGGTCATCCCTGAGATACTCAAGCTGCGCGTGGCAAACCACCTTGCGCTAAAGCGCTCTCGGACAGGTCATGGCCAGGACATTGTGGCAGCAGCCCTCCAGCAGGAGAAAGAGGCGAATCTCGCGTTGAAAAATGCGCTTCGCAGGGCAGAGGAAGAGCTAGAATCCTCACGACAGTACAGGCACATGTTCCTTGCAGAGATGCACCATGAGATCAAGACCCACCTCACCACCATTGTTGGTATGGCTGGACTTGCCATGCGGCAGGAACTCCTTCCTGTGGTTAGGGACTATATTGCCACAATCCAGAATGCCACCGATACACTTGTGGAGCTGATAAACGACATAGTAGACCTGTCACTGTTGGAGGCAGGAGAGCTGGAAACAGAAGAACAGGAGTTTTCCCCTGCGCTGCTCATTAATGACGTGTGCGATGCGTGTGGTGAACTGGCCCTCAAAAAGGAGGTGGAGCTGGTGGTGGATATCTCACCGGAGCTTCCTGCAATGCTGTCCGGATCCGCAGCACGTTTGAGACAGCTACTCACCCATCTGGTCCACTTCAACATCAAATGGCTGGGTGGCAAGGAAATCCTCATGAAGGCCAGCGGGTACTTCACTGACTTCGGCAGGTTCATGCTGGAATGCTCCATATGCTGCTGTGACAGCAACCTCACTGACAGGGAAGCCAAGGGCCTGCTTACCTATGTTGATCCGTTGAAACACACGCG
The DNA here is from genome assembly GCA_964638145.1 of uncultured Desulfobacterales bacterium. Lineage (GTDB taxonomy): Bacteria > Desulfobacterota > Dissulfuribacteria > Dissulfuribacterales > QOAL01 > S144-17. Next base: position 15,401 of record CAZXAK010000007.1, on the reverse strand, counting down.
TGACCGGCGTAGTGTGGGCACAGGCCTTGGATTACCCATATGCAGGCGTATAGTGGAAAACATGGCAGGAAGGATAAGTGTAACCACCAGCGTAGACTCCGGGGTCACCTTTACCTGCACCATTCCATTTCATTGCAGGGAGAGGGACCCTGTACCCGCGGCCTGCGACCCAGAACTCATGAAGAACCTGAAGGTGCTTGTGGCTGACGACAGCAAACTGGCATTACAGGTCACAGGCAACCTGCTCAGGCAGTTAGGGTGCAAGGTCAACACGGTGCAGGCGTGGGAAGAGGTGCTTGAACGCTTTTCCACTGCTGGTCCAGATATAGAACAGCAGTGGGATCTATTGATACTGGACTGGAAGATGCCCGGCATGGATGGGCTTGAGATAACAAAAAGGCTAAGGACTCAAGGGGTTACACTACCCATAATAGTAACTGGCATGCCTGCCCTTCTCATGATGAGCTTGGTACATGAGGCAGGGACTGGCAGCAATTCGGACATTGGGCTTGCCACAGGCTTCATCATGAAACCGGTGAAGCGTGAGGCCCTTTTGGAAAAGATACACGATCTCCTATACTCCAAACCTGTCCAGCCAAATTCAGATCAGACCGCCCGTGAGGACCAGGATGACAGGCAGCTTTCAGGTATACGCGTGCTACTGGTGGAGGACAATGCCATAAACCGCCAGATTGCAAGGCAACTCCTTGAAATGGCAGGCATGGAGGTGACTGGTGTTGGCAGCGGCAGGAGTGCAGTGGAAACCGCCACACGTAACCAGTTTGACGTCATACTCATGGACATTGAGCTGCCAGACATAAATGGTGTGGAGACCGCCATACGCATACGCAACATACCTGCATACTCCTGTATCCCTGTAATAGCCCTGACAGCCCACTCCTGGTCCAGCCACAAAAAGGCATACCAGGACGCAGGCATGAAATTCTGTATAGAAAAACCCATTGACCCGGATGAACTCTACGCAACACTCAGAAAGGCGGTTTCCAATGGATAGTCACAGATTCCAGGCGGTGATATTCGACCTTGACGGCACACTGCTTGACACACTCCATGACCTGGGCGATTCGATGAACAGGATGCTGCAACGCCACGGCTGGCCTGCACACCCACCATCTTCCTACAAGATGTTCGTGGGAAACGGTGCGCGCAAGCTCATCGAACGGGCAGTACCTGCAAACCGGCACTCCCCGGAGGTGCTGGACCAGTGCTACAGGGAGTTCATAGAGGATTACAGACAGAACTGGGCCAAAAAGACTGCACCATACGCTGGCATTCCTGAAGTGATCGACTCACTGTACGCCAGGGGTATCAGGATGTCCGTACTGTCAAACAAGATACACGACTTCACAGTACGGTGTGTGGAAAGGTTCCTTGCGCCTGAAAAATTTCAGTTCATATTTGGTGAACGGCCAGGGATCCCGCGCAAACCCGATCCTGCCGGAGCCCTTGAAATAGCAAAAAAGACAGGGATAGCCCCTGAAAACACGGTCTATGTTGGAGACACTGCCATTGATATGCAGACCGGCACTGCCGCAGGTATGTATACCGTAGGTGTGCTGTGGGGATTCAGGAGCAGACAGGAGCTGGAAGAAAACGGGGCCATGCACATTGTGGGGAAACCCGAAGAATTGCTGAATGTCATATGCAGACAGCAGACAAAGGATAAAAGTGCATGATCACCCACATCCTCTGCAAGCAACACAAGCTGATACCCTCTGCAACAGCTTCTGAGATTGATAATATCTTGATATCTAAGCATATTATCTCACACAACGGGATAACAGGCAACCCGGAAACTTTCCCAAGAAACAACCTCCACCCATAACTACCTAAAAACACATAGTAAATCTTCTGCCACAGCACAAAAATAGCCCCAAACACCATATTTTTTCAAACTAAGGTTGAATTAGTCTTTTTAAGACTTATCATTTAAGGTATAGAGAAGTTGGTACTGACTGCTCGATAGACATTCATTGATCTGTATGAACAGCAATACTGGAGGTAAGCTCTATGGCAAACAAAGAACTGATGGTGGCCGTTTTTGATTCTGAAAACGCAGGACTGGAGGTACTCGAAGATCTCAAGAAGAGAAAGCACTTGAACATTTACGATCTGGAAGATGCCGCAGTAGTCGTAAAGGACAAGAATGGAAAGATTCATCTGAAACAGACAAAGGAGATTACTCCACTCAAAGGGGCAATTGGCGGCTCTCTCGTGGGATTGTTTACAGGAATCGTGACCATCATCAATCCGCTTGCAGTGGCAATTGTTGGGGGGACTACAGGAGTACTCTGGGGACTTTTCAATGACATCGGGATAGACGATGACTTTATGAAAAAGGTCGGCGAAGAGATAACACCGGGAAGTTCCGCAGTCTTTTTCCTTGCCTCAAAAGAGTTCCACGATATCCTGGAAAAGGAAATGGAATCATTCAACGGCAAGATATTCCGTACAGATATCCCTGACAAGGCACACGAAGAACTCCTTGCAAAGAGTATACTTGAATGGGAGAAGGAGAGGGAAGGAAAGTAAAAATTTGCCGTGAAGCCATACCATTCACGGTAATAATTCCATGCCCGGACATGTTGCCCATGAACGGCAGCATTAAAACTTAATGTAGTAAAAAAGGTCAGTGCCCAACACGGTGAAGTGTTGTGCACCGTGTCAACTGTCAACGCATATTTGCACGGTGTAAACATTTACAGGCTCCAGGGCTCACGCCTTGGGGCCTTTTTGGGTTCAAATCCCGTTCAGCAGGGTCTTCCGGTTCATCCGTCCGGTTTCAGGTCAGCTCCTGGAGGTGTATATCCGGCAAGATACCGTGCCTCCTTCCGGTCTCAAGCATATAGGCCACGGCAGCCATACCCTCTTCCCCAATATCTGCGGTAAACTCATTGACATAAAGGGCAATGTGCTGTTTCATGACCTCAGGTGCCATCTCCTGAGCATATCTTGCAGCAAATGCCAGGGCCTCATCCACATGTGCATATGCATACTCGATACTTTCCCTAAGTGCCGCATCAAACAACTCTACCTTGTCATGGGCAAGAGAGCGCTTGGCCACAATCCCTCCAAGGGGAATAGGCTGTCCGGTGGAGTTCTCCCACCACTGTCCCAGGTCCTGCAGACAGTGCAGGCCATGCTTACCAAACGTAAACCTCGTCTCATGGATCACCACACCAGCATGAACATTGCCAACGGCCACTGCATGCGGAATCTCTGAAAAGAGCATATGGACGGTATCCACATGCCTGAATCCGCTTTCCGCCATGAACAACCGGAAAAGCATAGATGCCGTAGTGTACATGCCTGGAAGTGCAGTAGTGGCAGAGGCCACAGATGCTACTGAACAGGGCTTGGACGTAAGAATCAGGGGTCCGCATCCACGCCCCAGGGCACTCCCTGAACGTAACAGCCTGTATCTGTCCAGCACATGGCCAAAGAGGTGAAACGAGACCTTGCTTATATCAAGCCCGCCCTGCTTCACCTTGCGGTTAAGCTCCTCAACATCCGCAATCACCAGATCTATCTCAAACGGCAGGTCCTGCCGTTTTTCCAACAGATGGTAAAAGGCAAAGGTATCGTTAGGGCAAGGGGATATACCAACTCTTATACAGTCCATAACTCATCTCTCAAGCAGCAGTTCCATTACAGAGGCGACTGCCACACTCAATCTCTTCAGTGCCCTGCCAATCTCCCACCTCTCCCTGTCCGGCTCGCCTGCCACATTGCTCACAGCCCTGACCTCAACCAACGGGACATGAAAAGAGAGGCAGGTCTGTGCAGCAGCAGCCCCTTCCATGTTCTCAGCCTGGGCTGCTGTGCTCCTGGCAAGCTCACTGGCCCTGCTGAAATGGGCAGACGCACAGGAGACAGTGGCCATTGGCACAGGTGATATTGACAGGCTACGCAGTTCGCCTTCTGACAGGAGGCTGGCCCACAGGGGACGAAGATCAAAATAACGTTCCTCCCCATCTTGGGCTTCAGACAGGACTATGGGCTCAATGCCAGTACCTGTGCACCTGCCGAGATCTCCATATATCTCAGAGGTGGCAATGCAGACATCTCCGATACTCAGATCAGATCCTCTGTACATGCCGCATATCCCTGACAGCACCACCACACGTATATCTGTATGCTGCATCAGGTACACAGTCAAACGGTGGGCAGTGGCACCTGGACCCACACCAGTCACCAAGGTCCTCACAGGGCCAAGGCCCTGAACCAGGGCTGCAATGGCCTGTATCTCCATAAAAGTAGGGGCTGCAACAAGGATATGTGACAGATTCATGGGCATGGCGGCTGTTCAAGAAGCAGCAACTTCTCTCTTATCACATTTTCAAGCAGCCAGCCGCAGTAGATCTCTTTGCCGTTCTGCGCAGTGAGTTCTTCCAGCTCCTGCCTGTTCAGTTGTTCCTTTATCCGGTGACACAGATAGTTGATGCAGAAATGAAACCTTGCCATGAGCAGACAACCATTTGGTCCAAGAAACAGGCAGCCGGTCTCGTCGAACCTCTTACCAGGGATGGGACGTCCAAGCATGAGATTCATGAGCAGAACATACTCATCATACCAGTTCTCTATGCCTGCCCCGCAGCAGCCACCCCCCTCCTGTTCAGTGGCACATATACTGCAGCACTCAACCACCCTGAGCCTCCTCATCAAATCCCAACTCTGCTCAATGGCCCTTCTGAGATTATCAAGCGCATTGACCACATCGGGATCAGCCATAAGGTATTGCCCATGTGCATCCCATATCTCCCTGGCCCTGGCTATCTTGTCCTGTATGGAAATTTCAGCACCTGACATGCCAGGCGCATTATTCTCTCTATCCGGATATTCTGACACTACTTATGACCACCTTTCACCATTTATCGCAACACATCTATGGACCTGTCATCAACACGGGGCATGGATTATGTCTTGTCCATACTACACGACACCTGGAATGAAGCAGCAGTTGGCAAAGGCGGATGCGCCGTAGAGATGTCGTGTGGCATGAGCCTTCCTGAATTGAGCGTTTCAGCGTATCCTCTGCCTTGCATCTCATGCAAACTTGGGAATCGCTCAATTCAGGCCTTGTTATACCGGCCGTGCCTCAAGCAGTCGCACCACAGCCTCTGCCTGCATGGTGGCCGCCCCTTCTGCAATACACTCAAGTGCCTTTCGGGCCGCCCTCCCTGCAGTATCAGCCATCTGACTGTCACATAGGAGCTGATGGACCCGCTGACCCAGCTCCTGCCCGTCTGCAACCCTTCCACACGCCCCCTGTTCATCAAGGGCCTTTGCCGCATCTTCAAAGTTGTCCATGAATGGGCCATAAAATACCGGACAGCCCCAGGCCGCGGGTTCAAGTATGTTCTGGCCACCCTTTGGTGTCATGGATCCACCCACAAATGCCACGGTTGCAACACCATAGAGGTCAAAAAGAGGGCCTATTTCATCCACTATCACTATCCTGGAAACTTCACCACGCCCCATCCGGCTCCACCTGATACATGGCATGGAATTTTTTCTGAACAGCACCTCAAGTGCATCCACACGCCGCAAGTGGCGCGGGACTACCACAAGACGCAGGTCATGGTGCAATTTTTCAAGCACCTTCCATGCCCTTACAAGATGTATCTCATCACCACTCCGGACACTTCCTGCCACAAATACCTTGTCTCCGGGATCTATCCCAAGAAACCGGGCCATGGCGTTTGCCCTTGATGCATCTGGCCGGTGCAACAGGGCCTCGTACTTTGCATTTCCAGTAACCATGATCCTGTCCTCCACTGCCCCAAGTGCCCTGAGCCGCTCTGCCGAGGCAGAAGAACTGGCACATATCAGGCAGAAGGTCTCAAGGAGTGGGGCCATTACCCTGGATATCTTTCTGTACCTCGGAAAGGAACGTGCTGATATCCTGCCATTCAAAAGTACTGCCGGCACCTTTCTGTGCCGCATTGTAAGGAGCATGGAAGGCCAGAGTTCTGTCTCGATACATGCAAATATACGGGGAGAAACCAGGCTTGAAGCCATGGATACAGCCTGCGGAAAATCCAATGGATATGGCATGACAGCACACACAGAGCCCCCTCTGTTGACAAACAACTTCCCTGCCTGTTCAAGACCCGTGGGTGTTGAAGACGATATGAGTATCTTCAGCCCTGGCTTCACCTTTGACAGCGCATCTACCAAGGCACTTGCAACCCCAACCTCTCCCACAGATACTGCCTGCATCCATATATCCCAAGGGGCCTGTGCAACCACCTCATCAGGGACAATACCAAGACGCCCACGCCAGAGCGTGCGCGCACGCACTGCACCCCTTTGGGACAGGGCACCCAACACAGGGAGTGCTGCCACATAAGCGGCTGCTGCCATATATCTGTATAGGGAGAGTAGCATGGAGCAAGACTACCATAAATGGGGAGGATTCAAACAGGGAAGTTTCACACAGCGGGGTTCACAGGTCCGACCTGAAAGGCTCTATTCCAGGTCAGGAGTGACAGGGTTTTCACAACCCTTTGTAAAAACCATCTAAGTATCGACAGGCCTCTTCTACTGTTTCATTATTGCCTGCACCTTTTTCAATGATCTCCCTAAGGGCTGCCTGCACCTCAGGTGTCCTGGCAATAAACTTCTGCTGCCATATATTAATCTCTATATCATGGATGATCTTGCCCATATACACCAGCTTGGGATCATCTATGCCATAATGTTTGAGGATTGTCTCAAAGGTGGATGCACTGTGATACCGCCTCAACCTGGCTCCTGGAACATCAAAGGCAATGCCCTTCATCTCCATGGTACCAGTGGGATAGAAGCGTATGACTGCACGCCCAGGGGCCACGAACCTCTTGAGGAGCCAAATGGATGCCAGCTTGTCTATCTCAAACCCCTGCCAGGTGGCAAAGATCATCTCCTGAGGTTTGGGACTGACGTGTATTTCAGTTGCATTGGACGCTGAGGCAAGAAACCCCATAAGAGTAATGACAATAGATAGAGAGAGATACAGTTTACGCATCACCTTTCACCTGAATCAAGCCACACCTCAATAAAGGACCAGTGCACTCCAAACAGGTACTCACGCCACCATCATCGCCGCCATGGAGCACCCCTGTCCGTACCGGATTATATCCGGCCTGTGGCAACCTCAAAAAACCATATCACCACCGCACTCATCAGTGGCATGGGACAAACCGGAAATACCCCTGTCAGCGTACACCATGTCCAATATGGAAGCACCGTACTTCTCTTTAATGTCAGCTACATATCCTGTTATACCTATCCTGCCCCGGATCATAAAGGCCACCCTGTCAGAAAAATCAAACGCCTCATTAACATCATGGCTGACATAAAGTATGCCGGTATCATCATCCCTGATTCGGTGTACCACCTTCCACATCTTTTCTTTCAAAAATGGATCAAGACTACTGAAAGGCTCATCCATCAACAGATAGCCAGGCCTGCATATGAAGGCCCTCGCCAGGGCAAGGCGCTGTTTCTCCCCTCCGGAAAGCTCATGTGGATAACGGCTGCACAAGCCCTGGATGTGCATGGTTTCAAGCCAGTAATCCACCTGCTCATCAGGCCCAGCGCCAATACTCCTTCCATCATGTTTCAACCCGCTGACTGCAAATTCAAGATGCTCCCTGACTGTCATGTGGGGCCACAGGGCCAGATTCTGGAATATCATTGACACGTTGCGGTTGAATGGATACAGGGCTCTCTCAGGATTTCCGACCTCAACCCCGTCAATCCAGATGATACCTGCGTCCGGCAGGTCAAAACCTGCGATCATCCTCAGCAAGGTGGTCTTTCCACACCCTGACGGCCCACAGAGGGTCAGGACCTCCCCCCTTGATACCCTGAGGGAGATATCTGCCAGTAATGTCGTATTGCCGAACCGCCTGGTAATACCTTCTGCCACAATACCCGAGCCGCCACCCATCAGTGCCCCCTCCATATGTACCTGTATGATAGAAGTGCAAAGACAAAAAACAGGCCTATAATAAGCAACAAAAACAGGCTCAAAGCTGCCACCTGGGCATGTGCCCCGTAATGCATGAGATTATAGATCTTCAAGATCACAGTCTCTCTGCCTGGAGGTAGGACAAGAAGCGTGGTGCCAAGCTCACCAAGGGACAGGATGAAAACCATGACAAAACCGGCAAACATCCCCGGTGCAAGCAGGGGCAACACTATCCGTTTGAATATGCGTGCATGAGAAGGTGAAACAAGGCTGGCCACCTCCTCTGCATCAGGACTGATCTGTTTCATCCCTGACGCCATGGCAGCAAAGGCATAGGGGAGGAATCTCCCGGCGTAGCCCAAAATCACAATCACAGAAGAACCGCATACAACACTGTGTAACCATGATTGATTCCACACTTCCACAAGGCTAAGCCCGAAAGCTGTGGCCGGTATTGTCAGAGGAAGCATGTTCAGGACCCCAATGGCATATGCGGCAGTGACATTTTTCAGTCTGTCTGCAAGATAGGCAGCAGGCAGAGCAGTGGCAATGGACAGAACGGTTCCACAAAACGCCACCATCACGGTATAAATGGTCTCAGGTATGCTATGTACCACCACATCTCTGAATACATGAAAAGACCCTGTGGTCCTGACAAGCTCTGCCAAAGGCAGGACCACTGCCATTACAAAGACAGAGGCACATAAACAGCATACTGGCCACCTCATGCCTCCCAGTGAATACACAGGGCCTGTAGCCCTGCCCATGCCTGCCTGAACAAAGGCCCTTCCCTGCATCATGCGATCCATTCCCCACAACAGTAATATCAGCAACGATACGAGGGGAAGGGACTGAAGCAACGCTCCATACCCGTTATAAAATGCACTGTATTGAACAAATATCTCCACAGGATAGACCCTTACCCTGAGTATATCAGGCACTGTGAAGTTGACTGCACAGAGCATAAATACCAGAATGGCCCCAGAGGCGATGTGGGGCAGGGCCACAGGGAGTGTTATGCGTGTACACACCCTGAACCCTCCATGCCACAACAAAGCGACCTCTTCAATGTCCCGGTCCACGGATCTCAGCCCACTCAGTGTCATAAGCGTAACAAAAGGGAAATAACACATGCCTAATATCACAGCGCACCCCCCCACACTGTAAATATCAATAGGAAAAACACCCGTCAGGGATGAAGCAATACGTGTCCATGAAACCGTCTGGATAACAGGGGGTACCAGTACTGGTAGCAGATATATGATCCGGAACAGATCGCGGCCCGGCATGTCTGTCCTATCCATAAACACAGACAAAGGGACACCTGTAGCAAGGGCAATACAGGTTGCGCCAGTGCTGACCGCAAGGGTATTCAGGATCAGTCCTGCCTGTCTCGCCTCGAACAGAGGGAACCTGCCTGATCCCAGGATTGCATCATGCACACCGCTGATCAGGGTAAACATCATGGTTGAAACCGGTGGCAGCAGGACAATGCCTGATGTACATATGGCCAGCAGCCATACGGACCTGTATCCAAAACCCGGGATCAACGATCTGTTACCACAACCTTTATAGGGTCAGGAGATGGCAGAAGAGACAAGATACTGCCCCCTACCTTGCGAAGACATCCTGGCAAAACCTGAGGGAAGCTGGCATGGCGTCTGCCACCTGGGAGTAATCCACCCTGATGGTCCTGAATGAACGGTAATCCGGCACCCAGCCGGGCCGTTCCACATCATCCCTAACAGGCATCTGACCTGCATCCATAAAGGCCAGTTTTCGCTCCACCTCCTTACTGAGCAGATAGTCAACAAGCTCTCTGGCCTCTGTAGGATGCGGTCCTCCCTTTATAAGGGCAACGGTTGAAGGGATGAGGAATGTGCCTATACCCTGCTGATCAGGATAGACCATATCCACTGGCCTTCCTGCCTTTTTGGCCACATTAACATCATCCGTGTCGGTGAAGGCCAAAGGCACCCTGCCCTCCACCACGAGGTCTCTTGCCACAGCATTCCCATCCACAATCAACACCTTATTGTCACGCAAGGAGGTAATATACTGCTTGGCACGCTCTGGCCCAAGGACCACGCGGAGCACAGCCATAAAAGTTGCCGTAGTCCCGAACAGTGGATATGCCAGGGCAACCCTGGCCTTCCATTGGGGCTTGGAGAGTTCAAAAATGGAACCAGGCACATCATCACCCTTGAGCATTCGCGTATTATATACAAGTACGTGTGCACGAACTGAAAATCCCGTCCAGAAATGATCAGGATCAATGAACTCTTCAGGAATGTCCTGTGCCGAAGGCGAGATATAGCGTTGAAGCAACCCCTTTTTCTTCAGCATTATGGTGCCGGCAAATTCTGAATTCCAGAAAACATCACAATGCGGGTTATCCCTCTCTGCGATTATACGGTTTATCAGACCTGTTGTCTTGGACGCCTCAACGTCATAGACAGCCCTGACACGAATACCGCTTCTGCGCTCAAACTCCTTCAGAATCGGCTCTGAATAAACCTGATCCACCGAGGTATAGACCACCACCTCACGTGACTCAGGGCTATGACAGCCAACAAATGCCATGAGGTACACCACGGCAACCAGTACCCGGCACATTGCCACAGGCCGGAAAGCTTGACGACAAACCTGAACAGGAATATCTCTGTATGATGACATAAGCATATACTCTGTACCAAGAGCACTTCCCGTTTGCCCCCCACTGACAACTGCGCAGCAGTATGCCTTCTGCATAGTTACGCTAAAACATCTGCTCAGGACATGGCCACACGTAGCAGTTTCAGAATGATCTCCCCCAAAACCGTATTGCCACGCACCAGGCATAATGCGGGACAGACAGGAAATGCCCCCTTTATTGATTACGAAACATCACAACCATACTCTTTGCAGCCACCTCGCCTCTGAGGGTAACCACATTTACAGTCAGTACGTGTCTGCCATCAGGCCATCTGGAAGTATCGATCACCCAGGTAAAGGGTGAATATCCCTCCTCATTCTCCTCGGCAAACCTGAAATCCACAAAACCAAGCATCTCCAAACGCTGATTTATGACAAAACGTCTGACACTCTTGTCTATCATTATCCTAAGGGGCACCTTTCCGGACAGTAATGGCAGACCTTGACTGTTTTCAGGCAGGTCTTTGGGGAATTTTATTTTGAAATTGGGCCTTACTGCGCCAAAGTTTATCCTTCTCACAGGGTTTGCCCCTGAAAGATCAAAAGGATGTCTGACCATTATCTCATCACACTCATCACCGGCATGCTCAGACCTGTACGCACAGTAGGTGATCCCAGAATTGCCACGTGTGAAGATACTATTATCAGGTATCTTCAAATAACTTCCCGTTATAGCCACATCTCCTCTTTCTTGCAGGAGCCAACGGGCAGAAAAGACATCAATGGATTCAAGGCCCAGCACATGCTGTCCGGCAGGCTCAGGATGCCAGCTAACAAGGTTGCAGAGAAGTGGCCCCCCCTCTACGACTCCTACTTTTAGATTCACCCAGGCAGAGTATGGCAGAGTGTAGCTCATCCTGCCTGAATGACGATCAATGACAGCCTCCATACCTTTCAACTCCCACCGGTTGGTTGATATGGGGTCATAGGTAACTGTCCTGCCACTGGAATCACTGGCCTCTATGAGCAGCAACCATGCCTGATCCGGCACTATCCTGCCACCGAAATCCCTGCCATCCCATGTCAGGGAAACCTCCCTTGTACTGTAATCAGCAGCGACAAGCTCTTTTACAGGGAACATGTCAGGGGCCATTATTCTTACACGAGATTTGGTCGGTACAGACAGGCAGTAGGATATCCTGATCTTTTCACCCTCAGATGGATTGAAGACAGATGGGCTCACCCTGACATTCGAAATGGCAAGCTCAACTGGGGATGAAAAAGGCAGGCCGGCAGGATACACATGCCCTGAAGGTAGAAGATCAGGCGACAGTAGAGCAGTAATCATGAATATGCACACGGGAAATATTGATATCTTGAATTTCATTTTTTTAAAGTTCGTTTGTGAGAACGGTAGCACGGTCTTACCGCAAACACAGAAAATCATTCATGCCCCAGGAAAATATTCTGATCCACCATGCCCCAGAAAGGATCCCTGCTGTCCGCATCCATCTTCCCAGTCAGGATATGTTGATCACTGCCATCGTTATTCATGACCCACAGGTCATATCTGCCGCTCCTGGTAGACACAAAGACAATATGTCTCCCATCCGGAGACCAACAAGGCTGGACATCAAGAGCTGTATCATGTGTCAACCGCACCTGCATGGAGCCATCGCTCCTTGCCTTCCACACATCCATATTACCCCCCACATCAGAGGCATAGACAATCCATCTGCCACATGGAGAAGGAAACGGCTGAATGTTACATGCGCCGTTTGTTATAATCCTCTTTTTTCTTCTCCCATCAACGGAGACACTCCATATATCCTCCCTTATCATGCCCCCTTGCCCTATAAATGCCAGACTGTAATAAATTTTTTCTCCATCAGGGCTGTATCTCGGGTACTTCTGGATACCAGCCTGTTCAAAAAACTTATATGCAGTATCTCTCCAGGGATCTACAATCCAGAAATCACTGTCCTCCTGGCCATTTGCAAAAGAAAAACATGCGCAGACCAGTTTATTGGCATCAGGACTCCACGCAGGAAAATTGCAATGCCCAGGCAAAGATCCCAGTCGCAAGGTATCTCCTCCTTTCCATACCCTTATCTCTCCAAGGTTATTGGACCAGGCTATTGAACAGTGATCAGGTGAAATATCCGGATTGTGTCTTTCATTAGAACCAGAGCCAACCTTCTCAACCTTGCCGGTTTCCGGATATAAAATCCAGATATCCCATGTTCCGGCGTGACACGCACTAAAGGCAATGGCATCAACAAGTGATGCTGGCCCAGAACCATAGGTATTAGAAGGCAGCAGGGGGAATAGCACCAATACGGTGAAATATATGGATGCGAAGTGAATTGACAGTGGAACAACCGATTTGACACGCATCATGGGGCTTACCTGAAATTCCTGTTCACTGGCATGGAGGAATAATTCACCCCACAGGGCCATAAATAATGAAGCCAAATATTATCTGTAAAAAAGGGATATCATGAAAGATGAAAACAAATTATCCAAGATGCCCCCGCAGGCAAACCTGGCATAAACTGGCAGTGATACAGCTCCCCTGCATATCATCACTGCAGGGGAGCTGTAATGCATAAGCTATTCACCAAAATGATTGGCAAATGTCTCAAGGTCATCCGGATCTACATGGCCATTGTTGTTGACGTCACAAAATGCATTATAACAGCCCTCACCTGACATGCAGTCGTAGGCACGGGACAATATTGACAGATCCACACCATCTACATCTCCGTCAGAATCTGCACCAAGAGGCACCTGATCCTCACTGAGATAGACGTCTCGGTCACTGCTTCCCATCCAGCCGAGCACAAACTCTAAAGTACCTGTCTGGCCGTCTGGTGTGGAGAATTCCACATGCACAACGTCACCTGCGTGCCAAGGGGTAGCAAAATTGCCTACATTTATCTGCCAGAATCCTTCACCAACACCGCACCCCACGCTTTCCTCAGTGAGCACATCATCCTCCCTGCCCACTATCCAGGCGCTGAAGGATACATCAACATTGTCTAACAGGAAGCCATCCTGGCTGTAGACATTTCCCCCCTCAATCTGAGGTACGCCACCGCATCCACCCTTTGAGACCAGACCCTTGATAGACAGGGTACTGTCATCTGTGACTGTCACAAAGTAGGGCTGCAAGACATCAATGTCAAAGTTGAACAGTGGAGTACCATAGCTGTGTCCCACATATCCCTGATTTTCCGCATCCCAGCGGGTAATCTCAGTACAGTTACGCACAACATGACCCAGTTCCTCTGCCTTGGTGATCCGCTGCATGGTTAGAGGAAGTGAAACCATGTTTACATTGGTCGTACCCGTGGTGACCAGATCAACCTCGGGCCATGGATCAGGAACGCTGCCTGTTGGAGTCCATGTCCCTGGTGCACTCACCGTCACAAAATAGGGATATCCTGCCTTCACAGGGAAGTTCATGAGCGGAGACCCTTTGCTATGGCCAATATACGCCTGATGAAGCGCATCCCAGTATGAGATTTCCAGAGCATTTGGGATAACCTGAGCCAATCCCTCTGCGTCAGTCACTCCACTGTCCTTTACCAGGGTAATGACATTAACATTTGTAGAGGATGTGGTTACGAAACTGTAACTGATGGGAGACAGGATCACATCATGACTCTGGCCTCCATATGTCAGTGCGTATTCAACCGAACCTGTCTCTCCATTGCCAGCATCAATGAAATCAACACGCAGGTGTTCCCCTGGTACCCATGGGGTGGGGAAGTTACCAATATTGACCTGCCATGCGCCGCTGCCATAAGCACACCCTTGAGAGTGCTGTGTCAGAATTTCATCCGGACGTTCCCTGATATATGCCTTGAAGTACAGTTTTCCATCTTCAGGAACAGTTGTATCTGACAATGTGACAGTACCGTATTCTATCTGGGGAGTAGCACCCGCAGACTGAACTACTTCGATTATGCCAGAAATGTCTGACACACGGCCACCATATGTGGCTGTTATTGCACCAATACCAGGATTGAGCGCAGTAAACACGCCATGTTCATCAATCACGCCGATATCGCCACGCACACCCCATTCAATCAGTTCCGGTGTTATCGACACGGCATTTCCGTCATCATCATAACCTGTTGCAGTAAACTGCAGGGTACTACCTGACAGCACACTGGCAGAGCCTGGCTGAACTGCCATAGCGGAAATGAGCCCTTCAGCACCTGTGATGGAGACATCGTCAATCCATGCTCCATCTCCATTACCATAGTTCCTGTCCTCAACCTGGAAACGGATTGCCACCCTGGATGAACGATAGGGAGACAGATCAAGCTCCACCCGGGTCCAGTTATTCTGATCACTATATCTTCCAAACTGCCACAGGCGAATCCAGTCCCTGCCTCCATCTGTGGACACATATACACACAGATAGTCTTCAGAAGATGCGTCGAACTTGTACCAGAAACTCAGTTTTGGACTTGCCACATCAATGAGATCTATTGTCCCCCGGAGTGTCATGCCTGCATATACCGCATTTCCCAACACTCCCTTGGGACTGTCTGTAACAGCATAAGAGCTGTCATGAGCTGAAGAGGACGAGACATCTCTCCAGTTGGACAGTAACCAGTTGGCCCTGGCCCCCTGCTCAAAGTCTTCAACGAACGGGAACGGGGTTGTGGCTGTATTTTCGGTTATCTCAACATCGTCTATGTACCAGCCGTCGTTGGTCACCCCGTTGTCATCCGAGGTCAGACGGAACCTGACCCGAATCACCTGGCCTGCATAC
>CAZXAK010000006.1:0-60586 GCA_964638145.1 uncultured Desulfobacterales bacterium | reverse complement strand
GCCGCCAAATCCATACCATCCACATCATTATCATCGTTATAGTCAAAATCATATGGCCGTGGCACACCATGAACTGTTGCCACACTATCGACTCTGGCCTTGAGATATCCCTGGCCACCTGTATCTGCTACGACGCCGTATTTTATCCCCTTTATAGAGTAATAAGGCGGATATACATTCCCGTCGATATCATGCAGGATCACCTCATTATTACACTGGAACCGCACCGTACCATCTACAAGCTCGACAGAAATTACATTTGGCTTATCAAAGGCAGGAGCTGTCTCAAAAGGTTGGCTAAACAACTCTCTAAACACTGGCCGGTATGGAGATTCTATCCTCTTGAGATAGGCTACGGCCTTGAGCGAATGGGCATCATCATAGCTCAGATACACAGAAGCGGAGACATCCCCCTCCAGTCCATTATAATTACCAGTGTTGTATGTATCATTGTAAATAATCGCCCCTACCCCAACGGTGCCTGTTCCCATGGTAGCGTAACTTCCGTCTTCCACACTAATATCTGCCCTGATGTATTTGGAAGCGTCATCCACGAATTTAATCAGACGCAACTTGGTGTTATCTATGGTTCTTCTCTCTACATAAAGTGATTGACCCCGAGTTGTTGTACGAACAGTTTCCAAAGTTTTCCATCGAGAAAAATCAATAAAATCTGTATCAAAACCTTCATACACCTCCTGCTCCCCGTTTATTCTGACATTGTCAAACAGAGCGGAACATGAACCGATGCCCGCATCTTCATCTCCCCACACACCTGTGGTCAATGCCTTAAAATCTGTCCCGGCATTACTCACCCATGAAGAAGAGTAAAAGGTCTCCTCAACACCATCAACACTAAAGGTAAATCGGCTAATACCCTGATCATATGCAATCCCTACTCTGTACTCCACGCCTTTCTCTATAACAACCGGCATACTATGCTCATGCTATGTTCCAGAACCGTCCATTACAAACCACCACGCCTCTGGTCCTGCCCCCCTGTCACCGATGGTAATACTGGCCCACACTCCACCAGCAGCATCAGAATAAAAATTACCTTCAAGCTGCGCCCCGATCATAAAAGTATCCTCATTGAGCATCCGCCCGCCCAGAAATGTGATATCTGCCTCAATCGCATTTATGCCCTCAGCATTCCTGAAAATGGTCTGGTTCAAGAGCAAACCATCCGTGTGGGTCCTGCCCCCAATAGTTGATAACAGCTTACCGTCCCTGATCTCCCTAACCTTGTCACTCCTGTCCCACTTGTCAGGATCAAGCATGGAAGACGTAAAACCATCATACAGATAACTGTCACTTACCAGGGGGTCATGTTCCCCTGACAGGCCATCCAGCCTTCCATTAAAGTTGGAATCTTCCTCTCCATCAGTAAGACCATCAAAATCGGTATCCACAGACAGAGGATCTGTAACACTATCCGGATCCTGGTCCGGAACAAAAACCGTCAAATCAGTATCAGGGCCTACAGAACCCAAAGTCAAACCGATTTCTGTTCCATCCTGCACTCCGTCTCCATCTGTGTCTGTTGAGCAAGGATCTGTCTCGTTGATATCCACCACACCATTATGATTGGCATCCTCGTCCATATCTGCTATGCCGTCATCGTCTGCATCTATATCATCGGATACCATGCATGTAATCGTCCCGTCCCAGAACATATCCTGCTCACCTGCCGTGTCTGCCACCGCCGAGGCAACCACAAATGGCAGAATAAACAAAAGATTCAGAAATAAGGTAAACATAAGTGCCCTGTTACTCCTCTCCATAATAACCCCTCCTAACTTTCACAAATACGTATGGTTTGAACCTACTGGCCAACACCAGATATCACCTGGGACGCCAATTTCACTAACCCAATGTTTGGGCTACGCCACAATTTCTTTATTCCACAACCCCACGCAAATTTTATTCCAGCACACCTAAAACCATCATGCCATAGCCCTTTTACAAGACCACATATTGATCCTGGCCTTTCAAACAGGGAGGATATAGCAGTTTACCTATTGAAAATACACATCAATTACGATTACTCCACCATAAGTGATTATTGGCAAGGAACAAAAAGGCAAAGACTGTCCAGCAATGTTGGCATGTATATACCAAAATGGCTGTTCCAAAAATTTTCCTACTTACTAATTCACAAGCCGGTAAGCACTAAATCATCTATGGGCATTTACCAAAACATCCAACAATTTCCACTAACAAAAAAAAATAAAGCACGACGGGCCAACCCGCGGAAACCTTTTTCCATTCCTGAAAAATTTTTCCGCCAAATCAGGGAGTGACAATCCAACAGACTTGCTGGCATAGCCAATATCAGTCCTGCAGCATCCGGCAGCACACCCAAAATCATTCCGTTTTCAGATCATTTTATCATAAAAAACTGAAGATAACGGACAACTTGCCCGATATATATCTCAAAACAACTTTTCCAGGAGGGCTTAAATGGATTCGCGGTCTTCACCAAGAGGTATAAACAGGGGATTACAGTCAATTTCAATAAAGACAAAAATTATCACATCAGTGCTGGCTGTAATAGCCGGCACCATCCTTGTATCCACCTACATCACTATAGTCATGATAAAGAACCAGGAAGCTGACGTCATCAAACAGGCAGATGAACGTCAGGCCTTCCTTTCAGAAGAGGCTGACAGGGTGGCAGGATTCTTTCTGACCCAGGCCATATCCATAGCCAGGAACCCTGACATCATAGATGCGGTAAAGACAAGGGACAGGGATGCACTCAAGGCTATAACCATACCCTATATAAAAACCCTAAACCAGGCCAACGCCGGATTCCCCATAAAGGTACATTTTCACATACCACCTGCCACATCTTTTCTCAGGGTCTTCAAGCCTGAAAAATTCGGTGATGACCTGTCATCATTCAGAAAAACAGTAGTTGACACCATCCGGACAGGTATATGGAGAAAAGGCATTGAACCCGGCAGGGCCGGGCTTGCCGTCAGGGGTATCACCCCCATATATGACAAAAGCGGGCAGATAACCGGCAGTGTGGAGGTATTCTGCTCATTGAGCCAGATTGCCAAAGAACTCACCCAAAAGTATCAGAACAAGGCAGTGCTCTTCCGCATAGATAAAAACAACGTTACAAGTTTCAACTCTGGTTCAGGAAATCACAAACTGAGTAATAACACCGTTGTCTTTAAGTCAGCCAAGGTAGACCTTGAAAAGTTTATCACCCCAGACCTGCTTGAACAGGGATCAAGCAAGACCACAGAGACCATCAAAGATGACACGCTTATAGTGATTTCTCCTGTAAAGAGCTATACAGGAAAGACAGTGGGCTTGTATGCCACATTCACTGACCTGACACCATTTAGACAAGGCCAGATATCCGCCATGAAAGAGGCGGGTCTGACCGGTCTCATGGCCTTTTCCTGTGCCGCTGTCATAATATTCTTGGTGCTTCAGTTCAGTCTTGTCAAACCCCTGAACCGTACACTTAATACCCTGTCCCTGGTAGCCCAGGGAGACCTCAGGGCAAGGGTTCCACTGTATGGCAAGGACGAGATGGGCAAACTTGCCTACAGGCTGAATGACACTCTTGAGCACCTCTCCTCCATGGTCCAGCAGATGAAGCTGAACTCATCAGTGTTGGACAAGGCCAGCGAAGAACTCTTTGAAAGCTCACAACAGGCAGCAGCAAGCGCAACAGAGACCAGCGCCCAGGCAGATGAAATCTCTGAGGCGACCAAAAACAATGAAAAAAACATCTCTGCACTGGCTGCAGCCAACGAACAGGTTACTGCGACTGTACGTGAAATTGCTCAGAGTTCTGTACTGACTGTGAACATGGTGGGAGACATCAGCAAGCAGATAGAGCAGGCCAGTAACATAGTGGCCCTACTTCACGACCACTTCAAACGGATAGAAGAGGTAATCGGCTTTATTCGTAACATTGCGGAACAGACGAATCTGCTGGCCCTTAACGCCACCATAGAGGCGGCAAGGGCCGGAGAGGCAGGCAAGGGTTTTGCCGTGGTGGCAGGCGAGGTAAAGGAACTGGCCCATCAGACAGCAGATGCCACCAACCAGATCGTTACGAACATTCAAAAACTGAGAGAGATGGTAAACGACTCGGTGGACGCCATCAATGAAGTCCACAATATGGCCAAACCCATTCAGAACATCTCCAAGGATGTGTCTGAGGGGATGTACCAGAGCGCTGAGGGGGCCACAGAAATCAGCAATCGCGCCTCAGAGGTGGCACTATCCACCTCGGATGCATCAAGACAGGTTCATGGCCTGAGGGAATCGGTGGAGATCACTGCCCGCACCGCAGAAAACGTATCGCAGACTGCCGGAAAGTTGAAAAAACTCTCCCAGGAGATGGGGAGCCTTATCTCCAGGTTCACGGTCTGAAACATTTGCATTCAAGCCCAGTGACATTACCAACTTTTCAGAGTGTTTAAGGTTATACCATGAAAACCATATTCATATTGGAAGACAGTATAATAATATCCAAACTCCTGGAAACCATCCTCATTGGCAAAGGTTACGACGTTATAACCTGTGCCTCTGTAAACTGTGCACATAGCATAAAGAAACCGATTGATTTTGCTATACTTGACTACCAGCTTCCAGATGGCACAGGCCTTGAGGTGGCTGAAGCGCTCAGGAACAAAATGCCATCTTTGCCCATGATACTTCTCACGGCAAGGGGCAGCCAGGTCCCAACCGACCAGTTGGAGACCTCAGGCATATCACAGGTCGTTGAAAAACCTGTGGACTCTTCGGCCATAGTGGACATTATCACAAACTCCTTAGGCACCTCGTGATGGACATACCAACGACGGAATGGATACTCTGGCCATGCCACATAAACGAGAGATCACCATTGAGCAGGAGCTGCAGATTGTCTCCGCATCAAGACAACGCTACAGGGACCTTGTGGACTCACTGCCAGTAGGAATTGCCCTGCTCAGCCCATCTTTTGCCATACTATCTGCAAACAAGTTCTTTGCCAGTATCTTTCAGCAGGATGTTCGCGACATAGTTGGAAAAAATTTCTCAATCGTCACTGGTATAGACAGTGAAAAACTATCACCCATCAACTCTCTCACTGCCAAGGAAAACTTCGGTGTCTCCATAAAGATGCCGGATGAAGAGGGAAAGGACCGCTGTCTTGACCTGATATTCACCAGCAGCAATACAGGAAACAACGCCTACTCGGTATTTATTCAGGATGTCACAGAAAGGGTAAGGCTTGAATTAGAAAACGAGGAGGTCCTGAAAAATATTCCGGTAGGCGTATTCCGTGCCACTCCAAGTGGCAGACTGACAGTGCTCAATCCTGCAGGGCAGTACATTCTCAGGGCAAAAACCCCTCCAAAATCCATTGAGGAGTGCATTGGCAAGGAATACTGGAAAAAGGTCCAGGAGTTGCTGGAGAGACAGGGGGGCAAGACCCGGCTTCTGATTGAGAAAAAGGACCCAGATGGAAGCCACCAGGTTATTGAGATGGGGGCAGTAAAAACCAGATGTCTCGATGTTGAGAGGATAACCGGCACACTGGAAGACATTACCGGTACCATCGAGATGGAACACCGCCTCAACTCCTCGCTTGAACAGGCCAGGGCTGCCAGCAAGGCCAAGGGCAGATTCCTGGCCAATATGAGCCACGAGCTTCGCACTCCTCTGAACGTGGTCTGTGGAATTGGGGAAATACTCTCGGACTATGTCACCAATGATGAGGGCAGGGAACTACTGGACGATCTCGTAAGTGCAGCGCGTCACCTTTCCTCTCTGATTGGTGATGTCCTTGACTTTTCCAAGATTGAAACCGGCAAAATGGTCCTGGAAGCCAAACCCTTTGACCTGCATGAACTCCTCAGAGAGTTCGAAGGGACCTTTTCTGCCCAGGCACACCTGAAAGGACTCTATTTTCATCTGAATATTGACAGTGAGGTACAAAGTGCATTCAAGGGGGATCCCCTGCGTATCAAACAGATACTGTACAATCTTGCCGGAAATGCCTTCAAATTCGTTGATAGCGGAGGGATCACAGTATCAGTAAAGCAGAAAGGGGTAGCCCATGAACCTGACAAACGTCTGCTATACATATCTGTTGCAGATACAGGCATAGGAATTCCGGAAGACAAGCTTGAATCCATATTTCATGTCTTTGAGCAGACGGCTGCAGGCACCAATGCCGGGGGTACAGGGCTTGGTCTCTCCATATCAAGAGAATTTGCCAGGCTCATGGGAGGGGATATCACTGTGAAAAGCACGCCAAACAGAGGTACCACATTTACTGTCATACTCATGCTGGAAGTGGCAACGCCTGAAGATATAGCCAGGGTAACTGAAAACATCAGTGCTATTGATGGGGGCCGTGCCCTTATTGTGGATGACGTAAGGCTCAACCGAAAGGTCCTCAGGCTCATGCTACAAAAAGATGGCTGGACCACCACAGAGGCTGGAAGCGGCCATGACGCCCTGGCCATACTGTCCAACGACTGTTCATATGATGTCATCTTCATGGATATCTCCATGCCTGGCATGGATGGCATTGAATGCACCAGAAGGCTTCGCTCCCTTCCCATGTACAAACACATTCCAATAATTGCAGTCACAGCCCACGCACTGGCAGGAGACAGAGAGAGATTCCTCAAGGCCGGGATGGATGGATACGTTGTAAAGCCTGTAAAACAGAATCATATAAGGCGTGAACTTGCCCGACTTGTCCACATCAGCCCGAAACAAGATATCCAAGATCATGACCGACCGCAAACCTCTGAGCGACCTACACCTGACACAAACTGTGCCAGTACTTCCCCTGTTGATCTTGCAGCCCTGATCAGTACATGCCAGGGAAACCAGGCCCTGGCAATAGAGCTTATAGATGAACTTGTGAAAGAGTCGGCAAACTGGCTCAGGGAAACCGAAACCGCTGTACGTACCAAGGATGCAGACACCATAAGAAGTATGTGCCACCTCATAAGGGGGACGGCGTCCACGGTCTCTGCCCATAGACTGGAGGCAGCGGCAAAAAAACTTGGAAAGATGGCGCGGGAAGGCCAGATGGACAAAGTGGACCAGACATTTTCAGAACTCAAACAGGCCATAGAGGAGATCAGGGCCGAACCAATAGCCCTGCTACTTCAACAAACACAACACCCAAACCAACGACAAGAGACCATTCCAGGTTAATCCTGCCCACAGCACCATCCCCACTTGACATTTTTTGTCACTTTCTCCTTGACTTCCTCCGTATCTCCTTACATAATTGTAATGAGGGGGAATCTTAAAGTGGCTTTCATATTATTTTCAGCACACGATCTCATCTTTTCATAACATCCTATTGTTTCAGGGATACTAAATTGAGCGATTCCCAAGTTTGCATAAGGTGCAAGGCGGAAGATACGCAAAGGCAAAACAAAATTTCACATGATTTGAAACGCTCAATTTAGGAGGATGTCAGCATCATGAACATGCAATTTCTGTCAGACAGTGCCACAGGCTGACATTGCAGACTTTCCACCCGGAGAAAAGGGGCAGGCAGCACAGACGCCTTTCAAGAGAGGTTGCCAGAGGACCATGGAACCTTTTACCACTTCATTGCAGCATGTTCTCGCCGAACTGGAACGCCTTGACCTGCTAATCAGGCTCGCGGTGGATCAAGCGCGGCAGATGCAAGCGGAAGATGCGGAGTTCCAGGGCCTTTACATACCTGAACACGAGGTGGATGCCCTGCTCGCGCGGCCTGCAGGATTACCGTACTGGGCCAGCGTCTCCACCCTCATGCCACCGGCCATAAAGGCGGCCCTTGACAGGATGGCTAAAGATATCCATGAGAGGTGTCATGAGAGCGCAAACCAGGGTATTACGCTGCGCCTTGAGAGACTTACCCACCTGTTCGAACTCAACCACCTTGATACTGACATACTGATGGTCTGTATGGCCCCGGAGCTTGACCTGCGTTACGAACGTCTCTATGCCTATCTCCAGGATGACGTAACCAAAAGACGGCCCAGTGTGGACCTCGTACTGAATCTGCTCTGCGCCTCTTTTGAAGAAAAGATCAATGCACGCCCCAGACTCCAGAGAGATGCCCCACTGCTCAAACATGACCTGATCCACCTGTTTGACGACCCCAACCACATCAGCCCCCCCCTGTTGAGCCAGTACATAAAGGTGGACCAGCGGGTGGTGAACTACCTACTGGACCAGGACTCCATTGACTCTCATTTGATACCTGTATGCCAATGTGCTGTTCCCCATACCGATTATGATTCCCTCTGTATGGACTCCCATATAAAACACCGCCTCAAGGTCATATGCACACAAGCCATACACACAAAATCCCACCCAGTTTTCTACTTCCAGGGCCCATACGGGGCTGGCAAAAAGGCCACTGCACACGCATTGTGCACAGAGCTTGGGCTGAAACTGCTGACAGTCCATGGAAAACGCATTGCAGCCATGGATGAGGCGGATTCCTTGCAAATAATACCCAGAATATTCAGAGAGGCACTGCTGCAGGAGGCGGCTATTTACTGGGACAGTTTCGATATCCTCCTGAATGATGAGAAACATGCACTGCTATCCACTGTGACCCGGGCCCTTGAATCCCGCACGAACCCTGTATTTCTCACAGGGGATTCCACATGGGAACCCATGGATGCCCTGCATAACAGTATCTTTGTGCGAGTCGAACTTCCACCCCCAAATTATACTCAGCGCACAAGGCTCTGGACCAAGGCCCTTGAAGGTTATGATTCCGACATCTCTGAGCATTGCATCAGATCCATAGCTGGCAAATTCCGTATGACTGGCGGACAGATAGAGGATGCCGCAGCCACTGCCCTGAACCTGGCCCGCTGGCGTAATCCCACGAGTGTCAGCATCAACGCAGACGACCTCCATGCAGCATGCAGGATACAGTCCAACCGCAGCCTTTCAAAACTCGCACGCAAGATCACCCCGCACTACCGTTGGCAGGACATTGTGCTTCCCCCTGACAGGATAGAGCAACTGAGGGAGATATGTAACTACGTAAAATACCGTTCCGTTGTCTATGACCAGTGGGGCTTTGATGGGAAACTTGCGATGGGAAAGGGACTGAACGCCCTGTTTGCCGGCCCCTCAGGCACCGGCAAGACCATGGCGGCAGACATAATGGCAGGGGAGCTTGGCCTGGACCTCTACAAGATCGACCTGTCTTCAATAGTCAGCAAGTACATTGGAGAGACAGAAAAGAATCTTGCCCGCATATTCGCAGAGGCCGAGACCAGCAATGCCATTCTGTTCTTTGACGAGGCAGATGCGCTGTTTGGCAAACGGAGTGAGATACGCGATTCCCATGACCGTTATGCCAATATTGAAATCAGCTATCTCCTTCAGAGGATGGAGGAGTATGAAGGCGTGGTGATCCTGTCCACCAACCTCAGGAAGAACATGGATGACGCTTTTGTAAGGCGTATGCACTTCACGGTGGAATTCCCCTTCCCTTCCAAAAGGAACCGGCGCCGCATATGGGAACAGATATGGCCGAAGGAGCTGCCCCTAAGTCCTGATATCGACACTGAATTCCTGTCAAGCCGGTTCGAACTTGCAGGAGGCAACATAAGGAACATTGCCCTTGCAGCCGCATTCCTTGCAGCAGATGACGGAGGAAGCGTAAACATGGATCACCTGACAAAGGCCATACAGCGAGAATACCAGAAGATGGGCAAGGTGGTAAGCAGAAGAGACTTTGAAAGACACAGGGAAACCCAGGCTCAAATGTAACCAAATTTCAGGCAGCCCTGATACCCGTCACATGCATACAGGTCAGTGGCTGGAAGACAATTTTTAGATCAGACTGAGGTGCGAAATGTTTAGTCATGCGGACAAGGCCCCTGATGCAGAGAGATCACCTCAGGGGACAAAAATTCAGGAAAAAGGGCGATTACCATCACAGAACGCGCATAAGGGCTCACATGATCCGTTTGAACAGATATCCTGCAAGATCGGTGACACCTCATGTGCCGCTGCCCATGCCTCTTCACTCAGGCCCGCCGCCTCTCCCCGCGCAGGCAGCAATGCCAGGTCCATAATTAGGCTGCAGCAACGGTATGGCAATCGGTTCGTACAGCGCGTACTGGCCCTGAGCAGGGATGGTTCTGGCAATGCCGCCGTCTCTCCTGACATTGAACAGGCCATACAGCAGGCACGTGGCAACGGCCTGCCCCTTGGAAAAGAGATCAGGACCAGTATGGAATCTGCCTTTAGAGCTGATTTCAGCGGGGTTAGGGTACATACGGATAACAGGGCCGATATGCTGAACCGCAGGCTCAACGCACGGGCATTCACAACGGGAAAGGACATATTTTTCAGGCAGGGAGAGCATAATCCAGGAAGCTCTGCCGGACGAGAGCTTCTGGCCCATGAACTTACACACGTAGTTCAGCAAAACGGTGATGAGGTCCGGACCAGACTCACGGTAGGGGCACCGGACGACCGCCTTGAACGTGAGGCTGATCATGTGGCCCGCTCCATAATTCAGCAGGAAGACAGGAGATGTTGCGTTCAGCGCCAGCTTGAAGATGAGGAAGAAGAGGAGATGCAGGCCAAGAGATACGGTGCACCAGCAGGTCTCCGGGAATATGGCAATGGAGAACCGGCACAGGGCAGTACGCCATAGTGGACAGGCACAGACAGGCTGAACATGATCAACGACCTTGACAGGACCATATCAGCACTTCTTAAACATAGCCTTCCGCCTGAACTTGTCTCACAGGTAACCATAAGCTTTGCCACACCGGATGATCAGTTTCCGCCATCATCAGTAACCCTGCCTGCCATTGACCTGTTCCTGTATGACGTACGCGAAAACCGTGAACTGCGGAGTAACGAATGGATCGTAGAGCGTAAAAGTGACGGGACCGCATGGCGACGACGGTCACCAGTACGGGTTGAATGTTCATACCTGGTCACTGCGTGGGCCAGTGACAGCTCTCCTGACCCTGCCCAGGACGAACACCACATGCTGGGCGAGGTAATGAAGGTGCTGTTGCGCCACCCTGTAATTCCTGAGGGGATATTGCAGGGAGACCTGAAGGGACAGCGCCCCCCCCTTCCTGCCATTACCCTGCAGCCCGGAAGGCTCCACAGTGTGGGTGAATTCTGGCAGGCCCTTGGGGGAAAGCCCAAGGCTGCGCTCAACTATACGGTAACAATGGGTGTGGAGGTACACGAACCAATGGAGGCAGGCCCGCCGGTAATAGACAAACGACTCAGATTCAGGTCAGGGACGCAGGAGGAATGAACCGTGCCCCAGTGGGAAGAGATACGACACCAGGTCTCCATAGCAGGACAGGTCCTTGACGCCCTGACCGGACGTGCCGTGGCCTGCGCAGAGGTGGAGATCACGTCCGGGCCCAAGGAGTTTGCCCAATGGCTCGCTGAAAGAAAAAAACAGCATGGGGACATGTGGGACAACGTGAAAAACAGGCCAGACCGCATGCGTACCCGGCATGATGGCCACTTTCACTTCATGGACCTGCCTGATGGTCAGTACACGCTGCAGGCATGGATGCCCGGATGGGGCTCCCGATATGCAAAGGATTCATGCACGGTCACAGTGGCTCACGGCCCTTCAGGAGAGATCATAATGGCACAGGCGGACATGACGCTGGCACCTACCTGCATAAGGGGACAAATCTCTGCCGAGAACACCACTGAACCCATAGCACTTGCAGAGGTAAGGATCAAGGACAGTGGCCAACGCACATTCAGCAGTGAAAACGGGCACTATTGCCTTGCCTGTATAGAAACAGGGAAAAGAACCGTCATAGCCTCTGCACAGGGCTTTGAACAAACTTCCCTTACCGTACTGCTGAACCAGCCAGGCCAGCAAGGGGAACTGGATATGGTAATGAAGCCTGCTACACCGTGACCAACAATGAACACTCCAACACGCCAGACCAATAAGGGCAACAGATATATTTAAGCATGAGAATACACACCTTCACGGCAGCTTTTCATGTCCCGGGGCATGCTACAGGACCATATGGCAGATGCCTTTGCCAATTGTTTCCGCATTTCAGTTGTCCTGCAATACGGTTCCGGGGTGTTGCGTGTCCAATGGGGATAACATGAAAGTTTTGAATACAAATTTTAATGGGAGGAAAGACCATGCCACAGTATCTTTCACCTGGAGTTTACGTTGAGGAAGTACCTTCAGGCATTCAGCCAATCGCAGGGGTAGGCACCAGCACAGCGGGATTTATCGGCATAATCGCAGCAGATACGGTGACTGTGCCAGAAAGCTCCAGCCTGGCCAGGGATGAATTCATAGAAAAGGGCGATGGCACCAAAACCACCTTTGATCTCAAAAACTATCCTGTATCCACTGCGTCCGGGACATATGAGATACGGGTAGACGGCAAGCCTGCATCAGCCACACTAAGCAATGATGACGACAACGAGGTCTCGCAGATAACATTCAGTACTGCTCCGGAAGATGGGGCAATCATAACCGGTGATTACGTGTATGACTATGTTACCACCAGTTTCGACCTGGCACCTGCTGGTGAAGTGAAACTCTGCACCAACTTCAGCGAGTTCAGGAAATTCTTTGGGGACTTCTCCCTGGATGCCGAACAGAACAGGCTGGCCCACGCAGTTTACGGTTTCTTCAACAACGGCGGGACCCGTTGCTATGTGGTCAGGGAAAAGGGCACTGCAGACGTAAAGGGTTCTGCCCTCAAAAAATTCGAGGCCATAGACGAGATAGCCATTGTTGCTGCCCCTGGTATTGCCGATGCCAGCGTCCGCTCTGACATTGACACTCACTGCAGGCAGGACACAGGTGACCGCTTTGCGATATTTGACAGCACAGAGGCTGTTGAATCAGCAGGCAGCCTTGACCTGACCCTGCTGGATCCGTCCAACACCAACAACCTGTTGCCTGCCAACTCAGACTATGCGGCCTTTTACTTTCCCTGGATACAGGTATTCGACCCTGCGCTCAAGACACATAACCCCATGGGCAATGGCCTGAAATATGTACCTCCCAGTGGTCACATGGCTGGCATATATGCCAGGGTGGACACCAATCGCGGAGTTCACAAGGCCCCGGCCAACGAACCCGTGCTTGGCGCCCTTGGCCTCAGGTACAGGATAAGCAAGGCTCAGCAGGATGGCCTGAACCCCCAGGGCGTAAACTGCATCCGGGACATCAACGGAAACATCAGGGTATGGGGTGCGCGTACCATTGGTGGGGATGCAAACGGAGAGTGGAAGTATATCAATGTCCGCAGGCTGTTTCTCTTCCTGCGTGAATCCATTGACGAGGGGACCCAGTGGGTGGTGTTTGAACCCAACTCACCTGCCCTCTGGGCAAAGATAAGACGTAACGTCACTGCGTTTCTCACAAACGTGTGGCGCTCCGGAGCGCTGTTTGGCTCAACGGCAAACGAGGCATTTTATGTGAAGTGTGATGAGGAGACAAACCCGCCTGAGGTACGTGATCTCGGGCAGGTGATCACTGAAATAGGCGTGGCAGTGGTAAAACCGGCTGAATTTGTGATCTTCCGCATCAGTCAGTGGGCTGGCCCTGGCAGCTGATGCCCTGCTTTCATCCAAGAAAGATAGATAACACAAGGGCTTTGCAGAAGATGCCATTTTTCCAAAAACAGACCTATCTGGCCCCTGGTGTGTACAGGGAGGACATATATCCCCAGCGCCACACTGAGCTCACCACAGGTGTCCCTGTATTCCTCGGGCTTGTGGGCAAGAGGGAGTGTGAGAGCCTGCCGGATGAATTCCTCACTACAGGCCCCTTACAACCAGGCATCCATGTTCTGGACATCGGCGGGATGGTGGAGAACAGGCAGATCAGTCACTCCCCTGGCTGCCCATGCCCTGTAGCCTTCAGGCACTGGCCCGAAGCCCAGCAGGTACTATCTCTTCTGAAACCGTTTGGTTACCTGCTGCCTGCCGTAAGGGGCTTTTTTGAAAATGGCGGCAGGCTTTGCTTCATACAGGTGGTCTGGTTTGACGAACACACAGTCTCCAGGCCAGAGGCCCTGGCCTGCGGCATAGGGACCCTGGAGGAGATGGACAGTGCAGACCTGATATGCGTACCAGATATAGTGTATGACAGGGACAACGGCATACCTGACATGCAGCAGGTATTGCTCATGCAGCGCCAGATAGTGGCTCACTGTGACAGGACGGGAGACCGTTTCGCCATCCTCGACCCTTTGCCAGGCGCAGACACACAGCGTGTGCTGCAGCAGCGTTCCGGCCTCAAAGGAAGGAACGGGGCACTCTACTACCCATGGATAAAGGTGCCTTACGGACCTGAAGAAAGGGATGGCTTTATCCCTCCATGCGGACATATTGCAGGCATCTACTCCCGCTGTGACAAGGCTGTTGGGGTCCACAAGGCACCTGCCAACGAGGTGATAGAGGGCACCCTTGACACTGAAATCCACATAGGCGGTCAGCAGCAGGCAAGGCTCAATCCGGCTGGCATCAACTGCATTCGCGTCTTTCCAGGCCGGGGCATACGTATATACGGCGCAAGGACACTCAGTGGAGACCCTGCATGGGCACAGATCACGGTCACACGCATCTTTCTCACATTCTCCCGCTGGATGGAGAATAACCTTGCAGACGTGGTGTTTGAAACCAATGACCACAGGCTTTGGGCCAGGATCAGACTCGAGATCACAGGCTATCTCAACCACCTGTTTGAGCAAGGGGCACTCAAGGGAGATACACCATCACAGGCATTTTACGTCAAATGCGACCATGAGACCAATCCCCAGGAGGTACGCGACAGGGGCATGGTAGTTACAGAAGTAGGACTTGCCCCCACATCTCCATGTGAATTTATCATTGTCCGGATAATTCATGGAGACAATGGTACAGGCATGGATGAGGCCGAAGTCCAGTGGGAACACGCCTCAGCAATGCCCCAGGCCAGTGTCAGCACGAAAACAGGTCCTGTGCGTATCTCCTTCATCAGATACAGCCCTGCAGGCCGGGATGTATCAGGAGAGTACGCACTCATAGAGAATCGCAGCACGGAACCGGTGGATATGGGCAACTGGACCCTTTCCGACAGGGCGTCCCATATTTTCAGATTTCCGCAGTTCATACTGCACCCAGGCAACAGAGTACGCGTATGGACCGGGGACGGAACTGACTCAGAAAACGACTTGTACTGGGGCAGCGGGACTGCCATCTGGAACAACCAGGGAGATACTGCAACCCTCTGTGACAGGGAGGGGAATGTGGTGGATCGCTATAAATATCTACCCCGCCAGGGGGAAGTTTAGAAAGGAGACAACATCATGCCAACAGGAGACAGGACTGATCCTTACCGCGCCTATAACTTTCTCATAGAGATAGACGGAATTACACGGGCAGGTTTCAGGGAATGCTCAGGGCTGGACTCAAGCCAGGACCCAATCGAATACAGGGAGGGAAATGAAAAGCCCCTTACTGCGCGCAAGCTGCCCGGGCTGGTCAAATTTTCAAACATTACATTGAAATGGGGCATCACAGATGATGCAGAGCTTTGGGACTGGCGCAAAAAGGCAATGGACGGCGCTGTTGAGCGCAAGAACGGCTCCATTATCCTCCTTGACGATACAGGCGAGGAGAAGGCCCGCTGGAACTTTCGGGAGGGCTGGCCTACCAAGTGGACAGGCCCGAGCTTCAATGCCACAGGCAGCGAGGTAGCCATTGAAACACTGGAAATAGCTCATGAGTGGGTAGAGAAGGCATGAGCACGCTTCAGACCGAATTTGAATTCTGCCTACCCCGCGGCTACCTGGATCAGGAGGGTAATCTGCACCGTGAAGGGATAATGCGCCTTGCCACTGCCTACGATGAGATTGCCCCCATGAAGGACCCACGAGTAAAGGCAAACCCTGGATATCTCGTGATCATCCTTCTCTCAAGGGTTATCACCAGGCTGGGAGACATAGAACATATCAACCCCAAGGTGATTGAAGGGCTGTTTTCTGCAGACCTTGCCTTTCTGCAGGACTTTTACCGGCGCATCAATGAGGTGGGAGACAACACAATTACAGTCACCTGCCCTTACTGCGAAAAGGCGTTCCAGGTGGAGGTGGGCGGCCCGGGGGAGTCATAGGCTACCCCCTGGACGACCTCTACAGGGAGGTAGCCTACATCGCTTACCACTTTCACTGGCCATGGGATCAGATAATGAACATGGAACATCGTGACCGCCACAGGTGGGTAGAGGAGATTGCAGACATAAATCGCAGGATCAACCAATCCGCAAAGGAGAACAGTCGCTGATCTGATGAACCAGACAACTCGTCCCTATTTACAGGACCCGTTCCTGTCATTCAACTTCCAGGTGGAGATCAAGGAGGTGGTGGGCGGTTTTACAGAGGTGAGCGGCCTCAAGATGGAAACCGAGGTCAAGGAGTACCGCGAAGGCGGGGTAAACGGCTATATCCACAAACTGGCAGGCCCAACCCGCTATCCCTCCAATCTGATACTCAAACACGGCCTGACCTCAATTGACCTGTGGAACTGGTACCAGCAGGTGGTGCAGGGAAATATCGTGGCCAGGGACGTATCCATTGTAATACTGGACAGCGCGTGCAATGAGAGACGGAGATGGAGCTTCAGAAAGGCGTTTCCCGTTGGCTGGAGTGGCCCTGAGCTGCGCGCAGGGACCTCGGAGGTGGCAGTGGAGACCATTGAGCTGGTGCACTGTGGGCTGATAAGCACATGAGCAAAGGGGATACATCAGCAATGAACACTGGCACAAAAGACCATGGGATCAGGGAACCCTGGTCAGACTCGGAACTTGCACAGCGCATTACCAGACGTTATCGCAGCTCTCCTGGCCTGAT
The DNA here is from genome assembly GCA_964638145.1 of uncultured Desulfobacterales bacterium. Classification (GTDB taxonomy): domain Bacteria; phylum Desulfobacterota; class Dissulfuribacteria; order Dissulfuribacterales; family QOAL01; genus S144-17. The sequence goes on along the minus strand of CAZXAK010000006.1, from coordinate 43,712 downwards.
CTCCACTGCCCTGTTTACGCAAATGGCCTCAGGTGCCCTTGGCATGGCCAAAGGCGCACGGCCCCTTCTGTCCTGTCTGCAAAGACTATGGATGCCGGCAGACAGGGATGTATGGCCACATGTTTCCTATGTATGGCATGAAGGTATCCACGATACTGGTGACACGGCCCCGTACCGAAATAGAGATACGCTTGGAAATGTGCCCCAGGATATGCCTGTGGATATAGCCATGGACATGCATAAAAATATGCCAATAAATATTACAAAAAGGCCCGGGCATCTACAGGACAGGGTGCCACCACGTCTGAAAGCGCGGGGAACCGCGACGGGAAAGGCCCGGGGTGGCACTGTCCAGGCAGGGGCCTTTCCGCAGGCAAGGGATGGGATAATGCCCCAAAAAGGGGAAACCATCACTGCCCCAGTACTGCCCCCTGTCCATCACAAGGCACCAATCCATGTCCCACAGGCACAGGCGGGCAGGGACAGGGGGGCCAAGGGCCTTACCCACAGGCCGCTGCCCCCCATCTCTCCTGAACCACGCAGGGCCACAGCCCCCATCAGGTTCACTCCAGGTGAAGAGAAGATGCCCCCCAAGACCAACAGCGAAACGGCACAGACAAGGCATGTCTGCACAGCAGTCCGGCCATCAGGCAGTGATGATACATCATGGCCCATGCCTCCAAAGGTCATGGATGCTATCATGCCAAAACCCGCATATTTAGACCTCATTTCTCCCTTGTGGACGGACGAAATCCAATCTGCACGCCACCTGTCCCGAAACACAGGGGCCCACTATTCCGATCCGGCGCCCCTTGCCAAGGACACAAAAGCTGCAGGCCCAGAAGGGCCCTCGAAAACACCTGCGCATGTCATACCGGAACCGGTCTGCGGCACCTCCCCTGCCCGATCCTTTCAAAAAAAACCAGCAAAGCAAGGAGACATGACAGTAACAGAGGCATCACCTTCACCAAGCGTCAGGAGCTACACGGGCCAGGCAAGCGGTGGGCACAGAGAACTAACCGGTGCTGGGGCACGTGAATCAGGGGGCGCCATCCCGAATATCAAGGGGACAACGGCCACAGGTCATGATCTGCCAAAAGATGTGGCAAACAGCCATGCGTCACGCATCCTGGACATGCCCCTTGCCCTCTTCCCGAAGAGGAGAAGGGGTGCCGGCCTGGCATGGGCCAACACCGGAACCTTGGCGATCCAGCGCATGAACACGCCTCTGCACGCATCAGGGAAAACGCCTTATACGCATACACTCTCACACCCGTCCCGCATGGTCAGGCTACGCCCCCTGCCATCCTGCACCGAACTGTCAGGATGGATATCCACCGGAGAGACCCCAGGGACAGCATACATAACACCCGAAACCGCCCCCCGCACACTGCAGGCTACAGTAAACAGGCACGTATCCACCCATACCTGGCACGCGGACCACACGTCAACACCCTCTGAACAAGAGTCTTTACAGATCATGGAACCGCCGGGAAAGCTCTCCTCAGACGCCCATAGACCGTTTCCTGCCCAGGCATTCACGTCCCCTGATATGCCCCTTGCACCACTGCACGGCCCATCATACGCTAACAAGGGCAATTTCAGTCCTTTTGGTCCCTCACAGCCAGCCACCTGTTCCAACCCGTCCATCATGATCCAGCGAACAGGCATGATCCAGCGAACAGCCAGTGAAGCAATGGACCTCTCTGCAGCTCCTGCATATGACCAAGGGCCTCCGGACTTATCATCTGGACAGGACAGGCCTGATACCAGCCACGGATCAGTACCTTCATGGCAGGGACAGGACGTTGAGGAGATAGCAAGCCGTGTCTATGCCATTATTGAACAACGTCTCATAACCGAACGCGAAAGCCTGGGACTGGATTGAACATTATGGAAGTAGAACGCGCCACAATAACCTATACGAAAAAGGGAGAGAGCAAGACCATAAAGGTCCTGTTCAATCCGAACAGGTACAGGCTGTCCAAGGCCAACCAGTTTGCCGAGGTGGCAGTACCAGGCCTTGCCAGTCCGCCACTGCAGTTCGTGCGTGGTAATGTCCGTACCCTCTCCATGCAACTGTTCTTTGACACATACACATACAACAGGGGAGAGGACGTCCGGCACTATACCCAAGAGGTGGTGGACCTGCTGAACATCGATGACAAATTCCATGCACCGCCCATCTGTCACTTCAACTGGGGAAAACTGAACTTCGTGGGTGTGCTGGAAAAGGCTGACCAGCAATTTACCATGTTTCTCCCAGACGGTACGCCGGTCAGGGCTGTAGTAGACGTAACTTTCAAGGAATACAAGGAGAATTCCCAGAAACTGGAGTCGTCCGACTTTGCAAAACACTATGTGGTAAGACGCGGAGACACCCTGAGCAGTATAGCAGGTCAAAAATACGGGGACCCTGGCCTGTGGAGACACATAGCGGAAAAGAACCGCATGGACGATCCCCTTGCGCTCAGGCCAGGCCAGGTTCTCATTATTCCGGCAATTGCCTGAGGAGCCGGGTGTGTCAGAGATAAGACCTGAAAATTATGCCCCCTGTTTTCTGATAAGGGTACAGGGCAGGGAACTTCGTCATGGAGTAACCGTTGACGTACTGTCTGTGAGTGTCACGGACCATGCAGACCGTGCAGACAGCTTCACCTTCACGTTGAGGGACAGGCATCCTGAAGCTGAACGCCTGTTTGCAGGTGGAGACCAGCTCCACTGGATGGACAGTGACACCTTTGATGAGGGAAACAGGGTGGAGATACATATAGGCTATGTGGACAACATGCAACCTATGATAGCCGGGGAGGTGACAGCACTGACCCCCAACTTTCCAGCCAACGGGCTTCCCACGCTGACAGTGCAGGGCTACAGCCTCTTTCACAGGCTGCAGCGGAACAGGATCCGCAGACCCTTCAAGACCAGCAGGGACAGCGACATAGTGAGGGAGATTGCCGCTGCCATGAATCTAAATGCATCAGTGGACCACACTGAGGCAGAACACCCGACAGTCTCTCCTGTAGGCGAGACCTATGCCTCATTTCTCAGGCAGCGTGCGGAACGCATTGGCTACGAGGTGTTTGTTAAACAGGACACACTGTACTTCAAACGCCCAAGATATCTGGAAAACCCCGGCCCTGACCTCACACTCGAGTGGGGCCGAAGCCTCATCAGCTTCAGCCCGAGGCTCTCCACATACAGTGCGGTCACCAGGGTTACTGCCCGAGGCCCCCAGACATCTCAGGGAAGGGGTAAAGAACCGCTTGTAGGCACTGCAAACACAGGAGACATAAGGGTCAGGATGGGCACAGAGACCGGACAGCAGATATGCGAGAGGTGTTTTGGTGAACATCATCTGCTAATCGAAGACCACAACATTGCCAGCGCCGCTGAGGCACGGGAGATGTCACTGGGGCGCATGGAAAAGGAGGCCATGAACTACATTACCGGCAGGGGCTCGTGCATGGGCAACCCGCAGCTCATGGCCCGCAAGGTCATTGAACTCAAGGGGCTGGGCAAACGGTTCAGTGGCAGATATTACGTGACATCTGCCACCCATTCCATCAGTTCAAGGGGATACATGACGGATTTTGAGGTCAAAAGGAATGCAAGATGAGCATAGTTGAACTCCTAAACCCAAGCAGCAGGCAAACTGCCCACAGGAACAGGATCTACGGTGTGGTTGTGGGTATCGTACGGGACATACGGGACCCTGACGGCCTGGGACGCATAAGGGTGGATTTCCCGTGGCTTGCCGAGGATACAGACGCAGTGGCCATCTCACCGGAAGAGGACAGGGCCCACAGTTACTGGGCGCGTATGGCAACTCTGATGGCAGGCAAGGGACGTGGCACATACTTCATCCCGGATAACGGCGACGAGGTACTGGTAGCCTTTGAGCACGGTGATCCGGACCGTCCGGTAATAATCGGCATGCTTTGGAACATGGAAGACGTCCCGCCTGAAAGCATGGACAGTGAGGGCAAGAACTACAGGCGCTCCATACATTCCAGAAGCGGCCACCAGATCATCATGGACGACAACGTGGATGACCGCAAGGCAAGTATCACCATCAGGAGCCAGGGTGGACACCAGATCGTACTGGACGACCAGGGAGACAGGGGGAAGATCAAGATCAAGACCAGTGAAGGCCACGAGATCACCATGGATGACCAGGCAGGCGCAGTCACCATCTCTGACAAGGCAGGGAACAAGCTGACGCTGGATGCCAATGCCAACTCTCTTTCCATCCAGACAGGCGGAAACCAGGAGCAGGAGGTGGGTGGAAATCTCACCATAAAGGTATCTGGCAATGCAACCATATCAGCACCGGCAGGCATAACAATAGACAGCACAAGCATCAAACTGGGTTCCTCTGCAGCCCTGAGTCTGGTAAACGACACCTTCATTGACCTGTTCAACACCCACTTTCACCTGGGAAACCTTGGTGCCCCAACGTCACCACCCACCATTCCTGCCATAAAAAACGTGCAGAGCACCATCTTTACCAAGGGGGCATGACCATGGCAAAGGAGTTTCTGGGGACCGGATGGAAATTCCCCGTGCAACTGAATGAACAGCATGAAATAGCCATGTCGAGCCACGAGCAGGACGTTCAGGAGGCCATCTGGATAATCCTGAGCACCGCACCTGGTGAGCGCATCATGCTCCCTGAATTTGGCTGCGGTATCCATGAATTTGTGTTTGCTCCCAACAACACGCGCACTGCAGGGCTTATTGCCTACCATGTGGAGCAGGCCCTGAACAGATGGGAGCCACGCATAGACCTCATGGGAGTGGATGTACGCCAGGATCAGACAAACCCGTCTCTGCTGCTCATAGAGATCAGATACAGGGTGCGTACCACAGACAGCCGGTTCAACCTGGTCTATCCGTTCTACATAGAACGTGGGGAGGCAGCATGACCATGAAGCCCCCTCTTCTGGACAGGAGAAATGCCGATCAGATCGTTCAGCAGATCGGGCAGAGGCTGGAAGGAGTTGGCTGGAAGGGCCAGGAGGGCGGTGCCGGCTGGGCACTGGTGCGCCTGTTTGGACGCCTGTCAGAACTGATAATACAACGCATAAACCAGGTACCGGACAAACATTTTCTCTCCTTTCTGAATCATGCGGGCATTGACCTGCTTGCACCAAGACCGGCCACCACGGAGCTTACCTTCATACCTGCTGACGACGGTCCAGACTCCATACTGGTGCCTGCAGGGACCCAGGTGGCAACTGTCCAGACAGAGACCCGGCCAGAGGTGGTATTCGAGACCATGCGCAATATCACAGTGGTGGCCAATGCCCTTGGCAGGTGCATAACCTTTGACCAGCTCAACTACAGTGACCGGACAGCGCAGGCAACCGGTATGGCATCAGGCTCCTTTGCAGCCTTCACCGGAGATCACGAACGCGCCCGTATCCTCTACCTTGGCGATAACGACCTGTTTTCGTTTCCTGATAATCTGAGCAGAACTCTTGCCGAAATCGCAATAGATTTCAGCTTCAGCACACCGGCCAGGCCAGAAGATGACGGGTGGAAGACAGAGTGGCTCTTCTGGGACGGCGCCCAGTGGGCAGGGGTGGAGCAGGCCGGTGCCAAAATCAGGGACAACACCGGGAACTTCAGCAGGGACGGCGCTGTAATACTCTCAAAGCCCCCTGTATTCAGCCCCGGCCCGGTTTCAGGCTCTGAATCCCTCTGGCTCGCCTGCAGGCTCACCGGCGGGACCAGCAGGCTCAGGCTCCCTGTGATAAGCGGCATAAGGGCAAGACGCACCATAACCATTCCAGAAGGCTCGACTGTGCAGGTGGTCCCGGATGAGGCATCAAGTGCAGTAAACTCGGCAAACACCCTGGTGCCAGTGGACATATCCTCTGAATTTTTCCCCCTTGGGCAACACCCCTCGCTGCTTGACACATTCTACATCAGAAGCGACCAGGCATTCAGCAAACACGGGGCACGGATATCCATAGGCATGGACCTGCAGGGCATGGAGCAGGAAACATCAGGAAACGAGATAGAACAGCTTGCGATAAAGTGGGAGTACTCCTCTGAGAAGGGCTGGGCCTTACTCGGCATAAGCACAAGAGAGGGGGTCACCGCACAGGAGTGGGGCTTCACGGACAACACCAATGCCTTTACCAGCACCACGCCCCGGGGCCTTGTGACCTTCACCGTCCCTGACGACTCCTCCAAGACAGAAGTAAACGGACAGGTCGGGTACTACGTCAGGGCAAGACTGATTGGCGGAGGATATTGCCGCCCGGGATATATGCAATGTGTTACCACCGGCTCCTCCAAGTCGTGCACATGGATGGAACCAAGGATATATGCCCCGCTGATAAAAAAGCTACACATGGGGATAGGCGGTTACAACCATACGGAGACAGATTTCAGGCCTGTGGAACAGTGCGTGAGTCAGGTGGACCAGCAGTATGTCTGTCACACCGACGATATCAGAAAACAGAGGGCATTTTCCCCATTCAGCGCAAAAGAAGAGGGACCTGCCCTTTATATGGGTTTTGAGAAGGCATTTCCAGCAGGAAAGTGGATTGAACTCCTGTTAGATATTGAGGAGGCGTCAGGGCCACAGAGGCCCTTGAAGATGTTCTACGAGTACTGGAACGGGACAAAGTGGCAGGGTCTTCGGGTATCTGACAGTACTGGCGGCCTGCATACCCGTGGCTATCTGGCATTCTTTGCACCGCAAGATGCCTGTCCATCCCAGGAATTTGGTCATCATGCCTACTGGCTCAGGGCCCGTCCCCACCTGAAACCCGTTGCCCATGCAGGCCCGAACAGAAAAATAATCACTGAAGACAGCACGGCCACCCTCAGCATGGATGCATCAGGCTCCCGCAGCCTTGATAAAGACAGACGTATCAAAAGTTATACCTGGAGGCAGGTACTGTCAGCAGATGCCGGAAACGACATAACTGTATACACTGACCAGGACAGGGCAACCGTCTTGTTAGATGCCTCAGGATCCACACCAGAGGACAGGATATCCAGATACACATGGCGTTATGTCCCGGAACATTCACAGGACAGCCCCCCTGGCCCCGGCCCCTCTCCACGCATCAGGGCCATCCGCCTCAACACCGTTCCTGCCATCAATGCCATAACTGTAAAGGATGAGGTACTTGGATCAGGCAATGGGAAACCCGGCCAGTCTTTTACCCTACTGAACTCCCCTGTGCTGCCCAATGCCATTATCGCAGTTCGTGAGATAGACAGGCCTTCCAGCCATGAACTGCAGAAACTGCAGAAGGAGCTGAGCAGCAGTGACCATAATGCCCAGGCCCTGCTCTCCCCGCCTGATTCAGACCTGCACCGAGGTATCTGGGTCCGCTGGCACGAGGTCAGGGATTTTTACCACTCAGGCCCGGACAGCCGCCACTTCACCCTTGATCCAATAACCGGGCGTGTAGTGTTCGGAAATGGCAGACGGGGCAGGATACCCCCTGTTGGCACTGACAACATAAAGGCAATGAGCTATCGCCACCATCACGGCAGCAGCGGTAACGTGGCGCCAGGCACAATAACGGTCCTTCGAAATCCGGCTGGGGACCTGACCAGCATCAAAGGGGTCAAGAACTTTGAGAAGGCAACAGGTGGAACTGACGCTGAAGGAGTGGAGGAGATCAGGCTACGCGGCCCCCAGGCACTTAAACACCGCCAGCGGGCCGTTACAGTGGAGGATTTTGCCTGGCTCGCAAAAGAGGCGAGTGGTGAGGTTGCACAGGCTTGGTGTCTTGCCTGCAGGGATGGAAATGGCCTTCCAAGGACCGGCTGGGTCACGGTGGTTATTGTCCCAAAAGGCCAGGAGCGCAGGCCCGAACCAGGCCCTGCCCTGATACGCTGTGTGGAAAACTACCTGAGGGACCGGAGCCTGGCCAACCTCAAGCAGACCGGACATATACTGGTCAGGGCCCCGGAATACATAGAGGTGACAGTGCGGTCCAAGGTGGTGCCGGCAGATCCTCATGGCGCAGACCAGGTGAAGGCAGCGGTGATGGAACGCCTTGAACAGTTCCTGCATCCCCTTCATGGCGGGCCGGACCGCACAGGCTGGCAACTTGGACGCGATGTCTTTATATCAGAGGTGTTTTCCGAGATAGAATCGGCCTCAGGTGTGGACCATGCAGATTCCGTGATACTGGAGGCATCACAGCAGCAGTACATCCTGTTACTGACAGATCAGGGACAGGGACACAGGGATATCCCCTTTGATATACCGGAGGGCAGCCAGGTAAGCACCTTTGATGAAAGGATCAGGTTGGTACTGGCAAGGCCCGTTGGTACAGACACCACGTTAAGGCAACTCTGGGTCCACGGATTCAAAGCAGGTGACAGGGTGAGCCTGGTTGGGGCAGACAGCAGGCCAGTGGTCAACAGCGACATTCATATATCCTGCATATCTGGTAACCATGTGCGCTTCCAGGAGCCCTTTGAAAAACCAGGCGCCTGGGCCCAGGTACCGGACGCACTGATGTCTGCAGATGAACGTGTACGTCTGCCAGTTGAGCGGCTGATGTTTTCAGAAGGGGGAGACAGGGTCACAGGGGCCTGCCTCAGGATGCTGGCGCCAGGCGACAAGGTCAGTCTCGTTGCAGGAAAACGACGTGACCCTGCGCTGGAATTTCTGCCAATAAAACAGATCAGCAGATGCACAGACCGCATCTTTGTGCCTGAAGGGCACCTGATCCATTCAGGAAACCACGATATCGAAATGATCATTGAGTAAAGAACATGCCCATACCTCTGCCTAACCTTGACGACCGAACCTACGCCGATCTCATGGAAGAGATGAAGGCCCTAATCCCGCGCTATGCACCGGAATGGACAGACCACAACGAGTCTGATCCGGGCATCATGCTTGTAGAACTCTTTGCATGGATGACAGAGGCCATGATATACCGCCTGAACCGTATTCCGGATGCAAGCAGGATACGTTTCCTGAAACTCCTCGGTGCCCCTCTGGACGAGGCCGGTATTCCTTCTGATGCCCTTGGGGCCTCAGATCTGGACGAGTTGCAGGCCCAGACAGTAAAGGCCCTGAGAAAGCGGTGGCGCGCCATAACAGCAGAAGATTTTGAAAGGCTCGTCATCGAAAACAGGGATCTTGGCATTGCCCGGGCCAAGTGCCTGCCCCAGTTGAACATTGAGGCAGAAGAACCATTCAGATCCAGGCCGGGCCATGTCACTGTGCTGGTGATCCCCCACTGCCAGGCCAATGCCCACAGGTGTGTATCAGAGGTGTACCGGTTTCTTGACCAGCGCAGGCTCATAACCTGCCGTCATCATGTGGTACTGCCAGGAAGCACACCCGTGCGGGTGCGTGCCGAGGTCGCAGGGATATCCGGCATACAGAGACACAGGATAGGGAAACTGGTGACGCAGGGGATAGGAGAGTTCTTTCACCCCCTTCGTGGCGGGCCGGACAGGGAGAAACAGGGCGGCTGGCCATTTGGCAGGGACGTCCATGTGTCAGAGGTGTCTCATATAATCGAGGAAACCAGTGGTGTAGATCACGTGGAATCAATAGGGCTGCTCACCAGGGATGAAAACGGCGCATGGATTGATTCAGGAAACCATATCCATGTACCCATAAACAACATAGTGGCATTTGAGTCATACAGCGATGACATACGCATCATTTAGATAGAGAGAAACGTTCTGAACGCGAACGCATATGGAGACAAGGGAACAGGGACAATGGCAGACGACAAGAAGAGCAGATATCTCCAGTACCTGCCAGCCATATTTCAGGAAGATCCCTTTCTTGGCAGATTTCTCCTGCCCTTTGAGGAGGTCATCCAGGGATTTGACAGCCTGCTGTCAGAGATCGACCGCTTCTTCGATCCGTCCACCACGGACAGTGACTTCCTGCCCTGGCTTGCCCAGTGGCTTGCCCTGGTCATTGACGAGGAGTGGGACGAGGCCAAGAGGCGACGGCTCATTGCCGAGGCAGTGGAGCTTTACAGGCGCAGGGGCACAGTTTCAGGACTCAAGCGTTATCTTGAGATATACGCAGGTCTCATACCTGAAATATATGAATGCAAATGGCCTGGAGGCATGCAGATAGGCATGGCGTCCCGGATTGGAGGCACTGTACCAGAGCATATCTCCATGTCCGGGGTAACAGAGGCCAGCCGTGTGCTGCCACCTGTCTATCACGATTACTACGTTGTTAGCATTGAAGACAGCAACGCCCCCTACAGGATATACTACCGTACCTCCCTTGTGAGAGAGGTGGAAGTGGGATCAGAGACAGACGGAAACGGCCATGAACAGCCATATGTAGATATCCATCTCCACTCAGAGAGTGAACCTGTGCACCATGTACCTGCCACTGTAGGCCGCAGGGACGGACTTGTTGATGAACGCTACATACTGAAGACCAGGCAGGGCATAGAGGCAGAGTACAGGGGAGATAGCTTTCTCGTTGATCAGGAGGAACTGCCCTTTTGCTTCATTGTGGACGTGCGCGTACCTATCCATCAGGTGGATCAGGTGAGGTGGGACAAGGTGCGGGACATCGTAGAGACAGAGAAGCCGGCTCATACCATGTACTACCTGAGACTTACGCCGGTTTACAGTGAACACGTATTGCATCCAATGCAGATAGAGATACGCAGCCGCATAGGTGTGGATACTGTCATTGGTTAAAAAAAGAGTTCAAGAGGAGAGGGGACGGCCATGAGCAACATTACCAAGCGACTGAATTTTTTCACTGGCTTTTTCACAACTGCCCGGGACTGGCAGGAGGGCCAGGAGTATCACTTGGAAAGACGCAAACTCCACAACCGCCGGCTGCACACCCCGGGAGTGATGCGCGGAGAACTGGATGAGCTGACAGTGACAGCGGCCGGGGGACTCAACGTGCATGTCCGGCCAGGGGCTGCCATAGACAGTCAGGGACATGAGATATACCTGAGCCACCAGCGCAGCCTTGCGGTTACGCCAGTGGGGGATGCACCCCGCATGATCTACGTTGCGCTGAGATATCATGAAGAGTTCAGCGACCATGTGGAGTTCGTGGTGGATGATACCCCCTACAGTGGCGATGCCCGCATTGCAGAGATACCTCGCGTAGAGATCGTCAACACAGAACCTGACAATCAGACAGTACTGGAACTTGCCAGGATAGATCTTCAGCCAGGGGTGACAGAGATATCAGAACCATCAGATCCGCAGAATCCTGGACCAAACGAGATAGACCGGAGGTTCGTAAAGTTTGCAGGCTCTGTGGCCCCTGAGCGGGAGAATCTGCCATCATACGACATGGAGAGGCTCATAAATGTTCTTGTTGATGGCCGAAGGGACTTTGCAGCCCTTGATATGCGCTTGCCGGTTCCTTCATGCTCTGATACACGGCATGGCCTGATATCACTTGAGATACTGGCAAGGTCTGGAACACTGGCACCCCAACACCTGTGTCACGTATTAATGGCCATTGCCACGGTGGAACAGGACGTGGCCCAGGAGCTTGGTGCGGCATACGCAGGCATTGTCTCCACTGTGGAGTTCAGGACATACAGGCAGGCAGTATCCACCTTGATGGAACGTATAGGTCAGGGGGCCCTTACAGTATCCCTGCTGAATGCCCAGGCTGCGGTTTCAGAGGCTGCACGAGAGCTTTCCGAGGTGGCTCTGAAGGCACCTGTGGCAAACGCCGGGGCAGACATCTCCGTGAATGCCGGGGGTGACGGTACTGCCACTGTGCGCTTGGATGCAAGTGGTTCAAAGGCATTTGAGGGCAGACAGATCGTCCGGTATCACTGGAAGAGCTGCCCTGCAGCAGATGCAGGAGAGGACAGGGTTGTTTACACCACCGATGATTCGGCAACAGTGAATCTCGACGCCCGTGGCTCTACCGGGGACATCGTGCGGTATCACTGGGACAAGAACGAATAAATCATGTTCCCTCCTCCTGCCCCCGGTGCCAATATCCACTGGCATGAAATATATGTCACTAATACCGGCAGTATAGATGAAACCCGAATTGAAAGATTCCCAGGTTTGCATGAAATGCAAGGCGGAAGATACGCGGACGCACTGTTGTACTTCAAGTATCCGACAGGCAAGCGAAGACTCCGATGCAGCAGATCATGCGAAATCGGGAATCCCGTAGCGGTTTCAAATTATGCAGAAAGCAAAACAGTTACAGCAAACCCGTTGGGTGAGGGGTAATCTTACAGGCAACAGCATCAATTTACTGTAATTAAAGACAAAACAAGATTTCACATGATTTGAAACGCTCAATTCAGGTGAAACTTGTGCACGAACATAAACATGGAGGAGCACATATCATGGCGGAACTGACCAAATTCCCATTGACAACAGAGAGTCCTCAAATAGAGGTGACACTTCCGGTGGGGAAAAACGTCCTGGAACTGGTGGTGGAGGATAGCGCAGGGCTCAGAAGCGAGCCGGACCGGGTTACCATAACAGTGATCCACCAACATGCGATGCCTGCTATCAGAGGGATTTCACCCACCAGCGGCAAAGCAGGAACCAGCTTTAAGGCCATGATATACGGCAACAACCTCCAGGGGGCCACTGCAGTGACATTTGATGGAAGCGGGGTAATGGCCCATATCACCTCGAACACCGACCCTGAAGAGCTGACAGTGGAGATCACCATTGAGGACACTGCCCCAGCCGGTTCCAGGACATTCAGCGTCACCACGCCGGCAGGGACAGCAACGAGCCCTGCAGGAGTGGTCTTTACAGTGGACACCTCTGTTACGCCTCCTGGCCCCATAACGCCGGTAACACCGCCTGTAACGGCAGTCACTCCGGTTACTCCAGTGAGCCCTGTTACCCCTGTAACGCCGGTAAGCCCGGTAACTCCGGCAAGTCCAATCAGCCCGGTCACCCCGGTGATTCCGGTAACAGGGGAGACGCCTGTGACGCCTGTTACTGGCACCACCCCCATAGCCCCGGTAACCTCGGTTGAACCGGTCGCACCTGTTTCCCCAATCGGCCCCGTACCCCGTGACGGCTCAGACACACCGGAAACGCCCCCACTGAGGACCATAAAGGGAATTGGCGAAACATACGAAGAAAAGCTGGTCTCTGCCGGGATCAGGGATATTGCAGACCTGTCCAAGGCCGCCCCTGAAGAAGTGGCCAGTATCCTCGGCCTGAGGAACACGGAAAAGGCCAAGGCCATTATTGCAGAGGCTGCCAGGCTACTTGAACAGGGTTAGGGCCTGAACGGCCTGCAGCCACCCGGCCTGACCCAGGACTGATGCCGTATCAGTGCAAGTGATAACAGCACCCTGCAAGCAGTTGTGTTTCAAGGTATCCACGGAGCAGCCCCATGAAAAAGGCAATATTTGCAGGCTTCAATGCCCTTGGTGACACCCTGTGTACCACCCCGGTCATAAGGGCCTTCAGAAAACTGCACCCTGATATCTTTATCATCTACATAGTCCAGAACGCAGGATTCTGCAGGGTACTCAACGGTAACCCGGATATCGACCTGGTATTATACAGTGAAAAGCTCTACCTCAACGGAACTGGCATAATGAACCATGAATGGCTGGGTTCTCTGCCTCTTGATCTCACCGAGACCGCCAACCTCTACCACTTTGACATAAATGGCGTGTGCTCCAGGCCGGAGAGTTTTCAGGAACACATCTCCGTGGGTTTTTCAAGGCTACTGGACATTCCCATTGAATCCACCCGGCCAATCATACACATAAGCCGTGACGAACAAAGACTTGCCGAACATTTCACCCCAAGGCCCTACCTTGTATTCAGCCCGCACTCTGTCTCAAACCCTGCGAGGGCTGATGGCACCGGAAGGGCAAAGGACTGGCCTGTGGAAAGATGGCTGCGCCTTGCAGAGACCATTCACGCATGGGGGGATTTCGATATCATTGCAGTGGGCTCTGAATGGGACCAGCAGATACGCTCCCCTCACATCAGAAACCTGTACGGACTTCCCATAAAGATAGTGGCCGCCCTGCTCCAGAATTCGCTGTGCGTCATCACTCTGGAAAACGGCATTGCACACCTTGGTACAGGTGTCCACGCGCCAATGGTAATAATATATTCTGACGTTGTGCCCCTTGCCTGGGCATGTCCCGAGGAGTCGGATCAGTGCCGGGTACTCTACGGTGACCCTATGAAGTTAGGCCACCATGAGGTCATGGACGCTGTGCGTTCAGTTGCCTGTATACAATGACGAGCCTTGACAAAACCATACACAGGGTCCTTCTGATAAACATGCCATTCGTGTCAGTAAGGCATCCGGCTATTGGCATAAGCCTGCTCAAGGCACGGCTTGCACAGGAAGGAATCATTGCCAGAATTGGTTATGCCAACATAATATTTGCAGAGATGGCAGGCATGGAGGGCTACAGCACTGTTGACGAAAAGATAAACCTGACACTGTTCCCGGGAGACTGGCTCTTTGCCCAGGCCCTCTTTGGCAGTCAGCTTGACACAGAAACCTACCTTGCCACACTCCAGCACAATACAGAGAGGCATGGAGATTACGAGTGCCTTCTTGCCTTACGGGAACTCATTGAACCATTTCTCAACCAATGCATGGAGAGGCTCAGGATCAGGGAGTATGGCATTATCGGCTTTACCACCACCTTTCAACAAGGCATGGCGAGCCTGAGCCTTGCCCATACCATAAAGCACAGATACCCGGACAAGATCATTGTGTTGGGAGGTGCCAACTGTGAGGGGAGCATGGGAGTGCAGCTTCACCAGAGTTTCCCCTGGATTGATTATGTATGCCGCGGTGAGGCGGACTACACCTTTCCGGAACTTGTAAAACGTATAAGCTATGGGAAACAGATAGCTGACATACCAGGAATTGTCTACAGGCATGAAAACCGGACTGTGGTGACACAAGGCACAGCAGGTGTCAGCGAGATGGATGCCCTGCCCTCTCCTGACTACGATGACTACTTCAAGGCCCTTGAAAACAGTCCATTGGGCAAACATATTGCACCAACCCTGCCTATACAGAATGCCAGGGGGTGCTGGTGGGGAGCAAAATCCCAGTGTACATTCTGCGGACTAAATGGGGAGAACATCTCCTTCAGGAGCAGGAGCGCGCCAAGGGTGCTGCAGGAACTCCAGTTCCTGCAAAAGCGCCACGGAATAAGCACATTCACTGCTGTGGATAATGTGATGGACATGCGCTACTTTGAAGAGCTGCTCCCAATGCTAAAAAAGACATCCCCTGATATATCCCTGTTCTATGAAGTTCGTTCCACTCTGGACAAGGGACAGGTAAAGCAACTGAAGCAAGCTGGCATCCATTCGGTTCAGCCAGGTATAGAGAGCCTCAGCACCCATGTGTTAAAACTGATGCGAAAAGGGGTAACCGCCCTTCAGAACGTGGCATTTCTCAAGTGGTGCAACCAGTATGAAGTTGTCCCTGCATGGAACCTCCTATACGGATTTCCAGGAGAGACAGAAGAGGATTACCAGCAGATATCACGCTTCCTTGACCTTCTGACCCACCTCACGCCGCCACATGCCACAGCGCCAGTACGCATAGACCGATTCAGCCCCTTTTACAGCGACCCTGACCAATTTGGTATACGGGACATCAGACCATACTTCACATACAACCTGATCTACCCACTGAAAGAGACCCAGGTTTCAAATCTTGCATACTTCTTTCAGTATGAAGTGGAACACGAATTTGACCGTTCGGCATACGTAGCTGAGATACTTGAAAAAATCAATACATGGAAACATGGTCACTCTGACAGCCTGACAAAAATCCACAAAAACAGCCAGGAACTCCTGATAGTTGACACCCGCACGGCGCGCAGACAGGAACAGATTGCCCTGAGTGGAATCCAGTGCGAGGTATATGAGCTGTGTGATTCGCCAACGGGACTGTGCCACATACTTGATCTTGTCAGAAACCGGCCTGGTAGCAACACCGGCCTTGACCTTTGGCTGCCCCAGTTCCTGAAGCAAATGGAGCAGTGGGGCCTCATGATAAGGGAAGATGACAGATATCTCAGCCTTGCCGTGGAGGAAAGCGTATAGTGTTTGGCCATGCTGCAAGACATCTCTACGGCAGGTGGCACCCTTTCCCAGCTTTTTGAACTTACCGGTTACAGGCATTTGTAATGACCTATTTGCCTGCAACTGAGGCCCTGAAAAAACCATTAACAGATCAGTACATACATGAACCTTTGCCAACCTTGGGGAAAGGAGGGAATGATGTCAAAAGGATACGCCTTACTGGTAGGACTCAAGGGAGTTGACCCTGCCTGTTACAACGGCTGGGACGGAACAGCAGGGTGCTGGGGTTGTGAACTGGATGTTGACAATATTGAGAGGATACTCAAGCCGCTGGGTTATACCACACGGACCCTTAAAACCGCTGATGCCACAAGAAACCACATCCTGTCCGGCCTGTACCGTGCCGCAGACACACTGATTGCAGGAGACATCTTTGTGTTCTACTTCTCTGGCCATGGCGGACAGCAACCTGACGTAAACGGAGATGAGCTTGACGGCAAGGATGAAACCCTGGTGGCATACGACAGGGAGATCGTAGACGACAAGATTCACCAGGCCCTCATGAGATTCAAAGCCGGTGTGAGGATCGTAATGATAAGCGATAGCTGCAACTCCGGCACCAACTACAGGGGACTCATGACAGTTCCAGTGAACGAACAGGCCATTTTCAGGCCTGTAGCAAAGAAACGGGCCAGTGAAGTGGAGATAAGGGCACAACTCATCCATCTCGGCGGCTGCCGGGACGGCTTTACCTCGTCCGGTTACCAGCATGGCGGGGCGTTTACCATTGCCCTTTGCGACGCATGGAACGGTGGGGCATTCAGGGGCAGCTACAGAGACCTGCACAAGAAGATATGCAAGCTGATAAAATCCAACCAGCAGCCCCAGTACAGTGAGTACGGGCCGGTAAGTGAGGAGTTCAGGACGCAGCAGGCGTTTGCCATCGCCCTTACCACTCCGGTTGAAGGGCCTGTGGAGCTGCCGGTAATAGACCTTGAACCATACAGTGCGGAGATAGCCCACCCGGGCCAGAAAAACCACTACAGGTTCCAGGCCAGGGAGGCTGGCCGATATGTCATTGAGACTGAAGGACGCACTGACCTTATCATGACACTATATGGCCCTGACAGCGACACAAAACTCATTGCGCGGGATGATGACAGCGGCACTGGCCTCAACCCGAAGATCACCGCTGAACTTGCGCCTGGCACGTACTACGTGAGAGTGGAACACTACAACAGCCACACTGGCACAGGCCCATACACCATAAAGGTGGTGAAGCAGTAGAAAAATGAAGCAGTTACCGCCTGCCCAACTGCCCTGAATATTGGAATGCCTCATAACCAAAGGGATATTGAACCATGCCAGTTTTTCTGCAAACTCATGATACTATCAAGACTCGGCAAAAATCAAAATGCATCAGACCTGCTATATCAGCACCCGGTCTATCATTACAAGGCAACAAGGCAAATCCAATGTTCTTGCTGCAGCGTACCGTAGGGAATCAGGCCGTGCAGAGGATAGTACAAACTGCACGTAGACAATTCCCTACAAATCCTGTCACCTGTGGCTTTCCGAATCGTCGGGTAGTACAACGGGCGGTGGAATGTGATGAGCTTGGCCAGTGTCAGTCAGTACCTGATCCACCCAATGCCGCATCACTCCTTCCGCCCGGCGATTGTTTACCCGTGGAACACCGGATGCTGCAAAATGAAGTGAACTGGGCGTGCAAGGAAAGGAGGCGCAGATGTCACATCGCCGATGATTGCGCCACCATATGGCAAAAAATTGAAGCCAACGCAGAATGTATTCGAGCCCGATCCACTATCAACTCCAGATGTTTTCGGGGTGGAGACGTGGGGCACAATCAGGCCATAATGGCTGCTGTAGGCGCTCTGAACAACTGCTGGCGAATCTATGACAGAACATGCAGGAGCCGAACACCTCCTGTTCCACCGGTACGTGTGCCTCAACCTGCACGTAAACACAGGCCGGAGGTGGACAGGAGTTTCATGGAACGGATGGCTGCGATTACAGGTCTGACAGGCACAGCGCTGGTCATCTATCTGATCATATCTGAAGGCAGCCGGTTATTTCCACCGCGGAACCTCGTACCAGTACCATAATTGATCACAGACAGTATACTGAAGTGACGGGAAGCTAAGGTGTAATTTTCTCAGCAAACGAAATGGCTCTCGATACAAAGACTCTACTCAACAAAATCCATGAACAATTCAGTGGTGTACCCTATCCGGGTGATGACCATATAGTCATCGAAAATTCAGGGGCACATCTGGAATGCCAGGATATCATTAATACCCTAAAGGGCCTTCACTGGAAGGATATACCTTTTGAGCTGTTAACCCAATTGCAATCAGCACTCTTCTTTCTAACCCCTGAAGGCTACCGATTCTTCATGCCTGCATTCATGGTTTATTCAGTTAAGGATTTTTATGGTGCTGACACCATCCCTGATGAGGTGATCCAGACATTGACCTACCCGGAAAAACTTGATTTGGACAGGATCAGAGGGATGGCAAAACACCATACGGAACTACAGACCCTTCATGCAGATGAGTGGCAACATATCATTAATAGGCTTGCCAAGACATATGATGAAGGGAGTGTGCAAAGGCTCTTTCTGCAGCGCGTATCAGGATTTGATACCGCTCAAAGCAGGGTGATTCGACAGTTCCTGGAGTATCTGCAGGATACCTATGGAGAGGAGTTTCCTGACCATGAGCCTAAGGTGGCCATAGAGCGCTACTGGTACCAATTCTAAACCTGTATGAGAAAGGACACCTGAAATAGAGAAAAGGAAAAACAGGAAAGTTGTTTTGGGACGGTCTCGAAACCTGAATGCAGCATGGAGGGAGGCAGATGTCAAGGATTCAGATCACATATTTTCTGGATACTTGTCCTGGCTACCCGGTTCCTGCCATTCTCCTTGGCAGAGTAAAGGGCCTTGTCAGCGGCAGATACCAGTTGGGCCGAGGTGAAAGAATCGTTGGGAATGGCACTGACTGCCCCCACGCTAATGGTCACATGATCTGTCACCTTGGAAGCGGCATGTGGCAAAGCCAACTCCTCTACACTGGCTCTCATTCGTTTGGCTACATTGTATGTTCCATCCTCGTCGGTCTCTGGCAAGACTGCCACGAACTCTTCACCGCCGTAACGGGCAACCAAATCTGCAGAGCGCATGAGGGCCTTTTGCAGGGCTGATGCCACATTTTGCAGGCACACATCTCCCTGCTGGTGGCCGTAATGGTCGTTATAACATTTGAAAAAATCTATATCGCACAGGACTATACCGAGATAGGTACCGTTTCTAAGGCCCCTTTGCCATTCACGTTCCAAGAACTCATGGAAGCACCTGCGGTTTGCCAGGCCGGTAAGGGGATCTGTCACGGACAGCTTCTGCAAGGCCCTGAAGGCCTCATCCCTCTGAATCTGATTGATGTAGGCCCTTGAGTGATACCTGATACGGGCCACCAGTTCTATCTTGTCCGGCAGTTTGACAAGATAGTCATTGGCGCCCATGGCAAATGCCTCACTCTTGATCTTGGGTTCTTCCTTTGAGGAGAGCACGATGATGGGTACTGCACGTGTCTTGGGATTGGCGCGAAAATAACGCAGAAGTATCAAGCCATCCACCTCGGGCATGACCAGATCCTGCAGGATCAGGGTGGGTTTTATATCAATGGCCATCTTGATAGCCTTGGCGGGATCCTGACAGTAATGAAACTCTATGTCATCTTCATCGATCAGAAAACGGCGCACAGCCTCGGCAATGATGGGCTGATCGTCTATTAGCAATACCCTGACGTGATACGAATCAAGGTCAGATGGCTGATCAAATGCTGAGTACATTGCGTGATTCATGGCCTGAACATTCCTCAACTGACAGACGCTGCGCCAGTACAGGACCTATCTGACTGAGAGAGAGTATCTGCCTTGCTGCGCCAAGCTCCGCCGCCGCCTTGGGCATACCATATATGGCACTTGAATGGCGGTCCTGAACAATAGTGTGCCACCCCCTTTTCTTCATTGCGAGGAGCCCCTGTGCCCCATCACGCCCCATGCCTGTGAGCAGGACCCCTGTTCCGTCATTGTTCCAGTACTCTGCGGCACTCTTGAAAAAGATATCCACTGAGGGGCAGTATACATCCGTGGAAGAACCCGCAGTATAGGTCAGGGTGCCCTTTGAGGTCAACACGAGATGGCCATGAGATCCTGCTACCAGCACCACACCACTCGTGGGACGAATCCCATCAGTGGCCAGTTGCACAGGCATGTCTGTCTGCATTGAAAGCCAGTCCACCAAACCGGAGATGAACCCATTATCCATGTGTTGCACTATTATGACCGAGGCGGCCATGTCAGGAGAGAGATGCGACAGCAACTGCCCCAGGGCCTGTGGACCTCCGGTGGATGCCCCGATTGCAAGCAGATGCGGCCTTGTATCACGCCGCCCTGAACCATTTGCCTGACTACCAATGGTATAGAGGTCACTGTCAGGTCTTTTGAAATTATCTGTAAGGATGCGTATCTTCCTTATCTTTCTCAACAGTCCATCTATACCTTCACTGCTCCGTGGGCCAAGGCGGGGAGTCTTTATCACATCGAGGGCGCCTGCTCCAAGGGCCTCGAAGACCTTAACAGACTGGGTACTTACCGTTGCGGTCACAAGCAATATGGCGCAGGGACATTGGCTCATGATACGCCTTGTTGCCTCAATACCATCCATTACCGGCATGAACAGATCCATCAAAATGAGATCTGGCCTCTCCTTATTACATAGCCTAACCGCATCTGCGCCATTTGATGCAGTCCAGATCACCTCATATCCCTGCACATGACGCAGTACCCGCCGCATTGCCTGAACAGCAGTCAACGAATCATTCACAATTGCAACTTTCACATTCATATATCTATCACGGAGTCCCGATCAGGTCTGTTACTGCTGTAACCAGGGTCTCATCATGAAAACTGCCCTTGGTAAGATAGTAATCTGCTCCGGCATTCAGACCCCGATTCCTGTCCTCTTCACGATCTTTGTAAGATACTATCATCACTGGCAGGGTACCCAGCCTTGAATCCGCCTTTATCACCCTCACAAGCTCTATACCATCCATACGGGGCATGTCGATATCTGTGATTACCAGGTCATAGGAGCCCCTTCGGACTGCATTCCACCCGTCCATGCCATCCACTGCCACATCCACGTCATACCCCTTGGATGTCAACAACCTGCGCTCCACCTCCCTCACCGTGATGGAATCATCCACCACCAGTATACGTTTGGTATGCCTGCCGCCGACATTTTCCTCAGCATCTTCCACCCTCTTCAGGCGATTCTGGGATATAAGCCCTTTCACAGACCGGATCATATCTTCAACATCCACTATGAGCACAGGAGAACCGTCATCAAGGATTGCGGCAGCAGCTATGTCCTGGACCTTTCCAAGCCTGGAATCCAGTGGCTGAACCGCCAGTTCCTGAACGCCGATAAAGCGCCTTACCAGCAGACCAAAAGTCTCATAACGGTCATTTATGACAATCACGCAGAGTTCATCCGGCGTCACATTGGCCTCCTGCTGCTCCATCACCTGGGCCGCAGATATCAATGCAATACGCTGTTCATCCACAGTGAAGTACTGGCGGCCCTCAAGCTCCTCTACCTGATGCCGCGGTACCTTGACGGCCTTTCCGATCTGGGCAATGGGAAAGGCATACAGGTCACCACCTATCTCAACGAGAAGTGTGCGAACCACCGACAGGTTCAGGGGTAACACCAGTTCAAAACGCGTACCCTTGCCCGGCTTGGACTCGGCATACACTGTCCCGTGTATCTCCTGAACCATACTCCTTACCACATCCAGCCCGACTCCACGGCCTGACACCCTTGTTACACACTCCTTTGTGGTAAAGTTGGGCAGAAAGAGGAACTCCAGCAACTCTGCCTCACCAAGCTCCCTCGCCACGTCCTCTGCCACCATCTTCCTGGCCACCACAGCCCTTCTGATCTTTTCCAGATCAACCCCCCTGCCATCATCTATAACAGAGATATAGAGCTTTCCTGATTTATGAAATGCCTCCACCCGGATTACCGCCTTCTCAGGCTTTCCCTGTGCCACACGCTGCTCAGGGGGCTCTATACCGTGATCAACCGCATTGCTGAGCAGATGGGTAAGTGGTGCATCGAGTTTCTC
This sequence comes from uncultured Desulfobacterales bacterium, assembly GCA_964638145.1. Classification (GTDB taxonomy): domain Bacteria; phylum Desulfobacterota; class Dissulfuribacteria; order Dissulfuribacterales; family QOAL01; genus S144-17. The sequence continues at coordinate 21,471 of CAZXAK010000006.1, read as the reverse complement.
CAACACATCTCTGTCCACCAAGGTATCCCTTCCAACCACCTCAAGCCTTACCTTTTTCCCAAGGCTTCGTGACAGGTCCCGTACCATCCGGGGAAAGGCCTTCATGGCATCTGAAAAGGGCCGCATACGGCTGGAGAGCACTTCCCGGTACAACCTCTGAGACAGCTCAGTCACATGACAGGAGTAGTCTTCTATATCACCAAAACAGTCGGTAAGAAGCTGATAACACCCTATTGCCTTTTGTCTCACGGCAGCCATGCGATCATCCACCAGCTCTCTTGAGCTGGCCATGCCCATTATCTCCCTGAGATCATCGAGGAGCTTCAGCAGATCCGCCTGCCTGCACTTGAGATGAAGAAGCTCAGAGGACAGGACAGGCAGTCTACGGCTTGCAACCACTGACTCTCCTGCCAGCCACATGAGGCGGTTCATGTTTTCGGCAGCAATCTTGAGAGACCTGCCCCTGGTTATCTCCTCAAGCTGTACACCAACAGACAGTGGTTCCTCAAAAGGCTCCTTCACTGGCGCAGCGGATATCTCCGGCTCTTCACTGCCCCCTGCCTCATCAGGAGGGACATCATCTGCAGACTGGCCCTCATGCGTAATGGCCTTCAGCGTCTGAACAAATTTCTCCACCCTGTCCATCACTGCCGCCTCCCCGTCATGTTCGGAGAGCTCGCAGATGATTCCAAACATGTCCACACCTTGCAGCAGCACATCTATGTGGTCACTGTTCAACACCAGCTCTCCACGCTGGGCTGCCACAAAGATATCCTCCATGGTGTGTGCAAGTTTCAGCGCTGGCTCCAGATCTACTATGCGGGCTGCCCCCTTGATTGAATGGGCAGTACGCATAAGAGACTCCAACAGGTCTGTTGCTGAAGGATTGTTCTCCAGCTCCAGAAGGCCATCGGTTAGCACGGAACAATGATTCTCTGTCTCCATGCGAAACAGATCCAGCATGGAAAAATCATCATATTTGTCATCCATCATGCCCATTACGCCAGGCCTCTCTTGACAGTCTGGAAAAAGAGTTTCTCATCAATGATCCCCACCTCTATACCGTCGATCTTCAATATTCCGCCTGTATAGGCATCCTGTGCACCTGTAACACTCACAGGGGGATCTGCCACCCTGTCGATATCGTAATGAACGATCCCCTTGACCTCACTTACCGGAAAGGCCACACAGAATCCTTCCCGCTCTGCCACAATGAGACGTTCCCTCTCAGAAGATTTATTCTGTTCATTACCCATGGCAGCAGGCCTGATCCCAAGTACAGCGCCTACAGAGATGCATATTTCCAGCTTGCCCCTGACATTCACCAGGCCCTTTAGCATTGGCTCTCTCCGGTGAGGTATCTTGTGTATCCGGCTTCGTGCAATTACCTCCCGTATTATGGATGACGGGAAAGCAAGCCATTCAGGACCTATCCTGAACACAAAAGAGGAGTAGGGATTTGACCACTGAAACTCCTTTGGACTTGCAAGCACGGCTGCCCATTCATTAGCATAGGCATCAGGGATATCCCGGTCCAGGAGCCTGCGAGCCGCATGGGAAAAGACAGGACAGTTGTGGCAGTGACCATATCTGTCAAGCTCTGTGCACCGCTCCTGCCCCTGGCCCCATACCCCTTGTCTGTTCCAGCAGTCATCAAGCTCCATGAAATGTGGACTCATATCCTGTTTGTCTTGCATTTAACCTTGCCCCTCAATCCGCTGTCTGACACGCTACACGCATGGCCCGCTTCCTGAAAGACTCAGCCCGGGCATGCTCGCCGGCCCTCTCCCACATAAGGGACAGGAGCAACAGTGCCTCGTACAGGTCAGGCTGCAGATAAACTGCCTTTTGCAGAGTCTTTAATGCCAGACGCCAGTCACCAGAGGCGTCATACACCACGCCAAGGATGAAGTATGCCATTGGAGAGGGACCATGATTACGCAGATACTCCTCACACAGGTATGCGGCCCTCTGGAGCTGCCCGCAATCTGCCAGCCTGCGAGCCTCTTCAAGCATGGCATCCTGACCCGCAGAGGCAGGCCGCGCATCACCCTCCGGGCCCCTTTGGGCAACCGGCTTGTCTGACGGCTTTCTGACCGGTCGGCATGAAACCCTGTCAACCACAGGGGAAATGGTATGTTTGAAGGTGTTGTAACTGAACTGGTTACAGAGGCCATCCCTTTTGAAAAATGAAAATGATCTGGGGTACTGGGAGGGCACAAATCCCCTGCTTGGAACCTTTCCTGTCTCCGCATGCCCCACAAACAGGATACCGCCGGTTACCAGCAGCCGTTCCATGGTGTCCATAACCTGCCTTGCTGGTTGCTCTTCCAGATATATCAGTAAATTACGGCAAAAAATTATGTCATACCTGTGGGTACCTATCAGAAAGGTGGGAGACAGGACGTTGTCCCTGACAAAACGCACCTTGGAACAGACCTCTTTACACAACTGATAGCCGGAAGGGGTCTTTTTGAAATACTTGGACAGGCATGACATCCCCTTTTCCCTGAATGCATGTTCTGTGTAACATGCCTGTCTGGCACGCTCCAAAGCTCGTGCGCTAATATCCACTGCATCAATGGAAAATCGCCTTCTGCCAATGCCTGCATCAAGCAGGGCAATGGCCATGGAGTACGGCTCTTCTCCTGTGGAACACGGCACACTCAGCAGCTTTAACGGCCTGCCATGCTCCCTGCCTGACAACTTATCTGCTACATAGCTGGCAAGTACCCTGAAGGGCTCCCCATCTCTGAAAAACCATGTCTCCGGGACAACCACCTCCTCAACCAGCAGAGAGAGTTCATGTTCATCAGTACATAACCTATGGACATACTGATTCACATCAGTAAGATTAAGCATGGCCATTCGCCTTACCACTGCCCTGTCGATCCTTGCGTCACCAACAGAGGAGATCTCAAGGCCGATGACCTTTCTGAGCAACTCTCTACCCGGGTCCTGTGCCATGGCCCTGTTCTGTTTTATCCCTAAAGATTATTTCCCGTACATGGTCTGGCAACAACTGCTTCACCTCTATCTGCTGAACCATACCATCTCTGTCCCCCTTAACCCCCCCAAGGAAAGGGGCGTCCTCTGGATACACGCCACTCGGTTTGAAACTGGACGGATCAGACTGAACAAGCTCTGTGGTCTGTTCGGCCATAAGCCCCACAATGGCCTCCTCAGTGCCAGGCGGCCAGGGATATTTCACCAGGATGATCCTTGTACTGAACCATTTCCTGCACCTTGTACCTAAAGTAAGGGCACACAGATCAAGGACAGGCACCGGATAGCCCCTGTAGTTCATGACGCCTGCAACGTATTCCGGAGTGGCAGGGATGGCCTTGAGACGTACTGCAGGTATCACCTCCACTATCTGGGAGGCAGGCAGGGCATACCGTTCCTTTCCTGCTGAAAACTGGAGAAAAAGCATCTCGTCTGCGCCCTATCCTCCCATGAACTTTGCGGCCTTGTCCTGAAGCCCTCGGGCAGCCTCCTGGAGCTGTACCACTGCATCGTTGGTCTGGTGCAGGGATTCTGCTGTCTGCTGTGCTGTCTCGTTAAGCTTACTGACTGCGTCACTGATCTGATGCGCCCCCATTGACTGGGCCTCCATCCCTTCGGTAACGGCCTCTATGTGTGGCATCAACTCCTGGACCTTTTCGATCACCTCTGAGAGCTGGGCACCTATCTGCATTATATCCTTGGTGCTCCTTCGCACCTCTTCTGCAAACTTGTCCATGCCCATGACGCCGGAAGACACAGCTGACTGTACGTCCTGAACCATCTTGTCAATATCATAGGTGGCTATGGCTGTCTGATCCGCAAGCCGGCGTATCTCATTGGCCACCACGGCAAAACCTGCTCCATACTCTCCGGCCTTCTCCGCCTCTATGGCCGCGTTCAGTGATAGCAGATTGGTCTGGTCTGCCACCTTGTTGATGGTCTGAACCACGCCTGCAATATTGCCTGCCTTTTCACTGAGGATGGCGAACTTTGAGACAATGGAACCGGTGGCCTCCTCCATCTTGCTCATGGCCTCGTCTATACGGGACAGTCCTGCATGCCCGTCCGCAGCGCCCTGTGCCGTATCCTTGGCCAGCCTGGTGACGTTCTTCATGGTATCAAGCAGGCTGGTGGCAGTGGCAGCTATCTCACTGGTGGAGGCAGCTATCTCGTTTGCAATGACTGCATGCTGGTGTGTGGACGACTCCTGCTGTTTGATTATTGCCGCAAGCTCGGTAATGGCACTGGTAATCTTGATTCCGGCCTGGGATACCAGTTCGGATATGTAGCCGGACATCCGGTTGAAACCATCTATAAGGGGACGGAATTCATCGTCCCTGTCATATTCTAAACGTTGTGTAAGGTCTCCCTCCCTTACACGCTTCATTGCCTGGGCCATGCTCTGGAGAGGCTCGTTTATGCCACGTATCAGGAATATGCCTGCAAACAGCGACGTCACCAGTCCCATCAGAATTGTAACGAGAAACGCTGTCTTGGATATGAGATACCATGTTTGTGCCCGATCGTAGGAACTCTTTGCATCAGTAAGTGTGCCTTCGATAAGGTCCTGTATCTTCTGATGGATATTTTCAAAAAGCTCATACAGTTTCTGTTCCCTGATGAAGGTCTCAAGCTTTGCCCTATCATGCTGCGCCACTATGTCTGTCAACTGCTTGATCTTACGATTGCTCTCCTGAATCAACGGGGTCAACTCCATGAACAACTGATCATATCCGTCTTGCTTCATACTCTTGTTTGCCAGCAAAAAAGACTTCCACCCGGAAGAGATCTCCTTGGCAGCCTCTCTCATACTCTCAAGCCCCTTGTCCCAGGAGACCTGCCCGAGGAGTATCTTGTCCACAGTTCCCTGTACGTGCCCTGTGAGCAGATAGTCAATATTTCGAAGCTGCTTAAGGGACAGGACCTGTTTTGAATAGATGTAGGAGAGGGCCGAATTGGCAAAATGCATACCTGTAAGACCACCTACGCCTGCCGCCACGAGCAAGGAGAGCAAAAACCCAACAAAGCATCCAAGACGCCACTTGACCGTCAAATGTTTCATAATTTCACCCAATCATACCTCAAATATTAAAGCCAGCCCTCTCATCTTCTATTCGGAGACCAACATCACCAATCATATGTCACAGGGTACCACATCCACTGCCTCGAAGTATTCGCTTAGCTCTAAGGCACTTGAAGTACAGTGAGTACGCCTGCATACCCTCCGCCTTGCATCTGTAACACCCTGTTATCAGTTACAATTATTAACTTCATATCTGACCTAAAGAGATGGATCAGCCACCTCATCAACCTGTTGGTGTTATCCTGCCGAAAAGGAGCACTTGACCTTTGGAGAGTGGCATGACTGTAAAATGCAAACGGATTCACCTGAATGGGAGACAGGGTAACACAAATTTTAATTATTTGAAAATGCACTATTGACCCTTAAGTTATCATGCTATCATACACCCTGCTCCAGGGCACCCATATGATAACGGCTTCTCCATTTCAGGTACCATGCAGCACGGTTTTACGGAGAAAAAACGATTATTGATCCATCTTGATTTTTTATCGAAACAATGGAAGCTTTTCTTAAACCCTTTTTGAGCTTGTACTCAAATCCACTAAGGCCACAAGCAGGATCACGGCTGGATGAGGCAAGGATAGCAGGCGATTCGCCAACGCATCTTGCAGTATCTGCTAACAGGGTACCGCATCCACTGCCTTGGAGGCTTCCGCAAAGAACCCTGATAACAGTTACATCTTGCAGGTATGACAAGAACAGAATTTTGGACAGGCAACAAGGTGGGGTGGGCAAAGCAATTCGTTCACCCACATAATACGGATTCGCCATTATTCCTCTGGCACAGGATATGTATTTCCAAGGAGTTCTCTCACTTTGGAGAGCAGGCCCTTTACCGTATAGGGTTTCTGGATAAAACCGGCAAGCCCCTTGCCTGCGAAACGATTAGTAGCCGTCTGCTCATTATATCCGGAAGACAGGAGCACCTTGACATCCGGCTTGATGCGGCGCATCTCAGAAAATGCCTCTTCACCGCCCATCCCGGGCATCATCATATCGAGAAGAACACAGACTATTTCATCTCCATGTGACTTGAGCTTGGTTATGGCATCCATGCCATCCCTTGCCTCTATCACCTCAAATCCACCCTTTTTCAAGATCATACTGGCAACATCCCGGATCATCTCTTCATCATCCACCACCAGGACCTTGCCAGAACTTTTCTCCACTGCCTGATATACTTCATCCAACTGCAGCCTTACTGGCCTTGTGTCCACAGCGGGGAAAAGTATCTTTATGGTGGTACCCCTTCCCAACTCGGAATACACCTTTATGGCACCCCGATGCCCACGGACTATTCCGAGTATGGCGCTCATCCCCAACCCCCTGCCAGTAAACTTGGTGGTAAAAAAAGGCTCAAAGAGCCGCATCTTAGTCTGCTCATCCATGCCACAACCCGTATCAGAGACCTCTATCCATACGTACTTACCGGTATTTATGGCATAATTTTCCACATTTACACCACTGAGATAATCGGAATCAACATCCATGACTCCAGTGGACAGAACTATGGTGCCATTATTTTCACCTATGGCTTCACTGGCATTTATCACCAGATTCATAATAACCTGTTGCATCTGTGCCACATCGGCCTCAATGGCAGGTATGTCGGCGCACAGTTCATATCGCAGTACTATGGTCTTATGGATTGATACCTCCAGAAGCCGCCCCATCTCTTCCACTATCTGCGAAAGATTTATGGGTCGGATCACGAATTTTCCCTTTCCAGAATAGGCCAGCATCTGTTTGCAGAGATGGGAAGCACGATGGCTGGTGGTCTCAATATTTTCCAGGAATTCCGCCACGTCATCCCCAGGGTTCACCTGACTCCTGGCGAGAGATGCATTCCCCATGATGATTCCCAAAAGGTTGTTGAAATCATGGGCAATACCCCCTGCCAACACCCCCAACGACTCAAGCCGCTGCATATGCGCCATCTTTTCCTGACGCTGCCTTTCCTCTGAGATATCTCTGTCCATAACAATCTGGCAGTGAATATTTCCCATAGAATCATATACCGGTGAGACACGGCGGGATATGATCTTCTTCTTGCCATCCACCTCAACGGTTATCTCTCCAGTCCACACCTTGTGTTCATGAATAGATTCCTGGATATGGCCAAACGGGACACCGCCCTGCATGTCATGCTGAAATTCATCAACGGACCTACCCAGCATACTACTAAGCTCAACTCCATACAGACGTGCTGCTGCCGGGTTTGCCAGCAGGACATGGCCTTCCGTGTTGAGCAACATTATTGGGTCAGAACCCTGCTCAATGGCTGTTCTGAGCAACGCATTTTCCCTCTCTACCCTTACACGGTCTGTAACATCGCGAAGGACAACAAGCATGGAAGGCAAACCATCCTCTGTGGTAAAAGGCTGGAGCTGTATCTCAGCCCAGAATTCACTGTTATCCATGCGCAACATCTGAACAAGCCCTTCAAATTTTCTTTGACCGCCTGCAACATCCCAGTTTCCATTTACAGGTACCTGCCCCCGATAGTCAGGATGGATTCGATCCGCCACAGACGTCCCCTTCAGTACATCCACGGAAGTGGCGCCAAATGCCTCGATCATGGCAGGGTTTGCCATGAGCCAACTGCCATCCCTGCACAGGCCTATACCATCAGGGATCACGGAGACGAGGTTTCGGTAACGCCGCTCTGATTCTTGCAACCTGTGATCTGCCTCTTTCCATGCAGATATATCCTCATGCATGACAACCACATGGGTTACATCGCCTCTGTTGTTCTTTAAAGGAAATATGTTTGCCCTGAGCCACAGATCCCTATCAGGATACTCATAATTCTTATTGCGTGACGGATTGTAAGAATGGGCATCCACAAACACATGTTCACCGGAAAAGGCCCTCAGGATATTCTCCATCTGACCACCGGCAATCAACTGTTTATCCTCAAAAAGATTATAATCCACGAGCTGATCCAAGCTGGCATCCCAAAGCCTTTCCCATGCGGAATTCACCAGGAGGCACGTACCATCTGCTCTAAATATCTGGATGCTGATAGGGGCCTGCTCCACCAAATCACGGAAACGCTCTTCACTGTCCCGGAGATGGATCTTCTGCTCTGTAACCTCATTGGCCAGCTTTTCTGTCCGTTCATCGTTGAGACGACACAGATGAAGGGCTGTCCTGAGATTTCCCATTACTGGCTGGAACACCTCGGCCCATGGAAGCGAGGTGTCAGGTAAACGTTTTGACAGCATTACAATCAGTCTTTCATGGTCAACCTTGAGTACCAGGAGGCTCTGCCAGGAAGGATCAAGCCCCATGCCCAAGAGTGTATGTGAGTCATGGATCCAACCAGAAGAGAGTGGATATGGGAACTTTTCCGGCTGGATTTCATGGGAGGACACTCCAACCACATGGAAGAGGTTCCAGACCTGTGCCTGACGCTCCAACCATAATGCAGCAGGCAGGCCAGTATGCAGCATAAGCCGCTGCATGATACGTCTGATCAAAGGCCTTTCGTGCAGCTCGCTGCCAATGGTGACCACAAGGTCATAAAGAATGGGATAGATATGTTCAGCTTTCATCAGAAAATTGCACCGCCTCAACTGCTGCATTATGAAACAGGGGATATTGATCGTGCCCAGTGGTACCGATCTCACCAAGGGAGAGGGCCCCAAAACATGGCCCTGCGGCACTGTTAAGAAGATCAAGTTCTCGCTGTAATCCATCTATGCCAAGATGCATCCCCCTGCCCACACAATAAAATAGCAGAGACTCAGCCCTTACCTGTGCACAAAGCCTGTCAGCAAGCCGGCGTACCCCCTGGAACAGGATATCAGCCGGCCCATCAAGGACCTTCAGAATCGAGTTGGGCGGGACCTCCCCTATACAGAATATCCCCCCCTCATTATTAAAGTCCGAAGGGATGCGAACTAACAGTTCTCCATTTGCACGAACAATGCCAAAAGGAAAATGGACAGAATATTTGTAAAAATTTTTTTTTGATATAGTCACCTGGTAATTCTTGTACACAAGATCACGATATCCGGAAAAGGCAGGTCTCCAATCCAGAGTACGTATCAAATTTCCATCACTACTGGTGGCAATGCACGCATCTTCCGGCTCTGGATACCCGTGTTCAAGCATCCCCCCAGTGGAGCCATGGAGCATGACTGCCAACATACGGCCTGATTCGAACAATGTATTATTGAACAGGCATGGTTCTTGCCGCAGCTTATTGCTACCAGCATTAACCCCTGCGTAAAGATATCGCATACCGAGCTCTGCATAAATAAGCTCCAGCTCAGTGGCAATATTTGGCAGTAAAGCATCAAATATCAGAAACAGAGTCCTCTGTCGGATACGCTGTCTGTCGAGCCAGCGCAAAAAATCAGCCACTGCTTCCTGTTCATCAAGGGGCCTTGACAGATAGGCCACGGTATCCTCTGGCAAGGCGATCAGCAAAACCCCCTTGTAAACCACTTGGCCATCCACGATCAACCCGGGGAACATGGCTCCGCACATAGGGATTCCCTGCCTTGAAAACACCTGCTGCAATGCTGGTATTGCAGCCTTATCCCCCTCTGCCACAAGAACAAATGCATATCTCTCACCGTTAATCTTCTGCCATTCCATAACGGCTTCAGAAAGTTCCGTGCCATAAGGATGTTCAACATACCCCATCCCACCATGTATCATCGCCTTCTCCTCTCACCCACTGTTGTTCAACACTTGCTCCTGCAAAACACCCAAGCGAAGTAAAAAAACTTGCCAAAACCTTCACCCCTGACTGAAATGGATGGTTTTTTCACCTCCTCGCACCTTGCCCTTGAACAAATTTCCTCATTTCCGGATAGATACAAGACAGAATATACCCTCTGCCACCACCATAACATGCCAATACAGCAAAATCTTACAAACACCTGCAATCCAGGTTAAAGTATAATCCAAGTCATGCGCAACGTATGAAAAAATCAAAAAATGACATTCCCTGTTTGCCTTGTCCCACATTTTGGGCATGCTGCAGCATGTCCTTTGGGAACATCCTGAAACTATTTGGGTAGTAGGTCATGGACACTGGCCAAACAAAAGGTCCCTGCTACCGACTTTATCAGGTTAGGTCTTCATATATAGATTTTTCACTGTAAGATTTGTTATCATCAGGTAACAAATATTGACATAGGTGACAATGCTCTACATAACAGTTGCAATGCAATCTGAGGCAAGGCCCCTTATATCAGCCTTGGGTCTTAAAAAAAATCACTGGACCACACACTTCAGGGTGTATGACTCAACAGAATGCGCCCTGATTGTCAGCGGTACAGGAAAGGTGCAAAGCGCTGTTTCCACCACCTTCCTTCTTGCACACTATCCAATTCAGAAAACGGATTTTTTTATAAATTTTGGGACCTGCGGCACAACGATGCCAGACATTCAACCAGGAACAGTATTCCTGGCAAACCGTATCAGGGACCATGAAACAGGCAGGGAGGTATTTCCGGATCTGCTTTACAGACATGGATTCATGGAGGCAGGGTTAGAAACCTTTGGACAACCTGTGGAGCAGCATCATCTTAATGCCCTCCACCCGGACACAGGGCTTGTGGACATGGAGGCATATGGCGCATTTGAATCGGCGAGGCATTTCCTGCCCGTTCACAGGATCGCTGTGATAAAAATCGTACTGGACTATCTCTCACCTGGTGAGATTACCAAACGTCATGTTGAAGAACAGGTCATGTCAGGTGCAAAAAGGGTAAAAAAATGGATTTATGAGGTTTCACGTCATACACCCGCAGCACAGGCATGCCCAACAATACATGACCCTGCACTGGACAGGCGTCTTGACCTGAGCAGCACCTTGAACATTGAGCTTGCTAATCTCACACGATATCTGAACAGGGCAGACCCCCAAGGAGTCAGCCATGCCTCCCACATGTTACGATCCATTGCAAACGGTCCTGAAACACTATCGAGACGACAGACCAAAGAGATCATTTCTCTACTGAGAAAAGAGATACAGGCCATTCCTATATCAGTCTGATCACTGCACGGGGTTTGGACAGCAGGAAGTGTTCCGGCTGGCCCTCAACCTATCCTACCGCAGCAACATAACATAATTCCCAAGCAATACCCGTTTTCAGCGCATTTCATACCCTGGTGCAGTTGACATTGAGATGTGTCATTCTATAATCCCGGGATTATTGTAAACCGACACAAACAGGCGTACCTGCACCACGGACATCTGTCTCTTGATCAGACATATCATTTCAACCCATATGCATGATGGGAGTAATCACAGAGGAGAAGACATGCCACACACAGCTACCCGACTGCTTCGTACAGGACGCTGCTGCCTGCTGGTTATTGATCCACAGGAAAAACTGATGAAGGCCATACACAAGGCAGAGCAGGTGACAAACCGTATAGCAATGCTGACAAACTGCTTCAGGGCAATGGACTTGCCTGTGATAGGAACGACCCAGTATGTAAAGGGACTGGGGCCATTTGTTCCACAGTTGGATGACCTGATACCTGAAGACAGCATAATCGACAAGTTGGAATTCAACGCATTTGCCAATCCTGATTTCGTAGCCGCCCTGAAATCCATTGGCCCTGACATAGACTCTCTCGTACTGTGCGGAGTTGAGGCGCACATATGCATTTACCAGACGGCAGTGGGGGCAGTAAATGCCGGCTACAGGGTTTGGGTGGCATCCGATGCTGTCTCATCCCGTGACAAGAAGAACCGGGAGGAGGCCCTAAGGACAATTTCAGGCTTTGCTGCCACAGGACCGTGTGAAATGATTGTATATCAGCTTCTCGGAAAGGCAGGAACCCCTGAATTCAAGGCTGTCTTGCCCTTCATAAAGTAGTGGCCTGCAGCTTGGACTTCTTCATGCGCCAACTTCTGCCCTGGACCCTTACTGTGGTGAGCATTATCGGGGCAGTACTCAACATAAAAAAGAAAAGATCAAGTTTTGCCATATATACCATAGCAAACATAGGATGGATTGCAGTGAACCTCTATCATGGTATCTATGCCCAGGCTGCGCTTTTTCTTGTCTTTACCGGCCTTTCCACGTGGGGATGGATAGAATGGGGCCGGAACAAGTGGTCCGGCATGTCTTTATAGCCCCAAAAAGGCAAGACCATGTACAGGTTCATGTTCAGGTGGGACATAATGCTTAAAAAGACTCCCAACAACCGTTTTCTCTCTGCCCTGTTTCTTCTCTCTATCACCGCTGCCTTGCTGACAACCACATGGCCTGCCGCGATTGCCACAGTTGGAGCCGCCCCTCCCCTCCAAGCCACTGTACCTCATGAGACAGAAAACCTGACCGAGACAGTACAGCCGCCAACACCTGACAGGCCTGCACAGGACGGCCAATCCCACAATGGACAGGGGGTGGAACCTCAGCAGGACCATGATGAGCCTGTGTCACACAATGCGGCAGAGGTCAAGCTTGAAGGGCAGTCGTCCAAGAAGCTACAGCTATTCTGGGAAAAACACAGGGACATACTGCCCTGGGACTACGCATATGTCGAGGATATTCCGTGTCCGGTATACGCAAAGCCCCTTGAATCCACTGAAGGGGCAAAACCTGTACGCATGCTTGATGGAGGCCCTGGAACATTCAGATGGGTAAGCCTGCAGGAACCTGACGTGATCAAGGCAGGCAACCTGGAGTGGTACTGCATAAACCCAAACGAGTATGTGGAGACGAGACATCTCAAAAAATTCTATGCATCTGACTTCCACGGGATCGACCTGAGAAAGCGCCCCCTGGATGGCCGCTATGGCTGGATCGTGTTTGACGCATACACATCCAAGGAACCAGGCAAGGAGGAGTTCTTTGATGGGAAGCTCCTTAAAAAACACACACTGGTACATATACTGGAAACCATACGAATCAACGGATGGGACTGGCACAAACTGGGGCCTGACGAGTGGGTGGAACAGCGAAGGGTGGCCCTTATAAAAAAGACGCCGCGGCCAGCAGAGATACCAGCCAATGCCAAATGGATTGACATCAACCTGTACGAGCAGACCATTGCAGCCTATGAGGGTGACGAGATGGTGTATGTATCCCTCATGTCCTCTGGACTGCCTGAGTATGAAACCCAGCAGGGCCTGTTCAGGATATGGGCAAAGGTCAGATTTGCAAAGATGAGCGGCGGAGAAAAGGGCGTGAACTTCTACTACCTTGAGGACGTTCCCTACCATATGTACTTCTTCAATGGGTACGCCATTCATGGCGCATACTGGCACGACAACTTTGGCATCAAACAGTCGCACGGCTGCGTGAACATCTCATGCATGGACGCAAAGTGGTTTTTTGACTGGACACTTCCCAAGGCACCGGACGACAAATGGATTGTTGATAAAAAGAGCAAAAAGGCAACATACGTATGGGTGCACGACTAAACCGGATACGTCCGCCCTTGGCAACGCACATGTCAACGTTTATGTTATTCGCATGCACTCAGAACTGATCATAAATGTAGAACCGTGGGAGACCAGAGTCGCCCTGCTTGAAAACGGAGCAGCAGTGGAATTCCATGTTGAGAGGGCTCTCAAACGGGGATACGTGGGCAATATATATAAGGGCAAGGTGGTCAGGGTACTGCCTGGCATGCAGGCCGCATTCGTAAACGTGGGGCTTGAACGAACGGCGTTTCTCTATGTCACGGATGTGTACGACCATCTCAACGAGTTCGAAATGATGCTTGGCAGGGCCGAGTGCACCGATGAGGAGCATCACACCCTGCACTGCGACCTCTCAGAAGACGAGACCGAACCTGAACTTCACTACACGCCTCCACCATTCCGCATAGAAGACCTGCTCCACGAAGGGCAGGAGATCCTCGTACAGGTGGCAAAAGAACCGCTGGGCAGCAAGGGGGCCAGGGTAACCTCCCACATATCACTTCCCGGGCGGCATCTTGTGCTCATGCCCACCATGAACCACATTGGCATATCGCGCCGCATCGAGGACGAACACGAACGTGCGCGTCTCAGAGAGATCATAGAATCTGTTCGCCCCAAGGGCATGGGGTTCATAGTACGTACTGCGAGCGAGGGCATTTTTGCCAAGGACCTGCAGGCAGAGATGGAGTTTCTTCTGCGTCTATGGGCAAATATTCAAAAAAAGGCAGCCACCATGCCCATACCAAGCCTGGTCTATGAAGATCTGGACATTACACTCAGGGCCGTGCGGGACCTGTTCACAGGCGAGGTGAAACGCCTCGTGGTGGATTCACCTGAGGCATACAGACGAATAATCGAATTTCTCGAGGCCTTTGCGCTGCATCTGAAACCCAGGGTGGAGCTTTACGCAGATACCACACCCATATTTGACGCGTTTGGCATAGAGATGGAGATGTCCAGGGCCATTGGAAAAAAGGTATGGCTCAAATCCGGAGGCTATATCGTCATAGAGAGCACAGAGGCCCTGACCGCCATTGACGTAAACACAGGCAAGTTTGTTGGAAAGCGCAGGCTGGAGGACACCATCCTCAAGACCAACTTAGAAGCGGCGAGGGAGATCGCCTATCAGTTGAGGCTTAGGAACATTGGCGGGCTCATAATAATCGACTTCATAGACATGGAGAACCCGGCAAGCCGCGACGAGGTGTTCAACTGCCTGAAAGAGGCTATAAAGCCAGACAAATGCAGATCAAACATCCTGAGGATGTCCGAACTGGGCCTGATCCAGATGACCAGGAAGAGAAACCGGGAGGGACTTACCAGGCTGCTCTGCGAACGCTGTTTCTACTGCGAAGGTGCAGGAGTGCTCCCATCGAGACGAACGGTCTGTTATGAGATATTCCGCAGGATCAGGCGAGAGGCAGGAAAGATCGATACCAATGCAATACAGATAGAGACCCATCCACGGATTGGCGAACTTCTGCTAAAGGAAGAGTCAGGCCATGTGGAAACCCTCGAGAGAGAGACAGGAAAGGAGATCATCATCGTCTCAAGGCCTGAGCTTCACCTGGAGCACTATGAGATAAAGTACATAAACTCCACACGAGAGGTGCAGAACCACAAGAAGCCATCAGAACCAGCCATTACACCAAATCACCACGGAGAAAATAACAGAAATGCCGTTTAGACCTGACGCCAGACCTACACTCATTGGAAGCCTTCCTCTCACTGACCACAGGGAGGCAACTCAGCTCATTATGGAATACATGAAAGACATCCCGCTCTGGGCACAGCTCCCCTGCTATCCTGAAGAGAGGCTGCTATCCCAGTTTGCAGAAGGCCTGCCTGGAATCAGATGCCGTGATGAATCCTGTATACTTGACACCGCCGCCCCTGAGTTTGAGGCAGAGATGCTGAACTTTTTCGAACAGTATCTCGGAGTAACAGAAGGTGGCATGCCGCTTTCCCAATCCATCTTTGCCTTTTCAGAAAACACGGGCAGGGGGTTCAGCGCGTTTATAGATGCTGTTACTGGCGCAGAGTCCAGGCCGTTTGCGCTAAAAGGCCAGGTCACCGGGCCCTTTACCATGTTCACAGGCCTCAAGGACCAGGACGGCAAAATGGCCTTTTCAAACCCCATGCTCAGGGATGCTATCACAAAATGCGTGGCCATGAAGGCACGCTACCAGGCAGAAGAGCTGAAAAAGCTCTGTGACAACGTACTGATCTTTCTTGACGAACCGGCACTGTCAGGCTTTGGCTCTTCGGCCATGGTGGGCATACCGCGGGAAGATGCATCTGCCGCGCTTGGAGAGGCCATAGAGGCCGTTCAGGGCGCCGGCGCGCTTGCAGGCATCCATGTATGCGCAAATACAGACTGGTCCTTAGTGTTGGACACGCCGGTTGACATCCTTAGCTTTGACGCATTTGGCTACTTTGACAGGCTCTCACTGTTCAGGGACCGTATTGTGGAATTCATGAAAAAGGGGAAGATTATCGCATGGGGACTGGTTCCCACCCTTAACGACAGTGACCTCAGGACAGCGGACATCGACTCCCTCTACAGCCTGTGGCAAACCCAGACCCAGGAGCTTGGATGTGACCACGAACTCATAAAGGCACAGGCCCTTATCACACCAAGCTGCGGCACAGGACTTCTCCCGAGAGACCTCTCTGTAAAGGCACTTGAACTTACCCGTGATCTATCAGCAAGGATCAGAGAGGCATAGCATCTTAGACTGTACGGAATGAAACCATGACATCACCCTCTGCCGCAGAGACCATACGGTCCAATGCAGATATCATAACAGAAGCAGCCCTTAAAGCCGTAGAACCTGAAAGGGCCATGATGCGCCATATTAGCGTGACAGGACCGTCTCTCAGGTGCGGCTCACACATCATAGACCTCTCAGACTTCAAAAAGGCAGTGGTGATAGGTGCCGGTAAGGCCGGTGCCCCCATGGCCGCTGCAGCCGAACGCATACTGGGAGACCTCATACAGGACGGCATCGTGGTGGTAAAGGATGGTCACGTGCGTCCCACACAGAAAATAACCATCCTTGAGGCATCCCATCCCGTCCCTGACAGTCGCAGCGTTGAAGCGGCAAAAAAAATTTTGTGCCTTGTAGCGGAAAATGCCGGGCCAGAGACCCTGTTCATCAACCTGCTCTCAGGCGGGGCCAGTGCCCTGCTCGCCGCACCGGCCCCTGGCATCACCCTGCAGGACAAACAAGAGGTGACAAGACTTCTCCTGGAATGCGGGGCAGACATCTATGAGATAAACGCGGTACGCAAACACCTCAGCACCATAAAGGGCGGAAATCTAGCAAGGGCAGCCAAAGGCTCCACCATGATCTCCCTGGTAATCAGTGATGTGATAGGCGACAGGCTGGATACCATAGGGTCAGGCCCAGCATTTCCGGACAGCACCACATGGAAAGACGTGTATGGCATACTCCAGAGATACCACCTGTGGGAAAAGGTCCCTGATGCCGTAAGCAAACGTATTAAGGAGGGCATCTCCGGACAGATTCCTGACACACCATCCGATGACGATCCCTGCTTCAGATCTGTTGTGTCCTGCATCATCGCGTCAAACCGGCAGGCCCTCCACGCCGCATCCCAGGCTGCCAAGGACCTCGGATACCGCACTCTCATCCTGAGTTCTTCCATAAGGGGAGAGACTGCAGACATCGCAGGGATGCACAGCGCCATTGCGAGAGAGATTTCAGAGAGCGGCAATCCCCTTCCTCCCCCCTGCTGTATCATAAGTGGTGGAGAAACCACTGTAACCATGGGAGAAAATCACGGAATTGGGGGCAGAAACCAGGAGTTTGCCTTGGCTGCCGCATGCGAGATTGCAGGCCTCAAAAACCTTGTGATCCTATCCCTGGGCACTGACGGTACTGATGGCCCTACAGACGCGGCAGGTGCTGCAGTCACAGGCGAAACAGCAGATAGGGCAAAAAAACTGGGGCTTGACCCCATTGCTTATCTGCGCAGGCACGATGCCTATACCTTTTTCAAACAGACAGGAGAACTCATAATGACCGGCCCTACCATGACAAACGTCATGGACATCCACATCATCCTTGTCTCTTGAATGGCACAGGATACCCATATAATGCAGATGGTCCTTTTTCCCATGCTTTTAAAGCTCATCAGTTGGATGATTTGCTAATAATATACTGGGTTGCGGTCAAAACCATGAAAAAAGCACCATCTGCATCAGGTGTCCTGTAGTATGCTTGAATGGTATACGGCTGGCTCCATATATGGCAGGAATAAACAGGTACTGTTTATCTTCACTAATGAGTATTCCACCCAGCTCTCATGGCATTTATCTCCTCCCTTATCCTGTCTCCATGCTGCCTGTCAGAGCGAAATACCAGTGACTGCTGCTGCGCAGTATTGTAAAATACAAACTCGTAGTACAGAAATCCTGTCCTGACACTCAGTTCAAGACTTTCCATCTCGATCCACAGAATCTGCTTCTTTGATGGCACAAAAAGCCCAAGCTCAGGCCCATCAGCAGTTTTTTTGTCCTTCGGCTCTCCTCCATCAGCCTCAATAGACACACGAAACAGATAGCAGGCCAGGCCTGAGGGAAACTGTGATGACTTTCCGGTAAAACCCCTTACGCACCAGGAAAGGACCTTGCCAGCCCCGAGACCGTGGCCCAACTGCTCACGGTGCCTTGGTGAAATATCTATCCCAATGCCTGCGTCATTGCCGCCATCTGGGCTCAAACGTCTCCGGCCAAACACAAGGGCCATCCTCGCAAACCGAAACAGTTTTGGAGAAAACCAGAGGAACGTCACGAGAAATATCAACACCCCTACGGCAGCCACAAGGGGGTGAGTATAAGACACGGCAAGACCACCACCAACCATCATATCTTCAGTGATACTTGCTACTGTATTGCTAAAGGGTTCTGGCGAGGTGTTGATGACCGCTCGCACACCCATCTTTGTGGCATGGGTGCTCAGGGCCACGCTGCCACATAACAGGGCGGTAACTATCTCTAAGGTCACATCTGTCTGGCCAAGCAGGGCAAGGCTCATGAGCATTGCGCCAAGAGGTCTTATGGCTGTATGAACTGCATCCCAGAGGGAATCAAGGCCGGGTATCTTGTCAACAAAGAACTCCAGGAAATAAAGCCCGGCTGAAATCATGAGAATGGCAGGGTCACCAAGTACCTGCAGAGACTGCATCTGCGGAGACAGATGCAACCACCCCATGTTCAGGGCAAGACTCGTTGCAAAGACTGTCAGGTATAGATTGATACCCGCCATGGCAGATACACCCAGGGCAGTTGCAAGAAGGTGGAGGACTTCCATGTCTTTGCTCCCGTTTACCAAGAGGCTATACTACAGGACACCTGAAATGCAGAGACAATTAACAGGGACAGATGGTACTTTTTCTTACGGTTTTGACCGCAACCCAGTATAGCATTAGCAAATCATTCAACTGATGAGCTTTAAAAGCATGATAAAAAAACACCATCT
Source organism: uncultured Desulfobacterales bacterium (assembly GCA_964638145.1). Classification (GTDB taxonomy): domain Bacteria; phylum Desulfobacterota; class Dissulfuribacteria; order Dissulfuribacterales; family QOAL01; genus S144-17. The sequence continues at coordinate 2,471 of CAZXAK010000006.1, read as the reverse complement.
CCCATATAGGTATCCTGTAACAGGCCAAGAGATCAGCCGTTTTGTCAACGGACATTACGGCATTTTCTTAAGGGCTTGGAAATTACTGGATTTTGATTACACTAAATCCGCTGTATACCCCCACTGTACCACAAGTGGTATTGAAAATTAAACCTCAATTATACTGGTCTTAAATTGAGATTGGCAATAACGAGCGGAGTCACTATCTGATCCCTAGCCTCTATCCCGGACATGAATCCGGAGATAACAGCCAATACACAAAAATCATGACATCTGGCAAGACAGAAAGCAGACCTTGCATAGCCCTTGTAGGCCGCCCCAATGTAGGGAAATCCACCCTGTTCAACAGACTCACCAGATCCAGGGATGCACTTGTGGACTTTACGCCAGGGGTCACCAGGGACAGACGTTACGCCACGGTGGACATATCAGGGCTTCTGGTTGACATAATAGACACCGGCGGCATTGAAGACGGGGAGACAGGGGCAGATATATCCACCCTTGTCACAAGAGAGAGCATGAAGGCCATTGACGAAGCAGATATCATCTACTTCATCGTGGATGTGAAGACTGGCCTTACCCCTGCTGACCAGGACATTTCAGACCGTCTGCGCACCCTGTGCAAACCGATCTTTCTCCTTGTCAACAAGGTGGACAGCAAGAGACAGGAGATAGACGCATCTGAATTCTATGCCATGGGAATGGAAAGGCTCTATGCTGTGTCTGCGGCCCATGGCAGGGGACTCCAAGCCCTGTTCACAGATACCCGTTCCCAGCTTGAACACATGGGTTTCAAAGAGGCCGAAAGGAAGGCTGGAGCTGACTTTCCAGATACTGGTGCAGCCCAGGACGGATATACTCATACTGAAACAGGCCCTACAGGCAACGGCCCTATCCGGGTATCCATCATAGGACGGCCCAATGTGGGCAAGTCATCGCTTCTTAACAGGATCACAGGCCAGGAACGCATGATCGTCGCGGACATGCCTGGCACCACACGCGACGCCGTGGATACCCTGCTCAGACGGACCGGGGGCCATGATATCCTCTTCACTGACACGGCAGGTATAAGACGCAAGGCCAGGGTACGGGACAAGATCGAAAAATTCAGCATAATCAAGGCGATCGACGCCATAAAAGACAGTGACGTGGTACTGGTTGTACTTGACGCCACAGAGGGAATAACAGACCAGGACCAGAAGCTGATCGGTTATACCGAGCAGTACGGCAAGGCGTGCATAACACTTTACAACAAGTTTGACCTCATACAGCAGGATCAGCGTCTGGTACGGCTAAGGAACGAGGAACTCAAGAGGGCCAAACGCTTCATCTCCTATGCCCCCCACATGAACATCTCCGCCCTCACGGGAAGGAGGGTGGAAAAGATACTGCCGGTCATAGACAGGGTGTTTCAGCACTTCAGCACAGAATGCTCCACAGGCAGGGCCAACAGGATACTTCAGCGCGCCATTGCAAGACGCAATCCGCCCATCTCAAAAGGGCACCACCTCAAACTCTACTACACCACACAGGTGGCGGTAAAACCGCCCACATTCGTAATATTTGCCAACTATCCCGACAAGATACCAGACCAGTACAGACGTTTCCTCACAAACCGTTTCAGAGAGGACCTTGGGATAGAGGACGTGCCAGTCAAGATACTCTTCAGGCAGAGAGAACGCAGGGAGTAAGGCTGCAGCAGATAGAGGTGACATGTCAGTTACACTGAAGATAGGGAATACGTCAGTTGGGCTCGTAGGTTTGGAGGGGGCACTATCCAGCCTCAGGAAAAGGGCCGGGACCCAGCAAATACCCCCTGAGGAGGCTGCGATAGAGCTTCTCAAGGCCGTAAAACAAAAGAACTATATACCGGCAAGGGCAGAACCTGAATACCTGGAGGCCCTTGAGAAATACTGGACGCGGCACTTGGATGAAAACGGAGAACAGGAGGGTGACAACAGGCAGATCAGGATACTTGGTCCAGGCTGCATAAGCTGTAACAGACTTGAGGAGATGGTGATCTCCATACTTTCAGAACATGGTCTGCCAGCAGACATAGAACATGTAAAAGACCTCGATGAGATATGGCGCTACGGCGTAATCCAGACACCTGCCCTTGTCATAGGAAACAGGGTACTCTGCTCTGGCAGGCTTCCTACCAGGGCCGCTGTAGAGGCATGGATCAGGGAACTAATGCTCTGAAGCCGGAGAGTTCATCAAAACACTTGACATAAGCCATTGCTGACATTAAAAATAGCGCACCTTCTTCAAGGTGCTACCCTTGCTGCAAGGATTATAAATGGTGGGCGTAGCTCAGCTGGTTAGAGCGTCGGGTTGTGGCCCCGAAGGTCGTGAGTTCAAATCTCATCGCTCACCCCAGTAAATTCAGGGACTTACAAGGAAACTTGCAAGTCCCTTTTTCTTTTTAGTCACCTATTAGTCACCTTTTGAAATCATGTATCTCCTCTGAA
>CAZXAK010000005.1:0-88982 GCA_964638145.1 uncultured Desulfobacterales bacterium | reverse complement strand
TGAAATTACTGGCGGGGCCGACGAGACTCGAACTCGCGACCTCTGGCGTGACAGGCCAGCGCTCTAACCAAACTGAGCTACGACCCCGCTATGTTTGTTTCTTGTTTATATGGTAGGCGGAACAGGGCTTGAACCTGTGACCCCCGGCTTGTAAGGCCGGTGCTCTCCCAACTGAGCTATCCGCCCCAAAAAGTGGAGCATTGATTAACATGTCTTGAAGGGAGTGTCAATATAAAAATTCACTATCCTTGATTCAGTTGTCATTTTCCATTGATCCACTCTCTGCCCGCCCAGATTCATGACAAAATTTTCCTGTCAATGTAACATCTTACCTATTCTGTCAAGCCGTGGCCTGAAGTGCTGGCCATCCCAGCTCCAGTATATCATGAAGGCGTTGCCCTTTACGTCCTTGAGAGGTACAAAACCCCAGAATCTGCTATCATAACTCTGGTCTCTGTTGTCACCCATAACAAACAGGCTGTCTGGTGGCACAGTGACTGGCCCCATGTTGTCTCTTGGCTGGACAGAGGCTGGAATTATTCGAGGATCCGTATGCTGGGCAGTGGGTGGGTCAGGAACCAGCTTGCCATTTACGTAAACCTTCTTGTTCCTGATCTCAACAGTATCTCCGGCAACTCCGATAACCCTTTTTATAAAGTCCTTCTCACGGTCCAGGGGGTATATGAATACCACTATATCTCCACGTTTGGGCTGCTCTATATTGATCCATGTCTCCCTGGTAAATGGGTTTTTGATGCCATAGATGAACTTGTTTACAAGGATGTGGTCACCTATGAGCAGGGTCTTGATCATGGATCCTGACGGGATCTTGAATGCCTGGACCACAAAGGTCCTGATGATGAGGGCCAGAACCAGGGCGATCAGAATGGCCTGTGCGTACTCCCAGAATACTGACTGCCATGTCCTGGTCTGATTCTCTGTAACTGTTGGTGAATCTTCTGTGTTGTTTGATTTTTGAGATAAGTTCATTTGATCACATTAATCCTTAGATTTTCTGATTTCAAGGCCATATGGTACGCATAAACAGTATAGTAATGACCCTGTTGAGGCGCTTTCATCTTCATCGAACTTGTTACGCCTTTAGAACAGTCAGAAACGCCTCCTGCGGTATCTCCACGTTTCCTACCTGTTTCATCCTCTTTTTTCCCTCTTTCTGCTTTTCCAGCAGCTTTCTCTTTCTTGTAATGTCACCGCCATAACATTTCGCAGTGACATCCTTTCTAAGGGGCGGAATTCTCTCCCTTGCTATTACCTTTGCCCCAATAGCCGCCTGTATGACCACTTCAAACATCTGTCTTGGAATCACCTTTCTGAGCCTGCTTGCCAGATCCCGCCCTCTATAATACGCCTTGTCCCGATGGACAATTACTGACAGGGCATCCACCGGCTGTTTATTAATAAGGATATCCAATTTTACAAGGTCTGCAGGACGATGTTCTATGAATTCGTAGTCAATGGATGCATAACCGCGACTGACAGATTTGAGCCTGTCATAAAAATCGAGCACGATCTCATTGAAGGGGATTTCATATTTTAGCAGCACCCTGTCCGGTGTTAGATACTGCATTTCTATCTGCTTGCCCCGTTTTTCATCACAGAGCCCCATGACTGAACCTACATATCTTTTGGGTAGATATATTTCCATCTCCACAAACGGCTCTGCTATCTCCTTGATCTTTCCAGGATCAGGAAGCTGAGCAGGATTATGTATGTGAATGGTCTCTCCGTTGGTAAGGGTTACCCTGTATGATACGGCAGGGGCAGTGCTGATAAGCCGTAGCTGGTACTCCCGTTCCAATCGCTCCTGCACAATTTCAAGGTGCAGTAACCCAAGAAAACCGCATCTGAATCCAAAACCGAGGGCAATGGAACTTTCAGGTTCATAGGAAAAGGCTGGATCATTGAGCCAGAGCTTCTCTACAGCCTCCTTGAGCTGGTCGTACTGGGCAGAATCGACCGGGTAAAGTCCGCAGAAAACCATTGCCTTTACCGGCTTGAAACCTGGTAGTGCCTCTGATGCAGAATTTTTTTCATGTGTAATGGTGTCACCGATCTGTGTATCACGTACCGTCTTTATGGCTGCCACCATGAAACCTACTTCGCCAGCTGCCAGTTCCTTGACCTCAACAGGTTCAGGATGAAATACACCCAATCGGGTAACTTCATAACTCCTCCCTGTAGCCATCATCTTCACCCGGTCCCCTTTCCTGATGATACCATCCACCACCCTGATCATCACCACGGCTCCCTGATAGGCATCAAACCATGAGTCAAAGATCAGTGCCCTGAGAGGGCCCTGCAAACTGCCACCCGGCGGCGGTACCTTGTTGACAATGGCTTCAAGCACCTCTTTTGTACCCAGCCCCTTCTTGGCGCTTATCTCAATGGCCTCCGATGCATCAAGGCCAATGATATCTTCTATCTCCTGTGCTACCTTAACAGGATCAGCACTGGCCAGATCAATCTTGTTGAGTACAGGTATTATTTCAAGATCGTTCTCCAAGGCAAGGTACACATTTGCCAGTGTCTGAGCCTCAACCCCCTGTGTGGCATCCACAATGAGCAGTGCGCCTTCACATGCAGCAAGACTCCTTGAAACCTCATAGGAAAAATCAACGTGCCCTGGGGTATCTATAAGATTCAGCGTGTAAATCTCACTATCGTCTGCCCTGTACTCCAGCCGTACTGTCTGTGCCTTGATGGTTATTCCGCGTTCCCTTTCAATATCCATCTGGTCCAAATATTGCTTTTTCATTTCCCGGGCAGATACTGCCCCTGTATATTCCAGGATTCGATCAGCGAGCGTGGATTTACCATGATCAATATGGGCAATAATGGAAAAATTTCTGATTTTCTGAGGGTCAGCCATTATAATTTTTTCCTTAAAAAAATATTTTGCTCGTAAAAAATTATGCTAAAATAAAAAAAATTTAGAATTGCTTTGGTCAGGCCATTACGACATCTGGTATGAAGCGACAGTTTTCACAAATATACTTTGCTGTGAACAAATCTTGCTCTGCACCCTATCCTGTAGCAAGACCTGCCCGCTAAGGGCATAAGCATTGGCCCTTCATCTTTGCTGTGGATAAAAAGGGCTTGCATTAAAACAAAATCATTCGCCTCTTTCTTGTCCTTGCAGGCTGTGATCCAGCTCTCTTGCCAGTCCGTGCACTGGCATGGGCATGGACCCGGTATGGTATGAGTGCCAGTATCCTTGCGGTAAGACAGAAGAGGTAAAATGGTACCATGAAAATTCAGGGATACAACTCTGAAATATTATGATGTTTCAGCACACCTGATCACATAGACCGTACCTCAGTAAAAAAATCGGAAACAGTCAAGAAAGAATTTTCTGCTTCCGATAAAGAAAACAATGGGAAAACAAATTGACATCATTCCAAATTTCAAGACGCCCAATTACACGCTGAAAATATGAGACTGCCATTTTTATCTGACAAATTCGGAAAGAAAAAGCCACATACCCTTGGTCTTGATATGGGATCAGATACTATCAAACTGATTGAGCTTAATAGTAGTGGCACAAACATTAAGGTTAAAAAACTTGGGCGAGCCCTTGTCCCAGATGGTGCAATAGTAGATGGTTCAGTAAAGGACAGGGATGCTGTCATCGGTTCACTCAAGGCCCTTATTGACAATATCAGACCTGGCCTCAAACACGTATCCACCTCTATTGCAGGTTATTCTGTGATAGTCAAGCGGATAACAGTGAACTATCACGATGAGAAGGAAATCGAGGACAATCTGGTGGTAGAGGCGGAAAAGTACGTGCCATTTGAGATAGACGAAGTCTATGTGGACTTCTATGTGGTAAGGGAGGCCACTGATGAACGTCCCAACTGTGACATTTTTCTCGTGGCTGCCAAGAGGGAAATCGTAGACGAATATGCAGGAATTATCCAGGAAGTAGGACTGGTCCCCTCTGTAATAGACGTGGATGCCTTTGCTCTGGGGAACAGTTTTGAGGGTGCCTTTGGCGTTCTGAACGAACCGGTCGCCCTTATAGATATAGGGGCTAGCAAGACCAATATGAATGTAATCAGTCGTGGCAACTCACTATTCACAAGGGATATGGCATTTGGTGGCCGGCAGCTCACTGATGCCATAGAGGAAACAACAGGGCTCAACCATGCTGATGCTGAAAAGGTCAAAATATCAGGGGCCAATGACAAAACCTTACAGCAGGAAGTCCATTCTATCTGTGATGAACTCTGCTCCATATGGGTAGATGAAATAAAAAAGGCCATTGATTTCTGTCAGGCCAACTCACCACCTGAAGAGCATCCAACCCATATATTCCTGTCAGGGGGAAGCTCTCTGCTGCGTGGTTTCCCGGAGTTCATGTCCCAGAAGATAGACATGCCTGTATCCCTGATGAATCCATTCAAACAGTTTCCAACGGTCAAGGACATCAACACTGAATACATTGAGGACATTGCACCTCAGTTCACCATAGCCGCCGGCCTGGCGTTGAGGACCGCTCCACTATGATTAGGATCAATCTTCTTCCTGTAAGAGAGTGGAAAAAAAGAGAATCTGTCCGCAAGCAGATATCTATTTTCATCCTTTCACTTGCTTTGCTCCTCGTTGGGCTTCTTGCCATAGGTTCTACCATTCAGGGCAAGGTGATGATGCAGCGTCAGGAGCTGAAGGAACTGCGGGCAGAAAAAAAGAAGCTGGCCTATGTGAACAAGAAGATAAAGGCTGTCAAGCAGAAGACCAAAGAGGTTGAAAACAAATTTTCTTCAATTGAAAAGCTACAGCAGGGACGCACCTTTGCGGTACAGGCCCTTGATGAAATTGTAACTTCATTGCCGCTCAACCGCCTGTGGCTCACAAGCCTGAAATTGAGTGGCGGCAGGATGGAGCTTTCAGGAATAGCACTTGACAACCATACGGTAGCACTCTTTATGCGCCGTCTCGATGCATCTGCTATCTGCTCAAATGTCAAGTTAAAGAGCAGCCGCCTAAAGGCGATTCAGGGTCACAATCTCATGCAGTTTGACTTGAGCCTGAAGATATCTCTTCAAAAGAAGAATAAAACTGGTGAAAAAAACAAAAAAAGCAAGGCAAAATCGTGAAGTTAAGCAAACCTACATTCAAAATACCTCCTCAGCTCTTTGATGCGGTTTACAATCTTCCAACGTGGCAGAAGGCACTTATAATGCTGGTATCGTGGGCAGTGCCACTGGGGCTCTTCTGGTTCTTCTTTCTCTCTGGCAGTATTGGAGAGATGAAGAATATATCCACCCAGATTCCTCAGTTGAAAGAGGAGATAAGAAACCTTCAGATAAAGAAAAAGAGACTTCCAATACTGGAGAATGACCTGAAGGAGATGACCAAAATTCTTCAACAGGCACTGAAACTCCTTCCTGAAAAGGAAGATATCCCCTCTGTGCTTACTGAGATATCTTCACTCGGTAATGAGTCCGGATTGGAGATGAAGTCGTTTACCCCAGGAGGAGAAAAGATTCAGGGTTTCTATGCAGCCATACCGGTATCCCTTACCTTCAGAGGCCCATTCCATAATACCTTGGTCTTTTTCGACAAGGTTGGCAAGATGGCAAGAATAGTCCACATCAAAGAGGTTCATATGGGACAGGCCAAGGAGAGTACCAACACATGGAGCCAAAAGGGTAAAACGTCCGGAGACACGGCCTCATCTGGTGGTAAAGGAGCTGGAGCAGCAGAATCTGGAGAAACAGTTGAACGTGGCAGTAACTGGATAATCAATACCACCTGCAAGGCAGTAACCTACAGATTTCTTACCCCTGAGGAACAGAAGGCAAGGAAGAAGAAAAACAAGAAGAGAAGAAGACGGTAGAGTCTTTTGCTTATGCATAACCTGAATTGAGAGGTTTATAAGTTTGCGTGAGATGCAATGCGGAGGATAGGGAAATGTGCTGTTGTACTTCAAGTATCCGACAGGTAAGCGAAGACTCCGGTGAAGCAGATCATGCGAAATTGGGAATCCCTCATCGGTTTCAAATTTTGAAACGCTCAATTCAGGTATAAGTCAATGGTGACTGGGAAGGACAACATGACAAAATTCTTGCGGACAGGAATCAGGTTGCATGAGGTATTATCCCCTTTTGTCCTTGGTCTGTTGATGGGCTGTCTCGTGATATTTCACCTCTCTGCAGCACAGTGTTTGGGTGCATCTGAGCCTGCAAAGGGGAAAAACAGCAATTCTCTCAAGGTATCTCCCAAGGTCAAGGAATTTGAGGAGCGCCTGAACAAACTCCTCTCTCCAATTATTTACACCTATTCTCCTGCAGGCAAGCCTGATCCATTTCAACCGTTTCTCAGGACCAAGCCTGCGCAGACGCTGAAAAAAGCTGATAGCAGGATGAAACACAGACGGCCTGGCAGGTGTTCAACTCCTCTCGAATGTATGGACGTTGGACAGTTGAGGCTTGTAGCCATTGTGATCGAAGACAATGGAAAGAATCTTGCCATGGCCCAGGATGCATCAGGTGTGGGCTACGTACTCACACCTGGTATGGCAGTAGGCTACCGAAACGGGCATGTAAAACAGATTTTGCCAGATCGCATTGTGGTGGAAGAAGAGACAGAAAATATAAGGGGAGAAATGACCATGACAGAACGAGTTCTTTTTCTTCACCCGGAGGAAAAATAGATGAGTACCAAAAGAATAAAGAGACCGAGGGGTTGGGGCCTTGCAGGCCTTTGCATGGTTTTGTTCCTATCTTCCGCACTTAACATTGCCTTTTGCAGCACCCAAAAGGATGCTGCCATAGAGGCAGATGTGGCCAACTGGCTTGCAGAGCTCAACACCTCTGCTGCAGCACCAAGAGGGGTAAGCAAGCCTGCCTACCATAAAAAAAATGGCATCATCAAACCAAAAGAGAAGGTACATGCCCAGGACAATGGCCCCCAGAAGATCAGTATTGATTTCTACAAGGTGGACCTTCATAACGTATTTCGCTTACTGGGAAGGATTAGCAAGAAAAATATCGTTGTTGACGAGGGAGTTCATGGCACGCTGACCTTGGCCCTGCAGGATGTCCCTTGGACCTTTGTGCTTCAGGTTATAAAAAATCTCAAGGGACTGGCAAGCCATGAGGTCAATAATACAATAATGATCTATCCGGCCAACAAGAAGATGACCTGGGAATCAGATACAATGGGTGATGCCAGCCTGGATTTTTCAGTTGTACCGACTGACAGTTCCTCTTCAGGGTTGAGTATCAGCCCCGGTTCCTCCTTCAGCATTTCAAGGGGACTGGATATAAAACAGGTAAAGACCTCCCAAACCCCTCCTGAAAAGATAGATCAGGCTGCCAAACTGATAAAAAAAGCACTTGCCGCTGAACATAGAAACGATCTGGATAGTGCTGAAAACCTGTTCAAAAAGGCCGCAGACACATGGAAAGACAACATTGACCTGCAGAAGAAGGCAGCAAACATTGCGCTCAAAAACAATGACGAATTAAGCGCCTATAACTATGGAAGAAAGGCATTAGAGCTTGCTCCTGAGGACAGTGAAGCTGCCACCATCACTGCAGTGGCACTGGCCCGCATGAACAAACCAGGAGATGCAAAGACCTATTTTGAGCGGGCCATGGCAGGTAAGGAAGTCTCCTATGATACACTATGGAACTATGCAGTGTTCCTGTTCTCACATAATGATTTCAGGAATGCCCTGCGTCTCATAACCAGGATAGAGGCCAGTTATTCCCTGACCCCTCAACTGTTGATGATGAAAGCCAGGACTTATGAAAATCTTGGAAGAAACGACAAGGCCATAAGGGAGTACAGGGCCCTTTTGACTGCTGGAAAGGATGTCCCTGCTGACCTCCAACAGATGGCAAGGATACGGCTCAAGGCCCTGTGCCTAGCAAGGCAAGAAAACCATTCAGGGATGAATACTAATTAGCGTCCATTTAGCAAATGGAAAGTTTTGTTCTATTGCAAGACAAGAGGCGGTGAAATGAGTGTACATGAACATTTTTCACCGGCGAGCCAGGCATATATAGGGCAAAAGGGCCATTTGTGGATGGATACTGCTAAGGGACAACTACATAAGCAGATAAGACAATTGCAAAGAAGAGAGGGAAACCATGTGGTACATGAAAGATATGAAAGACCGCTTGAGAAATAGCGCCTTTTTAATTGTTGGAGTGTTAGTCCCACTCATCATTCAGGGTTGTGCCTCCAGTATCAGCAATCCCACAGTTGTAAAACAGACAAATTTGTCCGCCACCACAACTGATCAGGGCCAGGACGGCAATTTACAGAAAGACAATATATCTCAGGCGGGTTCTGGCGCCCAAAACACCACCATTCCCCAGGCCATTGGCCCCACAAAGCCATACCGCCCTGCAATTTCATGGAAGCCATCTTATTCACTGAAAGATGTAAAACTGAAAGAGGACAATGTTGGTGATGTAAAACTGCCTGAGATGATAGTAGGTGCTGATGTAAGATCCAAGATTGGCAAGGTACCTCTGCATACTGTCATCAGGAGGCTTGCCGAACTCAAACACATGAATGTGAGCTGGAGCAGTGATGTGGATCAGAATGCCAGGGTCAGTGTTGATATCAAAGCCGATGATGACTTCTGGGCAGCTCTGGATAATGTGCTACGCCAACTGGATTATTTTTTCAAATACGAAAACAACACCATTATCATAAAATATAAGGATACCAGACGTTTTTACGTGTCTACTCCGTTCGTCACAGGCAGTTACCAGACATCAGCAGGGGGAGATTTTCTCGGTAGCTCAGGGGCTGTGGATAACTATCATGGCATGTTGCAGCTTGATCACAATGATGCAGAGATAGACCTGTGGCAGACCATTGATACCAACCTTGCCTCTATTCTGCGACTTTCCACCACCCAGGTTGCTGAAGAAAATACCGGACCTTCAGAAGATGACATTGCCAGAATCCAGGAGCAGTGCAGGCAGCAGTATCCCAGCAACATTACCCTGCAGAATCAGTGTGTGGCGCAAAACCGCGCAAGGCTTGAACAGGAAGCTGCCTCAGCCAATCAACGAAACAACCAGCGGACAGCCCAAAACAACGGCCAGGAGGATGACAATTCGAACCGGTCAAGGGGTATATTCTACACAATAGACAAACCTCTTGGAATCATTACGGTCACGGCCCCGCGTTCGCTGATAGAACAGGTGGATACCTACATCAAAAACCTCAACCGTGAACTGTCTCGTCAGGTAATAATTGAGGCCAAAATCGTAGAGGTCAGGCTGGACAATGCAAATTATCGCGGCATAGACTGGTCAGGCCTGCTCAGGGACCACAAACTCACACTTACCACCACTTTTGGCAACAATGGCATGATTTTTGAGAACGGAAGCTGGACCAAATTTATTGATACCATCAGCATGAAAAATGATCCATTCAATATTGTCCTGAATTTCCTGGATGAATTTGGTGATGTAACTGTGTTATCCAACCCCAAGATATCGTTGATGAATGGCCAGCCAGGCCTTATCACCGGTGGCAAGACGGTACGCTATATAGACAGGGTAACATCCAATATAAATAACAGTGGCGGCAGTTCTGTTACCACCTATGATGTTGAAACAAAAGATATCTTCCAGGGAATAGGGATGGGTGTTATGGCCAATATAGCCGACAACGGCGAGATCATTTTGCAATTGAGTCCTGTAGCCACCAGGATAGATGGAGAGATCCAGTACAAGAGTTTCGGCGATGCTGAAGTAGGACTCCCGAAGGTATATCTCAGGCAGATTACCACCATGGCCAGGGTAAAAGACGGACAGATGCTGGTCATTGGTGGCATAATAAGTGATGAGGAAGGGACAACTGGCAATCAGGTACCTCTGCTTGGAGATATTCCGTATATTGGCTATTTATTCAAAAATGAGACCAAATATCATAAAAAAGTTGAAATGGTTATCATGTTACGACCGCATATTGTTGAAATTTGAGCATACTTGGCGTATAATATTTTAATTGATAAGCCCCCATTATGGGGGCTTTTCAGTTTGTAAATTTATATTTTATATTCACAGGTTACCTTCAAAAAATGGTTAATGTACTTTTTGAACCAACAAGTTAAGAGATGGCCAGGTCAGACAAATCAGAAAAAGTAAAAACAGAAAAGAAAGACAGCTCACGGCTTACCCGTTTTGGGGTTTCCATTCCGGACAATCTGATCCATGCCTTTGACAGCTATATTGCAGAGCGTGAGTATGGAAGCAGGTCTGAGGCAATCCGCGACCTGATACGTGAAAAATTGATAGAGCAGGAGTGGGAAAGGGAAACAAAGGACAAGCCAGTAGTAGGAACTATCACCTATGTTTTTGACCATCACAAAAGGGACCTGGTCGAATCCATCCTTGATATCCAGCATGACTTTCCAGAAACCGTCATAGTGTCACAACACGTTCACCTTGATCACCACAACTGTCTCGAAGTGGCCATTGTCAAGGGACGACCCTCTACCCTGCGGGGATTGGCTTACAAGCTCAAGGCGCTCAAAGGGGTGAAACACTGCAACTTTACAATGACTACAACCGGTTCTGAACTGTCATGACAGGGCCATCATAGTCAAATTCCTCGCTGTTTTTCAGTACGCAGGCAACAGGTATAGCCTCATTCTGTTCTATGATCGTATGGGAGATACCATGCTGTAAACCTGTCTAAAACATAAAATAATCGCTTAATCCAGGAGTCTGCATAATGCAGGAACAAACAGAGTTATTTTCAGGAACCACCAAAACTTGTGATATATCCGCTGAACTGAAAAAATCCTACCTTGATTACGCCATGAGCGTGATCATAGGGCGGGCCCTGCCAGATGTGCGGGACGGTCTCAAACCAGTGCATCGGCGAATACTTTACGCCATGCACGAACTCAGAAACGACTTTAACAAGCCATATAAAAAGTCTGCCAGGATCGTCGGGGACGTAATTGGTAAGTATCATCCTCACGGCGACACAGCGGTCTACGATACCATAGTCCGTATGGCCCAGGACTTTTCCATGGGATATCCGCTTGTGGACGGCCAGGGCAACTTCGGTTCTGTGGATGGCGATTCTCCGGCTGCCATGCGTTACACAGAGATACGCCTCACGCGTCTTGCACATGAACTCATGGCAGACATAGACAAGGAGACTGTGGATTTTGTCCCTACCTACGACAACTCCATGGTGGAACCTTCAGTGCTTCCCTCCAAGGTGCCCAATCTCCTTATAAACGGGTCGGCAGGTATCGCAGTTGGTATGGCTACCAACATACCTCCTCATAACCTCGGAGAAGTAGTAAATGCCCTGATAGCGCTGATACGAAATCCCAACATCACTGTTGCAGACCTGATGCAGTTTATACCAGGGCCTGACTTTCCCACTGCAGGATTCATCTGTGGGCGCAAAGGCGTAAAGGCTGCATACGAAACAGGCCGGGGAATCATCCGTATGAGGGCCAGGGCTACTGTAGAACAGGTGGCACGGGGCAAGCGGGAACACATCGTGGTTACAGAGATCCCCTATCAGGTAAACAAGGCAAAGCTCGTTGAAAAGATCGCAATGCTTGTCCGCGACAAAAAAATAGAGGGTATATCTGCCGTAAGGGACGAATCAGACAGGCAGGGTATGCGCATCGTCATTGAGCTCAAAAAAGACGGCTTTGCCCAGGTAGTGCTGAACCATCTCTACAAGCACACGCCAATGGAGTCGAGTTTCGGTATCATACTCCTTGCCATTGTCAATGGACGTCCCGAGCTTCTCAACCTGAAGGAGGTCCTTGCCCATTTCCTGCAACACAGGAAGACTGTAATCATCAGGCGTACCACCTATGAACTCAGAAAGGCTGAGGAACGTGCTCATATCCTGGAAGGCCTCAAAATTGCCATTGACAACCTTGATGAAGTGGTGGCTCTCATCCGGGCATCAAAGACACCTGCCGAGGCAAAGCAGGGGCTGATAGACCGTTTCGGGCTCAGTGAGATTCAGGCGCAGGCCATTCTCGACATGAAGCTGCAGCGTCTCACCGGCCTGGAGCTTGAAAAAATTCTGGAGGAGTACAGGCAGATACTGGAAACAATTAAACGTCTGAAGGCCATCCTGGCAAGTGATGAGCTGGTACTTGAAATCATCGAAAAGGAACTTACCGAACTGAAGGACCAGTTCTCAATACCGAGACGCACAGAGATAATAGGTGCCCCTGATGAGATCAACATTGAAGACCTGATTGTTGAAGAGGACATGGTGGTTACCGTATCCCACCATGGATACATCAAACGTAATCCGGTAAGCATATACCGGAGCCAGAAGAGGGGCGGCAAGGGGGTTACCGGGCTTTCATCCAAACAGGAAGATTTTGTGGAAAGTCTGTTCGTGGCCTCAACCCACGACTATTTTCTCTGCTTCAGTAACCTCGGAAGGCTGTACTGGCTAAAGGTGCATGAGATACCACAGGCAGCCAGGACCAGCCGGGGCAAGGCCCTTGTAAATCTGCTTCCACTTGACAGGGATGCCAACGAGTATATTGCCGCAGTAGTCCCTGTACGCACCTTTGAAAACGACAAGTTCGTGGTCATGGCCACCAGGCAGGGACTTGTCAAAAAGACACCTCTTGAGGCATTTTCAAGGCCCAGGCCCAAGGGCATAATTGCTGCCATAGTCAGGGAGGATGACGAGCTGATTGCAGCGGCAATAACCGATGGAAATGCCGATATCTTCCTGGGAACACGAAACGGATACAGCATAAGGTTCCACGAGGATGATGTCCGGCCCATGGGACGGACAGCCGCAGGAGTCAGGGGGATCAAGCTCAACGAGGATGACGAGGTAGTCGCAATGGAGGTCATTACAGACACCAATGCCACCCTGTTCACAGTGACAGAAAAGGGTTATGGCAAGAGGACGCCTGTGGGAGAGTACAGGGTACAGGCCAGGGCTGGAAAAGGTGTGATAAACCTCAAGACCACTGAAAAGGTTGGCAAGGTGGTAGGTGTTATACTTGTCCATGATTCAGATGAAGTCATGCTGGTTGGTGCAAGCGGTAACATCATACGCATGAGTGTCCAGGATGTTAGGATCATCGGCCGTTCCACCCAGGGGGTACGTCTCATACGCATTGATCAGGATGACCGCCTTGCAGCAGTGGCCAAACTCGCCGACAGGGATGAAGAGGAATGAAAAACGTAGCGGTACTTGGGGCAGGGAGCTGGGGCACTGCGCTTGCCCTGCTGCTGTCCAGGAAAGGGGTTCCCACTATAATGTGGGGCAGGAACACTGACTTCATTAAGGAACTAAACACAAGGCGCGAAAATACCAGGTATTTGCCCCATGCCCTGTTTCCGCATACCCTTGAACTGACCAGTGATCTTGCTGAAGCTGTGAGAGATAGAGATGTGCTACTCATCGTGGTCCCGTCTCACGGCTTCAGGAAGACGGTTCGCCAGGTTGCAACGCTGCTGGATGAGAATCATCTTCCTGCTGCCGTGATCAGTGCTACCAAGGGGATTGAAAATTCCACTCTATGTTCCATGACCGAGGTGTTGGAGCAGGAGATGCCCCCGGCACTCTCAGGCAGATTTGCCGTCCTTTCCGGCCCAAGCTTTGCCAGAGAAGTGGCAGATTCACTTCCCACTGCAGTATCCCTTGCTGCCACAGATACCGGAATATGCATGAAACTGCAGGAACTCTTTTCCACTGACAGCTTCCGGGTCTACAGTAACCTCGACGTGGTTGGTGTGCAGCTTGGAGGGGCGCTCAAAAATGTAATGGCCATTGCCTCAGGTATCTCAGACGGGATGAAGTTCGGCTCCAACACCAGGGCAGCCCTGATCACACGCGGACTTGCCGAGATGACAAGGCTTGGTCTGAAGATAGGGGCCAATCCGCTTACCTTTGCCGGTCTTGCCGGTCTGGGGGACCTTGTGCTGACCTGTACAGGTGACCTGAGCCGGAACCGGCAGGTGGGGTTACGTCTTGGGGCAGGGGAGGGCATTGATGACATCCTGGAATCCATGACAATGGTGGCTGAAGGGGTAAAGACCTCAAAATCTGTTCACCAGCTCTCGCGGAAGTACGGGGTGGAGATGCCCATAACCGAACAGGTGTACAGGGTGCTTTACAGAGGACTTGAGCCTGGCGAGGCTGTGAAAGAGCTCATGATGCGTCCTCCAAAACATGAACTGTACGGCGTTTCCTTTGGCTGAAGACGCCCCACAGTCTGTTCTATAGATGTCCACAGAAACCCGCAGATTCTACAGGGCCTCAATGGCCCGCAAGGGACTTGCAAGATTCCAGGTCCGTCACAGGGAAACTGATCTGCACATTCAGGCCTCACGTGATCTTTCAAGACAGTGTTCTGCATGGGTGGTGGAGGCCCGCATGCAGATTGAAACATATGCTAGACAACATGCAGGTTTCATAGAGAGTTATGTTCCGCTACCCTCTGATCCCTTTGCCCCGCCCGTGGTATCAGACATGCTCAGGGCATCTGAGAAGGCAGGTACAGGTCCGATGGCGGCTGTTGCCGGTGCTATTGCCAATTACGTGGGCCTCCTGTGTATGAAAGAAACAGGTGGAGGGGACGTCATTGTTGAAAACGGCGGTGATATATTCATCAATGCCTGCGACGAGGTAACCATTGCCATCTATGCAGGCAGTTCACCACTGAGTGACAAGGTGGGAATCAGGCTCGAAAAAGAGTTAATGCCTGTAGGTGTATGTACATCTTCTGGGGTAGTGGGACATTCCAGAAGCTTTGGCACGGCCCATGCGGTAACCGTTGTCTCAAACTGGGTATCACTTGCCGATGCTGCAGCCACTGCCATTGGAAACAGGGTAAGCACTCCCGCTCATATAAAACCTGCGCTTGAAGAGTTACAGAAACTGGAGGATGTCATTGGAGGGGTCATTATCAGTAAAGACAGACTGGGGGCCTGTGGAGAGCTGAATCTGGTGCCCCTGTAGGTTCTTCTGTAGGTTCATTTCAATGGAGGAGAAGCAAAATGGACGTGATCATCTTGGGTTCAGGTACATGTGTACCCTCCATGCGGAGGGCAGGACCGTCTTCATGTGTGAGGGCTGAAGACTTCACCATTCTTGTTGATTCCTCTTCAGGTACGTTGCGACAGCTGGTCAGGGCAGGAATAGACTACTCAGAGGTGGATATGATCCTGTACACACATCTCCATCCTGATCATGTGGGAGAACTGGTACCGTTTATCTTTGCCACCAAATACGCGCCTGGATACAACAGGGACAAACCTGTACTCATCCTTGCTGCAGATGGGTTCAACAGTTTCTACGCTGGCCTGAAGCAGGCATTCGGAGAGTGGGTTGAACCTTTGCCTGGAAAGCTGAACATTAACGAGATACCTGTCACCATGAAGACATCCATGCAGTTTCCACCGCTTACAATCAGCACCATGCCGGTCCGACACACCTCTGCGAGTATAGCCTACCGCATAGATGACACCAAAGGCCAGTCAGTGGTATTTTCAGGTGATACAGATTATTGTGAAGAGCTGGCAGAGCTTGCCTATGGTGCTGACATGCTTGTCTCTGAATGCGCGGCCCCTGAAGGCGGTAAGATACCAGGGCACCTCACCCCTTCAGAGGCAGGACGCATAGCCTCCAAGGCCAAGGTCAAGAAGCTTGTACTCACTCATTTTTATCCTGAATGTGACAGGCACGACCTGATAACACCCTGCAGAAAGGAGTATGATGGCCCAATAATCCTTGCCGAGGACCTCATGCACCTTGCCCCCTGAATCTGTTACTCCATCACAGTCAGACATTGCCGAGGAGGGTATCATGTCCAAAGAGGTAAAGGAGCTCGTCAAAAGGTACATACCCAATCTTTCAGTGGCGGAATATGGAGATATTTTCACCGATACCACTGAATACATGAGAATAGAATCAGGGGACGTTATCGAGATAGACAAAGAACACTACTTTGTCATCAGGGACGAGGCTGAACGAAGCTTTGGCATAGAAGACCCAAAGTACTGGGTCAAACGGTGCATCCTCCTTGAAACTGGCGAACGCAAGATACTGAAACTGGTCTTCCATGAACGTTTTTTGCTTCCCCTTGGAACCCTGAAAATCGAATGTTACCGGAGTCCCGAGAAGGAGGCCAGAATACTGGATCTGGTACGCGGAGACATGCGCTTTATGCAGGGAATAACTAAATATGACGTGAAGGGCAACCCTGTACGGATTATTGATATCGTAAACGGCAAGAGGTTGGATGTGCGTGTTGCCGCGATTGAGGCCGACCACCGTACATATTTCTTTGAGCACTTTCCTGACATTCTGGAAAAGTTCATGGAAGCCTGCGTGGCTATAAAGGTCTTGCATGATAACGGAGAAATACATGGTGATATCCGGCGTGATCATCTGTGGCAGGAGCACAAGACAGGTCTGTACAGATGGATAGATTTTGACTACACTTATGATTTTAAAGAAAATCCTTTTGGTCTGGATCTCTTTGGACTTGGAAGTCTGCTGGTCTTTCTCGCAGGCAAAGGACTCTACACCATGCATGTCCTTGAGGAGAGGGGGGTGCCTAAGGACAGAACAGCCTCCATTGAACCGGGCGATTTTTCACTGCTGTACAGGAACCGCATCGTCAACCTGAAAAAGCTCTTTCCATGGATACCTGTTGAACTCAACAACATACTCATGCATTTTTCCACCTCTTCCGAGGTCTTTTATGAGTCAGTCGATGAATTTTTACATGATCTCCAGCCTTGTCTGAACCTGATCAGGAATACATGACCCCCATCAACTTTCGCTGCAGCAGTTATGTTGGCAACCCCCAAGGAGGCAAGTGATGGAATACGATTTCAAAAATATCCTCGTCGCAGTGGATGCATCAGAGAATGCAGCCCGGGCTATAAGATACGTTGGAGAGATTACCACTGGCAATCCGGCTTTCAAGGTAACTGTGCTCAATGTGGTTCGTCACCCTTCAAGGGACCATTATCCGTCTGATGAAGAGTGGCAGCGGGGCTGCAAAGACATTGAGCAAAAGGGCAAACAGGTATTGGAAGAGAGTGTCCAGATACTGCTTTCAAGCGGCATGAACAGTGACAACATACAGACCTCGATGGTGTGGGCCTCAGGGCCGAGCATTGCCGCAGAAATAATGAAGGTCCAGCAGCAGGGTGGATTCGGTACGGTGGCCGTTGGCCGTCGTGGCGTAAGCAAGGCCGAGGAATTTCTCTTTGGTAGTGTATCCAGCAAGGTGGTGCACTATGCGAGAAACTGTACTGTATGGGTGGTAGAGTAGGCTGTACAGGTGAATAGACAACGATACTACGACATATTCTCACTGTTCTACGACAGGATAATCGCTCTTCACAGCAGGGATTCCAGAGCAATTCTGAGGAAATTTCTTATTGAAAGATCCGGCATAAAACGTGGCGGCAGACTGCTTGATATATGTACTGGTACTGGGGCCATCCCTCTTGCAGCAACAGAACTGTTTGGCGACCAAATTCAGGTGACAGGCCTTGATTTTTCCATGGGAATGCTTAAAAAGGCATATGCAAGCATAAAAAGTGGCCCTACCACTGCCCTTCAGAGCATTGACCTTGTACAGTCCGATGCATCACGGCTGCCATTTCAGGATTCCTCTTTCCAGGCTGTAACATGTTCCCATGCCATGTATGAACTTAAACCAGGGGTAAGGGAAAGAGTCCTTGCTGAAGCCCAGAGAGTACTGGCCACAGGCGGCCGCTTTGCCATGATGGAACACTGTGAGCCAGAGAAACCGTTCATCCGTTTCCTGTACCGGTTGAGGCTTTCAGGCCTTGGCAGAGGTGGTAACCTTGATTTTGCCAGGGACGAAGTCCCGTATCTCAGCAGATACTTCAGAGATGTACGCATGGAACTGGCACCAGGAGGAAAATCAAAGGTGATATCTGGTGTAAGGGCATGATGCAGCCATGTTGATCACCAACCCGTACATCTTTGAAGTATCCGCATGCCACAACATGTGTTCTTGAATCATCATACAACAGGAAGCAGAATCATGACGTATAGGAAGAAGGGAGTTCAGAACAAAAGTTCACTTGAAAGGGCATTGGAAGACGCCACCCTCAAGAAACATTACCTGAAAGAGGCAGAAAAACTCTTCATGGGTTCTAAGGGCAGACCTGAGCATGAGAAGGACCTCAAGATGCTGCACAGTTCCTATGGCAAGAAGAGTTTCAGCCGTCATGCAAGCGAGTATGTAAAAAAATACGGACTTCCTGAAGAGTGGGGGGCCCTGATAATGCTGTTGGACCTCAAGGATCAGCCTGATCTTGTTTGCGATGCCATGGAAAGGCTGGTGGATATGGCTGGTAGCGGTTGTACTTCATCTGAACTACGGGGGCTTGAAAGCAAACTGCGGATAATGGAGATGACTGAGACCAACCCCCAGATTCAGGAGGCCGCACAGGAGGCACTTGACAGACTCTGATGGGAAAAGCGTTGCCCTGTGACAAATGGAACTCTCTACTCGATGATTTCATGGCCCACATGTCTGTGGAGCGTGGAGCCTCACTTCACACACTTGACGGTTACAGCCGTGATATCATGAGTTTCATCGTTTCTGTCTGTTCAAAAGGTATCGCAGAGGCCGCTGAGGTAAAACCTGTCCACATCCTCCAGTGGCTCAGTGAACTCAGGGACAGGGGTATTGCAGCCTCCAGCGCAACCCGCAAACTCTCAGCGCTCAGGAGTTTTTTTCGTTTCCTCGTTACCGAATACGGACTTGCTTCAAGCCCTACATCCCTAATCAACAACCCACGTACAGGAAGGACTCTGCCTGTTGTGCTCTCTGTTGAGCAGGTGGATAAGATACTGTCTCAACCAGACACATCCACTCCTGTTGGTCTGAGGGACAGGGCTCTTCTCGAGATAACATATGCCTGTGGCCTAAGGGCATCGGAGGCGGTATCCCTTAAAGTCCACTGTCTTGATATGAAGCTGGGATATGTACGGGTTACAGGAAAGGGAGACCGTCAGCGCATAGTGCCTGCAGGGGCCGTTGCAATGGAATGGGTAGAAAAATTCATGGATCAGGGGCGCCATAGACTGATAGGCAGGTGGGCAAGCAACTATCTCTTTCCTGCAAGGGCAGGAAGGCCCATGAGCAGACAACGTTTCTGGCAACTACTGAAAAAATACGCTGCTTCCGCCAACATAGAGGGGCCGGTATATCCACACGCCCTGCGCCATTCCTTTGCCACTCACCTCCTGGAAGGAGGGGCTGACCTCAGGACAGTCCAGATGCTTCTCGGGCACAGCGACATAACCACCACACAGATTTATACTCACCTTGATATAGGCCGGCTCAGGTCTATACACAAAAAATTTCATCCAAGGGCCTGATGATATCGCAAAGAAACAATCTCTCTACTGGAAATAAAAAAACCGGACGAGTCAGCGGTCCATGGACATCGCGGCTAAGAGGCTCCTTTCTGCCTGTAATCCGGGAAAGGGGAGAGCGGTATGCCATGGAGAACCGGGTACTACTTCAGGAGGTATCCCATGACCGTATTGCAGGAAAGGTCCGCGGCACCATACACTACGAAATCGAACTTTTCGTATCTGAAAATTCAGACAGTGACAATGATATAAGGACCTGGTGTAGCTGTCCCTTTTTCAGGCAGGGTTTCCCATGCAAACATCTTTGGGCCGCAATAATAGAGGCGGACAGGATATTGCGACAGAGAAGGACCGGCAGGCCATCAAAAACAGACAATACTCCTGATGAGGAACTCAAAATTGACAGGAACTGGCGCAGGTTCTTCAGTAAAGAGGCATTTGATGTCAAGGCTGAAGTGGTAACCAGACGAGAGCGTACTCCAGGAAAGTTCATTCCGGTCTATACACTACATGTAGGTGAACGGGAACTTCTCTTCTCTGCGGTTGAGAGATATGTCAAAAAGGATGGCACCCTTGGACGCAAGAAAAGAATAAGCACCTCTTCTTTCTCGTCAGGTTCTTTTCCTGTTGCTGACCGAATACTTATGGCAGTGATAGAGGAAATAGCACGGCAAAACGGTACACTCCTTTATTATGGATCAACTGGTGGCAAATATGAAGATCTGCTGTTACACCAGAATGACCTTGAAGTACTGCTTCCACTCCTTGCAGATACTGGACGCTGTGTGGTTGATTTCTGGAAAAAAGGGGTAATAGCTGACCCGCTCATCAGGGGAAACCCCTTTGACGCCGGATTCAGGCTGAAGGCCAAGGACAAATCCGATAATGACAGAGGTAATGATTCAGGTGACATCATGAAACTTGCCCCTGTCTTTTATGTGCAGCAGGCGGACCATGACCCAGACGGCAAGGATGTTCTTGAGATAGAACAGGAAAATATGGATTGCATCTTTAACACAAAACCACTGATGTTTATCTCTAATGGACGCCTGTACCAGGTCAAGGATATTCCTTTCAGTTGGATATATGAACTTTATCCCCTGAAATATATAGAGGTCTCAAAAGAAGAAATACCCGAACTGCTTACAGCCGCAGAAACACTGCCTACGGTACCGGAACTCGAACTTCCTGAGTCCGTCTCTCCTGTATGCTTGGACTCTGTAAAGCCATCTCCAGTACTCGTTATGGAGTTTGATCATTCCATGGTCACTGCACGTTTTTTGCTTGATTATGACGGACTTGAGATAAATTGGCAGGACAAGAGGGAAACCATACTTGACCCTGACCGTTGGGTGAGAATCCTTAGACACCGGTCAGAGGAGCAGAGATTCCTCAAAATCCTGTCTGAAGAGGGATTTGAGCAACAGGGGAAAACATTTTTGAGAAAGACCCGGAACATCTCCAAGGTGTTCATCTCACTTGCAAGACAGGGCTTTCGCCTTGAGGCCAAAAATCGCAAGCGTATCCGACCAAAGAACAGGACTGCATTCGAAATCAAGTCCGGTGTGGACTGGTTTGATCTTGATGGGCATATCTCTTTTGATGATACCATTATTCCACTTCGCAGGGCCATCAATGAGTATCTGAAGGGTAACAGTACCATACCGTTGAGTGATGGAAGCATCGGGCTGCTCCCAACCGAATGGCTTGAAAAACAGGTGGCTGTATTTGACATTGCCATGCCTGTTGCCAAGGAAAGTACGGAGACAGACGCCATAAGGTTTCCTATGAGCCAGGCAATGCTCATAGATTCACTGCTTGAGGAATCTGAAGCAGATGAGGTCTCGGTAGATCAGGAGTTTACTGCCCTTCGTGATGCCATGAAGGACTTCCGAGGTATTGAGAGGGTGCCTGTCCCTGATGAATTCCACGGCACCTTGAGACCTTACCAGCAGGACACCTTGGGTTGGTTTGCCTTTTTGAAAAAGATGAACTTTGGCGGCATTCTCGCCGACGACATGGGCCTGGGGAAAACGGTTCAGGTACTTGCCTGGCTCTCACGCTATGTCAAACCGGGGCATACTGAAGGGAAGGGGATACAGGACATCAGGACCACTCTCATTGTGGTACCCACTTCCCTGGTATTCAACTGGAAGAGTGAAGCACGCCGTTTCGTGCCCAACATGAAGGTACTGGTTTACAGTGGTGCAGACCGGCAGGCTCTGCTTGAAAAAATTCCTGAATATCACCTGGTCATCACCACCTATGGGCTTTTGCGGCGTGACATAGCTGAATTGCGAAACATAAAATTCGAATACGCTATCCTTGACGAGAGTCAGGCAATCAAAAATCCTGCATCTCAGACGGCCAAGGCCGCAAGGCTCCTGAACGCTGCCCACAGGCTCTGTCTTACAGGCACACCGCTTGAGAACAACGTTGGAGAGCTTTGGTCCCAGATGGAATTTCTAAACCCGGGTATACTTGGAAACAGGGGGGTATTTGAAAAAAAATTCCTTAAACCAATAGATCGGGATGATGAACAGGCTTTGCATGCATTGAAGACAATTGTCAAGCCCTTCATACTGCGGCGCACAAAGGAGTTGGTGGCTTCAGAACTTCCGGAAAAGATGGAACAGACAGTATTCTGTGTGATGCCGCCTGGCCAGGCAGAGATATACAGGAACCTGAGGGATCACTTTCGCACCTCTATCCTCTCAAGTGTAAGGCAGAAAGGTATAAGCAGTTCCAAGATCAAGGTGCTGGAGGCCCTCTTGAGACTTAGACAGGCGGCTAACCACCCTGCACTCGTAGGACATAGAGATGCCCACTCTGGCAAACTGGATGAACTGATGCAGCTCGTGGACGAGGCAGTGGCAGGTGGACACAAGGCATTGATCTTTTCCCAGTTCACCAAGATGCTGGCCCTGATAAGAAAGGGGCTTGACAAGAAGAGGATACCCTACCAGTACTTAGACGGCAGGGTACCCCAAAAACAGCGCGAGAAACGGGTGTCACAGTTTCAGGAAAACGACGATATCAAACTCTTCCTAATAAGCCTCAAGGCCGGTGGTGTAGGCCTGAACCTTACGGCTGCAGACTATGTGTTCATTGTGGATCCATGGTGGAACCCTGCTGTTGAGCTTCAGGCCGTGGACCGGACGCACAGGATAGGACAGAACAAGCGGGTCTTTACATATCGGTTCATAACCACAGGCACAGTGGAGGAAAAGGTACTGGCACTGCAGAAACAGAAACAGGAGCTGGTAAGCTCCATCCTTAGCGGTAGTGGGGACATGCTGCGAAACCTCTCAGCCCAGGACTTGGAGGTACTATTCTCATAAGTTACATGCTCCCCCTATCAAGTGCAGCTCCCAAAGATAGACATCTCCTCTCTTAAACCATGACCAGAAAGATACCGGTGGCACTTACGCGTGTGCGTTCATACTGCGGGAATGCCTTAGATCACGCCATAGCCTGTCTTCTGACCTCCATTGATACGTCAGTAAATAAGTCAATGCGCGTGCTTGTAAAACCCAATCTTGTAAGCCACAGGGATCCGCTTGGTATTACAAACCCTCAATTTATACGTGCCGTGTGCAGATGGTTTCTTGAA
This sequence comes from uncultured Desulfobacterales bacterium, assembly GCA_964638145.1. Lineage (GTDB taxonomy): Bacteria > Desulfobacterota > Dissulfuribacteria > Dissulfuribacterales > QOAL01 > S144-17. The sequence goes on along the minus strand of CAZXAK010000005.1, from coordinate 65,977 downwards.
CAGGGGGCATCTGTGCAGGTCGGGGACTCTCCTGCATTTGGTTCCGCACTTGGGGTGGCTGAACGTACAGGAATGGTTCGAGCGCTTAAAGGGCTGGATATCCAGTTTGTGGAACTTGCTTCACCACGTAGAGTGCAACTGCCCTGCGGAATATCTATAGGTATATCCCAAAAGGCACTGGATGCAGAACTGGTGGTAAACTGTCCCAAGCTCAAGGCCCACTCGCAGGTGGGTATTACCGCTGCAGTAAAGAATTTTTTCGGCTGTGTCCCTGGCTTCAGAAAGGCATTTGCCCACTACCTGTACGGAGATGTAGGAAACAGGTTTGAAAGTTTGATCCTCGAAATTCACCAAATATTACCCCCATCCATTACTATCCTTGACGGCATTGTGGCCATGGACACCACTGGCCCCACCAAGGGAAGGGAGTGCAGGCTTGAACTTGCCGGTGCCTCGCCATCGCCTGTGGCACTGGATACAGTAATCTATTCCATGATGAATGCCCCCACATCCATGCTTCCGATACATAATGAGGCATGCAGGCGAAACATGGCTGGCTGCACCATGCGTGACATAACCTTTCCATTGAAAACACCGGACAGTTTTGATATAAGTCATTTTTCAATGCCCTCAAAACTGCAGCCGGTCACATTTAACCCAATACGGCTGCTTAAAGGCAGGCTCTTGAGTGTCTGGATGCGGTATTTTGACTGATTTTTGTTATCAAGTTTACTTTTAAGTTGTATGCTTATGAAAATAGGCTATCATATATGTCAGTAAGGCATGAAAAAATACGGCAAAGACAGATAGTAAACCTGTTGAATGCCTGTTGAGGATTTTTTTATTTCAGGTAGTTGACAATGTCATTCCAGCATGATATCAATGGCTGCCTGTTAACGCAGGGCATGCGGGTAAGGGCCGTTAACTCAGTCGGTAGAGTATCTGCCTTTTAAGCAGAGAGTCACTGGTTCGAGCCCAGTACGGCCCACCAACTTTCCTTAGTAGTGGAATATAAGGGCAGCAGCACTGCGTTAAAAAAGAGACCTTGTGTAAATTCAAAATTTGCGCGTGGGTAGGTACATAACAAGTCCCCGTCGTCTAGTCAGGTCCAGGACACCGGCCTTTCACGCCGGCAACACCGGTTCAAATCCGGTCGGGGACGCCAAAATATTTCAAGGGAAATCAGGCAGTTATGTTTGATTTCCCTTCTTGCTTCCGGGCATAAATTTACGGCTCGCGTGACGGCTTTTTTTTCAGAGGGTTGTTTTTGAGCCCCCTGATCAACCGCAAACTAACACGCTTACCAAGGCCTTTGTCTGTTATGTCTTCCAAGGCCTCTCGCACCCTTTCAAGACCCAAAGTTTTGAGATATCTCTCAGTGGCGGCTTGGCTTTTATGCCTCAGTATCGCATGAATTATTCCCACCTGACAGACGTACTATTCAGGTTTCTATTTCTTCTGAATCAGGGCTACGGCATAGGCAGCCATACCCTCACCTGCACCTGTAAAGCCCAGGCCCTCGGTGGTTGTTGCCTTGACATTGATCCGGCATGCGTCACACTTCATGACTTCTGAAAGGACAGCCTTTATCTCCGGGATGTAGGGGGCAATCTTTGGCCTCTGGGCCACCAGAGTCATGTCTGCGTTTGAAAGCCTCCAGCCCTCTGCGGTGAGTTTTGCCATTACATGTTCAAGCAGTATCATGCTGGAGATACCCTTGTACTCAGGGTCTGAATCTGGAAAATGTTTGCCAATATCACCGTTGCCAGAGGCACCGAGCAGGGCGTCACACAGGGCATGGATCAGCACGTCTGCATCTGAATGGCCAAGGAGACCAAGGTGGTAGGGGATTCTTACCCCACCAATTACAAGATCACGACCTTCCACCAGGCGATGCACATCGTATCCAAATCCCACGCGAAAATCAGTCACGCCCACTCCAACCCCTTTCCATTGGTTGCAACTGTGCAGTTGCAAGCATTCTGGCAACCTTGAGATCAGTCTCTGTGGTCACCTTGAAGTTGTGCATTGAACCTGTGGCTATTGCCACATGAATACCTGATGCCTCGAGAATGCTTGACTCGTCAGTAAACGTAATTCCGAGTTTTGCTGCCCGGTCATATGCGGCAAGAAGCTCATCCTTGCGGCATACCTGGGGGGTCTGGGCAAGCACGAGCTTTGATCTGTCAAGGGTCTCGATCACAAAACCATTTTCATCTATTCTCTTTACGGTGTCCGGTATCTTGATTCCCGGTATGGCTGCGCCTGCCTCACCGGCAAGCATGCACACTGCCTCTATATGATCTGTTGTGATAAAGGGACGTGCAGCGTCGTGAACAGCCACCCATGTGGCACGTTCAGAGGCAGCCATGACACCGTTCAGCACAGAGTCCTGTCTCGTAGCCCCTCCCGCCACCACCTTGACAGGTTTTGAACATGCATGCCTGTCAGTGATGTCCCTGGCAAGCTCTATGTAGTCGGGATGGGCAACCACCACGATATCACTTATAAGATAAGAACTGCAGAAGGCCTGTAGGCACCAGGCAAGGACAGGTCGTCCTCCAAGGTCAAGGAACTGTTTGGGCATCTTTGTCCCAAGTCTCGTGCCACTGCCGGCAGCTGCTATCACAGCAGAAACTTTCATGAAGACCTCATTGAGATTTTTTTGCGTGAGAGACGCTGAATCATGCACCTGTGCAACATTAATTTGGGGGAGGGGCTATGGCAATATCTTGCCGGGATTCATGATCCCCTGCGGGTCAAATACCTGTTTGATCCCCTTCATGAGATCAAGTGCGGCCGGGCCTGCGTCAAGCTCCATGTAACCCTTTTTGGCAAGTCCAATGCCATGTTCCCCTGAGATTGTCCCACCAAGAGATACGGCAGTCTCCATGATGGCGGAGACAGCCATCTCCATGTTTTTTACCGCAATGTCGTCCTGTCTGTCAAAGAGGAGATTGACATGGAGGTTACCGTCCCCTGCATGTCCAAAAGAGATGATCCGGGTAGAGAATTTCTTTTCTATATGGTCAAGACGCTCCACTGCCTCAGGAAGCCTGTGTCTGGGCACACAGATATCTTCACTCACCTTGCCGGTGTAGCCAAGACGTCTGATTGCAGGAGACAGGCTTCTCCTTGCCTTCCACATGGTCTCAGCCTGCACTGAATCTTTGGCCACAACGGTTTCCAATGCGTCACACTGCCTGCAGCACTCAGTGATGACATCAAGCTGCGGAGCGATAGATTCATTGCTCCCATCCACCTCCACAAGGAGCATTGCCTGGCACTCATCCGGTACGGCAACAGGCAGCATGTGCCTGACACACTGGACACAGGCTGCATCAAAAAACTCGGCGCAACGGGGAAGGATACGGTTCTGAAAGAATGACTTCACTCCGTGGCATGCAGCGCTGGCATTGGGAAACAGGATAAGGGCAGTGCCTGTGGCCTGGGGAAGGGGGACAAGACGAAGGGTGATTCCGGTTATGATGCCAAGAGTGCCCTCACTGCCCACAAGGAGCCGGGTAAGATCGTAGCCAGCCACACCCTTGGCAGTATCATGGCCTGTCTCAATCACCTGGCCAGATGCAAGAACCACCTCAACCGATGTGACATAATCCCTCGTTACTCCGTATTTAACTGCCCTTGCACCACCGGCCCCGGTACTGACATTGCCTCCTATGGTACAGAAGGATAGGCTCGCCGGGTCTGGAGGATAGAACAGGCCATGCCTTGAGACCTCCTCCTGCAACCTGCCGGTAATGACACCAGGCTCTACACGGGCAGTCAGGTTTCCGGCATTGATTTCAAGGATGCGGTTCATGCCGGTGAGCACCACTGCGATCCCGTGTGAGACAGGGATGGAACCGCCTGCTGTACCACTTCCTGCCCCACGGGCAAACAGGGGGATCTGGTATTTTGAGGCAAGCTTTGCCACAGCAGCCACCTGAGGGGTGGTCACAGGCATGACCACTACACCTGGAGGCGCCTCCATGCCACTTGCGTCAAATGCGTAACATAAAAGATCTGCGGGATCGGTGAGGACCCGGCCCCGGTGCTCCAGTATCTGCTCAAGTTCCCTGATTACCCTCTGCGTAATCTTAGATGACACTGCAATCTATTTCCAGCGGAGTTTCTCAAGTTGATCGTTGAGATAATCCAGCTCACTGCGCCTTTTAGAGGATATGTCCAGCTCCTTGGTGATCTTTTTGACTGCATAGAGCACAGTGGCGTGATCCCTGCCGAACTCCCTGCCTATGGCCTCAAGAGACTGCTCAGTGTGCTTCCTGGCGAGATACATGCCCAACTGTCTTGGCAGTGCCACCATCTTCTTGCGTGATTTGGACATAAGCTCTTTTTCAGAAAGCTTGAAGTGGGTACAGATCATCTTTTTGATCTGGGCAATGGATATCTCCTCTGGTTCGCCAACAAGGTCGTGAATCACCTCCTGGGCAAGTTTCATGTCGGCCTTTCTCTTGAGGAGTGATGACCTTGCGATAAGTCCTACCACTGCCCCCTCTATACGGCGGATATCTCCCTTCAGGTTTTCAGCAAGAAACTCTGCAATCTCCAGATCCATGTCAACGCCCTGGCTTCTTGCCTTGCGCATGACAATCTTGACCCGCGTCCTGAAATCAGGTGGGTTTATGGTGGCGATTATGCCACAGGAAAGCCGGGACTTGAGCTGGTCATTCACATTGGGTATCTGCCGTGGCAAACGGTTACCTGTGAATATGACAGTCTTTCCCTTGTCCAGCATAGGGTCCAGGGCCTGGGCAAGTTCGGTCTGTGTCCGTGTTCTGCCTGACAGGCAGTGTACCTCTTCAAGCAGTAACACGTCACAGTTCCTGTGATACCTGTCCTTGAACTCGTTCAGGGTCCCATTCTTGATGGCCTTTACCACCTGATTGGTAAATTCATTGGCTGACAGATAGCAGAGCCTGGTCTCAGTCTGTGTCTCCATGATGGTCTGGCCAACTGCCTGGCTGAGATGGCTCTTGCCAAGTCCTGACCCGGCCTGGAGATATATCACCCGTCCGCCCCTGGCCTCGCCATTTGCTGTGGACCAGCATGTGGAGTAGGCATACCTGTTGCTGTCACCCACAATAAATTCCCTAAAGGTAAAACGGGAGCAGAAACTGGGAGCCGGCAACTGGTTTGGGGCAAACTGGGGCAGATGCAACTGCCCCCGGGCTGCCTGCCTTGCCTGTTCTGCAGGCACCAGTTTTATCTTGAGGTTGCCCTCCACTGCACATTTGTCCTGGACCAGGGGCAGATAGTGCTCCTGGACCCAGTTTGCAAAGAATTGGTTTGGACACTTTACAAGCAGTACCTCTCCGTCACTGCCCTCATAGGTCAGCGGAGCAATCCAGACATTGAAGCTGCTGTCTGAAATTCTGGACTTAAGTTCATCCCTGATCTTTTCCCAGCGTTCCCTCATAACTATCAATTCCCCTGATATTAACAATCCCTGCCATGAAACCAGGCCAGTACAGTTGGCCAGGCAACCTTTATTTATTCCAAAACTCCCGATTATAAAAAAACCTGTTTGCCACAGGAGAAAGCCTCCAGTGGAAAGAGGTGAATGAACTACCTGTACTTTTAAAGACTACTGAAGCAATATCCGATGAGCAGCTCGAGTCAATCAGGTTTTGCATGAAATCCCTGAAATAACGATCAGCAGCACAATCTGCCGTACAAATTACGCCAAGATGAAACACTTTACTCCGGCTTAAAACACAAACAGTGCCTGTATCACCACTGCCGGATAACGGTGCTATATGAAGATGAATGCTGTCCCAAAGGCCCTGAATTTTGCATCTTTCCCTGTTCAGGTCCTCTGCAGGACATGACCACCTGTTAAAAAGTGGCTTAAAAAAGAGTTATAAAGAGGTGTAAAAGATTGATTTCCGCTCTCAGATTGTGGGGATGTATTTACCCCTATGCGCAGATATAGTCAAAGAAGGCTGGAGCTAATTTTGTGATGTTTGGCTCTATAAGTTATCAACAGCGGATTTCCCCTGAGTATTACGGCAATTTTCAGAAAAAAAGCCACAACTTATTGAAATTACAGATATTTTTCAAGAAAGAAAAAATATACATGAAAATAAGAAGTTATGTAACAACAAAGAAGTTATCAACAATTTTTCACCAAAACATAACCTCTGATTTCCTCTGTTTTTCTCCGTTTTTCAAATTTTTTTTCTGCTTTTCAAACATCCCTTTTCAAACACTCGCTGTACAGTTTTTTGACTTTCCCTGCCCCGTTTTTTGACGGTAGCGTTATTTTTCTGACGCATCATGAGTAATAAAATTGACAAAGAATAACACGACATTGGCTCATTTCTGCCATGCATGAAACAGGTGCACATGAGAAGGGCCTCGGAAATTTTCAATGTTTCCCTTGTAACAGCAGGCCCTTTTTGGCATATTCCCATCATGTCCATCCCTGAAAGAGAAGAGTGCTTCCAACTTCTGAAACAATACCACGTGCCCACGCATATAGTGGAACACAGCGTGATGGTTGGACGGGTAGCCGTTGCCCTGTGCCGCATGCTGCTGCAAGTTCCCAGTCAGGGGGCTGTGGCCGTTGAGATCAGACTTGCAGAGCCAGGGGGGCTGCTGCATGATATTGCCAAGATGGAATGCATAGAAAAACAGTGCGAGCATGCCTCAAGGGGTGCAAATATACTCCTGTCTCATGGTTACCCTGAGCTTGCAGACATGGTAAGACAGCATGTGGTCCTTGACAGGCCTGTATCAGCATACCAATGCATCACTGATGCAATGGTCCTGAATTATGCTGACAAGAGGGTCATGCACACAGAGTTCGTCTCTCTTGAAGACCGCTTTGAGGACCTGCAAGAACGCTATGGTACAACTCCGGAACGGAAGGAAAGAATCGATTTTATGTATTCGGAAACAAAAAAGATGGAGCAGATGATCTTTGATGTTGCAGGAACTGATCCCCAACACCTGCAGCCTGCTCCCTTGCATGAAATGGTGCTGAGGACATAGTCGACAGATGGTGCTTTTTCTCATGAACTTGTCTGCTGACAAACATATCATGAACAAATCATTGCAACTGATGAGCTTTAAAAACGTGATAAAAAGCACCATCTGCAGTATAGGTGTCCTGCAGCATGGCTTACCCATAATAAAAAATGAGAGGAAAAAAAGATGCCTAACACAATAACGTTTTTTGGTCATTCAGCATTCAGAATAGTAACGGAACAGGGACTGAGGATATGGATAGACCCGTGGCTTGACAATCCCATGGCCCCTGAAGACAAGGGAGATACAGAGGCAGACCTGATACTGGTAACCCATGCACATCCAGATCATCTTGGAAACACCATGGAGCTGGTGAGCTCATCCAAGACAGAGGTGGTGGCCATACACGAACTTCAGCAGTATCTACTTGCACGTGGCCTTCCAAATGTCACTGGCATGAATGTGGGCGGCACATACTATACCAAGGGCATATCGGTTACCATGGTGCAGGCTGTACACAGCTCCTCTATCTCCAATGGCCAGGAACTGCTCTATGGCGGCGAGGCAGCAGGCTTCATAGTACGCTTAGAGGACGGGGTTCGGATATACCATGCCGGAGACACTGCACTGTTTGGAGACATGGCAATGATAGGTTCAATGTACACCCCCAAGGTGGCCATACTGCCAATAGGTGACCACTATGTCATGGGGCCGAGAGAGGCGGCATACGCGTGCAGATTGATAAGCCCCAAGGTGGTTATTCCCATGCACTACAAGACATTTCCTGCACTTACCGGCACACCTGGAGAATTTGAAAGACAGATCAAGGCAAACCACGTTGACGTGAGCATTCGAACCCTGCAGCCAGGAGAGAGTGTGGAGGTGGAGCTATTATAGTCTGTTCCATTGGCTTTACGCCCTGCCGCAAATAGCGGCAGGGCCTCTTTGTCATAATTATGGTCCTCATCTATTTTTTTTCAGTCTGGCAGGAAGAAGCCCCCTTACGGAATTTCCAAGGTAAATCCTCCTGGCCTTTTCAAGCATGTCAAGGGTCACAACTGCCTGAATGGCAAGGCCACGGCAGAGCAGTTCAGCCCTGAGTGTCCCAGGAAGCAGGCCAGCGTTAGAAGGGGGAGTGACAAGTATCCCGTCTCCCATGTCAACAAATACGTTCGTAAATGTCCCCTCTGTAACCTGACCGGTGCGATCAATGAAAACCGTATCAAACAGCCCCTGTGAAGTGGCGCGTTTGAGCTCCATGTCAAATATCCTGCGTAAACTCGTCTTGTGGGCAGGGTAGGGGGTCTTTTGTTCTGAAGGACAGTCTGAGATGTCAAACCACACAGGCAACCGGTCAACAGGTGATATTGGCATATGATCAACAGTCACCCTGCCTGATGCTGAAAGGACCAGCCTTACCTTGCACTGGTGAGTAAAGCTGTCTATCAGGTCAGAACAGTACTTGGCGCAGAGACGCTCTCCAGTACTTTCAAGCCCTGAAATGATTGTGTCCTGCTCAAAACGGAAACCAAAATGGGAGGCAGATTCAAACAGACGCCCAATGTGCCGGGAAAAGAGAAAAAATCTCTCATTCCATGAACAATGGGTTACCTGCCCGGAGCATGCCTGCACCCTATCATGACCAAACATGAAATCCGTGACATCCGGTGCCTTTGATACGTATGTCCTGCGCTGGGAGGAGCCCTCTCCCTGGGGAAAACAGTACGGGGGCCAGAAGGGATTTGAGGCCCAGAGAATGGATTCTATAAGAGAGAGGTCAGGCTGCATCTCTCATCACTACCCGTTGAAGGAATCTGGCCTTTAGCCTTGTCTCCTCGTACTCTGCAGCCGGATCAGAGCCGATGGTTATGCCACTTCCAATGCCCATCACTCCCCTGTTGCCAAATAGTTCCAGGGTCCTGATTGCGACATTGAAAACCGCATGATTATCAGGCGAGATGAACCCTATTGACCCTGTATATATCCCGCGTGGAGAGGTCTCAAGTTCGGATATTATCTCCATTGTCCGCAACTTGGGAGCCCCTGTGATGGAACCGCACGGAAACAGTGCCTGGAATATGTCTATCCACCTCACACCCTCCCTGAGCCGTGCCTCTATCCGGCTTATCATCTGAAACAGTGTCTCATATGCCTCCACGTGAAAGAGCTGCGGTACCCTGACGCTTCCTGTCTGTGCAATCATGCCCAGATCGTTTCGCAGCAGGTCCACAATCATTACATTCTCTGCCCGGTTCTTCAGGTCATTTTCAAGAAACCCCCTCAGGGCCCTGTCCTGTTCAGGAGTCTTGCCCCTTGCCACAGTACCCTTCATGGGTTTTGACCATATCCTATCGCGTTGCCTGTGGAAAAACAGCTCTGGAGACAGGGAGAGCACCCATCTGTCATCTGTACGTACCACTGCCCCATAAGAGACTGCCTGAACAGACCTAAGCCGCAAATACAGATCCAACGGGTCTCCGGCAAAAGAGAACCTGCTCCTCACCGTATAGTTTACCTGATAGGTATCGCCCTGTCTGATATAATCCTGAACCGCGCCTACGGCATCCATGAACTCTGAGCGGTCAGTATCGAGCCGTGGACCGTCACTGAAAACACCTGTCAACGGCCCTGGCCCCACAGGTCCCATAGCCTGGTCTGCGGGCAAGTCCCCTGAGGCCTTCCACATCACAGGTCTTTCAAACACCCCAATCCACACCAATGGACCTTCAGGACAGTGAACGTCGAGCAGGTAATTAAGCCTGGGAATGAGTGCATAACCCCACTCGTAACTCCACCACCCTGCCACATAGAGTCCTCGGTCAAGTGCACGCTCCACATTGGCGTAGAGACATGACACATCATCCGGGCCAAAGGCAGTGAGAATCTCCACAGGATCATGAAACAGATAGGAAGTCTGCTCGTCACCAAGGGGCCTTGCTGTATCAAGGAGCACGAATGGGGAGCCAGCCTGTATAACACTGGACATTTCTGCAGGAAAGACCATTTGCTCACACATCATTCGGCCTGATTCGCTGGCCCTGCCTTTCGCACAGTAAGTTTCATCCTATTCATGCCAACGACCTCTACCTCAGTGCCTGTCTCTATCACTTCATCACTGACAGCCCTCCAGAGTTCACCGTGCACAAAGACCATGCCCTCTCCTGGCCCAACGGTCTCCCGTACCACTCCGCGCTCACCTATCAGGGCCTCACGACCTGCCTGTGGACGTCTGAGCTGTGCACGCGTGGCAACAAAGGCAATGGTCATGAAAAACGTCCCTGCAACAAGTACAGTTGGCCACATCACAGCAGGAGACAGGGCGACTCCTGTATTCGGTGTGTCAAAGAGCATGAGTGAGCCCAGCAGCAGGGAAACAACGCCTGCTGCACCAAGGATGCCGTGACTCGTCACAAAAAGTTCCATAAGGAAGAGCAGCATGGCAAGGAGCAGGAGCAGAAGTCCGGTGGTATTCACCGGCAGGACCTGGGTTGCAAACAGCCCCAGGATGAGGGAAATGGCACCAGCCACCCCGGGGAGGATGGTACCAGGGTGGGCAAGCTCAAAGTACAGACCTGCTGCACCGAGCATCATAAGTATGTAGGCTATGTCAGGATCGGCCAGGGTACTTATGATCCGTTCTCTCAGACCTGGTGATATCTCTGTAACTGAGTAGGGAACGGTATGGAGCTTGACAGTGCCTTCTGCCATCCTTACCTCCATCCCGTCTATCTTTGACAGGAGTTCAGCCTCATTCTTTGCAATGCAGTCGATTATTCCCAGCTTGAGCGCCTCATCAGCAGTTGCTGATACACTCTTTCTTACAGCCTCTTCTGCCCACTTTATGTTTCTGCCCCTTTCAGAGGCAATGCTCCTTGCAAGGGCCGCAACGTCATTTTCCATCTTCTGGTTCATGGTTGAACCAGGCTTTGCACCGCCAGGCAGCACCGGATGGGCAGCCCCTATGTTTGTACCAGGGGCCATTGCTGCCACATGGGCAGACATGGTGAAGAGGGCACCTGCCGAGGCTGCCTGTGCACCTGCAGGAGATACATAAACCACCACTGGTACACGTGAGGCCATGACCGTCTGGATCATCTCACGCAGGCTGCGTACGAGCCCACCTGGGGTGTTGAGGATTACCAGCAGAAGCTCTGCACGCTGCAGTTCAGCCTGCCTGACTGCACGCCTGAAAAACTGCAGCATCCCCGGATTGATGCTTCCTGAAAGCTGTATCTTTACTATGCTGCAAGGCATAACAGGACCATCCGGCCTGAGAGGGCTGTGAGAAGAATGACGTTCCGCGCCTCCGGTCTTGCACAGACCACTGGCTGGTATGAACAGAAAGACAGATAGCATGAAAGTCAACAGGCAGAAAAACAGGAAACCCGGGTACATGAACTGCCGTGGCCCCCTATGGCGACTGCCTCCTGTTCCAGGAGCCCGGCTGCCCCAGAGGCATCTATCCGTGGTACATCTTTTCAAGGAGTTGAAGATCATGCCAGGCCTCGCGCTTATACATTTTTAGCGTATCATTAGATAATTTCAGCATGGACACAGGTGAATGGGTTACTACCAAACTACAGTCAGGACTCTTCAGGGAAATGACCCTGCCCCTGAGTTCTTTGATACCTGTTTCATCCCCCGGCCTTACAGAAGAAGGCAGGAGGTTTTGATCCTTCAGAATTATACATGCTGCCTCCATCCCAAAGGCAAGTATGTATGAAGGTCTTACTGTCATGATCTCCTCCAGCAGGAAATTTCCGCACTGGAATACGATATCCTCTGCCCCCGGTCCGTCATTATCATATCTGCACCTGACGGCACTGGTTATGAAGGTCTTTCTGCGATCAATCCTGACGGCCCGTAGCATCTTTGTGAGCAGATCTCCTGCCTTGCCCTTAAAGAGTGCATCTCCCACCCCGCCTGCCACCAGTAACCTTGCGTCTTGCGGCCCCTTTCCACAAATAGGGACTGTTCCCGAGATGAATAGAGGACAGCCTGCACACACGGATAGTGCAAGGGCTTCTATCTTTCCCTTGATGCCTCCTTGACGACAGGATTTTTGGGTATCACCTGGCAAGCCCCCTCCCTGGCTTGCAGCTCTCCTTCTTGGGATATTGTGGCCACGCACAGGGGGAAACTCATGACGGAGGGGCTGTTTATGTCTCGTAGGGGCTGCCTTTCCGATCCTTGCCTGTACCGCCCTGCGCAACCCCTCTACGGCTTGGCTTGTCTCCACATATTCCCACCCCAGTTCCCTGTAGAACTTGAGCAGGTTGTAGAACCTGTGTATTACTTCAGCCTCTCTGCTACTCATCTGAAATGGACGCCTAAAACTTGTGAATATATATGCCTCATCATCAGCGCGATGGATGCGCCTGCTGTTGTCCCCACTGTATCCGCCAGCCAGTCCGAGACCGAGGTGGACCTTCCTGGTACAAAGTACTGGTGAAACTCGTCAGTTATTCCGTAGAGGCAACCCAGTATCACGGCCTGAACCAGGGCCTTCAGCGGTCTTTCGCCTTCTGCAAGCCTCCACCAGCAGAGCAGTATCCCAAGGCCTGAATACTCTATGGTATGCATAATATAGTCAGGAGCAGGCAAGGTTGAAAGATCTTCTCCTGGTATGGATGAAACAGCAAATATCACAGAGCAGTAGATTATTGTTAAAATGAGGGGTATATTTCCCTTTTTCAGCAGCGTGCTCAAATGATTTCTCCTATGGTGGTGCAACTCAGCGTTATCAGGGTGCCTGCGGGCCGCATGCTTGACGTAAAAATCAGAGTAAACTATGAATTGATTTCTGTATAGTGCCTTTGCACAGGCTGTAAAGCCCTAAAGGGCACAAATAAACAGGCAGGCAACAGTGCCTGCGGAGGAAAAGGAAATTGAGCAAGGAAAGCCAAATTATAAAACAACGCCGTAAAAAGGCACAGGATATGGAAGAGGCTGGAATAAATCTCTTTCCCAACGATATCCCCAAGCCTCAGAGCATTGAATCCATTGTATCACTTCATGGAGACAAGGATAAGGAGGAGCTGGAAAAACTTCAGGACAGGTTCAGGATAGCAGGGCGCATCATGGCGCTCAGAAAGTTTGGCAAGGTTTCATTCTGCCACCTGCAGGACAGCACAGGCAAGCTTCAGATATATGCGGCAAGGGATAGCCTTGGTCCTGACAAGTACAAGGAATTCAAGAAGTATGACATAGGTGACATCATACTTGCAGAAGGCCCGCTTTTCAGAACCAAGACCGACGAACTCACCATAATGGTCGAGAATATCAGGTTGGTGACCAAGTCTTTCCAGCCACTTCCTGAAAAATATCATGGACTGACAGACAAGGAGCTGCGCTACCGCCACAGGTATATTGACCTGGTGATGAACTCCGATGTGCGGGAGACCTTTGTCATGCGTTCACGCATCATCCAGCTGCTAAGACAATACTTCATCACAGAAGGGTTCATGGAGGTGGAAACGCCGATGATGCAGCCCCTTGTGGGCGGGGCCACGGCCAGACCCTTTCGTACCCATCACAACGCCCTTGATATCGACCTGTTCCTTCGCATAGCACCGGAACTTTATCTAAAACGCCTGCTTGTAGGAGGCTTTGAGAAGGTCTTTGAGCTGAACCGCAACTTCAGGAACGAGGGCATATCCATACAGCACAACCCGGAATTCACCATGCTTGAGTTCTATGAGGCCTATGCCACGTATGAGGACCTGATGGAGCGCACGGAAAAGCTGTTTGCCATGATTGCAAAAGAGGTGAGGGGAAGCACCACCATCACCTATCAGGGTCAGGATATCCACCTTGCCCCGCCGTGGAAACGCATGACCCTTGAAGAGGCGCTCATCCAGGTTGGGGGCATAAAACAGGATGAACTGAGAGACAGGGAGAGGCTCAGAAACAGGCTCGACGATGCTGGGGTGCCAGTTTCGGGAGACGAGCCAACAGGCAAATACTGGACCAAGCTTTTTGATCTGCTCGTTGAACCAAATCTCATTCAACCCACTTTCATAACCAGGTATCCCACTGACGTGTCGCCACTTGCCCGCAGGAACAGGGAAAATCCTGAAGTAACTGACCGTTTTGAACTCTTCATCACAGGACGAGAGATAGCAAACGCATTTTCCGAGCTGAATGACCCGCGGGACCAGGCAAGACGGTTTGAAGAACAGGTCAGAAACCGTGGAGACGACGACGAGATACCGCCAGAGGTGGACTGGGATTATATCAACGCGCTTGAGATCGGGATGCCACCTGCAGCAGGTGAGGGTATAGGGGTGGACAGACTGGTCATGCTCCTCACTGACTCCCCGTCCATACGGGACGTGATACTCTTCCCCCAGATGAGGCCGGAGCATATCAGGCGTGAAAGATAAAAGAACGTTTTGTCAAGGGGGAAGGCCATGAAATATGAACTGTTCATGGCAGTGCGCTACCTCAGGTCCCGGGGGCAGCACGCGTTCATCTCCCTGATTACCTTCATATCCATGGGCGGGGTGGCTGTAGGGGTCATGGCCCTCATAGTTGTGATAGCCGTAATGGCCGGTTTTGAAAACCATCTGCGAACAAAAATTCTCGGCATCAATGCCCATGTGCTGGTACGGGGCTATAGTGGTCCCTTTGGCAACGTAAAAGAGGTGGAGAAGAAGGTCCTGTCGTGCAGGGTACCTGACTCGTCTGAGGCAGAGCGTATCATCAAATTCCTCAAGGGTGAACCTGAAGGTGCATATGTCAAGGCTGTCACCCCAATAGTCTACATACAGGCCCTGCTGAGCAGTGGTCATGCGGTAAGTGGTGTTGCCATCAGGGGGATCGATCCTGCAACCGTCAAGTCTGTGGTCAGTATGGGCAAGATAGTTGCGGGCAGGGGAGTGGATGCCTTCAGGGACTTTAATGGACGCCATCCCCCTGTAATTCTTGGGAAAGAACTTGCCAGAAACCTGCGGGTCAGCGTGGGGCAGTCCATCCAGGTGATCCTGCCAGGCGGCACTGTGACCCCTGTGGGCATGATCCCAAAGATACGTTCCTTTACGGTGACAGGCATAAATTCCACTGGTATGTATGAGTACGACTCGTCACTGGCCTTCATTCCCATCTCTGCCGCACAGAAACTGATAGGCATAGGCCCCAGGGTGCATGGCCTTGAGGTCAAGGTGTCTGACATCTATGCTGCAGACCGCATTGCTGAAGAGATCGGAAAGGTGCTTGGCTTTCCATTCTGGACCATGGACTGGCAGAAGATGAGCAGAAACCTGTTTGCGGCCCTGAAGATGGAAAAGCTCGCCATGTTTGTGATCCTCACCCTGATCGTCCTGGTTGCCGCGTTCAACATCATCAGCACTCTCATCATGATGGTGATGGAGAAGAAGCAGGATATTGCCATACTGAAGGCAATTGGCGCATCAGACAGGCAGATACTCCGTATCTTCATGCTTACAGGTCTGCTGGTAGGCCTCATTGGTACGGCCATAGGTGTCTCTGGCGGCGTGGGACTCTGCCTGCTCCTGTCAAAGTACAAGTTCATCAAGATACCCAAGGAGGTCTACTACACTGACAGCCTGCCCATACTCATGAACAACTTCGATGTGACATTCATCGCAGTATCCGCAGTGATCATCTGTTTCCTTGCCACGATATATCCGGCCAGACAGGCAGCGAGGATAAATCCATCAGAGGTACTCAGGACCGGCTGATGAAGGTGGCCATTGGAGCAAATCTAATCAGATGTCCTGCAGTAAGGTATGTGGGGTTAAGATGCAACTGGGATGACTACACCCCATCTGAACAGACCATGCTGCAAAAGGCCCAACGTATCTACTTTCCCACCATCTTCTATGCAGGGGCCCTGCACTCTGCTGGTAAATCCATCTTTCCCTCAATGGCAAGCTACCTTCACCTCGGGGACAAGGTCAGGCAGCTTGCCCTGTTCCGTTTCCTTGACTGTCCCATGCCACGCACAAGGCTCTTCATGGGTCCGGCCCCAAAGAGGAAGAGAGACATACTTGAACAGTTCGACCTTCCCTTCATTGCCAAGACACCTGTGGGATCAGGTCAAGGCCAGGGGGTATTCCTCATTGACAGTGGCAAGGCGCTCACAAAATACCTCAGCACAAACCGGGGTGTCTCGTACATTCAGGAGTACATACCCATGGACAGGGACCTGAGGGTGGTGATAATCGGTAGCACTGTTGTACATGCATACTGGAAGAGATCACTTGGCACAAATTTCAGGACCAACGTGGCCCAGGGGGGGCAGATATCCCTGAATGATATACCTGAGGAGGCACTGGAACTTGCCCTGAAGACTGCCAGGGCCGCTGGCATTGACTATGCCGGCTTTGACCTCTGCTGGTCAGGTTCACGATGGCTGATCCTCGAGGCAAACATAAACTTCGGTACTGAGGGATTTGTGGCAGCAGGTCTAAGCCTTGAAACTGTACTGTGTGACATGATCAAAAGAGGAACAATCTGAAGACAGCACCACAGGTCCCTGAAGCTGCCAAATCAAAACAGTCAGCCTGCAGTGAGCTGAAGGGGCACCTTGAGGGCATTGTGGCTGAATGCCAACATGGTGAGATAACTTGCCATAAGGATACGAATGAACCACTGAATCCTGCTATACTGCGCATGAGACATGGTATCTCCGAAGTCTTCATCTGCAAGCCTGTCAAGCACATACTCTCCGGCAAGTGCCCCGCCTATTAGCAGACAGATATCCAGGCCGTTTATCAGCATTGGAGGCACCTTGAACGTCCATGCATCAAGGTCCATACCGAACTGCCTCCCCAGGGTTGGGAAAAAATGGGGTGCCTCCATTATGGTATAGTTCAGACGGTATATGAGCTCTCCCACAAATGCCATTGGAAGAAATATGGGAACCATTGGCGAATAGCTCCCGAATAACTGGTCAGGAACAAGGCCAAAGAGCCTGTCTCCCATCCTGATAAGAGCCTGCACAAACAGGGTACAGGCAATAAATACAAAACCGTATATCAGCATGTCCCATGTCATGCTGTAGGCCAGTTCATAGGGATAGAGGAATCCCTGTTTCATAAATCTGGATATCTGGGATCCAACCATCACAGGGACAAAGTATGTACAGGTGATATACCGTCCCTTGTTGATGATGAGTTCGGAAAACGGACTCCTCAGGTAGATACTGGGAGAGCCCTGGTTGCATAACTTGACGCATTTCCCACACATCAGACAGTCAAAGTTGTTCCTGATGTTAAAGGCACCAAGATATACCGGACATCCCTCCTGGGTCTCGGTCCCCCGCTTGCAGGCAAAGGTACCGCAGCTCCTGCATTTATTGAAATCCGGCCTGATCCCGACAATGGAGAGGGTAGCACCCACGCCAATCATACGTCCCAGCGGACAGAGAAACCGGCACCAGGTCTGTCTTGGAAACAGCACTGACATTATGGTTGCGGCAGTGAGTATGGAGAGCATGAGGTAGACTGTGGCCCTTGGAGAGTAGAGCATGTCAGTAGTCTCTTCCACCCAGAAGATGATACCAAGGAGTATCACTGACCATAAGGTCCCATTCTTTCGAAGGTAGGCAGGCAAGGGACGGAGCCATATCAGCTTTATCAATCGTTGAATCAACTTGCCGGGTGTAGGAAACGGGCAAAAGCAGCACCACAGCCTCCCCACAAAGAACCAGCTCAGAACGATTGAAGGCCACCACAGTCCCCAGGCGATGTAAATGGCCACATTGCTGTGATAATCTTCAGGGCCAAACAGCCCGAGGATAATTATGAGCAGAAACGTAATGTGTGTGGTGACCGTAAGTAGTGTAAGGAGCCTGCGGTTTCTGTAGAAATTTTCAATAAACGGAAAGGCCTTGAACAGATCAAGAGAGAGGTAAAGTTCCCTGGCAAAGATTATTCTGAGAATCTGTTTAAAAATTTTCTTTAATTCAGCCAAGGAAAGACCTTTTTATGGTAAAATGGACAGGTATTATACGGTCAAGGTCAGCAACTCCAGTTGAGGCACCATTATGAGCAGAAAAAAAACCAGCTTCTTTATAAGCCTCCTGTTCTATCTCGGCTTTGCCATATTCGTCTGGTCATTGGCCTCCATAATATCTGCGCTTGCTCAGACCAACTGGAATTTCAAAAAAATAATCCACCTCCTTTTCCATCTGTCCTGATGGCAGGTATCCCATCATCTCCCGTATCTGAAAAGGGGATATTCACCGTACATTCCACACACTGACTAACCGGGAGGCTGTATAGCTGTACAGAAAACCTTCCACGAGCAGGCTCCCAAGCCTATGCCTGGGAGCCACCAGGAAGTTCAACACTGATGATATCAGTGCCATTGGTGTATCCCTCGAAACAGTTCATGGTACGAAATGATCTCCAGGGACCAATGAGAGGTAATAGGGCTTCAAAAGCAAGCAGCCACAGGATACCACGTCCACAGGGCAACAAGGCCATTTGCTTAACTACAGGGGTGGGGGGGAGGAGCATCTGTATGCCCATGGTCACCCTGCATCCGGAGTACCCTGTAACTGCTCACAAACTGTATTTTTATCTCATATTACTTAGTTATATCTCCTGCATGGTCACGAACTTCAGGGCATGAGTGGTGCACTTGGTGACACATGCGGGTTTGAGTCCTGCATCGATCCTGTCCATGCAGTAATCGCACTTGACTGCCTTGCCTGTTTCAGGATTGAGCTGAGGAATACCCCATGGACAAGCACCAGCACATGACATGCAGCCAATGCACTTTTCTGAATCAACGTAGACGATTCCATCCTCACGTTTGATCATGGCCTTGGTGGGACATATGTCAACGCAGAACGGTTCCTCGCAGTGATAACATGAACGAAAATGAAACTCTGTCTTTGGAACCCCTTTCACTGCCTTCAGAGGTTCATGAGTTATTTCACAGAGCAGCGGGCCAACAGGCAGATTCTTGTTGGTCTTGCAATGCACCTCACACCCGTGACAACCGATGCATCTTCTTGAATTGAGATAAATCATGTATTTGTTCACAGTTCGACCCTCCTCCTTGGATTTCTGTGGCTGCGGCGTATGGTAACGAATTTTTCACAGAGACAGAGTCCGCCGCCTGCCGGATCCATCTTCTGCAGAAGACCTTCCTGCAGTTTCTGGTCACTCATTCCGGCATGGTATGCCCTTGACTGAAGAGGTATCTGTCGACCAAATCCGTGAACTGTGTAGACAGCCTCAGGATGTATGAACTCCGTGACGTGGGCCCGGATGATTCCCTTCTGGCTGTCAGCAATCACATCCACCCAGTCTCCTTCCTTGATGCCAAGTTTGGTGGCAACCCTCTTGTTGATCCAGAGGGTATTTTCAGGAAACAGTTCATGCAACAGGGGGTTGTTGATAGTATGCCCATGCGCATGTACTGGCGAACGGCCAAATATAAGTCTGAATCTGCCCTTTGGAGGTTTCAGCGGGCTCTCATACGGCTTCAGGGAGGGAAGTCCTGCCTCCTCCAAGACAGAGCTGATTATCTCGATCTTGCCTGAAGGAGTCTTGAACTTTCCTTCAATGTCATCATACATGATGGGCTTGTCAGTAAGCTCGATGTAACCCTTCTCATCAAACTCCTCATAACTGTGACCTGTTGGCTCAAGCTGCCACTGCCACAACTCTTCAATGGTATTGAACGGGAAGTACTGACTTATTCCAAGCCGGTCAGCGAGCTGTTTGAATATCTCCCACGACGGCTTTGTATCAAAACGTGGCTCTACACAGCGCTGACGCAGGGTGAAACGTGGCTTTGGTCCCTTCTGGGTCACGATCAGGGTCTCCCTCTCGAGATACATGGACTCTGGAAGGATTACATCGCTGAACCAGCCAAACTCACTGTAGTGTGTGTCTATGGATACCAGCAGCTCCGCATTTTCAAGTGCCTCCTTCTGGGCTGCAGGATCAGGGAAACAGTTGAAGGGATCGTGCCTGTAGCAGATCAGTGCCTTGATGGGGTAGGGCGTACCTGTAGCTATGGCATCGTAGAAGAGATGAAAAAGCCCGGGTCCCTTGTCAAAATGCTTGTACTTGGTACCTACACCATCTGCCCTTTCCTTCTTTGGCTTTGGCACCAGTGCATCAAGGCTCTGCAACCCCTTGACACCACAGTCACCAGGTGTCTTTGGGAACAACTGGCCGCCTTTCTGCTCGATGTTACCCATGAGCACATTCAGTATCTGAAGCGCGCGGCTGGCATAGAAGGAATCTTTGTAACGGGACAGCATCCAGCCTGGATGGAATATGACCTTTGGCCTCTGAGAGTCTATCTCTTCCACAAAGGCCTTGAGCTTGTTGACCTTGATCCCGCACTCCTTGGCTGCCCACTCGGCAGTGTAGGGTTGGATGAACTCTTCCAGGGCCTCAAAACCGGTAGCATACTTCTCAAGGAACTCCTTATCGTATGCCTCCTTCTTCAGCACCTCGTTTATCATACCCAGGGCAAGGGCATAGTCAGTACCTGGACGTACCTGGAAGAACCTGGTTGCCTTGATACCTGTAAGGCTCTGACGTACATCCACATAGGTCATGCTGCCACCAGCCTCAAGCATATCCATAACCTGGTTGGCCTCTGCAATACGCAGGGAAGCCAGGATGTTCCTGCCAAACAGTATCAGGTGTTTGGAGTTCTTTATGTCATAGATCAGTCCCTTTCTGCCCAGGCCATATATTGATTTGCTGGCATGATGCACATTCCTTCCACAACCACTGTCATGATTGGTAAAATTGGGGCTTCCAAGACCGTGGATAAAGGCCTTGGCGATGTCAAGGAATGGGCCTCCACGACAGCTCAGCATGACTGCCTCCGGACCATACTTGTCCATGATCTTCTTGAGTTTGTCTGCCACATAGTCAAGTGCAGCATACCAGCTCACTGGCTCCCAGTTGCCAGCCCCCCGTCCCCCCTTTCTTATAAGCGGCTGCTGGGGACGTTCGCTGTCTGTGTGAAGGGCTATGCCTGCCGATCCCTTGGCACACAGAGCCCTGCCGATCAGGTGCGGATTGCCCTCAATCCATTTTATCTCGCCATCTTCTACTTCAACCCTGATGGGGCATCGGACTGAACACATGCCGCACATGCTCCAGACTGTTTTTCTCATGAGTATTCCTCCGTTAATGGTGTAGACATCAATGCAGGATGCCTTGCAATTAAAATATAAAAAAACAATATCTTTACACTAACCTGCCATGGCTGTGAGTGCTCACCCGATTGCGTTAATCAATTCAGCGCATTCAGACCTGTCCTCCTGTATCTGTTCACGGCTACAGCACTGCTGCCTCGGAGTCTTCGCTTATCTGTCTGGCACCTGAAGTACAGGAGTACGCCTGCGTACCTTCCGCCTTGTATCTATAGCACCCTGTAATCAGGCACATTTCATTCAGTTATGCGATAATACCCGAAAAGAACCCACTGAGGAGTTACGTTGCCCTGTCCTACAGTTCTGCTGGCATCTCGTTCTCTCCTGCATCCCCCTCCTGGTGGGTTATGGGGGGCAATTTTACTATGAACACAGTCTCCATACCTGCCTGCACGAACTCCTGCTCCTCAGGGGGAGACTGAACCTCCATGGTTCCACCATGATCACGTACAATGCCAAAAGACACTGATAGACCCAGCCCCGTACCCTTCCCAACATTTTTTGTGGTAAAGAAGGGATCAAAAACCCTGCTCTGTATCTTTTGTGGTATCCCAGGCCCGGTATCACCAATCACTACCTCAACCCCGCCATCATCGGCCTTTCTTGTCCAGATACCTATAATGCCGTCATTTTCCATTGCATCATGGGCATTGTTGATAAGATTCATGAACACCTGCCTTAACTTGCCCTCGTCGGCAAGTATCTTTGGCAGGTTGTCTTCAAAGACCCTGTGAACATATATACGGTCCATGTTCAGACTGTGTTCCATGACAGAGAGTATATCCTCTATGTACTGATTCATGTCCACAGGTCCCATCTTGTTCTCAAGAGACTCTCTGGAGAATTTCAGCAGGTCCGCCACTATCCGTCTGCAATTCTGTGCCTGCTTTTCGATGATGGACAGGGTTTCAAGGGCCTCTTCGTTGTCCTGAAAGTCCTCTTCCAGTATCTGTGTATATCCAATCACAATACCGAGCGGTGTATTGATCTCATGGGCCACACCTGCGGCAAGCTGGCCTATGGACGCCATCTTCTCCTGCTGAACAAGGGTCTCGGTGACCTGTTTGAATGCGGTTATATCCTTGGCGATGGCCTCACTGCCTGTTATCTTTCCGTTTTTATCCTTTATGGCCGATGCTGATATAAGCAGGGTCATGAAGGTCCCGTCGCTCTTGATGAAAGCCGTTTCAAAATCTTTTACATGCCCCTTTGAGGCAAGCTGCTTGTAATAGTCGGTCCAGGCCGTCTTGTTTTTGAAATATGCGGCTAACGGTGTGCCTATGATGTCATCAGGCTCGTCATAACCCAAGAGTTCCACTCCAGTGGCGTTAATATCTGCAATCTTTCCATGCTGGTCGCAGAAGAACACCGCATCCTTTGAGTGCTCGAAAAGGCTCCTGAACTTCTGCTCGGACTGTTTGAGTTTAAGCGTGCGCTCCTCCACGCGGCGTTCCAGGCTCAGGTTCAACTCCCTCAGGTTCTCGTGGGCCAGGGCCAGTTGCCGGTTGGTATTCTCAAGTTCCATAGCATCTTCACGTATGCGCTCCATGATGCTCCGGATATTGGCGTAATAAAAGGTAAGAGTGGCTATAGCCACAAAGGCCATGGTGTTGAAACCGCCACTGAACGGGGCAAGTACCTGCCACAGGTGGGGATAGCCCATTATTATGAACAGGTACTTCAGGATATGACCGGTAGACCTTGAGACAGCAAAGATAAGTAGGGTGACGCTGAACCAGAAGAAGTAACTGCAGAGGATATTTCTGGGTTTTAGCTTCTTTATCATCCAGGCGTACCATGTCGCCATGACAGAGAACACTATCATCAGGGCAGCACCGAGAAAATCTATGACATGAATGGGAAAGAGAGGCAGTGAGGTCATGACTCAGTGCAGACCTCCGAATCCCTGTTGTCATTTACCGCCTCATGATAAAAGGTCTTCAAGAAACGCATCATGAACCACATGGCAGGTACGCACAGCAGATGGTCGTTGCGGGTGACATAATAGAGCCACCTCTCCCACGTCAGAGGGCCTTGCAATCTCTGGTTCAAGAGATTTGTTCCTGTAATGGCGTGCTCTGGCAGGTGAAGGCTGAGGCTATGCACTGTAAGCGCATTGATATTCCACAACAAAAAGAAGAACAGTGAAATTTTCAGATACTTCCACCCTGGACACCTTACGAGAGGGTGCCTGTGAAGTGTATATATGAGAAAGATCATTGCCGCAGCAAAGAGGTCATGAGCCATCTGGTGCACATATATCCCCTCTGGAGGCCCGTGTATCTGAACAGCGAGGGCGTTACCGGAAGTGGCACACAGGATAAGGCAAATGATCCCGGCAATACGAAAAACAGCTACACAGTATGGGCTGAACATCTTGTTCTCCTCGCTCCCTCTGAACTCTACGCTATTGGCTCCATTTTCCATACGACATAACTTAACGGTGACCCTCGTCTCCAGGGAGCCAATGCACACGGCCTACTGCTGTCACCTTAAATTGCATCTACAAAAAATGTGCCAATGCTCATATCCCCCTCGCAGGATCATACTGGAGCAGGGACGACGGATAGGCCAAGCTTGTTATATATAGAAGAAATGCGGTAGGGGGTACAGGGGATGATATAGATTTAAAAATAGGCTAACAGGTGGTTTTCATAGAAAAAGATCGACCGCACCTTATGGATACAGGGGTGCTAATGTATAATCGTGGTCCTTTTTAATGTTTTGGGGCAATACAACAAGGCAAATTCCAGAAATTATGTTGCTGGTACATAGCCACCCACAAGGCAAGCATGACTTATTCGCTGATATGTAACTGTAAATTAAAGAAAAAATGTGATATATTGGCCAATACTAAATTTTCAGGCCCTGTTTCCAGCAAGTATGGCCCCATCAATCAAACCGAA
Source organism: uncultured Desulfobacterales bacterium (assembly GCA_964638145.1). GTDB lineage: Bacteria > Desulfobacterota > Dissulfuribacteria > Dissulfuribacterales > QOAL01 > S144-17. The sequence goes on along the minus strand of CAZXAK010000005.1, from coordinate 41,917 downwards.
TTTGGCATTTTGTCTGTTTTGGGCATTTCACAGTAACAAAATGAGCATTTACAGAAAAATATGTGAAATCAGAAAAGAAAACCTGCAACTGTTTTGTTGCACTTTATAAGCATGGGTAAAATATAAATTTCTCAAACAATATGATCATCTGTTCCTAATTGATTAATAAAAAAGGAGCTGCTGCCAGTTTGCACTTAATAGATCAAATAAAATCAATATATTTGCCTCAAGACAACATTTATTTATTTGTGGTTGCAGTGCAACATTATGGTTGCGGCTATCTGGCCAAGTTTTAAGCATCAACTTTTATATTATGATTTAAAAAAATATTCACAATAGCTTATATATTGATTTTACAACACAAAAAAACAAATTTTAGAAAAAAGGATATTAGTCTCTCTTTTTGGCTTCATGCTTGCATTTGTACCTAATCCGGATTTGAGACAAGGTGCATGTAAATCTGCATACCTTAAAATTTTGGCTATGGGTGCTGCATTCTAACTGCCCTGACAAGACAACTGTCATCATGTGATGTGGCAACCGTCATAAGTCAGGGGCTGGCAAAAAGCTTGAACCTCGGATTAACATTAATGAAGTCTGGCGCAGGGGCAGAACACCTGTCTCTGTGCCGGGCAACCTCTGATCCGGGACAGTTAGGCAGTATGAAAGTTTAGGGCCAATGGCCCACAAAAACAGAAGAGGAGTGTTAAGTATGAAATTGAGAAGCGGAATAGGGATGTTATGCTGTCTGTTTTTGGCAGTGATCCAGTCAACGGCATTTGGTGCCACAGCTACGGTAAACTCACCAGAGATAAAGGCTGGTGATCCTGTTACTGTTACCGGACAGATCGAGCCTGGCAAGGATCTGGTCCTGGTCATCTGTAATGAAAAGCCTTTCAAACCAGCGGATTCCACTGGTGAGAAAGAGCGTAACAAGCTGATCAAAAAGTTTGGTGATACAGCCATTCCCCCCACTTTCTACATTGTAACATCCAAGCCTGAGGCCTTTGCCACCCCCAAGACAGTGGCCAAGGGCCAGACCACAGGACCTTTTGCATTTCCACCGTTCAAATTTGAGGTAACGGTTAACAAGATAAAGAAATGGACCGAGATACCGGATGATGCCAAGAGTGCCCTTGCCCCTGCGATTACAAGCGAGGCACAGTGGAACTTCCTCATCTTCACCCATGAGACCAAATTCGGTATCAACACCATCAGTAAGGAACGTCCCATTGGCGGCGGTAATGCCAGGATGGTGCTCACCGATGCCACAAAGCAGCCCCAGCCGTGGAACAAGGGGGTCAGCCTGAGCCTTGACAAGAATACAGGCAAATTCTCTGTCACCATGACCCCTTACAAGAACATCGCCCCCAACACAAAGATGGAGGTGATTGTCAATGGCCAAAAGGTTACCACATACACGGTTAAACCCTCTGGCTACTTCTTCGAAAAGGGTAACACCTACATGAACCCTCTCGTGGTACTTGGCGGTGCCCTGATAATCGGATGTCTGTTTGTCATAATGGGTGCAGCCGGTGGCCTCTTTACCGCAGCCTATCAGATTACCGTTATTGGTACCAAGGGCCCCATCGGTGTTAATGCTGCAAACACCATCAAACCCACAAACCTGTTCCTCACACTGGTTTCTCCACTCTCAGGTCTTATCAACTACTACAAGGAGAAACGTTTCGCATGGCCGGTGGCTGCATTCTTTGCCGCAGGTATTCTCATTGGCGCATTCTTTATCGGACCAACATTCTCTGCAAAGTATCTGCCCCTTAAGGCCTACAAGTTCTATCTCGGAATAGTGTGCTGTCTTATCGGTATCAAGCTGTTCACCGAGAGCCTCCCCAGCCAGATCGAGAAGAAGAAGGCCATGAAGGCCATCATCCAGAAGTTCAATCAGGCTGTTGCCGAGGCCAAAAAGACAGGCAAGGCCGCTGATCTTGGCAAGGTTGAATTTGAGAAATTCAATATAGTCAAGTTCAACATCAAGTTCTGGGGTGAGACATTTGTTGCCAAACCTCTCCACATGTTCTTTGGCGGCGTAATAATGGGCGTGATTGCCTCATCATTCGGTGTTGGTGGCGGTTTCATGTTCATGCCCTTCATGACCACCTTTATGGGATACCCCATGTACCTGGCCGTTCCAATCGCCATATCTGGTGCCTTCGCCACCTCTCTTGGCGGTATCGCAAAGTACATCCTTATGGGCTATCAGCCTGACTGGGTCATGGCTGCATGTATTGCCGGTGGTGCCATGGGTGGCGGAATGATCGGTCCCAGGATCCAGAAAAAGCTTCCTGAGATATTCCTCAAGAGGATGCTGGCTCTTGCACTGATCATCGTATTCATGAAATACACCAAACTTCTGCCCTTCTTCAGGTAGTAGAGATATGACGCCAGGCGGGCCACCCCTGCCCGCCTGGCGTCATGATTTACAGTTGTGGATGCCTGGAATTATATATTAAACTCCCTGAATACGGTCTATGAACGATTCATAGGTCCTCTATTCTTCCTCCTCGGCCAGGGGCTGAACTCCCTTATCCTTCAGCCCCTGGTTTTTCTTCAGTTTCCAGTCAGCCTCCAGATAGTCACTGCGGCATTTATCTTTGCCGCGCTCTCCCTGTTTCTTCGCCGCATACTGAAGATCAAGGAGCATGAGGCAGAGTTCCGTCGGTTGTTCGCTGAAAAGTATAGCATTCAGGGTGACATAGCAAAAATCAGTGACTGGAAGATAAAGAGTCTGATGTTTGAATATGCAGACAAAGAACTTGATGAATTTTTTAACACGTACATGGCACAGAAGTACGTGCGTTATGTAGCTGTCTACCTGCTACCACTTTTCGCCGGTGAAATCTGGTTGAATAATGTTTTTTCTCCTGATAACCTGTATGATATTCACGGCAGCACGTTTGCGCTTCCGCTGCCGGCAAACAGTGCGGGTATTCATGGTCTCACGGTTTCCGCCCTTTTCCTGCTGGCATGGTTGTTAGGGCTTTTTCTGTTTTCTCTCGCAGGAAAACTCTTTAAAAAATCTGAAAAAAAGACTTAGATCAGGTGGTATTAAAGGCAAATGGTGACCTGCCTGATCTTGCACTCGAACTGTTTGTTGAACAGGATATGCAGGCAGAATATGAACATTTTTTTCTGTGCACAAAAGCAGCCTTACAACAGCAGTCAATGCACAAACAGCAAGGATGGATTTCAAAGTAATACTGGAGGATGACGATGGCCAAGATTTTAGTTCTGGATGATGTGATGGATGCAGGTGTTCTGATCAAGACCATATTGAAGAGAAAGGGCCATGAGGTATTCCCCTTTACAGAAGAGGAAGAAGCCCTGGATTTTATAATAAACAACAATGTTGACCTTGCCATCTTGGACATGAAACTGAAAAAGATGAGTGGCATCGAGGTGTTGGAGGAGATCAGAAAACATGACAAGGACGTGAAGGTAATAATGCTCACCGGCTATCCTACCATTGAAACCGCAAGGCAGGCATTAAATCTTGGCGCATCTGAATACTGTGTAAAACCCATTGACAAAAAAGAGCTGGAAGAAAAAGTTGCCTCTGTGCTATCAGCATAGCCTTCGGCAGTAGCACTATATGCGAAGTGTGCAGTAACCGGTTCATGACCAGCAGGTACATGAACCGGTTTTTTTTGTTATAGATGTGGTAGCCTGTGAGTGGATACCACCTCTGCACTCAAGCGCCCCTGCTGGCCGATGCAAGACAGTGAAAGTACTCCTGGACGAATTTGCCGGAAAGGGCATCGAGGGATGAAAATCTCAGATCTATATTATCTGGGAATGCGCCTGATAAGGCAAAGAAAAGATTTTTTGATATGTTTTCAAGGATGTCCTCTATCAAATCTCTGTTGACATCCGCATCATCAGGCAGGCCATGCAGACGGCACCTCACTGGCCGGAAATCATATGCAATACACTTTGCGTCCACATCAAGGGGACAGCAGAGATCTTCAGACCTGTAAACATTCTCTCTGGCCTGATCTATCAGTGTCCCGCGCCATGCCCCAAGACCTTCCTTGAGCTTACTGGTTGTTGTAACCGCACGTTCTATTATCTCATGCCTCTCCTTGAGTTTCAGGTTGATGTTGATCTTGTTCATTAGATACACACACTCTATGAGCCATAGATCAAAGTAGTGCCTGCAACACTGGTCTGTATCCCTGCCGCATCGCACAACTTCCTTGTCCACCTTTTGCCAGGCATCTTCTATTTCATGAATCAACCCCTCATACTCATTGAAAAAGTCACTCAGATCCACCACATGTCTGTTTTCCAAAGAGGGCTCCCGTACCTTGAGCACTCCCTGTTTCTTGCCATATTTCTTCAAAAGTCGCCACTGCGAATAGTTTGTGGGGTTTGACCTGGTATTTTTTAATTTCTTTGAGGCCACCTTCATGCCAAGGCCGCGCCTTAGAAGGTATGCTGTAATAAAGGTACCGGTCCTTCCCATGCCATGACGACAGTGCACCAGGACCTTCTTGCCAAGATAGAACGCCTCATCCATCCACTCAAGCGCCTTCTCCATCTCGTGCATGTCAGGGGCTGACTCGTCTGGGATAGGGAGGAAGTAGACATCAAAACCTGCCTTCTCCTCTATCTCATGGAGGTCGCAGTACTCTCCGCAGAGGTTGACTATTGCACTTATGCCCTGCTCCTTGATGGAATCAAGCTCCGCGTAGGACATAGGGGCATATCCTGCAGCAAGGTTGGAAGTAATCCATGTAAGCTGATACTCATGCTTGTCCTGTTGAGGCAAAATCACACCTTCCTTTCATGAATTCACTGGCAAGCTGATCAAGATCATCCTCTTCAGCAAGTCTCATATCCATAAGCCTCGTGGCGCCCAAAAGTCTGCCCAACACAGGCAGGATATCATTGATGGTCTCCTTTGTGCCGTGCTTGAAACTGGCATCAATCAGCTCTCCCTTGACGTCCACCTCAAATCCAAGTTTTTCCAGCACTATTTTCAGGAACTCAGCCCTTCGGAACCTGCCCCGATCATCACCGCCACCACCTGCAAAACGGAAGGTTATATAGTTATTGGACATGGTGTCAGTTGAAAGCGCATCTATAACCACAAAGTGGTAACCAAACCTGATGCTCAGATTCACATAGTCAGACGAGACTATGGCATAACTCGCAAGGGAAGGGGAGTCCTTGTTGATTATGCCACCTCCAAGCACAACGCTGTCATACTCTCCCCAATCGAAATGTTCACCTTCTGCCCAGTTTATGGCCGGGTCACAGAGACCCTCCCAGAGCTTTCGCATAGGCACTGATGTAATGTCATTGATGGTGATGCTCTTCTTGTCTATCCCAGACTCTCCCACCCCACTTCCCACATTGAGCACAAAAAAATTAATGGGCAGATTGCCTATGAGTTTCTGCGCCCCCCTTGCACTTCCCCTTTTCTTGTCACCGAGCATGAACATCTCCTGCATGGCCTTCTCGTGACAAAAACGCAGTATGTCGTGAAGGGTCCTGCAACTTTCCGGTATAAATTCGGGACTCTCATGGTTTATGAGATTGAGAGGCGAGATGAAGCTCATGATGGATTTCATCTTTCGAATGAACGGGCTGTTCTTCCGCATCTCGTGAAGGGGAGGGCACAGAGTCTTTTTGAGAAGGTCCTGTATCACCCCCTCATACACTGACAGTCTGTCTGCATCTACCGTTATGGGCCTGCCTGATTCGATTACAGAACAGGCATCCCTTACACCGGACAGAAACGGGATACCAGCCTCTCTCGCCACTGTGGCAGCATGGCTGGCAGAGACTGCCTCCTCACTTACAATGGCAGAAATACGACTGAATATAGAGGCGTATGAAGGGGGTATATTCCTAGCCACAAGCACTGCCCCATCCGGCACCTCAGAGAGATGGGCCCGGCCAGTTATTACATAGGCAGGACCTGCGCCTGCGCCTGGCGAGGCAGTGACACCGCCTCTTAGGAGTGGCATTATATCCACCCCGGAACTCTCCTCAACCTGGACCTTGCTGTTAATTATTGCAACCAGCGGCCTTGTCTGCAGGCACATGAGGCCCTGGCCTGCATCCTTGCACCACTCCATGTCCTGAGGGATATTGAACCAGGCTTCTGCCTTCATGCCCCAATCTGCAAGTTGCATGGCATCCTGATCATCAATTGCGAACATCTCCTGTTCCTCTGCAGGCACTGGTACCCTCGTGGTGTCTCCCTGATCGGAACAGACCAGTTTCACATGTTTTCTGCCCAGCTTCTTCCCAATGATCTTTCGAGGTGCATCCCTGCTAATACAGATCACGTCAGGGGAGACCTCTCCATCCACAGCAGCCTCTCCTAATCCCAGCACCGCGTGTATCTCAACACACTGCCTGTTGGAAGGACCCATGGTGTAGATTATGCCGGCAGCATCCGGTCTTACCATCTCCTGAACAACAACGGCCATAGGGGTCTCCACATCTATCATGCCGTGCATGATCCTGTAGCAGATTGCAGAGGAAGAGTACTTGCTGGCAAGCACATCACGATAGGCATGTAGGATACCTTCTGTGGAGACATTGAGACGGGTGAGATACTGACCTGCAAAACTATTCTCTGAATCCTCGGCCACAGCACTGCTTCTCACGGACCAGAATCCTATCTCTCCGGAGTCTCTCTGAAGCCTATCCACCTCCTGTTCCACTGACCTGCGTATGTCCGGGGGTATTTCTGCAGAGCCTATGAGTCTCATCAACGCGCCGGAATACTCTTCCAAGGTCTCCGGTTCTGTGAGATCGATCTCGCTTAACAGAGATGCTACCTTCTGGTTCAGATTGTTATACTCAAGAAAGTAATAGAAGGCATTGGTAGTGATTATGAAAAATCGTGGGACCGGAAGCCCCATCTTATCAGAAAGGATCATCAGGTTGGCACCTTTGCCACCTGTGATCTCTGTAAGTGCGCTGGTGTCTTCCAATGCCTGCCACGCAGACACGGTAAAGGGGGGGGAAAAATCATAATCAGGAGGGGCCAGCATGAACCTGATATAAAAGTTGATCTTCCTGTAATAATCCTTGAGGGTCACGTACTCCATTGGTGACATGATCTCCAAGTCATTGACCATGTCACCCACTGCATCACTCATGGCAGTGGCAAGCCGGCATACACGAGCAAAATCGCACAACCTCCTTCCATAATAGATTTCCTCAAGCTCTGCCATGAACTCATGGGCCTCATGATCCTTATGCAGTAGATCCTTGAAGGCCTCATACTTTTCCCGCAAGAGGGTGCCTGGTGCTACTACCTGATAGGTCCAGTGTTTGAAGAGTGTGTTGAGCAGCATGCGGATTCCTCCCTCACCAGTAAGGTCATGCACGCCATTTTAATGAGGAGTAACGGAGTAGCTGACTTACTTAAAAAGGATTCAGTGGTGCCTAAACACTATTACAGGTATTATGCGTGGCCTTTCATGAAATCTCATCATACCCGTAATACCAGCAGGACCCATGTGAACTGTCAGATCCTGCGTTCTGCAGGGGAGCATTCCATGTTTATCCCACACCACTGATAGCCAAGGTTAATAGATATTTTAATCCTATTACCGAAAAAAGGACAGGGGCTATATCCCTGTCCCTGTCATGTCATCAGCAAGGCAAACTCTTCCGCATGCTCAAACGCCGTATCGATCATCTCTGAAATGGCTCCCTCTTCAAGGTCCAGGTTGTTTACCAGTATCTCCCTGGTATGTTCCTTGACCGTACTTTCACCCTGCAGATTTTCGTAACGGATATGGGATACAAGCTTTATGGCAGGTTCTATGCTGACCTCGTCCCTTTCGGTATGGTGGTAAAGGATGGCATTTATCAGATACTCAGGTAGATTCCACTCCTGAGCCATAAGGGCACCTATAGATTGGTGATCATAACCTATTGTACCCAGTTCCAGATGATCAAGGCGCGCCTCATAGTCGTTGTTCCACTGATCCAGGGTGTCACAGTAATCATTCTTCCTGCAGTTTATGATCACCGGAATGGCCATATCCTGCAACAAACCGGATGTGAACGCCTCATTCCTCGTGGTGGGATGAAGATAGGCAGCCACTGCATCGGCAAGACAGGCCCGTCTCGCAGAGGCTAACCAGAAGGAACGCATATTTATACAATCGTAATCTATCTGAGGAATTGACTTGCGCACCCCGAGTGGCAAAATCAGTGTCTCTAATCTCGAACGGCCAAGGAGCATTATGGCGTGTTGGATGTTTGAAATTTTCTTGGTAAGGCCAAATGCTGCTGAATTAACGGTCTTAAGCACCATAATATGCATGCCAGGATCTGCCTTTATGGTATCAGCTATTGATACCATGGATTCATCCGGATCCTGAAGCATATTCAGGACTTTCATGACATTTGCAGGAAATGAGGGCAACTCATAACCCTGCAGCAAATCCCGTATCTCTTTGCGTGGATTTCTGGAACGTCTTCTGAAAAATTTAAACATACCGTCTGAATAGTCTGTGACCTACCCCGTGCAATCCCCAGTCCGTATTCTCCCTGAAATAAGAAATTCTATTCGGGAGCAAGGCGATAGGAGATGAAAAAAACGGGGTGTAACAGGCACAGATGAGCATTTTTTACCCACAGGCAGTATAACCATCGGGCAAAAAGGCCATTTGTGAATGGACACCGGTCAGGGTAACGCACCATTGTACATTGATCAGATTGATCAGTTGGTTGCTGTTTTAAAAACATCATACCATTTTCCTGACATCTTCCAACAAACCTGTCCTGCCAAATTTGACAATTGCCAGGAATTAGGTCAAAAGATATGTTTCTAATCGGCTCTGCGTGCCATCTTGTTACTGAGGATGGAAAGAAGCCCGCCAAGCATCATGTAGCCGATTATCACTTCAGCCATGGCAGCTATCTCTCCGGCAGCAGTCGAAGGGCGTATATCCCCATATCCAAGCGTGGTAAATGTGACTACACTAAAGTATAATGCAGATATAGGGGTAGGATAAGTACCATAATCAATGCCAACTATGGTGTAAACCCAGGCAAAGAAAAGAGTGAATATGATTATCCATACACACCAGAGGGCCATACTCCTACCACAATCACTGGTTACCTTCCATATGTAATAGAGCATGGAGTTGATCCTGTTCCTCTGCCTGAACTCCTTCAGGTAGTTCTGGTCCTTTACAAAACGGCGCATTAGGTATGCGCCTGCAAAGTTTATGTCCCTTATATCAGTACCAATCCATTGGGCCCTACGGTAACCCCTAATCTGCCTCAGACGTGCGTCCCTCAGGTCAGCGTTATTGAAAATGCACCCTGCCACTGTACACAGGGACATATCAGCCCCCTGGAGATCTGCCTCAGTAAAATCTGTCTCAGACAGGTCCGCCTCCCTGAAACGTGACCGCTTCATGTTGGAACATCTGAAGTCAGCGTGTTTAATCACTGCCCTGCTGAAACTGCACAGCTCAAGATGCCCCCTGAAACAGACGGCATTTTCTATATGGGCCATACCAAAACAGGCACGAACCGCCCTTATTTCATCAAGGTTGGCAGCAGTAAGGTTGGCCCCTGTGAGATTGGCCCTCCTGAGATTTGCTCCCTGAAGCATGGCACCTGTAAGATCAGAATTGAAAAGTTGTGCATGAGCGAGATTTGCGTCAGTAAAATTCACATTGGACAGGTCCATGTTTGACAGATCCAGCCTGCTCAGGTCTTCGCCCGCAAACGACATGCCCCTCAGACTAACAGGTTTTTTTGAGGCAGGTACACGGCCTTCAAATATATCACGCAACAGTTTGATCGCTTCTTTGGATGTCATGGTTCTTCCTCAGCACCGAGCATTGGAGGAATGAGATAATTTTTACCTTAGTACATGAAATTCCTATTGAAAATCAACAGGCCATCTCCCTGACAAAGGGATTGACACTTTGCTTTTCGGCATTACTTTATCTGTTGTTAAGCTGCGCCAGTCTCAAAACTCTAATGCATACCTACTGAGTCTTTACCATCTATCAGAGGCCTATCAGCGGCAGGATTGGAATTTTCCAGAAAACAAAAAATTTTTGAATCTTTACTTGATTTTTCTTGTTCCATAAAATAGAATTAAGTGTTTCGCCGCATATCAATTTTAGGAGGAGAGATATGCAGTACTGTATTTCAAGTGCGGCTCATTCAGCTACACGCCATTCTCACCACTGGCGTTGCCACCAAGACTGCACCTTGAAACAGCGACATCCTACTGCTGACATCTACAGCTACAGCATGACCGGTCCGAGAGAAATTTCAGGCTTTCGTCTGCTGCTAAGGCTGTCGGATCCCAGCAGGGCAGGGTAGACAGGTGCGATTTACTTGATCTGCTCATTAGAGACGGGCAGCCCAAAAGGCTGCCTATGGCAAGGGGTTTACAGGACCTAACAGGCCATGGGACAGATCGAGTCCAAGGAAGAGCTGGCTGAACCGGAGATTTTCAAATCCCATTTTCAGAATTTCATGACAGGGGCAAGTCAGTAGTACAGGAAAACTTGACAGGCACAAGTTAAGGAAACTGCCTTACTGCCATGTGCAACAACTAATGCATAGGCCGGGTGATTGGGTGTTGTGTGCCGTGGTTTCCAAGTAGGGTATCCATACCATGGGCTGGTCAGGCTGATCGCATGTCATGCCCCAGCCACCCCGGTGGTTTTCCCTGTACTTGAGGGCTTCTTAATGGAGTTTCTGAAATAGATCATCACTACAACAGAGACTGAAAATGCCGAACAAAGTTATGACCAACGAAAGTGAACATCCAGCAGGAGGCTATATGGACCGCCTGCTCAAGGCAGGCCAGAAGGGAACTCTGACTTATGATGTTCTTAATGACCTTATCCCAGACAACATCAAGGACCCGGAAAAACTGGAGGAGATTTTTGATCTTCTGTGCAGCAACAACATAGAGGTTCTGTCAGAAGAGGCGGTTTCCCAAACCACCGAAACCAAATCCGACATTGAGGAGGTCATGGAACCTCCCCTGCTTGATGGTGTAGAAAAGACTGTCCACATCTCTGTTGAGATACCAGAGGTGGAACAGAAATTTGAGCAGAAGCCTGACAAGAAGCAGGCGGTTGTCATTGATTCAGGGGGGTACACCGATTCCGAAGAGATCACCACCACCTATCTCCGGGAGATGGGACGGTACGAGCTTCTCACTCCTGAAAAGGAGGAGAGACTAAGCCGCACCATAAGAGACGGATTTAATGGGATCATTGACTCTGTCATGTCGCATCCAAGCAAGATAGAGGAACTTGAGAAGCTCAGGGAACAGATCGCCATATGGCGGCGCAGAGATCCGTCTCTCAAACCCAAAAAACAGCAACTCAACCACTTGGTAGTCACCATTTACAAGATTGCAGACATCTACAGACAGGATGTATCCATACAGCACCTGAAGAGTGAGGTCAAACGGCATCAGAAGCAGATTGAGCGAGCAAAGGATGAGATGATAAACGCAAATCTGCGGCTCGTTGTCAGCATAGCAAAACGGTACATGCACCAGGGGCTCTCTCTGGCAGACCTGATCCAGGAGGGAAACCTTGGCCTTATGAGGGCGGTTTTCCGGTTTGACTACACAAAGGGTAACAAATTTTCCACCTATGCAAGCTGGTGGATACGTCAGGCCATTACAAGGGCCATTTTGGACAAGACCAGGACCATCAGATTGCCTGTCCACTTCCTTGAGCTCAGGAGTCAGTTCTTCAAGGCATTCTACGCAATGCTCAAGGAACTGGGGCGGGAACCTACCCCACTTGAGATATCAGAACGCACTGGTCTTCCCATGGAAAAGATACTCTCCATCCTGGAGGCATCGAGAGAGCCGGTCTCCCTGGAGACCCCGGTGGGAGACGAGGACAGCACCCTTGGTGACTTCATCGAGAACAAGGAGGCTGTCTCGCCCTATGAGACGGTAAAGGACAGGGAACTTACAGAGCGAATCAAAAGCATCCTCGCCACCCTAAGTCCCAGGGAGGAGAAAATCATCCGTCTGAGGTTCGGTATAGGTGAAGACAGCGAGTACACCCTTGAAGAGATTGGAAAACGTTTCAATGTCTCAAGGGAGCGTATAAGGCAGATTGAGAAAAAGGCATTAAACAGGCTCAGGCATTCAAGCAGACGTGACCGGCTTAAATATTTTCTCGATTAGCTGCTTTTGGTGGTGCAGGATATCCCTTTCCTGCAACACTGATTCCCACGCCATCTGACCTTTCGTCAGTTTTTTCAGTCTGGCCATACATTTTTTATGGCAGTGAGGGCATCAGCCCTCACTGCCATTTTAGAACACTTTCAACCCCAAACCAATAAGAGCACGGAAAGCCCTGGCCCGCCATGAGAGGCAATACGGGCAAGCCTGTGTACAGGAGGTAGTGCATATGAGAACACCCATAATGGCAGCGAACTGGAAGATGCACAAGACAGTATCTGAAACCATGAACTTCCTTGACAGTTTTATGCCAAAGGTGCGAGACCTGCCAGAAAACAGGGAAATTATCATTGCCCCTCCATTTACCGCCCTGGAAACCGTATGCAGGGCCTTTATTGGCAGGAAAAACATCAGCGCTGCCGCCCAGAACATGCACTTTGAAGAAAAAGGGGCCTTTACCGGTGAGATCTCACCTGTAATGCTGTCTGACCTTGGTGTCAAATTTGTAATCCTCGGTCATTCCGAGCGGAGACACATATTTGGAGAACAGGACGACATCATTGCCAAAAAGGTATCTGCGGCACTCTCTCATGACCTCTCCCCCATACTCTGTATCGGAGAGACCCTTGAACAGCGGGAATCTGATGATACTGAGCTGATCCTTGAACGTCAGCTAAGGAATGGCCTGTCCCTTGTTAAAGAATCAGATATGGAAAGTGTAGTAGTGGCATATGAGCCAGTATGGGCCATTGGTACCGGCAAGACAGCCAGACCCGACCAGGCCCAGGAGGCCCACCAGTTCATCAGGTCATGGATTGAAGAACATTTCAATTCAGGTATTGCAGAGCAAATCCGAATATTGTATGGTGGCTCCGTCAAACCGGGAAACATAGATGAACTTATGGCCCTGCCGGATGTAGATGGCGCCTTGGTGGGCGGAGCAGCGCTGGAGCCTGAAAGTTTTGCTGCCATAGCAGGCTGCAAGGTCCAGAGCAGGCTGTAAGACAGATGAATCGCAAAACAGTACTTGCAAAGTTGACTACAAAGGTTTAAAAAGAAGCGCCTTCAAACAACACCAACAGGAACGAAGGGAATCAGGCGTAAACCTGAAACTATTTATGTATACAGTAGTTGTAACCATTCATATAATCGTATGTATCGTACTTGTGCTTACGGTACTTCTCCAGCAGGGCAAGGGGGCTGAAGTTGGGGCTGTCTTTGGCTCCAGTGAGGCCATGTTCGGAAGTGCCGGGCCAGCATCTGCCCTTAACAAGGTGACCACAGTAGTGGCGATCATCTTCATGATCACCTCACTGGCTCTGACCTATCTTGCTGCCCACAGAAAGGGCAATTCCATCATGGAGGGCGTTAAGGTAGAGGCCCCGGTAGCCCCGTCTGCAGAGAAGAAGGCCGTACCTGTTACAACTCCTGTTACCAAGGACCAGACAGGAGAGGTTGACGCCACCCATCAGCAGCCAATTACGTCTGCTGCTCCAGGCCAGACACCTGTGGGCCAGACAGGGGAGACGACCAATACTAAACAGAGTGAACACGATGCTGCAGCAGCAACAAACTCCTCTGGGACTGCCGCTGCAGATAAGGCGACACCCTCCAAATAGTAGTCATCAAATCAGAAAATGTCACTATGTGTTGCCAAAGAGTGTTGAGACTGTTTTTACGGCAAGAACATATTTTATAATGCGGCAGGAAGTTTCGCCGAGGTGGTGGAATTGGTAGACACGCTATCTTGAGGGGGTAGTGGGCAACCGCCCGTGGGGGTTCGAATCCCCCCCTCGGCACCATTTCAAAATACGATTTTCAAGGTCTTCAATATTCAAGTCTTCAAAATGATGGGCTGTAATCTGTTTGGGTTGCAGCCCTTTTTTAATGCTGCATAATTTTTTATTTTGATCCGGGAGCATAATTGTGAGACAGTATGTAATTGATGAATTAAACAGGGATGCCATGGAGAGAGTCAGGCAGTACCTTGATGCTCACTGTGAAAAATCAGGGTTGGACAACCTGTTCTGGCTCAAGATACCTGAAGACATGCTTTCATCTGACCAGTACACGCACAAAAAATGCCAGCCTCACTGTGCAGGCATAGAGATAGGTGATCAGTTCGTTTGCTTTGAAATGCTTGTCAGGAGCAGAAACAGTCTGAAGTGTAGCTGTATTGCCTATGCCACCCCTCAGCAGAGACAGTTCATCCTGTCATTTGCGGACAGACTCACTGAGGAAACAGGGATATGATCCAGGTTAATCTTGACTGTGAAGGCCCCATAACCCAGAATGATAATGCTTATGAACTTTGTGAGGCATTTATTCCCAAGGGCGGGGATTTCTTTTCGCGCATCAGCAAATATGATGACTACCTTGCCGATGTGGAAAAGAGACAGGGATACAAGGCAGGAGATACCCTGAAACTGGTACTCCCCTTTTTGAAGGCATGGGGAGTGACACAGTCAACAATGCAGGATTTTTCCATGAAGACCATCCGGTTACTGAGAGGTGCCCGGGAGATGCTGCCTGCAATCTCACAGCGCTATCCCACTTTCATAATAAGCACCAGTTACCGTCCCTATCTCAACGCACTATGCAGCCTTACGGGGTTTCCTGAACAGAACATCTACTGCACTGACGTTGATCTGGACAGCTATGGACTTCCAGACAAGGAAATCATGTTGCTCAAAGAGCTTGTCTCAGAGATCACCTCACAACCACTGGTACAATGGCCTGAAGAGGCAAGCTCCATAGATGACCTTAGCGACACAGACAGGCGACTGATACAGAGGCTGGACGAGATATTCTTTGATCTTATCCCCTCCATGGCGGCAGGACAAATCCTCAGGGATGTAAACCCGGTAGGAGGCAGGGAGAAGGCAGCCTCGGTAAACGACAGTGTGAAGAGAACCGGCCTCGATCTGTCCCAGGTATTTTATGCCGGTGACAGCATTACCGATGTCCAGGCATTGGAAATGGTGAGAGAGGGCCATGGCCTGGCACTATCATTCAATGGCAACTCCTATGCGATTCGCGCTGCAGAGTGGGCCTGTCTCTCAGACAACACCATGATCATCAGCACGCTTGCTGAGATATTCAATATGCATGGCTCAAAAGTTTTTTCAGATATACCCTTGGACACAGAGGGGTGTTCTATGGGCAAGGTGCTGCTTGATTTCCTGAAGGCCAAAGGTGTAGACAAACGACTGCTCTCTCCGGTTGAAAACATGGCTCAGCCGCCTCTTCTTTATCTCATAGAGAAGACAGACATACCGGCCCTGATCAAAAAGAGTGAGGCATTCAGAAAGGACGTGCGTGGAATGGCTGTGGGAGAGCTTGGATAGACCTGCAAGTATGTAGCAGGTGTTTTCGCAGGAAAATTCCCCTCAATATACCACCTCAATGATCAGTGATGTGGCGCATACGGGAATGCCTGCCATAAGAGGAGTGCAGATGTCTTCAAATGAAAGATGGAAAATTTCACCCCGAAAAGTCCTCAGTGACGGGCCAGTAATACCTGTCATCGTAATTCATAAAACCGAACACGCGGTACCGCTCGCAGAGGCATTGCTCGCAGGCGGAATAAAAGTACTGGAAATAACCCTCAGGACCCCTGTTGCCCTTGATGCCATAGATATTATAACCAGCAAGGTACCTGATGCCATAGTAGGGGCAGGCACTGTAACCAATCCTGAAGAACTTGTAGCTGTGCATGAGGCAGGTGGGGTCTTTGCCATAAGCCCAGGCCTGACCCCAACCCTGTTAAGCGCTGCCCTTGACCATGAAATACCGCTTATTCCAGGCGTATCCACTGCATCTGAGCTGATGACAGGCTTAGAGAAGGGGTATGAGTATTTCAAATTCTTCCCTGCCGAGGCCGCAGGGGGAGTGAAGATGCTAAAGTCCATTGCAGGCCCCTTCCCACAGGCGACCTTCTGTCCCACAGGAGGCATAACCATAGACAATTTCCTGGAATATCTAAAACTTGAAACAGTGGCCTGTGTAGGTGGATCATGGCTTGTACCTTCTGACACTGTATCATCCGGCAATTGGAAAAAGGTCACAGAACTTGCAAGGAACGCCCTTTCCCTGTGCAGATCGGCTAAAGATCAGCTCAGGCATACGAGATCCTAAATTGAGCGTTTCAAATCATGTGGAATTTTGTTTTGTCTTTAATTACAGCGGATTGTTCCTGTTTTGTGGTCCTAAAACTTTAGATAGAAAAAGACTTGATTCCGCAGCGGTAGCGGGACTACAATAATCCTATACAAAGACCTTGATCCATGAGGTGTTGTAAGGGTTTAGGTCATATATTCCCAGTAGTTGCAAGACAGATTTCAGGCTTTTGTATCATTAGAGTAGATAGAAATATCAACCCCGTGGAGATGAGAAAAGCCATTGATACTGTAACCGACACAGGCTAAACCGTCTGCTCCCGCCTCTTTCCTAAATCAAGGAATCGGGATGCTGGGATGTCTGGGGCCTGTAAATCAGGATAAACACCGGAACAGTAAAAGAAACAGAATAGATAAAATGGAGTCTAACAATGGGTAAAGTACTGCCAATACATGGTAGGAGCAGGACCGGCCTGTGGCGGGCCAGGAAACTTGAACATATAAAGGATGAGCTTGTAAGATATCACGGTATTGACTTAGACGAACTTATGGCATCTGGCCCGGCCAGCGGTCTGTCAATTGACCAGTTTGAAGAACTAACCGAAAATATCTTGCACACCATAGACGATTTTTCTGAAAATCACCCCCAGATAACGGTACATGATGTTCTCTACACCCTTGAAAATGTTAAAGATATTATAAAAGACAATCCGGTAGATGTGGAGTAAAGACCTACATGTCCAGTTTGCTGATCTCTATCTGTTGGGCCTCCTCATGTCTTAGGCTCACATGGTAGCCCTTTAACTCATATTCCACAGGATCTTTCAATGGGGCGTATTTGACCACCTTTACCACTGCCCCTGTGATAAACCCCATCTCGAGAAGCCTCTTTTTAAAAGGGCCCTTTGCGTTCAACTTGATTACTTCACCTTTTTCTCCTGTGGATAGCTGATCAAGATTCATGTAGGATTCCCTTTCAAGCAATTATCAAATAGTTAATCTTATCCATTGATATAGATACAAATAGTTTCTTCCATCCCTTGCCCTTGGCCTGACTGTACACCCGCAGGCACGAGCATATCCGCATAGCGCGGTTTCACAATGCAGGCCAGTGAAGGCAACGGGAAGGACGAACCCAGATTCTGGATGCGCATTTGCTAATTGAGCTCATCATCCTTCCAGTACTTGGTACCCTGTATTGTGGCCTGTGCAGCTATACCATTTTCTGTAAGTTGATACAGCCTCACACCAGGAGCTATCTGTATAGCAGCAGACAGGGCAGCGCCCTTGTCAGCGGCCTTGGCCGCTGCATCTGCCTGTCCGTGGGCAGTCCAGCCATGCTCTACGAAATTATCGAATGCATCCCTGCTGTAGAAGACAAAGACCCCTCGAAAATCCTTTACACCAAAACCTACCCCAACACCTCCAGAGATCATCTTCATATAGATGTCCCTGCCAGTCTGGTTATCATGGGCTACACCATACCCATTGCCTGTAGAGACCACAAAGATGTTCAGGCCCACGTTACTGAATACCGCATAACCCACTGCCCGGCGTATTTCATCCCGTGCAGAAGGCACAAGCCTGAATAGCTCTGCAAGGGTCTGTCGCCTCATCTTGTTTATTTCCTGACGTTTTTCAGCAGGAGTATCACCCTTTGCACCAAAAAATCCGGTTAACAGCACGAAAAACAGTATGCCCACAATAACTTTAAAGATGTTGTTTCTCATAATTCACCCTGCATAGTTTAGATTTACAAAACTACAATTCAGTCGGCACCGACCAATCAAAAAAAACCCACCGTTGATCTCTCATTGCACATCTTTCCCTGCTACAGTACAGACATGCATGAAAGGTTGGATGACTAATATAACAATTTGGAATGTACAGCGCAATTGATATGAGACCTGATATGGTATATCCCTGGTACTAATAACTTTGAAAACCCAAAGGAAACTGGTATGGTTGACCTATATGTGCACATGCACATGTCACTTTGCAGGCCCGTCCTGGACGGGCAGGGCTGTGACAGATATGCAAACCGCCTTTAACTTTGAACAGAAAATTCAGAACCAGATAAGGAGCAAATTCATATGGCCAAGATCGCTGTAGGTGGTTCGAGAAGCTTTGACTCTTATGAACTGGTAAAAGAGGTGCTGGATATGCTGATGGTCAGCGAAGACATCCTATATTCAGGAAACGCCCCTGGTGCTGATCGCCTTGGTGAACGTTATGCCGAGGAAAACGAGATTGAGTGGAAGATAATTCCGTCTGAGTGGGATAAACATGGCCTGAAGGCCACCATGATGAGAAATGAAGTGCTGCTAAAGTCAGCAGACTGCGTCATAATATTCTGGGACAAAAAATCCGAAGGCTCCAAACACATGATCGACATAGCCTTGCGGGCCAAAAAGTTGCTGGCTGTAGTATTTCCTGATGGCAACCTGAAACTCCATATGAATCCAAGAAAGCTGCCCTGATAAAGGCCTGTTATCCTCAGACTGACGAGGCAACCCTGCCAGCCCTGCCTGGGAGGTCAATCATGGCCAGGTCCCTTACAGGCACATCGTCACTGAGGATAGCAGCAGCCATCTCTCCCAGGGTCACCACGCCGTCGTGGGATGCCTTGAACCTCGGAATCATCTCATCAAAGAATATGGAAAAAGGCCCACCTTCTATCTCTGCGTGCACGGCCAGCACTGGATAGGGCTGGTCTTTCTGTGATGACAGCAGATGCTCTGCAATGGCATCTTTTCCTCTTACCCCGATAGCAAGAAGCTCCTCGATACATGGCCCTGTGGTGGGTATCTGCAGAAGAGAGAGTTTTCGGCCATGCACACGCAGATAGCATGGGGGGCCCTGTCTCAGATCACTCGCCCACTCAAGTCCAAGCTCTTCCTCCACCTCGAGACTCTCTGGAGTGGCCTGCCACCCTGGCGCTGCCACTGCCTTTGGAGGCTCATGAAAAATAGACGCATATGCCTCAAAGGCTCTGTCAAATTCCTGTCTGATCTGCTCCTTTGTCATCTCATGAAGGTGGTCCTGCCACAGCCGGTGGTCCCAGGCATGGACCACCACCTCGTGTCCCTCACGTTTTATGTCATCCACAAGGGCAGGAAACGCCGTAGCAATGGGGCGGGCTGGCAGGAGTGTACCCGACAGGATGGTCCTCCAGCCGTACAGGCCAGGGGCCCCGGTGCTGAGCATCTTCTTCAAAAATGTCATGTCCCTGAAAAGGCGGAATATGGCCTTGCCGGCATTATCAGGTCCGAACGAAAGGCAGAATGTGGCCTTGACATGGTGCTTTTCAAGGATATCAAGAAGCACAGGTACACCGTCACGCATGCCCTCATGCGTATCAACATCAATTTTAAAGGCGATTGGATTGTTTTTTGCCATGGAAAGCCCTTTCTTTACAGGACAGGTCCTCCGGTTCACGACTTGAACCTTGTAATCAGCTTCTTCAGTGCACTTATTACGTCAGCCTGATCATCCCCTGTAAGTCTGGGGTAAAGGGGCAGAGAGAAGAGCCGGTCACTGTTCCACTCGGTATTTCGCAGATCACCTCTCCTGTAACCGTACTTCTCTCTGTAATACCTTTGGAGGTGCACAGCAGGAAAATGCAGTCCTGTGCCGATATTTTCCTCCTGCATTGCGGCAATGAACTGGTCACGACTAACCTTTACCACATCAATATCCAGCCTCACCACATAGAGGTGCCAGGCATGCTCATGAGGCCATGCCACCCTGGCAAGCGGCATGATCTCAGGTATGTCCTGCAGTAATTCATTATAGTTTTTTGCAAGTCTCCTGCGGATGCGGTTGAACTCATCAAGCTTTCCAAATTGATGAATGCCAATGGCTGCCTGGATATCGAGCATATTGTACTTGAAACCAGGCTCTTCCACCTCATACTGAGGAATCCCGCCTTTTGAATACCTCTTCCATGCGTCACGGGATATTCCGTGAAACCTGAGTCTGCGCATCCTCTCAGCCCACTGCCTGTTACTGGTCAGAACCATACCGCCTTCACCTGTGGTAATATTCTTGATGGGGTGAAAACTGAATATGGCAGCCTCAGAGTCAGTTCCTATGGGTCTTCCCCTGTAGACTGTACCCACGGCATGAGCCGCATCCTCAACAAGATGCATACCGTGATGTGCGCAAATATCCTTTAAGGGGTCCAGATCACACGGCGCACCGGCAAAATGCACAGGAATCACTGCGCGCGTGCGTGGAGTGATCCTCGCTTCAACGTCCTGAACATCTATCTGAAGTGTGTCCCTGTCAACATCGGCAAACACAGGACGTGCACCACACAACTCTATGTTGTTCACAGTGGATGGCCAGGTTATGGATGTGGTTATAATCTCATCCCCCGGATTCAGGTCAAGACAGGACAATACAAGGTGAAGTCCCGCAGTGGCGGAGTTTGCCGAAATGGCGCTGGCCCCTCCACTCCAGTCTGAAAAGGCCTGTTCGAACCTCGCCACCTTGGGCCCGGTTGTGATCCAGCCTGATTCAAGGCTGTCCACTACCTCGTCAATCTCCTCTTGCCCAATGGTAGGACGGGAAAAGGGCAGGAATTCCTCTCTTACTGGCTTGCTTTTCATCAGGTGGCACTCCTTGTAATAAGATAGACACCGAAACAGATCACCAGGATGCCTGCCCACCTCACAGGAGTGAGGGCCTCATTGAAAAAGTATTTTCCGGCAAACGCTGTCACGATGTATCCGATACTCAACAGAGGATAGGCATAACTGACCTCCACCCTCGAAAGGACCAGCAGCCATACTGCCACACTCACCACATAGCAAGTAATACCTGTGATTACAAACGGATTCAAGGCCACCCGGACTGCTATGGGGATCAGGTTCTCCATGGAAAACTGGAAGTGACCTATGATACTCATCCCCTTTTTGAGGGCAAGCTGGGCTGCGGCGTTAAGCAGCACTCCGGTAAGTATGAGCGGGATATATCTGTTCATGTCTATTGTCAATTGCCTCTGTATTTCAGTAGTATGCCCTTATTTGAAAGGCTCGGTTCAGGTTCAGAGGATCAAGGCAGAGACAGCCCCACCTATTACCACTACCCACAGTATATCCACCTTGTATCTCAGCGCCACAAAGGCAGCCACACTGATCAATACAGCCAGGATGTGCCAGTGTACAGCCATTGCAAACCTCACAGTTACAGCGGCGAGAAGACCTACGAAAGAACATAGTATACCCCTTATTGCCTGTCTGAAAATCAGGTTTCCTTTTATCTGATCAAACCATGGGGTTACAAGCAGTAGCACGACGAACGATGGCGTAAATATGCACACTGTAGCAACTACAGCCCCTGAGAACCCCTGAAGCAGATAGCCGGCAAATGTGGCTGTTATCACGATAGGTCCAGGCGTTACCTGGCCAAGTGCAATTCCGTCCATGAGCGTCTTCTCGTCAAGCATGTGCCGTGCCCCTGCAATCTCGTGGAGCATCAGGGGAAGCGATGCATAACCGCCACCAAACGCAAAAAAGTCTATCTTGAGCATTATCCAGCCAAGCTGAAAGAGTTTCGGTTTGAACAGGGCAAGCACAAGCAGCAACGCCACCACTACTCCGCTGACCAAGAGCCCGAAACGAAACGTCTGACGCATAAACTGGTTATCATGCTGACAGTCACCTTGACTGTCACTTGGCCGGGAGAGTCCGGTAATGACCCTCCTGTATAGCAGAGGCCCCACTGCAGCAGACAGGAGTATTACAGTGACCGGGCTACCCCTGAAGATAATATACGCCGCACCTGCAAGCGTGAGCAGCACGTCCTGACAGGTCAGAAGTGTCTTTTTTCCAAAATTGACAGCAGCATTGGCCACGATGGCAATAACTATGACCTGCAGGCCGGAAAACAGGGAGAGCACTGCAGGGATACCCTGTCCGTGTCTGTAGGCCACGGTAAGGGCCAGCATCAGCAGGAATGCAGGGAGGGAAAAACCTGTATATGCACTGAGTGCCCCAACAGGCCCTCCGGCCCTGAGACCTGCATATGCCGCAGCCTGCATGGCGGTTGCGCCGGGAATGGTCTGAACCAGCGCTACCCCATGCCTGAAATCCCTTTCTGAGACCCATCCCTTCTGCCTTACTGCCAGGTCCCGGATATAGGCTACCATGGCAGGGCCTCCAAATGCCGTAAGACCAAGCTTTATGAATGAGAGAAATATCTCAGCAGGGGAAGGGTTTTTCATCTTGGTTTTATACATAGGTCCTGTTTACCCAATGTGGCGAAAGGCATACTTTTATGAAGTATACCCTGACTGTCCTGCCTTATATCTGTTGTGCGGCAATATGCATCTCCTGATCCCATATCCTTTTTATCTCATCCACCAGTTTCAGGTCCTGCTCCACAGGCCTGCCCCTTACTGTAAGGTACCCCCCAATGAGCATTGCGTCAGCCCCTGCATTAAATACCAGCCCCTGAAAATCACCAAGCACCGTATCCCTTCCACCGGCAAGACGTATTGCAACAGTGGGCATCAGAAGCCTCATAACGGCAATGGTCCTCAAAACCTCACTGACAGGCAGGGGAGAAATGCCATGCAGAGGGGTTCCCTTTATGGGTACCAGCACATTCAGGGGAACAGAATCGACAGGAAGGCCGGAAAGCTCTACGGCAAGGGCCAACCTCTGTTCCGATGTCTCTCCAAGGCCTATGAGACCGCCTGCACACACAGAGAGCCCGGCTTCCCTGGCAGCATATATGGTGGCAATACGCTGTTGATAGGCATGTGTAGTACATATGGTTGGGAAAAATTCCCTGCATGCCTCTATGTTGTGATGGTAACGGGACAGTCCGGCAGCCTTGAGTTCCTCCAGTGCAGCACGCTCCATGATGCCAAGTGAGGCACAGACCTGCATACCTGTCTCCTGCCTAATGGCTGCCACCCGAGTGGCAATGCGTGATACATCTCTGCCACTGATACCCCGTCCACTGGTAACAATACTGAATCGGCCGGCCCCTGCCTCCCTGGCCGCCATGGCCTCCTTGACCAGCTCCTCCACAGGCTTGAGTCCGTATTCCGGGGCCTCGGTATGGTAACGGGCTGACTGGGCACAAAAGGCGCAATCCTCAGTGCATCTGCCTGAACGTGCGTTTGAAATCGTACACAGGGAAAAAGAGGTACCCCTGTTTTCCAGCTTTACGCTCAGGGCAAGGGACATGAGTTCGTCCAGAGGCAGCCTGAAGAGCCTGTCAATCTCATCACGGGAATTGGAAAGCATGGAATCGTAACTCCTCACAGGGTTCTTTGCTGGTACTCTCGTACCACTATCTGAAATGAATCTTCTTACAGGGTGCTACAGATACAAGACGGGGTGTATGCAGACGTACTCCCTGTATTTCAAGTGCCCGGCAGGTAAGCAAAGACTCCGAGGCAGTAGATATGGTACCCTGTGAGCAGATATATGGAATCATATCCGGCTGAAGACCTGGACAAAGGTCTTCTCTGTCCTCCTCAGTATATCCTCTATCTGATCCGGTTCAGTACAGAGAGGCAGGAAGAGATAGGAAACATCACCAAGCGGACGAAGTACAAGGCCGTTTTCAAGCCCCTGCAGGTAAACCTGCCATCCTACCCGTTTATCTGCATCAAAAGGTTGTTTTGTGCCACGGTCTTCCACCAGTTCAAACGCAGCGGCCATGCCTATCCCGCGTATATCCCCCACATGAGGGATATGGCTGAAGCGCTCCTTGCCCTGCTGGAGTGCAACGACCCTGTCCCCGAGATGTTCTAATACCCGCTCCTTTCTGAAGACCTCGGCACTACCCAGGGCTGCGGCACAGCCAAGCGGATTGGCAGTAAATGTATGGCCGTGGAAAAAGGTCTTTCCTTCTGAATAGTCGGCATAAAAGGCCCTGTATATTTCATCAGTAGTAAGTGTTGCAGCAAGCGGCATGTAGCCGCCGGTAAGGCCCTTGGACAGGCAGAGAAAATCCGGACACACACCTGCCTGATCCAGGGCGAACATGGAACCGGTACGGCCAAAGCCTGTGGCCACCTCGTCAAAGATAAGATGCACCCCGTGCCGGGAGCACAACTCAGCAGCCTCTCTCACATACTCTACAGGATAGACGATTATACCGCCTGCCCCCATGAGCAGGGGCTCCATGATCATGGCTGTAATCCGGTGACCCTGTTCCTGAAGAAGCGTTCTCAGCGGGCCTATGCACTCGAGTGAACAGTTGAGGGCAGCAAAGGCAGGATCAGAGGCCGCGTCATAGGAAGACCTTTCAGGCATGTCACACCCCATGGGACAACGGTAACAGTATGGGGCAGGAATCCTGTAGGAATCAAAGGTGAGGGGACGAAACGGACCTTCAAACGCCGGTACTCCTCCGAGGCTTATCGTGCCTATTGTGTCACCGTGGTAACCACGCTCAAGAGAGATGAACTTCTCGCGGCCCTGTTCCC
This sequence comes from uncultured Desulfobacterales bacterium, assembly GCA_964638145.1. Classification (GTDB taxonomy): domain Bacteria; phylum Desulfobacterota; class Dissulfuribacteria; order Dissulfuribacterales; family QOAL01; genus S144-17. Next base: position 17,163 of record CAZXAK010000005.1, on the reverse strand, counting down.
CCTTGATTATCCTGTACTGAAAGGACATCTTCAGGGCCACCTCGTTTGCGGTGGAACCGTTGTCAGAAAAAAATACCTTGGAGAGCCGGGCGGGGGTGATGCCTACCAGGTACTCTGACAGCTCAATTGCTCCCTGATGAGTAGTAGCAGCAAAGTGAACCTGTTCAAGCCGGTCAAGTTGCCTCTTTACTGCCTCTTTGATTATGGGGTGGTTGTGTCCATGCATGACACACCACCACGAGGAGATGGTGTCATAGTACCTGTTACCATCACTGTCAAACAGGAAAATCCCATCTGCCCTGTCCACCAGGAGCAGATCACGATCTTCAAAATCCTTCATCTGGGTGTACGGATGCCAGATGAACTCCTTGTCTTTCTGTTGCAGTGTTCTATTCATTATATATAGTTGTAAGTTCTCCGTATTGACTCAGAAGGATACCTCCCTCTGATTATGAAAACCGGCGTTGGCAGAAGAGTGCCTTACAGTAAACCCGTGTACCATACATGGCAACCTGACTACAAGGATAACATAACAGGTTGACTGCAAGTGGGGAGGGAATCGGAAAAATCTAACAGATTACATGGGAAAGTCCAGAGACTTCCCCATGCAGTGGAGGCAGCACGTATGATGGGCGCTAACTAATTCATGCCTGCCGCCTCATTGATCACATTGATCAGTTCTGAAAACCTGAAAGGCTTACACACAATGGCCTTGATGCCCTTTTCGCTCAGGTCCTTGTCCTCGTACTGTGAGCCCCAGCCAGTCAGGAGTATCACAGGAATGGATTTGTTCTTGGCCTTTTCTGCGATTTCCCAACCGGAGACACCAGGCATGCCAAGGTCTGTAAGTATGAGATCATAGCTATTGTTCTCTATGAGATCCATGGCCTCAAGAGGTTCAGTGCACCCCTTTACCTCATGACCTGCCTCTGTAAGCATAAGTGAGAGCAGTTCAACAATCTGTGTCTCATCATCAACGGCAAGCACCTTCAGTGCAGAGGCCTCTTCCTCAGCCGGTTCAGGAACAGGCTCCTGCACCACCTCCTCTGCAAGGGGAATACGGATGAAAAATGTTGTACCTTCCCCCTTTTTGCTCTCAACCGAGATAGATCCGCCTACCTGTGAGATAAGCCCCATGCAGACACTGAGACCAAGGCCAGAGTTCGCTACTCCCTTGGTGGAGTAATACGGATCAAAGATACGGCTCCTTATGGCATCTGACATGCCGATGCCATTATCCTTCACGGCAAGTACAGCCATATCCCCTTCGATATGGGCAGTAAAATCAATGGTGCCACCATTGGGCATGGCCTCAACGGCGTTGAATATCATGTTGGTCAGTATCTCGCGCAGGTCTGACTCGTGAATGGCAACAGGCGGCATGGCCGGGATGTCAATATTGACATGGACAATGATTCCCTGCGACTGCAACTCATCCCTCCATCTCGGTTTGGTCAGGTCTGCCACATCACTTACCACTGTCGCAAGGTCTGTCCTGAGCTCGGTATGATACTTTTCCTCTGCCCCGAAACCGGTAAATGCCTGCAGCCGCTTGATGGAATGGGCCCCGTCAGCAACTGCAATCTTGATATTTTCAATGCGACGGAGAAGGGCCTTATCGGTGATTTCCATCTCAAGCAGCTCGGCATTCCCCTGAATGGCTGCAAGCAGGTTGTTGAAATCATGGGCTATTCCACCCGCCATGGTACCAAGCGCCCTGAGCTTCTCCACATAAGCCAACTGCCTGCTGGCCATCTTGTGCTCAGTGATGTTATGGATCACCACCATGGCCCCATATCCACCCTCCTCTCCCTCCCTGACAGGATGCATGTAGACATCGGCAGCTATGGTGGTACCGTCTGCCCTCTGGATGGGGATATCGGACAAACGCAACATTGCACCACGGTCCAGGGCATTACGAAGCTCTCTGTAATGACTCCGGTCCTTGAAGAGTTTGCCAATTGACTGGCCCACTATATAGGATGCCTGACACCCTATATCCCTCTGAAGGGCATTATTTACGTGACGTACCGTGCCAAACGGATCTATCAGGCATATTCCCTGGGGAGCGTTCTCAATAACAGCCTCCATATAGCGCATTGTGGTGCGAAGCTCCATGTTGGCATCGTTCAGTTCCACTGTCTTGGCCGACACCATGTTCTGAAGCTGATAGTGGTAGGCGTGGAGCTTGTCACCATTTGCTGTGCACTGCAGGATATTCCCTATGACAGAGGCAAGAATGACAAAATCACGTTTTTTCCTGGTATTGAAGCTCAGCGGGGTACTGCAACTCATGTTCAGTACACCAGCAGACGCCAGAGGCAGACAGATCAGGGACACAGGAAATACCTTGGCATCCCTTACCTCAGGAATATCCTCCTTGCTGCTATCTTCAATAAAACGGGGGATCTGGGACTCAAACACCTCCCAGGCTATGCCGGAATCCCGGGCAAACTTGAGTCCGGTATTGAATTCGTCTGTGGTGCAGTGCTTGTAAATCTGGGCACAGTTGCTGGCAGCCACAAACTTCAGGCTGTCACTGTCTGGATCATAAAGCAGGATTGAGGCGTTTTCAAAACCTGTCTCTTCAATAATTATATCTACTATGGCCTGGCAGGTCTCTTCCTGCGTTGTCTCCTTGAGCATCACTTCAGTTATGCGGAAGATAATGCCCATGGCCCGCATGGTATCGTCACTGCCTGTCTGGAGACTTACAGCCATTGAATGCACCTGTTTCAGTTTGTCTTCACACACTTCGTTGGAAAATTTTTCACCTGTTGGACAAGACATGAGTCATCTGCCGCCTTTTCGCCAGTTTCAGAATTTGAGCACAGAATACATACTCTCCATATCCGATATGGCATCTTCAGTTTCCTTTACGATCTCCGTATAATCCTCGGGCATGATGTTCAGTTTATCAAGTGACCATGCTGACGGGAATTCTTCCTGCTGATAGACACACAACGGATCTGGCAATACCGTGTTGGTAGCTGCATTGGCAACGTCTATCAGGGACACAGGACCTGCAAATTCATCCATCACCTCATCTGGATCATGGTGGTACTCTATGACACTCCTGATAATGGGAGGCAGGCCCCAACGGGTTGCTATCCAGGAACCAATCAGTGTATGAGAGAGGCCAGCCCGACTCTCGATCTCATAAAAGGCGCATCCCGAGGTAGTACCGGCAATACCGGCAAGTTTATCAAAAACCGTTGGAAGGGCTACGGCGAACACGGTTTTACCAATGTCATGCAGCAGACCGAGGATAAAGGCATCTTCTGACTTTATCCATTCTTTTTGCCTTGCAAGCCTGGCGGCTGTGCTGGCTGTAAGCAGGCTGTGATGCCAGAAATAGTCCATATGAAAACTCTTGGCGTATCTGTCTGCCGGATTGAACTTGGCTATCAAGCATATTGACAAGCAGATATTCCTTATCTCTTCGATACCCATCAACAGGATGGCCCGTTCTATATTCTGTATGCGCGAACGCTGACCATAGTATGCACTGTTGCTGACCTTAAGGACCTGCAGGGTAATGGCAGGATCAGCCTCTATGATCTCCTTGAGTTCTTCGGCAGTACACCTTCCACCCAGGGCCACAAGCAGCCTGGATGTCATCACATTGGGAAGTGGCAGTGAATCCAACCGCGGTATGATGGCCTGAAATGCCTTGTTTATCTTTTCCTTATCCACTTGTTCTCTCATCAAGATAAAAAAACATTATATTATTATCACCATGCCTTGAAGTACACGGTGTACAGTGGGTTACCCTTGTCATATGTCCATAATTTTCACTGCAACACCCTGATAAAGCCATAAAATAAAGTTGAGGGTATACCCATCATTCACTCTTGCTCATCGGAATGTGAAGGCACAAGCTTGAAACACCCAAGCAAAATATACACCACCTTACCATGGACAGGACCATTCTGAGGCAATTATGAAAAAAGGTAATTAAAGGCCATAAAAAAGGGAGGGAAAGATGTGTAAGCGAACAAACGGGACTGCCACAAACCTGCTAACAGAATGGCTTACAACCGCTTCTGTCCTGTGGCAAGGGCCTTCAAGGTACTGAAATCAAGTACGCGGATATCCCTGCCATTTACATCAATGATGCCCTGTGACATCATTTTAGACAGGATACGAGACAGGGTCTCTGGTATTGTCCCAAGCATGGCCGCAAGCTGGTTACGGGTTATGTCGAGATGGATTACCTGGTTGCCTCCGCCTGCCAGCAGGACGAGATAGGTGGCAAGCCTGCCGGGCACTTCTTTGAGAGATAGGTTCTCTATAATCTCTGAAAAATGTCTCAACCTTGAAGAAAGTACGGCAAGCATGTTCATTGCAAGCAGAGGGTTCTCCAAAAGGACCTCCTTGAGAGATGACTTAGGAATCATGAGGGAACGCGACTTCTCCAGTGCCATTGCGGTGGCAGGGAAAGAGTCACCAGAAAAGACTGCAGCCTCCCCGAACAGGTTTCCTGGAGAGAATATATGCAGTATCTGCTCCTTACCGTCAGGAGATATCTTGAAAATCTTTACCCGTCCCTCTGTAAGCAGATAAAAACCTGTGGCATTGTCTCCTTCAGAGAATATGATGTCTCCCTTTGAGTAACGCCGCGTGATGGAATCGGATGCCAGTCGGTATACGGCATCGGTGGGGAGACCGGAGAACACGGGAATGGCAGTTATAAGCGCAGATTTTTCAGAAACGGAATAGGCCATGGCTCGTTGATGGAATATCCTCTATGCAGTTCCACTAATTCTGCAGTTCAAAGACAAAAACCAGTATCTTGTCATTATAGCAGTGAGTTACTGTTTGAAAAGGCATTGTCGCAAAGAGTGTCTATGTGAATCTGAACATGGTGACATCTCTTGGTAGGAAAGCATGAAATATTACATTACTGACTCCAAACAGGTCCTTAAAGAGCTTAAATCAGACAAGTCAAAAGGGCTGTCATGGGCTGAGGCACAACACAGAGCTGAAAGATTTGGGAAAAACGAGATCAGTATCGAGCCTCCGGTGTCTCCATGGACGATCCTGGTCAATCAGTTCAGAGACACAATAGTACATATTCTGCTTGGTGCCATCCTGTTCGCAATACTGGCAGGTGAGTATACCGATTCCATGATTATACTCTCCATCCTACTCATGAATGCGGCAATCGGTTTTTTCCAGGAGTGGTCTGCCCAAAGATCCATTGAATCCCTGAGAAAGATGGCGGTACCAGAGGCAAGGGTATTGAGACAGGGAAGGCCTGCAACGATTGAGGCATGGAGGCTTGTACCTGGTGACATCATCCTTATAGAAGCCGGTGACAAGATACCAGCAGACGCCAGACTCTTAGAATCCATGCACCTGAGGGTGGCAGAAGACATACTGACCGGCGAGAGTTTACCTGTAACCAAACATACCCAACCCATTGATACTGTCTCTCAACTTGGCGACCAGGCCAACATGGTCTTTTCTGGTACAAGCGTGGTAAGTGGCCACGGCAAGGCCGTGGTAACTGCCACAGGGATGCATACGGAACTGGGCAAAATCGCCAGGCTGGTACGCAGAGACCATACAGACCTGACCCCGTTACAGGTACGACTTCAACGATTTGGTCAGAAACTTGGTATAGTGATAGCATTGATATGTGTAACCGTTTTCCTGCTGTTCGTTATCCGTGACTATCTTTCCCATAGCCTGACCATCCATTCCCTTACTGAATTCCTGTTTATTGCCATTAGCTTGGCGGTTGCTGCGGTCCCCACGGCACTGCCGGCAGTGGTAACCATTGCGCTTAGTGTCGGGGTAAAGAGACTGCTTAAACGCAAGGCACTGGTAAGGCGCCTGGCATCAGTCGAGACCCTTGGAAGCTGCGATGTGATATGCACTGACAAGACAGGCACCCTTACAGAAAATCGTATGAGTGTCAGATATGCATGGAGCCTTGACGGTGAGACAGAGCTTGAAGGCCAAGGTTATGAACCACAGGGAGCGGTACGAAACGGGCCTGCAAACACACTGCTGTTTGAGGCCGGCCTGGTTTGCAATCACGGAGATGTAAGGCTTGAACACGGCCAGTGGATCGCAGTAGGAGACCCCACCGAGGCGGCTCTCGTGGTCAGTGCTGCAAGGGCAGGTGTGAAAGACCGTCTGGAAATCGTGGATGAACTGCCCTTTGACTCTTCAAGGAAACGCATGAGTGTACTTGCACGCAGGCAGGACGGTTCCTTGACAATCTTTACCAAAGGGGCTCCTGACAGGGTACTCGAATGCTGCAAGATGGCCCTGAAAGGAAACGATACAGTGCCACTGACCCCAAAGCTGCGTCAGGCCATACTGAAGCAAACCGAACAGTACGCAGACAGGGCACTAAGAGTCCTTGGATTTGCGTTCAAGGCATGTGGCCCCAGCCTGGGGGATACAGGAGGGATTGAAGAGAAAAATCTTGTGTTTATTGGCCTGCAGGCAATGATGGACCCACCAAGGAAAGACGTACCGGAGTCGGTAAACAGGACCAAGGAGGCAGGAATTCGTGTTATCATGATAACCGGTGATTACCCTGCCACTGCAAGGGCTGTTGGGCGCATGACAGGCATTGATGGGAAGGTGGCCACTGGATACGAGCTTGAAGACATGGATGAACAGGGCCTCAAAGGGCTGATCGAACAGGGAACGAACATATTTGCACGGGTAGCCCCCCTTCACAAGCAACGCATTGTGGACGTGCTACTGAATACACAACACACTGTGGCAATGATAGGAGACGGGGTCAACGATGCACCGGCGCTTAGCAGGGCCTCAATCGGAGTGGCAGTAGGTAGCGGTACTGACGTTGCCAAAGAGGCGGCTGACTTCATCCTGTTGAATGACAGCTTTACCAGCATGGCCAGCGCCATAGAGGAGGGCAGGGGGATATATGACAACATCCAGAAATCCATAATGCTGCTGCTTTCGGGTAATCTTGGAGAGGTGCTGATCATATTTCTTGCAGCCCTTGGAGGACTACATCTCCCGCTTACTGCAACCATGTTGCTATGGATCAATATGGTTACAGATGGGGCACCGGCACTTGCCTACGCAGTGGACCCGTATGACAGGAATATCATGAAACGAGGTCCAGTACCCGTTGAGCAAAACATACTGCCTGGGCCAAAGGTCATTCTCCTCATGGTCCTTGGCACCTCCGGCGCCCTTATAGCACTGGCACTATTTGCACTCACAGGAGGGGCATCAGGCAATCCCCATCACATACAATATGCACAGACCATGGTGTTCAACTACGTAATAATGTATGAATCAGTACTGGTATTTGCCATAAGACGGGAGTATGGGGCAGAACTATTCTCAAACATTTGGCTCTGGGCATCAATCATTATCTCCCTGTCCTTCCAGGCCGTCCTCATGTACACCCCGCTGAACATACTGTTCAGGCTTACCCCCCTGGCCCTCTCTGACATCCTGATTCTAATTGCATGTACAGCAGGTTTTGCTGCAATATGTGCCACCTACCATCTGTGGCACAGATGGCACAACAGACGGTAATGTGAGCCTGGGATCCGGCAACCAAACCAGGCCTCACGAATCCATGCCGTCCGACTTACATGCGCCATTTCTCATATAGTTCGTTATACAGGTGCGACTCTTTCAGGAGTTCGTCATGGGTACCCTGCGCAACAACCCTGCCATGATCCATCACCACGATCTTTTCCGCATTGTGGATGGTTGAGAGCCGGTGGGCAATGACAATGGTGGTGCGATCCCTCATTATGACCTCAAGGGCCTTTTGCACAGCCTTCTCTGACACAGAATCAAGGGCACTGGTAGCCTCATCAAGTATCAGCAGAGGAGGGTTCTTCAAAATGGCCCTTGCAAATGCGATACGCTGTCTCTGACCTCCTGACAGATTAAGTCCACGTTCCCCAAGCACGGTATCATATCCATCAGGCATGGCCTGGATAAAATCGTGGGCCTGGGCCTGCTTAGCTGCATGGACTATCTCTTCAAAAGATGCATCCGGCCTGCCTGCAGCTATGTTTTCCCTTATGGTATCACTGAAAAGGATTACGTCCTGGGTCACGATCCCAATCTGCATACGCAGAGATTCAATATTAACACGGGATATATCCATGCCATCCCACAGTATCACGCCTTCAGTGGGAAGATAAAACCTGGGAATCAGGTCTGCGAGAGTAGATTTGCCTGCACCACTTGGTCCGACTATGGCGGTTATGGTGCCAGCACGTATTGTGAGACAGATATTTTCCAGTACAGGAGGAGAGTTATCATTATAAGCAAAACCTACGTTCCTAAACTCCACTCCATCAACAAGTCCCTCCACACTCATGCCTTCTGAGGACTCTGATTCATAGTCAAGGACCTTGTCTACCCGTTCGAGTACACCAATGGACTCCTGCAGACTGCTGTAAGCGGCCCCAAGTTTCTTGAGGGGTGTAAAGGCCATAACTATGGCTGTAAGCACAGAGAAAAATTCTCCTGAGGTCATGACACCTTTTACCACCAGCGATGCCCCGTATCCCAGGATGATGGCCACTGCAACTCCTGATAGACAGTCGATTAGAAACTTGGTGCCCATCTTCAGCTTCACCAGCTTGGAAAACTGCCTGTAGGCCTTTCTGTTTTCCTGGGAAAACTGCCTCACCTTTGCCTGCTGCATGGCAAATATCTTTATTATCTTCAGTCCGGTCGCGGTCTCGCCCATACGCTGTGTGATCATGGAGAGATAGTGCTGCACCTTTTTTCTGTGCCTCTTCACATACCGGCTCAGGTTTCTGGTCCCCCAGGCGATAAACGGCAGAAGGAGGAAACTCAGAAGTGCCAGATCCCACTTGCGGTACAGGGCAATGGATATCAGGACTATAATGGATGGAATATGGAGCAGGAATGAGCTAAAGCTCTGGGCAAGGATATTTCCAAGCAGGCCTATGTCATTCATAAGCCTTGAGATCATGTCACCTGCAGACGAAGTAGCCATGTGCGCCACTGGCATGTGTACGAGCTTTTTGTAAAATTTCTCCCTGGTATCACATACCAACCTGAATCCTGCCGTGCGCATCAGGTATGCCTGAATGAAGTTTGCGCCTCCCCTCAGGACATACAGTGCAAATATGCCTACTGGCAGGAACATAATGTACTCATACCGTTTTTGCACAAATATGTAATCCATTGCCGGTTTTACAAGCCAGGCTATGGCCCCGTTGAGCCCGGAGCTGAGCATACTGAAAAAAATGGCTGCAATTACCCTTCGGGAGTAGGGCCTGATGAGCCTCAACAGCCTGTCAGTAGTTGTCTCGAGAATATTGTCTGAAGTGTCAGTCATGAATTTCCAGTCCTTTTAGTGTTCGCACATGGATTTTCGTGCCAAATGTAGTATGTATAGGTCCAAAATGCACGCACCAAGGAGTTGACAACATGTACAGATTCGGCTGGTGGAGCACGGGACGCGACGTGGATGCACTCAACCTTTTCAATGCGGTGAGAGACGCCTGCAAGCAGGGCATTATCCCAGGGACCTTTTCATACTGTTTTGTATCAAGAGAAAGGGGGGAAGACCCTCACAGTGATGCACTGATATCCCGGATAGAGGAGTGTGCCATCCCCTTGGTAACATTTTCAGCAAAGACTTTTCTCCCTGATCTGAGAAAGAAAGACAGACAGGAGTGGCGAAACCGCTATCATCACGAGGTGCTGGGCAGGATATCCGGCCTTGACGCAGAGACTGTGGTGCTGGCAGGTTACATGTGGGTGGTAAGCCCAGAGGTCTGCAATGCATTTCCCATAATCAACCTGCACCCGGCAGAGCCTGACGGACCTGCAGGCACATGGCAGGAGGTCATATGGCAGCTCCTCGAAAAGGATGCGGACCGAACAGGGGTCATGATGCATCTCGTAACACCTGAGCTGGACAAGGGCCCCCCAGTCTCCTACTGTACCTTTCCAATAAAAGGTGGGGCCTGGGAACCTCTATGGAAGGAGTTCAGATCAGAACTGGCAGAGGCAGGAAGTATTGATGCCATACAGCAGAAATATGGGGAAAAACAGCCGCTTTTTGCAGCAATCAGAAAGGAGGGAGTGAGACGGGAACTCCCGCTGATAGTTCAGACCCTGAAGGCCCTTGCATCAGGACAGTTCAGCATCAGGCAGGGCAGGCTGTACGACAGCAATGGCAAAAGACTTGATCGCCCATATGACCTCACAGCAGAGATTGAACGATCAACCGAGACAAACCTGGATTGACCGATTCCCCAATTTGTCCGAGATGCAAGGCATTGGTGATGATATATTTGCTCGCAGTCAAAACCATGAGAAAAAGCACAATCCGCCTTTGCCAACTGCTTCTGGATTTCAGGTGGCGTGTAGCGTGTAGGTATGATTACAGACAAAACAAAATTCACATAATTTGAAACGTTCAATTAAGAACAAACTAAAGGGGCGAACAAATCTCGCCCCTTACAAACATTCCCTGACCAGGTATCCGGACAACTCCCGCAGACCCGGAAAGGTAACGCGATACCCGGCTTAGTGGATGGCTGATATCCTGAACCTGCGCAGGCTCTTTTCCATCTCTTTTGCCTTCTTTTCCAACATCTCCATGTCTGACAGCGCCGTCTCTGCCCCCTTGGCATTCTGGGTGGCAATTTTGGCCATCTGATCCATGATCTGTCGCAGTGCGGTGCTCCGTTCACGCTGCTTGGCAGTCCTTGAGGTGATCTCTCCTGAGTTCAGCACAACCTTGTCAACAGTCTCCACTGCGGTTTTGGTGGTAAGTCCGCTGGAATTGGCTGCTGCCACAATGTCATCACTGAGTTCCATGAGTTTTTTGATGGATTCCTCAGCCTGCTTGCGGCGTTCTGCCTGACGGTTGGTCATGTTAACAATGGCAGTTGCAAGTTCCTCCAACTGGTCCGTGGATTCAAGGAGCCCCTCCACAGACTGGGCCTGCTCGTTGGTAACCTCTGATATCCTGAATGTCACCTCACTGCCTGATTCCACAGTGGAAACCAGACTCTCCAGGACCTTGGCACTCTCGGAGGCAAGGGCCATTCCCTGTTCCACGTTTTCAGCACTTTCGGAGATGAGAGTTTCTATCTCTCTCGTGGATTCAGCCGTCCTGTCTGCCAGTTTTCTGATTTCCTCGGCGACCACTGCGAATCCGCGCCCATGTTCTCCTGCCCTTGCAGCCTCAATGGCTGCGTTGAGGGCTAGGAGGTTTGTCTGCTCCGCAATATCGGAAATGAGGTCAACGATATCCCGAACCTGCTCGGAACTGGAGGCAATGGCCTCCATACCTTTTACCGTCTGCTCCATGGCCTCCTTGCCCTGCCTTGCACTTTCCAGTGTCTCTCTTGCCTGAACCGCAGCCTTCTGGGATTCCTCAGCCATGTTCTGCAATTTTTCAGCCATTGTCTTGAGTGATTCTGCGGTCTTGAGTGCTGCCTCTGACTGTGTCACTGCCCGTGACTGTACCTCCTTGGCAGTCTCGCCCATGCTGGCAACGGTCTGGGCTGCCCATGCGGCCCCATCCTTGTTCTGTGCAGAAATATCAGTGATTTTCGCAGCAGTTTTTGCCATGTCCTGAATGACCTGGGCGGCATCCCTTGCAAGCTTTGCAGAAGAGTCCGCATGTTCTGCAACTTCAGAGGCGGTCTGTCCCATCACCTCCACCCTCTTCTGCACCTCAAGGGCACGCTTTGCCTGACCTTCTGCATTGGCAGTAATACTGGAAGCCACCTCATTGACGTGTGAACTTGCCTTGACAAACTCAGCAGTGGTCTGGACAAGCTCCCTGAATGTGGACTGCAGGGCATCGAGGAAATAGTTAACAGCTTCAGCCATCTTCCCCACCTCGTCCTTGCCAGTGACATCGATACGCCTGGTGAGGTCAAGGTCTTGTGCTGTATGTTTAAGCAGTTCAGAGGTCTCAACAATGGGCTTTACAACATTTACATTGATAAAATGAGCAAGAAGCATGAGGAAGACAAAGATAATAGCATTTCCTATAAAACCATACCGGAGCAGCCCTGGCATTGAGGCTGAAAGGAAGACCTCTGGCATGGTTACCACTGCCATCCATTCAGGCATGGTAATTCCTGAATGAAGGTCAAGCCTCACACACCCGGCTACCTCGTCAGATTCAGGCCCTATGTTACGTACTATGCGCACTGACTCCTTGGACCCGGTAACCCACGCCGCAGCAGTTCTGCCAATAAGCCTCGGATTTTTGTGAACCACTATCTTCCCCTTGCTGTCCGTGACAAATACAGTGCCATGTTGTGGATCAATCAGGGTCAGGGTTCTATCCAGTACAGCGCTTAACTTGAAGGTATCCAGTATCCCCAGGACCGAACCGATACGTTTCCCATCCCTGTAAACAGGAACTGCCATGGCAAAGATCACAGGGCCATCTTTTTCCAATGGCGACTTCATGGGACCAGTAAGAGTTGCATGCCCCTGTTCTGCGTTAAGCCCCCACTCATCTGCCTTGAACATCTTGCCAAGCAGGTGCTTGTCACCAGATGCCACACTGCGGCCCCACTGATCCAGGATCACAAATGATGTAAAATATGGATTCTGTTTTGCCATCTTTGAGAGCAGCACATCCATCTCAGACGGATATGACTGGAATGCGTCTGAACTCAACACCCCATCAGTAAGATTGAGCAGTGCCAGTATCCTCAAGTCACCTGCCCGTGTCTCAAGATAATTTTCAAAATTTGCCGCAAGCTGTCTTGTCTCAGAGAGCAGTCTCTGCTCCCCATCTTTCTTCAATATAGTTTGCTGGGTTATGTAAATATAACCCTGTACAGCCACCACGATGGCCATAACAATGGAAATCATTATCAGGACCTTGGTCTGCAGTTTCAGGTCCCTTAGGATATTCGTGCCTCCTGTTTTGCCTTTCATGCCCTTGCCTCCTTGGTATGAGGTATGTCTTCCTGAAGGTGTGCCATAAGTGCAGGTATGTGAAGCAGTGGAACCCTCTCACTATTCCAACTGGTCACCCCTGATATGAACTGCTCCGGCATATAGTCCAGATCAGATTGGGAAATTGCTGAAAAGGTCTCTGGCATCACTGCCTGGACAGACAGGACAGTATCAACTGCAAGCCCTACCGGTGCTCCTGTGGTGTCTATGAGTATAATGCGATCCCAGTGCGTGCCAGTTTCCTGATTTTTCAAAAGAAACCTTGCATCTAACACAGAGATAACATCTCCCCTGATATTCACTACCCCGGCCACAAAACTGTTGGCATTGGGGATGTGAGATAGCTGCCGCGCAGGTACAACCTCCCTTACCCATTTAAGATCAGTACCAAGAAGCCTGCCAGCCACCTGGAAAAACAGGATAGGCAAGGCATAGCCCGGCATACTGAATTTGGAGTGTTTCATGCCTCAACCATTTGTTTTGAATTTTTTTGTTGTTTTAACCGGATATTCACGATAATCATGGTATAAACCGCTACTATTTCTTATCGTCTCTGAAAAGGGAAACTTTAGGCATCCTGATACCATCCCGTTTTTTCTCCCGCTTGGGATTGCAGTAAAATTATATGGCATTATAATTGGCTATTTCAGCAGCGTGAGGAATTGCGCTGAAATTTGACATATCTTAATGACAGAATGACAGACAGTTCGTATCCTTCCTTAAATGAGGATTTCTCATACGGCTACTGAACATGAACGATTTTGGAGGATTAAATGGCACGCGTAACAGTTGAAGACTGCCTTGAAAAAATACCCAGCAGATTTGCTCTGGTCCATCTCTGCATTGAGCGGGTAAAGCAACTCAGGAAAGGGGCCAAACCCCTTGTCAAGAGTGACAACAAGGAGATCGTGCAGGCACTGCGTGAAATTGCTGCAGGCAAGGTTACATTTGAAAATCTGGAGCAGCTTGCCAGAGAGGCTGAAGAAGAGAGGATATTCCAGAGCCTCCAGGCTGACACACCTATGTCATCCGGAAAGTAGGGATCAAGGCTGTTGATTCATATCAAAACTGGATACATGCATGTTTTCAGGTAGAGTATCGTAATGTCGATAACCAGTTCTATAGAGGATGTGCACTAAAAGGGAAACATTTCCTGCTTGTACCATACATATTACAGACTTTGATCACTTCACTATGGTATCAGTGTAACGGAAATTAAGATCAAATAATGAAAAGAGACTATTACGAAATACTTTGTGTAGAGAGACACGCCTCACAGGAAGAAATCAAAAAGGCTTACCGAAAACTTGCATTAAAATATCATCCTGACCGCAACCCTGGTAACAAGGATGCGGAAGAAAAGTTCAAAGAGGCTGCTGAGGCATATGAAGTCCTTCGTGACCCTGAAAAGCGCAAACTGTATGACCTGCATGGCCATGCCGGGGTAGAAGGTGCTGGGTTCAGGGGCTTCAGTGGAGCAGAGGATGTGTTCAGCTCCTTCAGCGACCTGTTCGAAGACTTTTTTGGCTTTTCCGCCGGACCAAGACGTGGCAGGCGAAAGGGACCGGAAGCAGGTTCTGACCTGCGCTATGACCTCACCATCTCGTTTAAAGAGGCCGCGTTGGGCACAGAGAAAGAGATAGATATCGTAAGGCTTGAGAATTGTGCCGAGTGTAACGGCACAGGTGCTGCAGAGGGGAGTCAGGTCATAACATGTCCCACATGTAACGGCGCTGGACAGGTGATCAGGACAGAAGGTTTTTTCAGGGTTACCTCCCTGTGCCCCAGATGTTCTGGTGAAGGCACCATAATGACAGAACCCTGCAGGCGCTGCAGTGGACAGGGCAGGGTGCAGGAACGGCGCAGGGTCAAAGTACACATACCTGCTGGCGTTGATACCGGCTCCAGACTTCGACTCAGAAACGAAGGGGAAGCAGGGCTTAGAGGTGGTCCACGGGGTGATCTCTTCATTGTGATCCATGTGGAACCTCATGAGTTCTTTCAGCGCAGAGGCAATGATATACTCAGCAGTGAGATGATATCTATGACAGAGGCGGCTCTGGGTTGCAAGATAACAGTACCCACCATTGATGGTGAGGAGGAAATAGATATCCCTGCCGGAATACAGAATGGTGAGAGCATCACCCTCAAAGGTCGCGGTTTCCCTGACATTCGTGGGACACGCCCCGGCAATCAGGTCATATTTATAAAGGTCATGGTGCCAGAGAACCTGACTGATCGACAGAAGGAACTGCTCAGGGAGTTTGCCGAGATAGAAAAGGGCAAAAAAGAGGGTGGCTTTTTTCGCCGGCTGTTCAAGAAGGCGGCCGGACATGGCTCAGAACAGGCCAGGCATGACGTATCATGACTCATTCAACTCTCACACACATAGATGAGAAGGGCAGGGCCCTGATGGTTGACATTAGCAACAAGGCCGAGACCAGACGTATCGCAGTGGCCCAAGGGGTGGTTACCTTGGGTCCAACGGCCTTTGGCATGCTGATTGACAGGACCATTCCCAAAGGTGACGTTATAGCTGCTGCACGAATCGCAGGTATTATGGCAGCCAAAAAGGTGGATGAACTCATTCCCCTGTGTCACCCGCTTCCAATCGAATCGGTTGAAATCAACTTTGAGTATGATGAAAGCAGATACGCTGTAAAAATTTTTGCAACAGTCTCGGTAAGTGGCAAAACCGGTGTGGAAATGGAGGCGCTTACCGCGGTATCTGTCGCAGCACTCACCGTGTATGACATGTGCAAGGCCGTGGAAAAGGGAATTGTGATAGGCCCAGTTAGACTTGAATATAAATCTGGCGGTAAAAGCGGAACTTGGAAAAGGGAAAATAAAGAAAAATCAGGAGGCTGATTATGGACCAGGCCCAGCTTGAATATTTTCGCAAGATACTTACAGACAAGCTTAATGAACTCCTTGGAGAGGCAGACAAGACGCTTGGAGAGATGACAGAATTGGACGATCACTTCCCTGATCCTACCGACAGGGCCTCGGTAGAATCTGACAGGAGTTTTGAACTCAGGATAAGGGACAGGGAACGCAAACTCATCAAAAAAATTCGTACAGCCCTTGAGAGAATAGACGAAGGTATATATGGAGAGTGCGATGAGTGTGGTGAGGAGATAGGCATCAAGCGTCTTGAGGCAAGACCTGTAACCACACTCTGTATTGCGTGCAAGGCCAAACAGGAACAGGAAGAGAAGGCCAAGGGACTGTAATGCTGGTCTGTTGGCGTCACGGTATATTCTGTATCTCAAGGCTCAGGAGGCATTTCAGGTCATGATTTGGTGGTTTAATGCCTGAACTCAGGAGAGATCCCATTACCGGCAGGTGGGTCATCATCGCCCAGGAACGCGGGGAACGGCCTTATGACTTTATAAAGGAAAAAGACAAGACCAAAGGTGGATTCTGTCCCCTGTGCCCTGGTAATGAGAAGACCACCCCTCCCGAAGTCCTGGCCTACGGCAGGCCGTACTATAACCCCAATGGAGAGGGGTGGCAGCTCAGGGTGGTACCTAACAAGTATCCGGCCCTGATAATAGAAGGTGATCTTGACAAGCGGGGGGAGGGTATCTATGACAAGATGAACGGGATAGGGGCCCATGAGGTAATCATAGAAACCCCTGATCACCACTCCACCATTGATGAACTGGAACATGACAAACTTGAACTTATCTTCAGGGCCTACCGAGACCGCATACTCGACCTGTCCAAGGATACCAGATTCAAATATATTATAATATTCAAGAATTATGGCAAAAGTGCCGGCGCATCATTAGAACATTCCCATTCTCAGCTCATTGCCCTCCCTGTAATTCCCAACAGGATACAGGAGGAACTGGACGGATGCCTGAGATACTATGACTACAAGGAGCGCTGCGCCTTCTGTGATATCATCCATCAGGAACAGTCGCAAAATATCCGCATAGTGTGGGAAAATGAGGAGTTTATCTCCATCTGTCCCTTTGCATCCAGGGCACCGTTTGAGATGGTTGTAATGCCCAAACGCCACCAGTCGAGATTTGTCTCAATGGATGACAGGCAGTTCAGCGCCCTTACCGAGCTCTTTTCCGTGACCATGAAGCGGCTGAATGCAGTGGTACCAGGAGTTTCATATAATTACATGCTCCATACCGCACCTATCAATCAGCACTCCCTGGAACATTACCACTGGCACATAGAGATAATGCCCAAACTCACAACCATTGC
>CAZXAK010000004.1:0-19337 GCA_964638145.1 uncultured Desulfobacterales bacterium | reverse complement strand
GGAAACACCCCCACGGGCGCGGGGAAGGCGTAGGTCTGGTTTTACGTTTCGTCTTTGGTTTATGAAACACCCCCACGGGCGTGGGGAAGACTGATGATGTATACGGGTGTAGTGCAGAGTTTCTGGAAACACCCCCACGGGCGTGGGGAATACTAAATATCTGCCAGTATGAACAAAAGATTGTCCGGAAACACCCCCACGGGCGTGGGGAAGACCAAGGATTTACAGAGTAATAGACATTTATATGAGAAACACCCCCACGGGCGTGGGGAAGACTGCTGCCACCTAACACGATTGTATATACGAAGGGAAACACCCCCACGGGCGTGGGGAAGACTTAGGTTTAGTTTTAGGTTTAGTCTTTGGTTTAGGAAACACCCCCACGGGCGTGGGGAAGACTGATGATGTATACTGGAGTAGTGCAGAGTTTCTAGAAACACCCCCACGGGCGTGGGGAAGACAGCAACATCTTGTCAATGATCAAGATTGAGCATACAAAATATAGTGTTTATTTCTTAGTTTTGATTTTGTCCTTAACGAGCTGAAGGCCAGAAATTGTAACCAAATCCCTTGGAGGCGCACCTATAAATCGTATTTCATATCCTGGTGGTCTGGATAATGATCTGAAAATTATGATTCCGGACTTGTCTGGACAATGTTTATAAAGATACTCAATTACAGTAACTGCCACTGAGTCCTTTACGCCAGACACAAAAACATTGGCCTTGGGCTCAACAAACCACAGTTTCATTCTGCCACGGACTGCTGGTGGCAAATCATTTGCTATTACTACCAGCACGCTTTTTCCCCATCAATTTTTCTATATCACCTGGGACACGTCCAATTATATCCAGTTCCAAAACTCTCTTTCTAAACCCGTTGGAAACCATATCACGTTTGTAGAAACCAGCCATTTCCCTTGTCAGGCTAAACGCAAGATCAATGCATAAATTTTCTTTGTAAAGATCTGCAAGATCGTAAATAAATGGAAGCGGACTGCCGGAATGAATAAAACCTATGTGGGGCGAATATCCAAGACTATGCACAACGGAACACAAGATACCATACAGGGCCGCATTGCATGCAGTAAGGACCTGATTAGTCACATCCCCAAGCTCAAACTTTCCTGGTGTAAACTTCCGACCTTTCCAGCCTACCCCATACTCCTCGGCCTTTTTCTGATAAATACCTCTTACTCTATGCCCTTCCATACCCATCATTTCCTTGAGGCTCTTGCCACGCAAATCTGCATCAGGAAAACGAAAGGCAAACATACGACGGGCCACTTCAAGAGATTTCTTCTTGTTGGAGGCAAGGCGAACCTGTCTGAGCATGTTACGAGTATTGGCAGTCGGAGAGATCCCTGATGCATAAAAAAGCAGGGTATCTTCTCCAACCCAACATATTGAACAATTGGCTGACGCGGCTGTCTTTATTGCCTCATGGGTAACACTGGTTCCCGGACCAAGAAGCAGCGCATTTATGGTCGCCACAGGGATACGCACTACATTGCAATCACAATCTATCCACTTTATGCTGCTGTCATCCACCTCAAGCCTGCCCCTCTCAAGGTAAATGAAAGGATATTTATCACTTACCCTGGGCAGTGATTCTCGCGTAACCTTGATGAACAGCCTTGTTTTATCTGGCATCGTCCTGCGGCATGACAGGAATCAATGTAATGCGCCTGTCACGATAGACCTTATGCTTTCCAAACTGAACAGGAACATCGTTAAGCATAATCACATCACCATCATCATGTTCACCCTGCAACACCCTTAAAGACATGACCCTTCCTTTTGCAGCGGCAATGCGTTCCGCTGCCTCCATAGCAATATTCGGTTGTGCAAAGATACCCTGGAAGATAAATTCAGTAGGGACACAGTTCTTTCTTCCAAGGTAAAGGTCCCATACAGGATTTTTCAGGTGATTTGCTACAACCTCCGCCCTGGATTCAGGAACCTGTATGATCACTGCAAACGCCATATCCTGGATATAATAACGAAATGTCATCTTGGTGCCCCCACCCACGGCTTTTGTACCCTTAGAAGTCTTTGGGATCATAAGATTCTGCCATGGATCCTTGGTATTATACCCGCTACCCACCATGTGAAAATCACACAGGAGTGGCTCTCGCGGCAAAGGCCGCCCCTCACTATCGCATCTTGGGAAAACAGCCACCTGCATGTCAAGTTCAGCAAAATCGGCAAGGAACTCACGCTGCCTGCCACCTGCGCCAAGGGCGCAACATATCAGGCCAAGCACACCTGATTTGGTAGGGAAACCAAGAGAATCTCTTCTTCCAAACTTGGAATCAAAGCCCCATGACTGCAAAGGCGCTTCGAGCCAAAGTAAAAGATATGGATGTGGCATTTTCTAACTTTCCTGTATATGTTTTTTTAAATCAGCAATAAGATCATCAATGCTGTATCCTTCATCCTGACCCCATTCATAATCGCCAACCTTGCCAAAAAGAGAACCTGACAACTTCTCCTTTTTGGCAATATATGATTTCAACTCTCTGATACTCGGCTGAAGATAACCGCCACCTTCAGGCTGGACAGGGGTTTCAAAAGGTACCTGAAGACGCTGCCCTTTTCTGACCAGGACCTTGGCAAACTCCCACGGACTTGCCCCAGACTGTGTGGCCTGACGTGCCGCAGGTACTGCCAGGAAAAGTGCCTTGGTAAAATTTTCCACTGCTGACTCCATATCCTCTTCTCCAAGGGTCTGAGCAAGCTGGCCAAGATCAAGACTGATGTACCGATAATAAGTGGCAGAATTGAATTCAAGGCTTCCCATGTGGGCTGAACCCGCTTCATCTTCATCAACGAGGTCATCCAGGGCTGTAAAGAATTCAATCTCATTACTTACACGATGGGTTGAGATTGCGTGAGAAAAAGAGCAAGCAGCCTCCACGTCGAGTTCAGGGGCCTTTGCCACCATCCTCCCAAAGAGGGCTATGTCAAGGGCATCAATAGCCTTATCCGTAACTTTCTTTATAACCTTGACCACCTCCTTGTTTTTCAATTTGGTAGCGTCAAACCCTTTATCCTTGGCATACTCTGCGAATGCAGCAGCCTCTCTCGCGCTTATGAACAACAGAGTATCATCACAGACAAAGCCAGCCAGTTTTTCAGAACATGCAGCCGCCTCCTCCTGCCCAGCACCGAGCCCCAGGCATTCTCTTTCTATAAGCCGGGCAACCTTTTTGGTGCGGGTTCCCAACCTTGCCCCAAGATCGGCCAGGGCGAGCCTGACCTGCCTCTTCCAGCACTGAGAACTCACCCTTGCCCTTGTAACACCGCCTACCACTGCTGTCTTGGGAGCGCCAACGTCATCCCGATTGAGACAGGTGACAGGAAATGACTGGATAATATGATATTCTATTCGTAAATTTCTGAACAATTCCGACATGTTTAATCCCTCTTTATCTTGAATTTGCAAAAACCTTTTGCGGAACTATCTGCAACAGTCCGCACCCAAAAGCACGACCACGGCCCAGCCCAGCCGCAAAACTCTTCATGAATCTGTCCCTTTCCACCACCTTCAGCACTCCCTGTACCGTTGCCCTTGACATGGTGATGCGATGACGATTTTTCGCAGTGAATCGCAACACATCCATACTGTCCACCTGAAGATGCTCTTTCAAGACAACAAAACCCCAGTTCCTTTGGGATCTATCACAAAACCAGTGCGCTATTGCCTCACGCCCCCTTACAGGTTCGAGCTTCCTGGTCGCGTTCCGCCTGATACAAGGGTTGACAACCACCTTGAAACGGTAATAGTCGTATCCGAGAAAAGAGCGAGGTATCTCACGGGTCAGCACGGCCCCGTATCCTGATTCCACACAGGAAGCGGGCACTCTGTTGGAAAGGATGAGGATTTTCCTTGTAAAAAAATCACCGCCCTGATCTGCGTAAACAATGCCGCTGGGCTTGCCTGAACGTTTTTCATCATCGGTCCGGACATCAGGAAACAGGCTGTAAACAACACGGTGAAGGGAATAAGGATCAGTGATGCCAAGATGCTTGACGGCCTTCCTGTCCAACTCAAGGATGCTGGCATATAACTTTTCTGTCATGCGCCATCCTCCTCAGAGATACCCTTGGCAAAGGAGCGTGAATAGAAATTCTGGGCCCACTGGAGCTGAACCCGCCTTCGATTCCATTTGAAGCCCAGTAACTGACGAAGGAGCAACTTGTAATCCACTGGGACATCGACCCTGCTGGCAATGAGTGAAAGGACAGGCCGCAGAACACGGCATACCTCTTCAATATCATGGCAGGCCAGTATACGCCTGATCCTAGCCTTGGCCTGACTGCTCTCATTCCCGTCGTCGTAACAGGCTGCCACTGCCTCACCAAGCCCGATGGATCCATTCTCAGCAGCCTTTGAACGGGCTATTGCCGCACCTACCGTTGCAAACGGCAGCCTCTGATAGTCTCTGGATATATCAACCCCGAAAGAGGCCAGAATCTCCCAACTCTGGTACTCAGTGGCAGGATTGTCCGCACGTCTGAGACGCGCAGCAAATCCCTTGTCATCCTGACATCTCCTCAGGATGCCGTCCACAAAACGTTCTGACCTGGCTGATGAAGAGCCACTGTCCTGCTGTTCATTCTTTGCCATACAACCTCCTTACTCTTCCCTGCTTACAAATTTCCTCAGATTGGGTCTGCTGCTTGCCCACGCCTCAAGCTGTCTTGCGGTATCACTCGGACATGACCGGTCATAAACCCCATAGGCATACCTAACGAACCTGACCCAAAGCGCAGAAAGTTCATCTTGTTTCCCTTCGAAAGAGGCAGTACCGCATGCATCAACGAGTTCCTGGAAATCATTTTCACAAAGCTGCCAGAACAGGCTAACCCCTCTGCCTGCCATGCCCTCTCCTTCTGCGGTGAGAAGGGTGTAATACGCCCTTATTGCCCCATAAAGCCGTTTTGCCATCTGCTCAAGCCGTTGCATCTCATTCTGCAACTGGCTGAACCACACTTCGTTTATCATATCGCCTGACAGCCACACCTCGGAGTCCACAAAATCATCACTCCCGGACACATATTGTTCCCCGGCATTACTGCTAACCTTCAACCCACCTGACCAGACAGCAAAATCTCTGGAAAGCCTCGATGCCCTTGGCAGGGCGACTCTGAGCTGGAAACAATCAAAAGCGCTGGTATCATGGCCTATAAAACTCAAAAGTGCTGGCAACTGTCGCCATGGCCTCTTTTCAGGATCAGCCCACAACACCTTGACCTTTTTCTTAGAACTGTCTGCCGCCACAGAGGGATCACATATGCCATCCTGATAGTTCATATGCTGAATTCCCTCTGTATAATGAAGGCCACTTTCAACAAGGAGACAGAAACGACACAGGGGAACAAGCCTGCCAGTCAAGGTGGTCTTCAGTTCCTCAGCCACCTCGCACCCCTCTCCTGACGGCATTCTCTCCCATGGCGGCACCCCAATGCCACCATTAAACATACGGGATTCATCAAGAGCATCTGCTGTCACCAGATTGAACCATATAGTCTCATGCACGGTTCTTCCTGTGACAAAGCTGTGAAGGAGTCCTTTGTACGCCACTGACGGCCCAGGCCGCGCCGTTCTGGATTTACCGGAATAGCCTTCCGTAAGGACAACTTTGTTATCCGCCTTCTTGCCTCCAAGGGCAAAACCCATCAAAGTGACCAGCAGAAGGGCCCTTTCCGCATCATCAAGTTCCTTCTCTATTTGCAACTCTGTAAGGACAGTTGTGTTACCTGTGGCAATATAAGGTATGACAGCGCCATAACTCTGCACAGCAGCCTTTTTTACAGAAGGAAGCTGTAGAAATGGACGATCACGATCATATAAATCAAAACGTCCTTTCCACCTCTCCAAATATGAAATACAACTACTGGCAACACCTTCAGGACCTGCCTGTTCCCATTCCCGGTCATCAGAAAGGGGACATGCGGCCTGTGCTATGGCAAGCAACAGCTTCATTACCGCTATCTTCTGGACAGGATTGCCCCCTATCGCCCTTAGTTCAGGGGTTGAAAAAAGCCCTTTAAGGCTTACCCTTCCAGTATCTACAACCGGAATCCATGGTTCATCAACAAGATTGAAAGAACGAATATCTCTTTTTGCCATACCCTATTCCCATACAACAGAACGCCTAAGATACAGAGACAATTGACCAGGACAGATGGTGCCTTTTCTCATGATTTTGATTATAAACAAATATAGCATTAACTCAATGGCAACTGATGAGCTTTAAAAGCATGACAAAAAATGACCATCTGCCGTATAACTGCCCGGCACCTTGCCCTATCCCTGTAGTGGCACAGTTCGGTAACCGACACTGTCGCCATACCGCAGTTCCAGCCGTTCATGAATTTTAACCCCCTGATACCCTTTAAGGCAGTCACTTTCGTCCACCTCTGCTATTCTCAGCAAGGACTCGTCGTGCTCCGGACTGCCTATGTAAAAACAGTAATGAAGCCGCAGGCGTCTCACAGTATCGAGCGGCAACGGTTCAGGCGCATCTGAATATCTCACACTCACTATATGATTTGTAAGTTCGGCACTTATTGACCGCCACTGCCCCCAATCAAGCCGCCACCGGTCCCATGGCAGTTCAATCACCCTGCCGTCAAGCAATGTAAAACATGAAAAACGCCGGTCAGGACACATGGCAATCTTTCTTACAAGCAGGACATCGCACGTCCGGTCTTCACTATAACGGGTCTGGGCTTTGGATTCCGGAAGAGTAATGCCCCCGGTTGCAAGGGTGAGAGAGGCAAGCTGTTTAAGGGCCTTTCTGCCTTTTCGGTCCCGATTTCCGTTCTCAAGCTCAAAAAGCCACTGTCCCATCTTGCCAGTCTCGTGGCGCTGTCTGTAAGTATCCTCAAGCAGACGACGTATATCATTGGGAAGCTTTACGTCAGAGATACCCTGCCATACTTCAAGGCTGCGGCACAGAATATAAGGTGAATACACCCATGCAGTAGATCCAAACGCCTTGAGAGGATGCTCAATGGCATCCCTTAGCCCCGGGGCAAGGATCCACACCTCGCAAGTTGCTCCGGCTGGTCTGGGAGTATGCTCGTGTCTCCATACACGTCCCAACCTCTGAAAGAGCATGTCTGTAGGACAGAAACGGCTGACCATAAAATCAGCATCTATATCAAGAGACTGCTCAAGCACCTGGGTTCCAACCAGGATACAACCAGGCGTTGACGTATCAGCCCTCTTCCGCCATCCGTGTTTCCCAAAGAGTGAGACCCATCGATCTTCGATTGCCCGACGGTGCACAGGAATAAACTTGGAATGCAGAAGACCGCACGAAATACCCGATTCTGCGGCCCGCGCAGACAGATCAAGAAAACGCTCCTGGGCATCTGAAACCGTATTTTCTATCCACAGGACATATTGACCCGACTCTGCCCGTTCAAGCACGTGTTCTATGGCAAGGGATGTGTCATCAAGGATATTTATGGCAAATTCCCTGACTGAACATGAGGCAACCGCCCTTTCGATACGCTTTCCACCTGCCTGAACAGCGCTGACAAGGGGGAAGGCGTCCGTGCAGGAACGCGTGCCAAGGATTTCACTGCGTCTTGACTCTGTGAGCGTGGCGCTCAGGACAAAGACAGTACAATGAAGTTTCCGCAAAAGTTTTACAAGGGAGTCTATAATAGTGCCGGTGTAGGCATCATACGAATGAATCTCATCAAGGATCACCACCTTTCCCGCAAGACCAAAGGCCCTGACAAAACCATGTTTCACATTCATTGCCGCCATGAGGGCCTGATCAAGAGTACCCACTGCAAAAGGCGCAAGAAGACCCCGTTTTCTTGTATTGAACCAGGAACCACCAGGCCTGCCTTCCACGCCAAGTTCAGTGGCCTCAAGCCATGCCTTTCCGTGCAGCAGAAGCGCCTGTTTTTTGTGCGGGGCATCATCATTAACAATACGTTCAAGGAATGCGTTGAACCTCTGATAAAGCCTGTTGGAGGTAAGCTGTGTGGGGAGGGCAAAATAAACGCCTAAGGCCTGACCGCGGCTCAAAAGCCTGTATGCTGCATAAAGTGCGGCCTCGGTCTTCCCTATCCCCATAGGTGCCTCAAGGATATAGATTCCCGGACTGGTAACTGTATCTATAAATGCCTGTTGTACCGGATACGGTTTGAATCCCTTGCCAAAAACCTCCTGAAAACTCAGACCCTGCCTGAAACGGGGCCAGACGAATCCTGCCCGGTCAAGGGCCTTGGATACCTTATCCTCCCAGGCTTCATCCGGTCTGTCAAACAGTTCCCCAGAACCTATCCAGTCAGCTACAGAGACAAGCCCTGCGACAAGCCGCGCCTCTTCATGCGTGTCAATCTTGGGCTGGCGTACATGAAAAGTGTCCTCAAGGGCGCCAAGAAGATTTTCACGTTCAAGCTGCCATTTCTCGCCACCAAACAGTTCAGCGTTGGCCCTGTATGTACTAACCTGCGGAGTGTAACCATGGTGCTGTCCGCATATCTCCGGGATATACCTTGCCGCATCAGCCTGTTTCAGGGCAAGCTGGGTGACGCCCGCATGCCCACCCCACTGCCTTTCAAGATCGGGATTCACCCCCCTTAGCTGCGGGTAATCATCAGGGCTGTAACCTGTAATATTTTGGAGGATCTTTTTCTGAAATGTGGGGCTTACCTTGCCTATATCATGGAACGATGCTACGAGTTCTGAACCACTGGGGAAGAGAGGAAAACGCACCACCGATCTGATCCGCCTCATCAGTTCCCTTGCCACAGCCCCAACTATGCGGCAGTGGCTAAAAACGGTCCGGCCAGGCAGGATATTCCCATCCTCCTTCTGATATGTCTTTGCATAAAATATGGAAGGTATTTCTGTTGGCTTTCTGTATGACTGTCGCTTGATGGATATTTTAGATCTTGGTCTTCTCATGACCAGTAATTCCCGTTTTTTTCATATCTCTCCAATCTGCCCATATTCGGACAAAAGAAATATTATTTTATTGGCCATACTACACGACACCTATACGGCGGACGGTACTTTTTATCATGCTTTTAAAGCTCATCAGTTGCAATGCCTTGTTAAGGATATATTTGCTCGCGGTCAAAACCATGAGAAAAAGCACCATCCGCCTTTGCCAATTGCTTCTGCATTTCAGGTGTCGTGCAGTATGTTTATTGGCAAGTTCCAGGAGGCATTTGATACCCTCCAGCAAATTCTTTCAAGGAGCAGGCCTCCCTTTGAAAAAAATACCAACGGATTTTTCATATAGTATGCCACATTATACCTGAAATACAGGGAGCAATTCATAAAACAGATGGCTTTTTTCATGGTTTTAGCCGCTGGCAAATTGATGGGGGAAAAGGTACCACCTCAGTAATTTCCCTTTTTTCATTTCTCTTGCTCGCCTCAAAGAAACAAAACAAAGAAAAGGGCGCCCCATTACCGCTTTGATCCTGCGTGCTGGGAAACGGCAAAAGGGGGCCTGAAAGGCAACTGATTCATGGAGGCGGCCCCAGGATACGCACAGAAAAGAAAGATCAGAGCGGGGAGAGATTAGTTGCATTATCAAATTCAACCATCGTCAAAGATACAGATAAAAACATTTCCCATAGACCTCTATTTATGAGATAATGCATGCTACAGAGCACATGAAATACAGAAGCAACTAACAAAGGCGGGGGGTGTTTTTTCTCATGGTTTTAGCCGCGGGCAAACAGATCATTCATAAATGCCTGCAACGGATAAGCTTTAAAAGCATGAGAAAAAACACCCCCTGCCGCACAAGTGTCCTGCAGCATGGAGACAATAGATACCATGGGAAATGAACCATCAGGAAAACCACAGCGCAAATCCACCCTACTGCTCATAATAGCACTGTTCTTCCTGTTCAACGCCGTACTTATGTTCCGCGCAGGCATAAATACGCTCTACTTCACCAAGGACACAAGCAGCGATTACGCCACGGTTCAGGCCACACTGACAGGCATGCGTAACGAAACAAATGCAAGTACTACAGGGCAGCAGCCCCGTATCATCCCTGTCTTTACATTTACATATAACGGCAATGAACTAACCATGGAGGCCCCTGGTCTTGCTTTTACCTCTACGCAGGGCAGGGATGCCTTTGAACAGGGCAAAACTTATACACTGTGGATACACAAGTACAGGGGGGAGCTTGTCCTGCCCCCAAAGGCTGGCCTGGCAGAAACCGGAAGGTCACAACTTCTCACAAGTGCAATCTTTTTCTGCATTGCAGCCGTGGCCTGGATGATTCGGGGCAGAACCGGAGCAGCGGGCGGAAACAAGGACAGGGTATAGCCCCGCCCATCTCTGCCCCCCTGATTCTCTTGTGACAGACAGAGGCAGACACCATGCCCTATGGAAAAATCGTGTATCTGCTCACAGGGTACTACCTCAGTTACCATACCCCTCGTTGAACCCATTCCATGAAAGAAAAACGTATCTTTCACAAAACGTTACAACCCTCCGCGGCATTCTTGCATGCCAACCGTATTTACTCAGGCAAGTTGGCAGGATTCTGGGGAAACGGCCTTGAAATCCAGATGGATGAACCTCTGGCTGCAGATATAGGGACAGAGGTTTTCAACGTAAGCATCGGAGAAAATGGCAACGTACCACTTGTCCGAAGCATGGAGATCGTAAGTTTCAGGAATTACGGGCAGTCTACAGTCATAGACCTGCAGGCCCAAAACAAATCCGATGCAAAGGCTCTCAGGGATGCTGTGGATATCCTTGTGAATACGGGCAGGCACAGAGACAGGAAATCGGTGGATCCCACCAGGATTCCAAAATCTTCAAAAAAGGCCCACTATTCACCTGAGGCAGTGGGCAGACGATTAGAGTGGGCAAGGCAGGTAAGCGGCTCCAGCCTCTCCGGTATTGCAAGGAGCATCCTGAAACCGGAATCACTTGCCGGAAACATAGAAAACTACATTGGTGCAGTCCAGATACCTGTAGGGCTTGCGGGACCAATTCTGATCAAAGGCTCTTATATCAATGACTATGTACCGCTGCCAATCGCCACCACCGAAGGAGCGCTGATAAGCTCCATCAGCCGGGGGGCAAAGGCGTGCAACCTGTCAGGCGGTGTACATGTCCATGTGATCCGGCAACACATGGTGAGGGCCCCTGTCTTCTTCTGTGACAGCATGGAGGGGGCAATAAACCTTGAAAGATGGGTGGAGGAACACCTGCACAGGATAAGGGAGAAGGCAGAGAGTGTCTCATCAGTGGCCCGGCTGGAAAAAATCACTCCATTGGTATTTGGCAGGGCCCTGCACCTGAGATTCTACTTTACAACAGGGGATGCCGCAGGCCAGAACATGACATCAGCATGCACATGGGTGGCCTGCGAATGGATAGCGAGGCAGATCAGGGACGATCCCTTTATCAAGTATCTCTGGCACAACATTGAGGCCAACATGTCAGGAGACAAGAAGGCCAACTACCAGAACTTCATCGAGGGTCGGGGACTGAGCGTTACGGCCTCCTGTTTCATTCACAGAAAGATTCTCAGGAGAATCCTCAGGGTAACACCGGAACAGTTTGTGAGAATCTGGTCAGAGGCAGAGTTCTGTGCCCATGAGACGGGCATGCTGGGCTCAAACATAAACTTTGCCAATGTGATTGCCGGGATATTTGCAGCAACAGGCCAGGACATGGCAAGCATACATGAATCTGCCGGAGGGATATTCAAGGCATATCTCAGGGATGACGGGCTGGAATTCGCTGTCTTCCTGCCCTCTCTCGTTGCAGGAACCGTGGGCGGGGGCACAAAACTGCCGGTTCAGAAGGAGTGCCTGGAAATAATGGGCTGTTACGGGCAGGGACGCCTGTTCAGGTTTGCGGAGATAGTGGCCGGCGCCTGTCTGTCACTGGACATATCCACAGGGGCAGCCATAGTCACAAATGACTTTGTAAGCGCACACGAGAGGCTCGGAAGGAACCGGCCAACCAACACCCTGACCAAATCGGACATCAATGAAAAATTCTTTACTGACCTGTTCCATGACCCTGACATTACTGTTACAGGCTTCAGAAAACTGCCGCGTCATAGCTGCTCAGGGATAATCTCCACCATAACCGGTGAGTCCTCTGTTCACGGACTTCACCGTTACCTGCTCTCGGCCACAACCCCTGACGGGCCTGTGGACATACCGGCGTTTCTGAAGCTCAAGGTATCGAACAGGGAACTCGAAGAGACAGGCCTGAAGGTGGCCAGGCTGACAGGCGAGGACCGGCTCCCTGGCCTGTATGAGTCCCAGTCACACATATTCTGCCTTGAAGACAGCCATCTGAGGGAGATCAGCATCTACCGCAATGCCCCTGATGAACTCCTGCGATTCTGTCCAGTCATATACGGCACCATGGTAGATCACAGCAAGGAGATATATGCGGTATTAATGGAAGACCTGACTGGAAGCGACTATTACGACTCCATATTCCATATCCAGTCATGGAACGATCAGGCCATAAAGACAGTACTGAGAGATATGGCAGCCATGCACTCCCTGTACTTCAACAGATACCATGCCCTGGGCCACATGGATATTCAGAAAATGGACATGGACTTTGTGTGCAGTGGCTCCGCCCTCATGGAGGAACTCACCCACTTCAACGCCCAGAGATATCCTGATCTTGTGCCAGATGGTGTAATGGGGAAATACGTTGATTTTATGGAAAATCTGGACATGCAGGTGGACAAGATGCTCTCCTTTCCCTTGACCCTTACCCACAATGACTTCAACCCCAGGAATCTCTGTCTCAGAACCGGATCGGCTTCACCTGTGACAGTGCTTTACGACTGGGAGCTGGCCCTTTTCCAGAACCCTCAGCATGACCTTATAGAATTTATGGTCTTTGTCATGAAAGATGGCTCCTCACGCAATGACTATCTCAGGTATGCAGATTTCTATATCCAATGTCTTGAAAAAGGGCTGTCAGCCCCGATTGACAGAACACATTTTGTGGAAGTGCTCGACCTGAACGCACTCTTTCTTGCACTTGTCAGAATGAACCTCTACCTGCTTGGGCATAATATCCTGAAACTTGAATTCCTTGAACGGGTATATACCAACCTCGCCAGATACATCACTGAGATACCAGATGTATGAAACGCTATCGCGCAAATCTTCATCCATGACAAAACAATCACGATATATGGTGCCACTCAATGCCTCACTCCATCTTTCACTGCACGAAGTGGGGGCAAAGGCAAGAAGGCTGTCTGAAATGATGGCAGAAGGATTTCCTGTGCCTGCCGGCTGGATTATCCCGGACCGGGCGTACAGGGACTTCTGTGAATTTAACAGCATCTCTTACGGAAAGACAGCAGATATCACAGACCGGATAGTTGCGGGCCACTTCCCTGCAGATATGGAAGGGGAGATATCCAGGAGATTGAAAGACCCCAGCAGCAAGAAAAGAGTCTTTGCCGTAAGGTCGTCATCGTGCGCTGAGGATGCCCATGATTTTTCCATGGCAGGCCAGTTTGATACATTTCTAAATGTTGAAGCTGACAATGTCTTTCAAGCGATAAAAAAATGCTGGGCCAGCAGGTTCAGGCACCCTGTTACCGCCTATCTGGAGAAGAGGGATACAGCGGGCATACCTGCTATGGGAGTCATCATCCAGGAACAGATTCAGCCTGACTTTTCCGGTGTACTCTTCACAATGGACCCGGTTAACAGGTCAACCGACTATCTGGTGATCGAGTGGGTTGAGGGGTTGGGGGAAAAACTGGTTTCAGGGAAGGTGGTCCCTGAAATGGTGAGGCTGCGCCGCACCTGCCAGGATGACACTTCCGAACTGCCAGGCAAACTGGGGCACCATATAAAGGAACTCAAGAGGCTGGCCCTGAAGGCCGAGAAGATGTCCGGCCAGCCTGTGGACATGGAGTGGTGCTGCAGAGGAGACGACCTCCATATCCTGCAGTCAAGGCCAATAACCGGAATATTCAACAGGGAAACCGTTGCATGGACCAATGCCAACATGGCGGAAAATTTCCCCTTCCCCTTGGCACCCCTGGCCTGGTCCACTGTTGATGCCTTTTATTACTCCTACATGAGATGTGCGCTGCGAATATTTGGCTGGAATGAAGCTGAACTTGCCAGGATAAACGGGATACTGACCTCGCTGAACGGCATACACTGCGGCAGGATATACTACAACCTCAACAGTTGGTACAGGGTGATGCATCTGTTCCCCATAGGGAAATGGCTCGCCAAGTTCCTCGACACCTACATAGGCCAGAAAACGGCCATTCCCATTGAAAAAGACCGATCCAGTACGGTGAGGGGCCCAACAGGAAACGCAATAGA
The DNA here is from genome assembly GCA_964638145.1 of uncultured Desulfobacterales bacterium. GTDB lineage: Bacteria > Desulfobacterota > Dissulfuribacteria > Dissulfuribacterales > QOAL01 > S144-17. The sequence continues at coordinate 4,983 of CAZXAK010000004.1, read as the reverse complement.
GCTGATACTGTTCTGGCCCCGCCTCATCACCGCATTCCGCAGTGCAGGCACACGGCTTCACGATCTGAAGCCAATATTCTTTAGCAGGAGGACGAAATGGCGTCAGATGACCGGAAAGGATGCCACACAATCCCAAGCCCTTTCCACTTTCTGTGAGATCCTAAACCTGGTGGACACCAAGTGGCAGGGTCCTGTGTGCGCAGATCTCAAGGTGATGATCTCAACAGGGCTCCTTGAAGTACTTATCGAAAGATGGATGACTCAAAGGGTGGACACGGCAATGGCAGAACTCCTGCAGGGCATCAAGGTGGAGAGCACCGAACCCGTGAAACTCATCTGCGCCATGGCCCGGCTTGTAAGCAGGGACAGCAGACTTGCAAGACTTATGGAAGAACGGGATTATCAGGGGCTTGAAGCATCCCTTTCTGCTGAACAGCGTTCCCTGCTCGACTCGTTCATGGATGAGTTCGGGGCACGCTGCTACCATGACTGCATGCTGGTCTATCCCACATTTGAAGAACGTCACGACCTCTACTGGGACCTGGTAAGAGGCTATCTCTCTGTACACGACCAGCCTGACACTGCCGTGTACGACAAAGAGGACAGAGACAGCAGGCAGGCAGACACATTAATGGCGCGCCTTTCCACTTGGCAAAGAATGATCTTCAGAAGAGTGCTCGCATCTGCGCGGGAAGCAATGGAACTGCGGGAAAGGGGAAGACTGTTCCAGAGCCTGCTGTTCGGTGAACTCAGGCGGGTGGCCCTTGTACTGGGCCATCACCTGTGTAAGGCATCGCACATTGAAGATCCGGAGGACATCTTCTATCTGCAGCTTCCAGAGATTGAGGACCTTATCCAGGGCAAGTTCCAGTTTCCGGAGACCATTCCGCAACTGGTGGAACTGCGCAAGGAGGCATACAGCAGATGTTCTGCACAGCATCTGCCCGAGCTCCTGGTCTTGGAAAAAGGCCGTTACTGTAAACCAGCGATCAAATTCTCAAAAAGTTATGGCACATTGCACATGAAGGGCCTTGGTGTGTCAACAGGCAGAACCAGGGGAAGGGTCAGGATCGTACTTGACCCTGCATCTGGTCATAATCTGGGAAAAGGGGACATACTTGTAACCACTACCACTGACCCCGGGTGGACACCGCTGTTCTTTATTGCCCAGGGCCTTGTGCTCGAAAGGGGAGGCATGCTCTCTCACGGGGCCATTGTGGCAAGGGAATTCGGGATCCCTGCTGTGGTGGATGTGGAAGGCGCCACTACCAGGCTGAAAGACGGACAGTTGATAGAGATAGATGGATATGAAGGCACAGTACGGCTAATTTCCGGGAAAAAAGACGATGCAGCTTCTTGAGACCCTTATATCATATACCAGGGAGAGATTCCCCGCTGCGGTGACCATTCCCCTTGCCCTTGTACTTTTCGGAGCGCCAGCGTCTCTTGCAGGACTTGGGGCGCAAGGGTATGTCACAGGATTCCTGACTGTATTCCTCGGACTTTTGATCCTACGTATTGTAGATGACATTTCAGACATTAAGACAGATGCGATCACAAATCCTGAACGCGGCCTTGTCACAGGAACGATTGATACTATCCAGATAAAAAGGGCCTGCCTTATATGTGCAGCCCCAATTGTACTTATGAATACCTCATGGCCCTCTCTTCTGACTGTCTCTGTCACTGCAGGATCGTACGCCACATTCTATGCCATCAAACAGAGGATTCCCCTGATGCTCCGCCCCCTGTTTGTAAATATGGTTTTTGGAGTCATTCCGGTATATGCAAGCTCTCTCAAAAATTTTTATGATATCCACCCCATATTACTGCTATCACTCTTTGTATGGCTTGCCGTACTGGCACACGACTATGCCCACAGCGTACACGGACCTGACGAAGCCACTGCCAATATCGAGAGCTTCTCTGATGTTATGGGCCCAAGAAGATCAGCCATCCTCGCCGCCATCCTGTTTGCATGTTCAGCCGCTACCGGGGTTGCCTTCTGGTATCGAGGCAGCGCAGGGACCCTGTTTCTCACAGCGCTTTGCTGTACCTCTGCACTGATCGGAATCAGATGTACAGAACTGATCAAAAGACCCCAAAAAGCCACTGCCAGGAAATTTTACGTTTCAGGTTTCATGTTCTTTCTCATTCCTCTCATGGCCATTGGTGTGGAAGCATTGCTCAGGGCCGGACATGCATAAGGGGGTACTATCATGAATTTCATAGGCGTGTACAACCTGCCACTTGCAGTAACAGTGGCAGGACTGTTTGCTGCTGTCGCTGCCTGCATCTTCTCTTTCAACAGGATGCTTCCCGGGGCAGTTATCTGCTTCATACTTTCAGGGCTGTGTGACCTCTTTGACGGCGTGGTGGCAAGAAAGACAAAACTGTCAGAAACAGAAAAGAGATTCGGGCTCTATATAGACTCTTCTGTGGACGCTGTAAGCTTTGGCATGGTTCCTGTCATCATACTGCTCCACTCAGGTTTCAATCAGCCCGCAGACCACATACTGTTCTGTTTTTACTCATTCAGCGCCACCATGCGACTGGCATACTTTAACCTGCTGCAACACAACAGCGGGAATGGCACCATGAGGTACTACACAGGGCTGCCTGTAACATACTCTGCCCTCTTCCTGCCAACAGTGTTGAGTATCTGTACCCTTACAGACAAGGCCACGGCACAATTGCTTGTGCGCCTTACCATTTTCCTGCTGGGATTTTTTTACATACTCAAGGTCAGGATAAGGAAACCAGGAGGTATATTTTATATCATCTTTCCCTTGACCGGTATGGCCCTTATCATCTTCTGGCTGGGCAAGGCACTGAAATAATTCATCCTATGCGACAAACAGGACATAAAGGCATCACCTTATACAACCGCGAGCAAAGGTGCATGCAAGAAGAGAAGGTATTTGAACAAACATTCATGGATATCTTCTATGGCACATGGGCTGGCAGACTCATAACAGGTGCCCTCCTTAGCAGAAACTGCATTTCAAAGTGTTACGGCTGGCTTCAGAAAAGGCCTAACAGCGTACGGCGTATCCCACCATTTGTGGAAGAATTCAACATTGATACTGACGAGCTCGAAAAACCAGTAGGACATTATAAAAACTTCAATGAATTCTTCAAAAGAAGGCTAAAGCCTGATGCACGGCCAGTTGACATGGCAAAGACTGCACTGATCTCACCGGCAGATGGCAGGCTGCTCACATACAGTGTACAGGACGACCTCATCATTCCTGTAAAGGGCGCCGGATTCACCATTTCCGAACTGCTTGGAGACAATGAAGCAACAGAGCCCTGGAAGAACGGGACATGCATCAAGATCAGGCTTGCTCCCTGTGACTACCACCGGTTCTGTTATATAGACGATGGTTATCATGGCCCTGTGATCCCCATAAAGGGGAAACTTCACTCAATAAACCCCCTGGCGCTGAAACACGGACTCAGGATACTCCAGACAAACAAGAGGGAGTTTGCTGTACTCCGTACAGAAAACTTCGGCAAGGTAATCCACATAGATGTGGGGGCCATGACTGTTGGAAGTATCCATCAACACCTTCGCAATGGAGGAAGATTCTCAAAGGGGGATGAGAAGGGCTACTTTGAATTTGGAGGTTCCACCATCATCCTCCTCTTTGAGCCAGGAATCGTTATGATGGACAAAGATATTAAAGAATTTTCACAAAGGGGTATAGAGACAATGGTCAGGTACGGCTCGAAAATTGGCCAAAGGACAAGAAAACTGTGAGTTCTGTCTGGCGGATCACATACACGCTGCTGCCTGTAATCTTGGCAGGGATATGCAACATGGTGTTTGTCAGGCTGCCTGTACTGGATTTCATGAAAAGGCCCATGGATAGAGGCCTCGTATGCAGAGATGGCAAACGGCTGTTTGGCGCCAACAAGACCTGGAAGGGTTTCTTTGGCATGATCTTTCTGACCGCTTTGTGGATGTGGATATTCGGACTCATAGACAGCACCTTTAGCCGGGTCCACGGGATATCACTTTTCAGATATGAAGACTTCTCTACTGCTGAGGAGTGGCTTTACGGCGCTATCTGGGGATTTGGTTATGTGCTGTTTGAACTACCGAACAGCTTTATCAAAAGACGTATAGGCATACCCCCGGGCAAGAACAGGGCCGGCCTGATGGGAAACCTCTTCAAATTCATAGACCAGGCCGACTCTGTACTGGGTTGCATGATCCTTATGCTCATATTCTATGTGCCGAGCATCTCTGATGCCGCAGCCATATTTATCATAGGCGTGGCCATTCACTACCTGATAAACATACTCCTGTACATGGCGGGCCTGAAGCAACAGGCAGGCTGATCTCTGACTTGAAGTGGACCCCATTATCAAGACACGAAACCGGCCAAGTCAAGAAAAAGTGGCTCTCTGTATATCCGGTCAATAACAGGCAATATTCCAGGACAGGAGCGCTTCATACCCTTCAAGGGTAGTGACCGTGGGGATAGCCATTTTTAGGCTTTCCTCCCAAAACGGGCTCGCTACAGATGGAAAACAACCAGGCATCCAAGATTTGTTTCAGAAGACCCTGCAACCCTTTTCTTTTTCACGGTCACTATGTTAGTGCTGAAGGCTGTACCTGGGGCGGGGGACAGGAGGGGTGACGGCCTCTTATATCTGCAGTTTGATCGCTTCAATGTTTTGATCAGACTTAAAACTTTAAGAGAGGTTTCAGGTGCAGGGATGATTACGCTGAGTGGGACTAATACGGGACTAATTTTAAAAAGGGGCAACAGCATGCTTGCTGTAACCCCCTGAAATTACTGGCGGGCAGTGCGGGATTCGAACCCACGGCCTTTGGCTCCGGAGGCCAACGACTGCCATTTCACTATGTTTTACTAATCTGCACTTTCTTCTTTAATTTCACTTGACTACCTTACCTTAAAGCACTACCATCAAGCCTACCAAATACCATAAAACCCCCTGTTTTTCTGTCTG
>CAZXAK010000003.1:0-23349 GCA_964638145.1 uncultured Desulfobacterales bacterium | reverse complement strand
GAAAAAAATAGAGAAGGAAGTAAGGCCTCGCAGTTATAGAGGGCGAGTTGCAGGTATTGCAACAGTGTAACGTATGGTTTTTACGTAGAAAATACAAAACGATGGTAAGCGGCTGCGCCGAACAAGCCGCTCAAGCTGACCACCAATCCGCTGACGCTTCTTGGCGGCAACGGACCTTCGACGTTAGCCGTCAAAAAAATGGAGTCCCCCTCAGAATATGCTCTCTACCCGCCCCGCACTAATTTAGCAGCAAAGGGTAGGAGTCTCAGTTACATTGACACAGAGGGGGAATGCAAGAAGGCGGGGACATGGCCCCCGCCAATACCATGCAAACCGACAGTGAATTTCAGACTATATCACCACAGGCCCATGTCTTTCAGAATTTCAACTGATACACCATCTGGAACTTGTGTTCGTTATCCGGTTTGAGTCCGGGACTCGGGGCCCTGGTCTTGCTGTATCCAAAGTCATCACCAAAGGTGGTCCACTCATAGTCCATAAGCAGGAAGTTGCCCTTGAACACCTCCCAGGCCCCACCCGCCATGTACATGTTGTACGAGGTATCCTTTGCCACCCTGTCGTTCTTGTCCCTGTCCATCCAGTCATAACGGAAAAACAGGTTGATCTTTCCGTCAAGAGAGGGTTCAAAGGCACAGACAGGCGGTTTCACATTGGCAAACACGGATGTTCCCTGGGTCCACAGGGCATGCCCCCTGCCGTCCACCCAAGAACCGTCCTTGTTTCCATGGGTGGTGATATACTGTGCGGTGAGGATCAGTCTCGGATGCTGAAAACTGACCATGCCGATATATGCCTGATAGTCAGGGTACTGATCGAACTGGTTCTCGTTATTGGCCTTGCCGTTTAGCCCAAATCCGCTGAACTGCAGGCCGGGAAGCAGATCGGGAAGGGGCCTCAGTGTCAGGCGTGCCTCCACCACCTTGTTGCCATTATGTTCCGCGCTGTGATAACCGCTGCCATTGAACACGCCAATATGCCAGCTCCCGTAACGTCCATCATAGTGAGGATTTCCAACTGTGCTTCGGGCATCATCGAGCCTTCCATCAAAATCTCCCCTGATGCTCACACCAAGATCAGCGGAGTTGAAGGTTCCGGCCCGCTCAATGGCCATTGTTCCCTGGCACCTGTAAGGGTTGAGGTGCTCTTCAAAATCCAGCCACGGGATGTGTCCGAGCCCCAGTTCAGCCTTCATATCCGTAAGTATCCCCAAATCAGCGGGTTTCAACTGGGCATAGAGATACTTGAGCCTTGTCTTCCAGTCGCCGGCGGCATCCTGATGCACGTCATAGGTAAGATGTGCCGCCAGCCACGGGGTTATCTCCTTGTCCACCCTGAAGTAACCCCGTTTGATGGAGAACCTGTTGTAACTGTCCGTGTTGCCGGAACGGTCATTTGCCTGGCCAGCGCTGTAATCCAGATAGGACAGCATCCTGAACTTCAGACCCCGCAATGGCCCTGGAAGCGCATCATGCCTGACCTCTTTCACGACCTCCTGTCTGCGCTGTTTCTCAATGGCCGCGGCCTCCTTCTCGATCTCCCTGGCCTCATCCTCTGTGAGAATCCCCTTGCGTATGAGCACCTCTATAAGGGGATCGTGAGAGGCAGATGCCGCGGAGACGGATGACACCGCAAGAAAACCCCACAACAGGAAACACACAATGAACGCTGCCACTACCCCTTTTCCCAAACCAGTAAAACACTCTTTCATGAAAAGACCTCCTCCCGATGGCAGGCTCACTCAGCCAAACCTGCCTGTTATATAGTTTTCCGTCAACGTATGCTGAGGATTGGTGAAAATCTGATCTGTCTCCCCCACCTCTATGAGATATCCCATATGGAAGTAGGCCGTGCGCTGCGACACACGGGCAGCCTGCTGCATGGAGTGGGTTACGATAACTATCGAGTAGTTCTCCCTCAACTCCTCTATGAGTTCCTCCACCCTGGCAGTAGCTATCGGATCAAGGGCGGAACATGGTTCATCCATCAGGATGACCTCCGGACTCACGGCAATTGTCCTCGCTATGCAGAGACGTTGCTGCTGGCCGCCGGAGAGCATTGTCCCCGGCTTATCGAGCTGATCCCTGACCTCGTCCCACAACCCGGCCTTTTTCAGAGAATCCTCCACCAGCCCGTCAAGTTCGCTCCTGCTGCTCACAAGCCCGTGTATGCGCGGACCGTACGCTATGTTGTCATAGATCGACTTGGGAAATGGATTTGGTTTTTGAAACACCATGCCCACCATGGCCCTCAGCGGCACCACGTCCACCTTTGGGCCATATATGTCTGTCCCGTCCAGGGTGATGGAACCTGTGACCCTGCAACCGGGAATAGTGTCGTTCATACGGTTAAGACAGCGCAGAAAGGTTGATTTGCCACACCCTGACGGGCCTATCATGGCAATCACCTCATGACTTGCTATATCCAGGCTGATATCAAAGACAGCCCTCTTTCCAGAGTAATCAACACATACGTCACGGCATTTCATGCGAGGGGAGTCCACAAAGGGATCGCCAACTGTCTCATAGTTCTCCTCCGCCGATACCATGCCCCTGACATCACTCTTGGTTAATGACGGATGGTCAGGACATGCCATGACACTGTCTGTTCCCATACGTGAATGAATCACTGCTTCCACTGTGCTGCTCCTTGGCTGTGAGGGACCACAAAAGTCTAAAGAGACTTCATGGGCACCAGGTTCATCGCGTCGTGACGATACTTCTTTCTCTCCCTCTCAGGCATGGGGATGAGCCCCCTGTCAGAAAGATAACCGTCATCGCCCCAGGCCTTCTCACTGGTGAACTCGTTTATGTACTCCGGAATACCAGGAACCATTCCTACGTGCTGTTTCTTCACATAAAAAAACAGGGGACGGGATATGGGATAGGAGCCATCGGCTATTGCCTCAAAGGTGGGCTCCACACCATCTATATATGAGCCTTGTATCATGTCACAGTTCTGATCCAGGAAGCTGAAACCAAATATCCCAAGCCTGTGCGGGCTTGCTTCAAGCTTCTGAACGATGAGATTGTCGTTTTCCCCGGCCTCTATATATGCGCCATCCTCACGAATGGTCTGACATATCACCTTGTAACGGTGTTTGTCCGTCTTTTTGAGCGATCTGATCCAGGGAAAAGTGTTGGCGCCTCCCTCCATGGCAAGCTCTACGAACGCATCCCTGGTGCCAGAGGTTGGCGGCGGGCCCAGGACCTCTATCTTCTCGTTGGGCAGGGAGGGATCAACCTGTTTCCATGTGTGATAGGGATTGGGCACGACCCGATGGGCCCCGCCTGGATCCGGCACCTGCTTGGCAAGGGCCAGGAAGAGATCCCTTCTCGTCAATCTCAGGTGAGGGGCCTTAACAGAATTTGCAACGACTATTCCGTCATAACCGATCTTGACCTCCACTATATCTGTGACACCGTTCCTGCGACACATGTCAAACTCGGATTTTTTGATACGCCTTGAGGCATCTGTAATGTCCGGTGTGTCAAGATCAGCACCCTGGCAGAAGAGCTTGAACCCGCCACCGGAACCGGTTGACTCTACCTTTGGGGTCTTGAAATGGGTGGTTTTACCAAAGGTCTCTGCTACCACAGTGGCAAAGGGATATACCGTGGATGAGCCAACTATGGAGATATAATCTCTTCCGCCAGCAAAGCTCCATGCCGTCCACGCAAGCATAATGACAAACGTAATGAATACTGCGCCCATTTTTCTCATGCCCTTTATTTCCTCCTGTATGTTGCATGATTGTGCACCTGGCCCTGTCCGGGACAGATTGTTACCATTTATGTTCAAATTTCTTTCTGAAATAGACTGCCGTACCGTTCATGGCCATGAGAAAGGCCAGAAGAACCATAATGGCAGCAGAGGTCTTTTCCACAAAGGCCCTCTCAGGGCTGTCTGCCCACAGGTATATCTGCACAGGCAGCACAGCAGACGGATCGGTGATACTGTGAGGGATATCTGCCACAAACGCCACCATGCCTATCATCAAAAGCGGTGCTGTCTCGCCCAGTGCCTGCGCCATGCCAATAATGGTGCCGGTGAGCATGCCTGGCAGGGCAAGGGGGAGCACGTGATGAAAGACCGTCTGCATCCTCGATGCCCCCACACCAAGGGCTGCCTCTCTGATGGAGGGGGGAACTGTCTTGAGTGCCGCCCTGCTTGCTATGATTATGGTGGGGAGGGTCATGAGGGTAAGGACCAGTCCTCCCACCAGGGGCGATGACCTGGGCAGATGGAAAAAATTCAGAAATATTGACAGGCCCAACAGGCCAAACACAATGGAAGGCACGGCTGCCAGGTTGTTGATATTTACCTCTATCAGATCACTCCATCGTCCTGGAGTGGCAAACTCCTCAAGGTAAACCGCCGCAGCGACCCCCACGGGAAAGGAGAGCAGCAGGGTGACCAGAAGAGTATAGAAGGAACCTGTAACCGCCCCTCTGATACCGGCAAGCTCAGGCTCCCTGGAGTCTCCCGCGGTAAAGAATGTGGTATTGAACCGCTCCCTGAGCCTTCCCTCTTCCTTCAACCTCTTGATAGCCATCACCTGAACAGGTTTGAGCCTGCCATACCGGTTTTTCCCGTGGTAACTGCCCTTCAAATACATGTCCACGTCATCATCGGCAGGCACCCACAGGTCAACACTCTTTCCGATGAGTGAGGGGTCCTTCATCACCATATCCCTGAGCTGAAAGGCAGCTCCTGTACTTACAATGGCGTATAGTCTCTTCTTGTCACGCCTGGACCTGACCTGCGGAAAATCCCGCCTGAGTGACGCCTTTATGAGCCCCTGGTAGTCTGCTGAACCGAGATTTCCCACATCCATCCTAACCGGATCAATGAAGACATTAAGTTTTATTACCGTCTGGTAGAAGGCGGACCACCCGTTACTGATAATGCTTGAAAACAGAACAAGCAGGAACAACCCGCTCACCGCCAGCGCGCCCATTCCCATGAGCCGGAAACGTCTCTCCGCGCGGTAGCGCCCTGGAAGCCCCCTCTTTACCTTTTCTATCGCTGTCTCTGTCATTACCTGTCTCCATAAAGTCATACATGAGCCGTATTATCCTGAGAGTTTACTCATACTCTTCCCGGTACTTTCTCACTATCCGGAGAGCTATCACGTTCATTACAAGTGTAAGCAGGAAGAGCAGCAGGCCCAGAGCAAAGGCCGCCAGGGTCTTGGGACTGTCAAACTCCTGATCTCCTGTCAGTAGCGTAACGATCTGAACCGTAACGGTTGTCACTGCCCTGAGGGGATTGAAGGTGAGATTAGCTGCCATACCAGCGGCCATGACCACTATCATGGTCTCACCCACTGCCCTGGAGACCGCAAGCAACATACCGCCAACTATTCCTGGAAGTGCGGCAGGTATGACAACGTTTCGTATGGTCTCAGACTTGGTTGCGCCCAGAGCATAGGCACCATCCCTCATGGCCTGGGGAACCGCACTGATCACGTCATCTGACAGGGAAGATACAAGTGGAATTATCATGATACCCATAACAAGGCCGGCTGCGAGTGCGCTCTCGGACGAGACCTCGAGCCCCAGTGCGGTGCCAATGTCGCGTACCACCGGCGCCACAGCGAGGGCAGCGAAAAAACCGTAAACCACCGTGGGGATCCCTGCCAGAATCTCAAGACAGGGCTTTGCAACCGCCCGCATGCGTGAACTCGCGTACTCTGAAAGATAAATTGCCGACATGAGGCCAAGGGGGGCCGCAACCGCCATTGCAATAGCAGATATGAGAATAGTACCCGCAATCACAGGGACAGAGCCAAAGGCACCAGAGGAACCTATCTGGTCAGGTCTGATGGCCACCTGCGGACTCCACTTGAGGCCAAACAGAAACTCGTAAACAGGGATGACCTTGAAAAAACGTATGGATTCGAAGAGCACGGAAAGCACGATGCCTACAGTGGTGACTATGGCCACTGCCGCGCACGCCATGAACAGGAGATTAAGGAACCTCTCAATAAAGTTTCTGGCCCTTGTTGCAGGCTTCATGCGGTACCACGCCACTGCCGCGCACAACAGGCCCGAGACAATAGCAACGCACGCTGCCACCACGGAAGAGACATCTGCCAGCAAACCGGGGCAGAACTTAGCCCCAAGGAACCATAGAATTGACACCAGACCTGCTGGTATAATGCCCCAAAGGGCCACCCAAAGGCCATAGTAGGCAGGGGTTGAATGGGGCCTTTGATTTTGTTCAAGGGCTGACTGCCGGAGCCGCAGGGCACGACTCCTTCCCATAAAAAACGCTAACAGGACCAGGGCCGGAAACGCTATACAGAGTGCTGTGTTCATCATTGTGACTGTCTCCATCCAGATCAGAACCTTGGAATCTCTCCCTCAACGAGGTAGATAACCTCTTCTGCTATGTTGGTAGCCCTGTCTGCTATGCGCTCAAGATGACGGGCAAGGATGTAGAGATTCACCAGCCGCTCCGCCCTGTCCGGATGCAACGGGATCTTTTTGATTATGGTGCGGTACGCGTTGTTCCTGTGGATATCCACCTGATCATCGAGATGAAAGATATCGTGGGCCAGGTATGAGTCCTGATGGGCCAGGGCGTCGAGGCTCTTGGTGAACATGGTGATCACCTTGTCTGACATATCCCTGTACTCTGCGAGCAACTCAGGAAAATCCTGTTCAGCCCCACTGTCAGTATCAGATGTGGCCCTCTGGGCAAGGCTTGCGGCATAGTCGGCTATGCGCTCTATCTCATTGTTTATCTTGATGATTGCTATGATGAGCCGAAGGTCCCTGGCAACAGGCTGATAAAGGGCCAGTATCTTGAGGCACTCCTCTTCCACATCTATCTCAGCCTCGTCAACCTGATAATCGGTACGTACAAGCTCCCTTGCCGCCTCTTCATCCCTGCTCTGAATTATATCGCAGGCCCTGCGCACCCTCTCTTCAACAAGCGCGCCCAAGGCCAGAAACTCCTGAAAAAGCTTGTCAATCTGCCTGTGAAATGTGTATGCGGCCATATCAGTCCTCTCCCTGCAGCACCATGCTGCCCTGTTATGGCCAGGGTTATAAACTACGTATGTTAGATTTGTGTTAGGATATTATGAGAAAATGATTAAAGGGATTGACGGAGACAGATGCCATATGTCAACAAGTGGCTGCATCATTTTGAAACATTGATCCTGAATTTCAGGCGTCCTGTAACAGGATACTGACACAAGAGACATGTACAGACCCAATATCCTCATAGTAGAAGACGACACGGACATACAGCAGCTTGTGAGTTTCTATCTCATAAAATCAGGCTTCAGCGCCTCCTGCGCAGATACAGGGGAACAGGCATTAGAGATAATTGCCTCTGAGGACGTAAGCTGTGTTTTGCTCGACCTGATGCTCCCTGGTATCGATGGCATCGAGGTTTGCAGAAAAATCAGGGCAATGCCGGAACCACTGTGCTCTGTACCAATAATAATGCTCACTGCCCGCGGTGAGGATGATGATATTGTAACGGGCCTTGAAGCAGGTGCAGATGACTATGTATCCAAACCGTTCAGCCCCAAGGTGCTAATCTCAAGGATCAGGGCAGTGCTCCGCAGGGGAGAGCCCCCGGAATCCAGAGGCAAGGCAAGGAACGGCAACCGGCTGGTTTCAGGCTCCATTGTGCTTGACTTTGACTGTCACCAGGCAATTCATGACGGAAAGCCCATGGAGCTTACAGTAACTGAGTTCAGAATACTCGCACTCCTCATGGAACGGCCCGGCAGGGTTTACTCGCGCAGTCATATCATCGAGGCGGTACGTGGCTATGGCTATAGCGTCACACCGCGTTCCGTGGATGTACAAATACACGGGATCAGGAGAAAACTTGGTGATGACAGCCACCTGATAGAGACTGTCAGGGGGCTTGGATACAAATTCATTGGAGAAGACAAATGAAACGACTGCCTGTTTTCTGGCACATCTTCCTTGCCACGCTACTGCTTCTTGCCTGTACCTTCACAATTACAGCCCTTTACCTGTCCCACACGCTAAAATCATTCTACTATACCGAAGTAGAGGATGACCTGAAGGCAAGGGCGCTTCTCATAGAAGATACCATCAGACGCATGGTGGCCTCCGGAGATATAAAGACCCTGCGCTCCTTCTGCCGCAACTCTGGCCGAAGGGCATCTACCCGCATCACCGTGATAGACATGAAGGGAGTGGTCCTTGCCGACTCCAATGAAGACCCTGAGGTAATGGAACTTCACAACACGCGGCCCGAATTTATAAAGGCCCTGGCAGGAACCACGGGCTCATCGGTACGTTACAGCCACACGCTTCACCAGGACATGCTATATGTTGCCATCCCGCTCAAGGACGAGGTGAAATCACCAGACACCGAGGCGCCTGAAATAGGTGCTATGCGCGTCTCCATTCCCCTTGCCGTCACCCAGGAGACACTCTGGACCATAGAGGGCAGATATGCCGTAGCCGGTGTGGTCATACTGCTTGCCGCAGCCCTTGGAGGCCTGTTCCTGTCCTCACGCCTGAGCCGTCCATTGGAGAGAATGAAAGAAACCGCAGAAAAGATAGCACGTGGCGACATGAAGCACATGCCGGAAATCGACTCCTCGCCAATGGTATCAGAGGAGGTGGCATCGCTCTCCAAGGCCATGAACACCATGGCCCTTCAGATCAAGGAGAGGATCAACACCATCGACCACCAGAAAAACGAACTCGAAATGGTATTCTGCGCTTTGAAAGAGGCGGTAATAGTGTTAGACAACCACCACAGGATATTACGCCTCAACAGGGCAGCCGCTGAACTCTTCGCAGTATCCAAAGACGGCAGCGCCGGAAGATCCTTCAGGGAGGTGGCCCGCGACCTGGAACTCAACCGTACCCTGGAACAGGTAACGTCCGCCCAGGAACCTGCGGAGATAGAGATATCCTGCATGACACACGCGGGACAGCGCTTTCTGAATGCCAGATTCGCCATTCTGCGTGACAGAGACAGCGGAAGTGCAGGCATACTCATAGTTATCAGTGACCTGACCGAGATGAGGCGGCTGGAAAACATCAGAAAGGAGTTCGTGGCAAACGTTTCTCATGAATTAAAGACACCGGTCACGTCCATACGCGGATATGCGGAAGTACTGCTTGAGGGTGCTCTGGACAGCAGGGACGATGCCATCCACTTTCTCGGCATAATCGTGAAACAGTCAGAAAGACTGCAGGCCATTGTGGAAGATCTCCTTGCCCTGTCACGCATTGAACAGGATGCAAAAAAGGGAAATATCAAGCTTGAGCCTGTAAACGTCAGGGATGTCATCGCGTCTGTCATGGACATGTGTGAAATCAGGGCCAGGGACAAGGATATAAACATCGAATACGCTGTAGAAGACCAGAAAATAACGGCAAACGCCGCATTGCTGGTACAGGCTGTGAGCAACCTGGTAATAAACGCCATCAAGTACAGTGACAACAACAGTACTGTCCATATCAAGGCATACATGGACAAAAGGGGTACAGATGGAGAGGAACTTGTCATCAGGGTAGAGGACACAGGCATAGGTATAGGCCCTGAACACTTGCCAAGGATATTCGAACGTTTCTACAGAAGTGACAAGGCAAGGAGTAGAAAGCTCGGGGGCACAGGGCTTGGCCTTGCCATTGTAAAACACATCGCAAGGGTACACGGGGGAAGGGCAGAGGTACAGAGCACAATTGGCAAAGGTTCTGTTTTCTCCATACACATCCCTCGCAGGATCCCTGGCTCTGCGGGCTCGGAGACTGCCTGCGGACTTGCTTGAGAGGGCGCAGAACCCTATGTCGCACCAACAATCCTGTGTGGGGCATTGAACACGTTCAGCCGGCGTGGTCTTGCGTAACCAACGAGGGTCAGGCCTGAACGTCTCGCAACGGCAAGGCCAAGGGAGGAAGGCGCCGCCCTTGACATGACTATGGGAATGCCGATACGCGCGCATTTCAGCACCATGTCAGACGTCAAACGGCCAGTGGTATAGATTGCCCCTGCCGGAGAGAATCGCCCGAGAAGTATGGCCCCGATAATCTTGTCAACGGCATTGTGCTGGCCAACGTCGTCAAAACAGGCCTTTAACTCACCATGGGCATAGAAACCGCATGCATGCACACAATGGGTCTCCTGCTGCATGGTGGAATGACCCATAACCGCCATTATAAACCCCTCAATTTCATCAAAAGCAATAGTATAATCTTCTGGTTCTCCCAAAACCCCCTCAAGCATCTCTCGTGATATCTCACCGGTGCCTCCACATCCGGATGTGATGATCACCTCCTTTGGCCCTGAATCCTCCTCCACATCCGCATACACGGAGATTCTACCCTCAGGGCACACATACACCTCCCTTACCTGGCCGGGCTCACTGATGTAGCCCTGGCCGAACAGGAAACCTGGGCCAAACTCTTCAAGGCCAACAGGAAGCACCATTGACGAACCGATGACCTGATCGTTGAGCGCCACCTCGTACGGTACCTCCACGGCAAGAAACTCTTGCGCGCAACGCATGCCATCAGGGCGCATCACCACGGTCTCAAGGGCCATTTTTACAGGGCTACTCGTTGTATTATTCTTATTGATAAGCACTATTTACGGTATTATCCTCTTATCATAGACTACATGACACCTGGCATTCAGAAGCAATTGGCAAAGGCGGATGGTGCTTTTTATCATGGTTTTGACCGCGAGCAAATATATCATCACCAGGTCATTGCAACTGAAGAGCTTTAAAAGCATAATAAAAAGCTCTATCCGCCGAATCCATACTGCAGACACCTGAGAACCCTGAAGCAATCATGCAGCATGAACCGAACCAATAAAATAACGATTTTCTAAAGTACAAAAAATCATGGCACAATAATATAGAACCTTCGGGATAACCAGCACAGGAGAACACATTGCCCTGCATCATCGGATTTACAGGCAGACACAACTCAGGGAAAACCACTATCATTCGTCAGCTCATCCCAGAACTGCAAAAACGGGGTTACAGGGTAGGGCTGTTCAAATCCACACACCACCGCATCAACTTCCACCCCCCTGGCAAGGACACCACCCTTTACATAGACCAGGGCATAAAGACAGTGGCCATCAAGGGGCCTGACGAACTTGCCATGTTTCAGACCGTGGAGAAAGAATCCCTTGAACACACAGTATTCCGCCTGTTCCCGGAAGAGGACATCGTAATCCTCGAAGGATTCAAAAATGCCACAGGCATACCAAAAATTGAAGTGGCAGCCAACTGCACACCCGAACTTTACAAGGAGGTCAACGGTATCAGGGCAGTGATCACAGCAGACAGGACCGTTAACCACCACATGGTCCTCGATCCCTCTGACCCTGGTGCTGTGGCAGACTTTCTGGAACAGGAGATACTTTCCGATTACTGTCACGAGGACGAGGTGGCCATATTTATAAACAACCGGAAACTGCCCATGAAACTATTTGTGAAAAATACGGCCAAAGGTGTGATAACAGGGTTTCTCAAATCCCTCAAATATACCGAAGGGGCAAGAAAGATAGATATCAGAATCTTACTTCGTTGAGCAGGAGCAAAGGCACTTGATTATCACAGGACTGGAAAAACTCTCTTCTGATCCGCCTATATGGCTGAAAAACAGACGAATTGGCCTGCTATGCAACCAGGCCTCGGTCGATTCCTGCCTCAACCACTCACGTTTTCGCATCAACCAGTGTTCCGGCAACATGCTGCAGGTACTCTTTTCACCCCAGCACGGCCTGTTTGCGGACAAACAGGACAACATGCAGGAATCTGATCACTGCACTGATCCCGAACTCTCCATACCTGTTTACAGTCTGTACGGAGAAACCCGCCGGCCTGAACAGGCGTGGCTGAAAGACATAGACATCCTTGTCATAGACCTGCAGGATGTTGGTTGCAGGGTCTATACCTATATATGGACCATGCTCATGTGCATGGAGGAGTGTGCAAGATGCGGCACAGAGGTGGCCATACTGGACAGGCCCAACCCCATTGGAGGTATCTCTGTGGAGGGCAACCTCCTGAGGCCTGAATGTCACTCATTCGTGGGCCTTGCCCCGATTCCCATGCGCCACGGCATGACCATGGCAGAGCTTGCGCTGTTTTTCAAGCACACCATGGACATGGACCTTGAACTCCACGTGGTGAAGATGCAGGGTTGGAGCAGATCCATGTACTTTCCGCAGACAGGGCTGCCATGGGTATGGCCATCTCCAAACATGCCCACCTTTGATACAGCAACGGTCTATCCCGGCCAGGTGGTACTCGAGGGCACCAACATATCAGAGGGCAGGGGCACCACCAGGCCGTTCGAGGTCTTTGGCGCTCCATTCATGGACATCCACTCCATGAGCACACAGATGGAAAAGTGGAACCTGCCTGGTTTTTATCTGCGTGCACAGTTCTTTGAACCAACATTCCACAAATGGGCAGGACAGCAGTGCCGGGGTTTTCAGCTACACGTGACCAATCCAAATGATTTTCAGCCATATCTGTTCACACTGGCCCTGATCTCGGCTACCATCCGGCTGCACGGGGGGGATTTTCAGTGGAAGCCGCCGCCATACGAGTATGAATTTGATAAACTCCCTGCTGACCTCATAATTGGAGATCCTGAGATTCGCAAGGCTGTAGAGCAAGGGGCAGGTCCCGGAGACCTTGAAAACATGTGGCTACGCGAGCTTGAGACATTCAGGGAAGAACGGCAGGAGTTTCTGTTGTACGATTAAAGAAGTGTCACAGAGATAACCTTCCGATTTGAGTAACCATCCTGCAACACGAATATCATGAAAAAACTCCCGCCCTTTCACATTCAGATCGCCATGGCAATGGCTGCAGGCGTTGCTGCAGGCCTGATCTTCGGCAAAGAGAGCAGTGTTGCAGGAATCAGCGTCATCACTATATACGAATTCCTTGGCACCCTATTTCTCAATGGCCTGAAGATGCTCATAGTCCCGCTGATCCTGTCTTCAATCGTCACAGGTATTGCCGGCATGGGAAAGGGCGCTGACCTGGGACGTCTCGGCGCGCTCACAGTGATCTACTACGCTATGACAAGCCTTGTTGCCATACTGACCGGGCTCGTTCTGGTGCACCTGTTCCATCCAGGGATACTTCAGGGAATACCCGTGGGCCACAGCCTTGGCCTCAGCCATCTGTCAACAGAGATAACTGCAAGGATAAATGGCAAGGGGGCAGGGGACATAGCCGCTGTATTCACCAGGATGATTCCGCCCAATATTGTTCACGCAGCAGATCAGGGGCAGATGCTGGGACTGATATTCTTCGGGATTCTCTTGGGGTGCGCACTGTCAAGACTCAGGGGAAACAGCGCTGCAGACAGCTTGAGACGATTCTGGGACGGTCTCTTTCAGGCAATGATGCTCATAACCGAATGGGTAATGAGCCTCGCGCCTGTAGGTATATTCGCGCTTGTGGCCAAGGTCACTGCGTCTACCGGCATCTCCGCCTTCTCATCTCTGAGCTGGTTCTTCATAACAGTCACTGCCGGCCTGTTCCTGCACGCCTTCGTGACCCTCCCACTATTGCTCAAACTGTCAGGCATCAGGCCCCTGAATCACATACGTGCAATGATTCCCGCTTTACTCACCGCATTTTCCACTGCTTCATCATCTGCCACCCTGCCCATTACCATTGAGTGCCTTGAAAAGGGGGGCGGAATACCCAACCGTATAACATCCTTTGTCCTCCCCCTTGGGGCAACGGTCAACATGGACGGAACAGCACTCTACGAATGTGCCGCAGCCATGTTTCTGGCTCAGGCATATGGCGTGCATCTCTCGTTCGCCAAACAGTTCACCGTGGTATTTACGGCACTGCTGACATCAGTTGGGGTAGCAGGGATACCTGCGGCAAGCCTGGTTGCGATCACGATTATTCTGGGTACCATTGGGCTTCCGGCAGAGGCCATTGGACCGCTGCTCGTCGTGGACCGAATACTTGATATGTGCCGGACCAGTGTAAACGTGTTCAGCGACTCCTGCGGGGCCGCGATCATAGCGCAGATAGAGCACAAGATCAAACTGTGACCCCCCTGACCCCGACAAGGACCTATTTGACCCAACTACCTGCTCAAAATCAATTTCACTGAATCAGACCATACCTCCTTGCCCTCTATACAGATCATATGCGTGTATATTGTGACAACAATACCGACTGAGCTGGCAGAACGAAATTCAATATATTACAACATGTTGATAAAGTGTCATTATCGCTCATGGAAAATTTTTCCAATTGAGGTAAATATGTACCATACTCAAGGTGCCAATATCAGAAATGAATTTCAGAAGAGAGCGACAACGTCTGCTTAAATGGGTGCGCGCGCAGCTTACCGGTCCTGGTGTGTCAGGAGAGCTTCTGCATGGACATGCACCATTGGATATATATCCCACAGCCATACTGTTTCCCATAATTGTCGGAGAAAGCGGGCTTGATCCAGCAGAGAACTGCAATGAAGAGGCAGAAAACTCCTTGGCAGACGACCTGCCTGAAGATGAAAACACAGAGACTGCTGAACCCATACGCAAGAGGAGACGCTATATCCCGCCTTCGTCAGCAGGTTTTTCCTTTTTCATAAAAGGGGATAATCCCAGGTTCCAGGTAATATACTCTGCTGTCCGCTATGAAAGACAGGGTGACAGGGACGAAAAAGGCCGGTTCAGGACCCTGGAGTACAGCCGTATTGAACTTGGTGGCGAGGCCCGGGCATTCACCTTTGATTCATCATGCCTGCCTCGTGCAAAGACAAGGCAGCAAAGGGATATCTTTGAAAACAGGGGCGGGATAGACGTACTATGGCGCCCGTTCCAGCAGGGCTGGATAGTAACCGTGACCATGTTCAATCAGCAGGAAGTGGACGATGCTGCAGGCACTGACAGGCACGGTGGCAACAGTTACTGGCAGCAACTGAATGAAAAATCCCTCTTTGAAGTGGAGCTGCGCTGTTTCATAGAGGCAGGAAACATAGGCGAGTATCCAAGGGTGGACTGGGATCTACTTGGTCCTGAAGAGATCGAGCTTGAGTTCCGGTACAGGGGCCAAAAGATATATGCGGTTGGTCACGGGGCCGCTGCTGACTGGACTCTGGAACAGGGCATGGTCAGGGAGATAAAGACGGATTTTCTGCCTGCCGTGGAGGTTCCCCAGGTCACGGCCCTTATCCAGGGCATTGACAGCAGGGTCATGGAGTTTGAATTTCTTGCCTCTGAACATGAAGGGGATTCAAGGTGGGACAGGCTCGAAGGGTTTGTCTCAAACTATGCCCGGTGGATACACTCCCAGCAACAGGAGATTGAAACCATGGGGCACAGGGAACGGCAAATCGCCAAAACCATAGTGACGCGAATGACCCGCGCTCTTAACCGGATGAGGCAGGGGATTGAACTGTTACGCACAGACAACATTGTGGCAAAGGCGTTCTCCCTGACCAACCAGGCCATGCTGGACCAGATGCTCCAGGACGCCACAGTGGGCAACAGACCGCAAAGTGTCTTCAGGTGGAGACCATTTCAACTGGCATTCCTGCTCATGACCATGAAATCCGTGGTGGATGAAGACGATGAATTCCGTGACATAGTGGACCTCATATGGTTTCCAACCGGCGGAGGCAAGACAGAGGCATACCTTGGCCTGATCGCCTTTCTCCTCCTGTGGCGCAGGATGAAATTCCCGGCCTCGTACAGAGGGACCGCGGTCATCATGCGATACACACTGCGACTGCTGACTGTACAGCAGTTCCAGCGCGCGGCACGCCTGATATGCGCGATGGAGCTGATACGCAGGAAAACCAAGGGGCTTGGCCATGAACCCTTTACCATAGGATTATGGATAGGCGCATCCATCAGTCCCAACCTCTGTACCAAGGCTGCAGAAACGGTAAAAGAGGCCGCAAACCAGGCAAAGGCCTGCCCGAAACTTGTGCTAACAGCCTGTCCGTGGTGCGGAAGGGGGTTCAAGGCCCCTGAAAACTATACGGCCACGCATGATTGTTTTCACTTTCGTTGTCTGAACCCGGATTGCGAATTTGGCAAAGACAGGCGGGACATCCTCCCGTGCAATGTGGTTGACCAGGAGCTGTACAGAAATCCGCCAACACTTCTCATGGCCACAGTGGACAAATTTGCCCAACTGGCATGGGAGCAGAAGGCCGGGATATTCTTTGGCGCAAAAAGCCGCCCCCCGGAACTGATAATTCAGGACGAGTTGCACCTGATCTCCAGCGCGCTTGGTTCAATAGTGGGGCTATATGAAGCTGCCATTCACACCATAATCACCGAAAAGAGGGTCAACCCCAAATACATTGCCTCAACTGCCACCATCCGGATGGCGGAAAATCAGGTCAAGAGGCTGTACGGGAGAAAGCTATCCATATTTCCTCCCCCTGGACTGTCACACGAAGACTCCTACTTTGCGAGGACAGTGGCAATAGACAATGAACATCCGGGCCGCCTCTATGTAGGGTATCTCGCACCGCTGCTGAACCGGCAACAAAGCATGGCCCCTCTCAGTGCGGCACTTTACGTGGCGCCTGAGGCCGTATTCGATGAGGATATGCAGGACAGGGAGAGCCTGCTCGACGCATGGTGGACCGCGGTAGTCTATCATGGAAGTCTCAGGGGGGTGGAGAACAGCCACAACGCGTACCTCAACGAGGTTTCCATGATGGTAGAGAGGTACAGGAATATCCTGAAAGAGGGCAGGGGGCACCGGCGTGGCATCAGGATTTCAAGGCGTGCACCGCGGCCTGTGCAACTGACCAGCAGGTCTGCAGCAGAACAGAACGCCCAGACATTTGCAGCCCTCAGAAAGACGAGGCAGGAGAAGGGATGCATTGATGTGGTCCTGTGCACCAACATGATCTCAGTGGGGCTTGACGTCAACCGCCTTGCCCTGATGATCATAAACGGCCAGCCGCTCACTACAGCCGAATATATCCAGGCAAGCAGCCGCGTGGGGCGCGCAGATATACCTGGACTGGTCTTTGTAAACTATTACAGGGATCAGGCCAGAAGCCTGTCACATTATGAAAATTTCAGGCCGTATCATGAATCTTTTTACCGATTCGTGGAACCTACCAGTGTAACGCCCTTTACGTATCAGGCCAGGACCAGGGCCCTGCACGCAGCCCTTGTAATTGCCATACGCCACTCGTGTGCCATGTTGTCAGACAACAGCATGGCCGGCAACTTCTCCCTGGAAGATTACAACGTACAGAGCGTCATCGACCACCTGAAACGGCGCTGTGCCCTGGCTGCTCCTGACACAGAACGGGAAAATACGCTCCGACACATAGACAGGCTGGCAGAGGAATGGCACTCCTGGGCCCAGGAGTGCCGCAGGAGAAAACGCGGACTGTATTATCAGGTTCCAAGGGACGAAAGGGGGCAGGATCACCTGCTATGCAGCCATGAATCAAGCCGTTGCAGTGAAAAGGCATGGCAAACTCCCCTGTCCATGAGAAACGTGGAAGACAGCGCCCTGTTGAAACTGCTATGAAAAACCGCTATCTGCCAGTCCGTTTTTCCCATCTTGTCCGCCACTGCTCGGTGGGGGCCATTATCCGTGATCCGGAAGGATACCTGTTCACACTCAAAGACATCCGGTACTGGACAGACAGCAACAAAGAGACTGCCGGAGAGATACTGCACTATGTCGAGAGGGCCAAGTTCGCCCTTGATATCCCTGAACATCAGCAACTCAGAGCACCGCCTGTGGGAAGGATACTCGAAAACCGGAAAATAGACGGTACATGGCTGCCTGCCATACGCTTCCCGTCCTGGACGCGTTGCCCAAGATGCGGTCTGCTCTACTACAAACCGTGGAGCGAGACACGCAATGGGGAAAAAGCGCGATGCCAGGCACAAAATGCGTTTGGATGTCATGAAAAACAACCGGCCCTTCAACAGGTTCCTTGGGTTCTCGTGCATCCCTGCGGTTATATGGCCGATGTCCCGTTTCACAGACTTCTCCACGAAAACACCCGCAGCCGGTGCGCCCATGACTGGTCTGAACCCTACATGCGGCTGGTTGAAGGAAAGGACAGACCCGGCTGGCTGTTAATGTGCACCCGACGGGATTGCAGGGCGCGCACACTCTTCACCTCCCCCAGACCTATCTCTTTTGGAGAGAAGACCCCATGCCAGCCCTGGCTCAAAGACGAGTTCCCCAAAGACATGAAGGATCCAACAGGAGAAATATTGGAGGTGAACGATGTCCGCGTGCATTCCCCTGTAAACCGTAGCGCCCTTATAATACCACCCGAATCACGCCTCAACCGGGGCACTGTGGTGGACCGCCTCTATACCCGGTCCCACATACTGGAAAAGATCAGGAACATAAAAAATCCCCGTGCGCAAAAGAAATTCCTCAGGGAGACAGCAATGGATTTTTCCTGTTCCGTTCACGAAATAACAGAGGCAATCAGGGAAATCCACAGGGGATACCCCTTGTATGGCAAAAACTTTACAAAGGGGATGCTTCTCGAAGATGAATACAAGGCCCTTACAGAAGAGATCCCTGACATGAGGGATGACGAGGACTTTGTCACATACCATCACACAGGGGCCTGGAAGGCCATGGCACATGGCACAGGAGGAGATACACGCCTTGGCAGGATCATACACGCACTTGACCATGTAGTGGCAGTGAACCGCCTCAAGGAGATACTGGTATTCCACGGCTTCCAGCGCATGAGAGGAGAGACCGTCCCCCCAGACATCACGGGAAAGAGTGATTGGCTGCCTGCGATAAAGCTCTATGGAGAGGGTATATTCATTGCTATAAGCGAGGAAGTCATGAGGGCCTATGAAAACCACCCTGCTGTGAAAAAAAGGGCCGAGGGTTTTAGACAACGTTATGTGGCAAGCGATCTAACATTTGAGCCTGACATCTCCGTCTCTCCACGTTTTCTGTTCCTGCACACCCTGTCCCATCTGCTTATAAGACAGCTTGAGACAGAGGCCGGCTACCCTGCTGCGTCTCTAAAGGAGCGCATTTACAGCGCATCTGTACCTAAACCCATGTCAGGCATACTCATATACGTAGCGGTCCCAGACGTGGCAGGCTCTCTTGGAGGCCTGTCAGAGCTTGCCAGGCCGCAGCGGTTTGCCGCCCTGCTGTCCTCTGTATTTGACCATGCTGAATGGTGCTCTCTTGACCCTGTATGTTCCGAGCACCAGGGACAAGGGCCACACCTCCTGAACCGGGCGGCATGCCACGGATGTGCACTGATCCCTGAACCGAGCTGCCAGTATGGTAATATGTTGCTGGACAGGATATTCATAAAGGGGGACGACAGCAGCGGCATTCCGGCCTTTCTCCACTGTATGGGATAGGGTTGCAATGGCACCTTGCAAAAACAGACGCACCTTCAGACTTCCCGACATGCAAGAGCTTACGGATGAACAGGTAGAGGCCTGCCACCTGCCAAAAGAGGGCAGACATCTCATAATCGGCGGACCTGGTACTGGCAAATCCGTTATTGCCCTGCTTAGGTGCAAACAGCACATCCGGGACAGAGACAACTATGTATTCCTTGTCTACAACCATATGCTCCGACATGCCAGCCACCAACTGTTCGCGGGCATGAACCTGAAAGGTGCACAGTGGCAGAGCTGGTTTGAAAAAACCTTTCATTGTCTCACAGGAAAACCTGTCCGCAAACTACCGCCTGATCACAACAACTTCAGACATATCGACTGGGATCACACACTGGATGTGATATGCAGCATTGCGGAACCACCTTCAGGCGCGGAACTCCCCTATCTCATTATTGACGAGGGCCAGGACATGCCTCCACAGTTCTACAAGGCCCTGGACTATCTTGGTTTTGACAATTTTTTTGTGGTGGCAGACCAGAACCAGCAGATAACTTCAGGCCTGAACAGCAGCAGGAAAGATATAGAAGACATCCTTGACATAGCGACAGGTGATGTCATTGAACTCACACAGAACTGCCGCAATCCATTTTCCATTGCCCGTCTCGCAAGGAGTTTCTATACAGGAGACCCCGCATCACCTCCACCACAACTGCCTGCCAACAAGAATCCGGACATACGGCCAGTATTGATAGAATACAGCCGGGATGCGTTCACAGAGATCACAAGGGGAATAGTGGCAAGGGCTGTCAGAAATCGCCACAAACTCATCGGGATCATAACCCCAGACAGTGAAGTAAGGGATAAATATTTCATTGCCCTGCAATCTGTACTAAAGCTTGAAAATGGTCCGCCACGCCTCATGACATACAGGACACGGGCTGATCTCGGACGCCTGTTTTTCAACAGGGGTGGGATTATTGTGGCCAATGCCCAGGCATGCAAGGGCCTGGAATTCGACACCGTATTCATGGCAGATATCAACCGTTTTCATTACTGGGAAGATATTTCAGATCAGGTGAAAAAACTCTTTTATGTCATAATTTCACGGGCAAGGGATACAGTTGTCATACTGAAGGAAAAGGACAAAAAATGCCCTGTAGACAAGATCATGCCGGATGACACGAATGTCCTGGAACGAAGACAGCAGTGGCAGGTACACTCCTGATCAGTGCGGACATGACGGACCTGGCTGGATATGGAACTTTGGTGGGCCCATTGAAAAATCACCTGCAACTTTGACAGGGTCTTGATGAATATGAGGATGATCCCGGACACCCCATACTGCACTCACAGCAAGGCGGAAAGGCGAGTGTTTGACAGACTGCGTTCCATCACATTTGACGACGACAGGGGCCAGTACACGGCCTTTCATTCCCTTAACCTCACAAAACATGAGTATAAACGCTTTGGTGAGATTGACTTTCTGATTACTGGCCCTGCGGGCATATTTGCCATAGAGGTCAAGGGTGGAAGAATCTCTTGCGTCAACGGTGAATGGGAATACATGGACCGCTACAACAATGTGCGAAAAAGCGTCGAAGGCCCATTCAGACAGGCAGAATCTGCACTTCACGGCCTGATGAACACCCTGCGCTCCAACCTGCCCCCCCATGTGCTAAGGCCATTTCATATCGGTTTTGGGGTCGTCACGCCTGATCAGCAATGGTGTGTCCCAGGCGCGGAGTGGGATCCTCACACCCTGGCAGATGCACGAAAGTTCATGAATTTTGACAAATGGCTCATGGACCTGTTCCAATATTGGAAAGAGCGGGATGGCACATGGCGTGAATTTGATTCTCAAGCGCTGAGAAGACTGAACCAGTTCATAAGACCAAATCTTGAAACCGCACTTCCACTCTACGCCCAGGCTTTCGAGGTGGAGGAACGTGTAAACAGACTAACTGCTGACCAGATGGCAATGGTTGATGTTGTACACGCAAACCAGAGGGTGATCTGTCACGGCGGAGCTGGCACAGGAAAGACATTCATGGCAAAGGAGCTGGCAAGGCGCTGGACCGCCACAGGCATGAATGTGCTTCTTGCCTGCCAGTCCCCTTTTCTGAAACACCATATAGAGGCCAACTTCCCGATGCCACGTCTGAAGGTATCCTTGATAAAGGGAGTTGAAACAGCCCGCAGGCGCATGGGAATTGAGCGGTTTGACGCGCTGATCGTGGATGAAGGCCAGGACATGTTCAACATGAAAGACATGGAGATATTGGATGCAGTGTTGAAAGGCGGGCTGGAGCATGGACGCTGGTGTTTCTTTCACGACATGAACAACCAGTCAAGACTCTTTGACGGTTTTGAAGAGGATGCAGTTGTATTTTTAAACCGCCTAAAAGACGCTGTAGTCCCGCTGCGGACCAACTGCCGCAACACAAAAGTTATTCTGGACAGGGTGAAAGCCGATCTCGGAGCTGATATGGGGGTAAGGGGGGCAGGAAGCGGACCTCCTGTGCGAGAATACCGGGCGGCCAGAAAAGAGTGCCCCAATATCCTTCTTAGCGAACTGACAGAGTTAACAGACAGGGGAGGCCTTTCGCCCGGGGATATCACCATCCTGTCCCCGCTGCAGTTTGCCCGGTCGTGTGTTTCCAAATTACCTGAACATGTCAGGGAAAAGATCATTACCATAGACGAATACAGCACGGGGTTCCTGCCTGTTTCGCAGATCAGTTTTTCAAGGATACAGGATTTCAAGGGGTTGGAGAGTGAAGCCGTGATAGTTGTGGACCTGTGCCCGCCGCATGACGGACCCGGAGAACACGCCATGCACTATGTAGCAATGAGCCGTCCGCGTGCCGTACTTTCACTGATCTATATGGTTTGAACAAATTGAGGCGAGAAGAAACATTCAAATTACAGATTGACCATATAGACTTCATTCAGGATATAATTACTATGGTCACCCTCAAAAGTAGCAAAGATGAAACTATTCCCATGAATCCTGTTGTCGCATCCTTAGTGACGGAACATGATCGAATTGGACCAGGAAACACCATCCTGCCAGTCCCTATGTGTTTCCTGGTAAAAAAAACAGTACAATGAGGGTTGTAGAGGGTTGTAGATGGTCCCGACACGGCCATCAAAAGGAGAGGTAAACATGAAACTTCCCATTGGCATATCAACTTTATCAAAAATCAGGCAGGATGGTTATATTTATGCTGACAAGACCGAATTTGCCCTGCGTCTTATTGAGCAGCACAGTTATGTATTTCTCTCCCGCCCCCGGCGCTTTGGAAAGAGTCTGTTCCTTGACACCCTGAAAGAGATCTTTGAAGGAAACCGCGAGCTTTTCAAGGGGCTTTACATACATGACAGATATGATTTTGAACCCCATCCGGTAATAAAGATAAGTTTTGGGGGCGTAAGCGAGTACTCAAGGCTGAAGACAGTCCTGTTCGACAATCTCAGGGAGAACCAGAAGAGGCTTGAGGTCTCCTGCAGGGAAACAGAGGATTACACATCCTGTTTCAGGGAACTTATACAGAACGTATGTGAGCATTATAACAAAAAGGTGGTGGTCCTCATTGATGAATATGACAAACCTATCCTGGATAACATTGACAGACCTGATGATGTCCTGCGGATACGTGAAAAGCTCAAGGAGTTCTACACAGAGCTAAAGGAAAATGACGCCTATCTTCGCTTTGTCTTTCTTACCGGTGTCAGCAAGTTTGCCAGGGTTTCCATCTTCAGCGGGCTTAACAATCTCCATGACATAAGCCTGTCCCGGCAGTACGCAACCATCTGCGGCTATACCCAGCATGATATTGAAACCCTGTTTGCCCCCCTACTTGAAGGGGTTGACATGGAGAAGTTCAGGGCATGGTACAATGGTTACAACTTCAACGGCGAGAATGTCTATAACCCCTTTGACGTGCTGCTGTTCATAAGTGAGGGGCACCTTTATGA
>CAZXAK010000002.1:0-59611 GCA_964638145.1 uncultured Desulfobacterales bacterium | reverse complement strand
AAGCAATTGGCAAAGGCGGATGGTGCTTTTTCTCATGGTTTTGACCGCGAGCAAATATATCATTAACAAGGCATTGCAACTGATGAGCTTTAAAAGCATGATAAAAAGTACCATCCGCCGTATAGGTGTCGTGTAGTATGGGGATCCGATATCCTGTCCCGGGCACCTGCGGGGATACTGTGCCCTATCCACGATCCGGATTTTCACCCAACCGCCCCTCCGCCTTGCATATCAGGTAAACTTGGGGATTGGTCAATTCATCCTGATTCTGTCAATTGTGTAAAATGGTCCAATCTTTGACCGTCCATCAACTCCTGCTATTTGGTAATATGAAAGACCATCTGTGACGGCAAAACTGAAGTTTCCCGTTCTTTGAAACACGGAAAACTTCAGTCAGAGGGATAATATGGGGATTTCCAGAAATATCTTCTATATATCCTCCTCCGGCCAGTCAACAGGCACGCACAACACGGGACATGGAAGAAGTCTTATTACCTTCTCAACTGTACTCCCAAAGAATATCTCGTCTATCTGCCCCTTGCCTCTGCTTCCATACCCGCCCATAATCACAAGATCCGCATCTATCTCCCTGGCCTTGATTGCTATTTCCTGAAATGGAGGGCCGCTGGACACCAGGGTCTCAGTGATCCGGCCATTATGGTCTACCTGTTTCATGAAGCGACGGAACATCTGAACTGCCTGATTCTTGAGCCGGTCTATCACCTTTTGCAAAGGCTCTTTTGTATACTCGGCTATCCTCTTCGCCTCCCTGGAGTCTATAACATGCAGTAGCACCAGAGACGCATTGTTCTTCTCAGCCATTATGAGGGCATATCTCAAAGAGTTTAGAGCACAGTCAGAAAAATCAATCGGAACAAGTATCATCGAAATTTCCATAGGTTACTTTCCTCTTTCTACGTATATAATGTCCATCCAGAAACAAGACACTCTGCTTGGATGGCAAGCGCGGGGAAATGAAGAAACCGGCTTTGGCCATATAAATGTCCTGCAGCATGCTTACAGGGCAAAACCTTTGACACACACCCCTACCACTGCCGGACGAATTCACTCGCCGGACTACCGGGACCATTCACCACTATATTATTGCAGGGGATTTCTTTGAAACCAAAAGGCTACAGGAACCAACAGCAAAAGAATCCATAACTGGCCAATGAGGCAGCTACCTTAACTTATGGTATCAATCCTTGCAAACTCAGGCTCATGAAGCGGCAGGAGTATATCCGCCTCGTCCTTGATTTTCAACATGATATCATACGCCTCATACACATTCACATGGGTACCAGGGGGTATTACATCCATCTCCATGGCTGTTATACTGGGAGGTGGGAAAAAATTTTCCTTGAGACAGCAAAAGCCAGTTATTATGGCCCTGCCAGACTCGGTCTGCACCACCACGGACATGCCACCCGCTGTGTGGGCCGGTGTATGAACCATTTCAATGCCAGGCACGATCTCTTTTCTCCGTTCACTGAATGCCCGGATCTGACCTGCATCCCTTATCTCAAAAATAAAATCTTCAAGATATCTGAAATCCAGGGGATGAGGATTGGTGATGTGATCAATCTCTTTCTGATGAACATAAAACACCGCATTGGAACACTTGTAATCGTTCTCGCAGTGATCATTGTGCAGATGGGTATGAATTACTATGTCTATATCTTCCGGCTTCAGACCAAAGATACTCAGGCCATCTTCAAAGGTATGTATGGTGCCCCCTATGGAATCCTCTCGGTCCTTGGACTGGATGGGATGCATCTCACCGGTATCCACGAGTATGTTGTGCCCGGGCCCCTCTAAGTACCATGAGTAAATGGGAATGGTATAGGGTTTTCCATAGTCGTGCTGATAGGTCATCATGCCCTTGTCAAAGACCTTGGTCCCCATGACAAGAGGATGTATCTTCCAGGTAGTCATGGCAGGAGTCCCTCCTTTAAGGAATCAAAAGCCCCACCCAACACTTTTCTGTTACCCCGATTGTACAGGCAACACTCCGGGGCATGAAAAGTTGCCGTAACGCTATGTATTGTCACGGTTTAAAAACATACGAGGCACATGGCACATCCCCTGCGCCCCGCAAAAATTGTCTTCAGATAGCCCGGCATCCCATCTATGAAGGATAGTCGCTAAGAGGTATGACTGGCCGCCTTAAGTCTCTTGATCTCTGCCCTCTGTTTTCTGATCTGTTGGAGAAGGGCCTCAGTGTTCTTCTTGAAATGGGCTATTTCCGCGTCTTTCTTACTTATTTCAGCCTTCAAACGCTGGATTTCAGCATCCTTTTCCTTGATTATACGCTGATCAATTACCGCTGGCGAGGCACTTTTCCCTTCCTTTTCCTGAACGAGCACAGGTGGTCCCTTGGAGGCAAGGGCCCTCTTCAGCTCCTCAATCTCTGCAAGGTGGCGGACATTGGTATCATGAAGCTCCTTTTCCAATGCCTCTATCCTGCTGCTACAGGCCTTTAGCATGGCCGCCATCTCCTTGAACCTTGAGTTCTCACCCTGGGTACCGCTACCCATCATGCCAGGCCTCCCTGGACACGGCTTAGCCTCCTTGCCCATGGCCTTCTCTGCCTGTTCCATCTTCACCATGCAGGGCGGCGGCGCAGGCTGTACCGGTGGCCTCTCTGCCTTTGCCGATGCCTCCATGAGCCTCCTGGTACAAGTATCCAGATCAGCAGATAGGCTCAAACGTGTATCCCACAACTCCTGGGTCCTGGAGGCAAGCTGTCTCTCAAGTTCCCTGACCCTGGCCCTAAGGTCCTGAAGCTCCCGTGTATCCTCCCTGAGTCCACGCACCTGCTCCCTGCAGAAACGTAGCTGACTCTGCAAATCAACGAGTGATATGGACGGGACGGGACGCACCTCCTCCTTTTCCTTCTGAGACCGCATCTCATCCCTCTCGCGTATGAGGCGATCCAGCTTCTTCTCAAGTTCCCTTATGCGAAAATTTTGCTCATCGCTACAGGCAGGTGCCCTCTGCACAGCAGGCTGTGGCATACTGGCCTTCAACTTGGCCTCTGCAGCCTCCTTGACAGCCTGCGCAGCCTTTTTCTCAGCCTCCTGCCGCAATATGGTGGCCTTTTGCAACTGGGCCTTCAACTCTTTGTTGAGCTTCTTCAGCTCCCGGGTCCTCTCCTTGAATATCTTCAACTCCCTCTGGAGCCCCCTGAGCTTCCGGGCAAGTTCCACCTGTTTGGATGTCGCCTCCTTATAATGCTCGCGTGTCTTATCAACAAGCGTCATCAGTTGGGCATTTTCTGCCTCCAGCACCTCCTGTACCTTCTTCCTCTTCCCATCCAGTACAGAGCCCCATATCACCAGAATGATACAGAGCACGGCGAGATACAGCGTTGTTTTCCTGTCATCCATGGGTCATTCTCCTCCGGATGTAACACACAATCACCGCAGAAACTTCACATGGTCACTCACCATGGAGTGCATCCCTGCGGCCTTTCTGCCTGTCGGCTGCAAGAGGTCTAAAGGTCCTCGTCTTCCTCTTCAGCCTCAGCCTTATGCTTGGCCACCCACTCATCGTGAACATCAAGTGCCATGTTGAAGATACCCTTGGCAGTCTCTATGTCGATATCCGCAACGCTCATTGTCACGATACCCTTGAGGATATTCTGGGTAAACTCATCGTAGAACTCTTCATCCATATCCTTGAGACGGGTGTAGAGGATCGCAATCTTGTGCTCACGCTCCATGGCCTCCTTCTCTTCAGCCAGCTTGGACATGGTAGCACCGAACTCTTCCAGCTCCCTGGCCAGTTTCTGCAGCTCTGCTTCTTTCTCGTTTATAAGGGCAGCCTGCTCGGTGATCTTCTGATCACACTCATCAAACCTGGCATTGATCTCCCTGATCTTTGCCTCTTTTTCCTTGACCGCCTCCTCCTTCTCATTAAGCTGATCCTGCAACTCAGAGATCCTGCTGTCTTTTTCAGAAAGACGTTTTGACTGCTCCTTGAGCTGGGCCTGTGCCTTTTCGAGATCTCCCCCCTTTTTCATCACGAGAAAAACCATGATGATGAAAAGTCCACATGAGATTCCTCCAAAAGCTAATACAATCTGTACATTCTGCTGGGCCCAAGTAATAAGATCCATTTTTCCCCCTTTCTCCTGTAAGGAAATTGAGTTTTATATTTTTTATTTTTAAGGCACAAATATACTGTGCCGTAATTAATTGACTCTATACCCTCCTTCCCTCCCCAGTGTGGAACCAGCGTACCCCGACAGCAGACGCATCCACCAACACCACAGATCTGCCTCTCAGTACACCACCACAGACTATGGAAGAGATCATGGAACCGACCCAAACCGGCCCCTTGCAGGATAGCAACCTGCAGATAGGAGCTACACCGTGGCTACAACATATCTGCATGACTGCCATGTGGGCTTAGCTAATGTCCATCCATAAGATGGCCCTTTTGCCCAATGTCTGCATTGCCCGTAGGTGAAAAAATCATGCACACATAGTGCACTCCGCTTTCACCTTCCCGGGCCTTGCCACTGGGCAAACTCTTTCTTTTCTGGATGGACAATAGTTACCCTCATGCAAATGATTTCCACTTGGCACAGTACGGCCCTCTATCTTGAAAATAAACTGGATAACATTGAACATCCATTCAGTCAACCAGATAAACAGTGGATATGACATTTCCAGGATAGCATATCACACACTTTTCTTTCGTCTAATCAAAAACATGGCCTTAAAACAAGGACCTTCAGTTTTTCTTCACAGGGACTAAGGTGATCTCTGATCAATGGGCACGAACGGACGCTTACGCGGGCCTATATAGATCTGCCTCGGACGGCCGATTCTCCGTTTCGGGTCCTCGCGCATCTCCTTCCAATGCGCAATCCAGCCAGGCAACCTGCCAAGTGCAAACATCACGGTAAACATGTTGGTAGGTATTCCAATGGCCCTGTAGATGATGCCGCTGTAAAAGTCAACATTGGGATAGAGATTCCTCTCAATAAAATATTGATCGTTTAGCGCTATCTCCTCTATCTCTCTTGCTATGTCCAGGAGGGGATCGTCCACGTTCAGGACCTTGAGCGTCTTGTCACAGGCCTCCTTCAGTATCAGTGCCCTGGGATCATAGGTCTTGTACACCCTGTGACCAAAACCTGAGAGCCTAAACGGGTCATTGCGATCCTTGGCCTTGGCGATATACTTCTTCAGATTGTCCTTGTCCTCATGGATGGTCTCCAGCATCTTGATAACTGCCTCGTTTGCCCCTCCGTGCAACGGCCCCCACAGGGCATTGATTCCCGCAGATATGGAGGCGTACAGGTTCACGCCGGCACTTCCCACCATCCTTACCGTTGAGGTGGAACAGTTCTGTTCATGGTCTGCATGAAGGATCAGAAGTTTGTTCAATGTGACCACCACCTCAGGCTTGACCACATAAGGCTTGACCGGGCTGTCAAACATCATGTTCAGGAAATTTCCACAGTATGAGAGATCCGCCTTGGGATACACAAGGGGTTGACCAAGGGATTTCTTGTATGAAAAAGAGGCAATGGTCCGGATTTTGGATATCAACCTGGCACTGGTGACATCTATGTCCTCAAGCGGATCCTCTCCCATCTCTGGATAGAAGTTGCAAAGCGCATTCACCATGGAGGACAGTATGGACATGGGGGTGGCATTTGGGGGAAAATGATCGAAGAAATGGATCATGTCCTCATGGATCAGGGCATATGTACCAAGGAGATGCCTAAAATGGTCCAGCTCCTCCCTGGTAGGCAGGCGCCCGTGCAACAGGAGATATGCCACCTCCACAAAGGTACACTTCTCCGCCAGGTCCCTGATATCATAACCGCGGTAGTTCAGAATACCCTTTTCACCATCAAGATAGGTGATGGTACTGAAACACGAACCGGTATTGGTATACCCGCTGTCCAGTGTTATAAAGCCGGTATCTGTCCGTAATGAACGTATATCTATGGCCTTCTCCCCCTCTGTACCCTCTATAACAGGGAGATGATAGGTCTTGCCATCAAGGTTGAGCAGTGCTGTTCTGCCCGTAGTATATCTTTCCGGTTTTGGCATGCAGTGCTCCTGAAATACTCTGTCCTCAATTGAACTCTTCAAGTCATGGGAATTTTGTTCTATCTTTACCCACAGGAAATCAATGCCGTTTTTTTACAAAATTATCCGCTACCCCACGGGTTCGGCATAACTGTTCTGCCTGCCACATGATTTGAAGCACTCAACCCAGGACTGTAACACATTTAAGGGACTTGGCACGACTGGCGCTCCAAGCCCCAAATCAGGCAATAACGGCATTCAGTGGCAAAACTCATATGCTGTCCGCAGATTGTACGGATTCCCCACACTTCAGCCGCATATTACCAATGAATGCTCATTCAATCAGAAGATTAACATATATTAAAAAGTCAGAAGTTGCAAAACTTTCATTGGATACATGCTGAAAAACTATCAACAGAAACAGTATGAACCCCCACAAAGGTCTGTTGAAAATCGCAATCAGCAAGCCTGAGACAATGAAGGTCAGAGAATACGATTTACTTGAAGCAAGATAAAAGTTATTAATATTGCCAAATTGAACGTTTTAAATCATGTGAAATTTTGTTCTGTATTTAACCATAGGAAATCAATGCTGTTTTTTGTAAACTTACCTGCCACCCAACGGGTTTGGCATAACTGTTCTGTCTGCCACATAATTTGAAACCACTGGGGGATTCCCAACTTCACCTGATATGCTACCTCAAGGTCTTCACTTGCCTGTGAGACACTTGAAGCATTACAGAATTACAGTATGTTGGCGTGTCCTCCGCCTTGCATCTCAGGTAAACTTGAAAACCACTCAATTTATCTGTTGGACAGCGGGTAACATAGCCAGTACAGGGGGCAAGGATGAAGAGATTTACACAGTTTATGGACAGAGAAGTTGTTCACACCAATGTGCAGGACAAGGAGCGGCTGCGCCAATTTGGCATAACCTGCCGTTACCTGCCAGATCCACCTGAAGATTTCGACGAGTATGAATTCGGAATCGACTACATGGGTCATGAGGACAGGGCAGTGGCAGTAACCATCGAGAAGCACAGGATAAAACGTATGCTTTTTGGTGCTACTGTGCCGGACAATCCTGATCTTTTGAAACCCCTGAGCGATGAAGAGCTTGAAAAACTGCTGCAGAAAAAAGGGGATGATCTAAGCCGGTTCTTCCGGTTCATAACCCGATGAAACACATATGGCAGGCCCTAACCAGGGCCACAACCTTTCCATACAGACCATGCAAAAGATAGGCGTTATCTCAGATACCCATGGCAAACTGCGCACCAGCGCCCTACAGGCCCTTCAGGGCGTTGACATGATAATTCACGCAGGTGATTCCGGTGGCCAGGCCATACTCCAGCAACTTGCCTCCATAGCACCCCTTCATGCGGTACGAGGCAACTGTGACTTTGGCTCAGGAACATTTTCCCTGCCGGCAGACCTGGTGGTGGAGACAGCAGGGGGACTATTTTATGTAATCCATGACCTGTACATGCTGGGGCTGGAACCTGCTGCAGCAGACATAAGGGCAGTCATTCACGGCCATACCCACATGCCATCCATAACCTACAGAGACGATGTACTCTACATAAATCCGGGCAGTGCAGGGCCTATCCGTCCTGGAAGGCCCGTCAGCCTGTCCATCATAACCATAGACAGCGATGGCAAAATATCACCTGAAATTGTCACGCTCCAGGCATAGGCTACCCATGACTACAGGCCCCATATGTACAGTTACAGCAAACCCGTTGGGTGACGGATAATTTTACAAAAAAACAGCATTAATTTGCTGTAATTAAAGACAAAACAAGATTTCACATAATTTGAAACGCTCAATTTAGGTTCAGGTGTCCTGCAGTATGGGTACCAACAGGCTCAGTTCCGCGTATCCTTAGGTGCGTCACTCCCCTCCTGCTCGGCCAGTGACCGGACCCCGAACCTGTGCAGCAGTATAGCCATAGGACAAAAACCCGACAGTGAAAAGATTATCATGTTTGTCCCTGCCAGCAGCGGCAGGATGAACCAGTACGGGCTTACCACCAATCCAAGGGTTATTCCGCCAGTTACTACCACTCCGGCAATCAACCATACCACTCTTTCAAGATACCAAACATCAGTCCTTGCCCTCCACATAAAAAAACCTCCTTCATCCCAAATTATTCACTCAAAATGCCTGTGAAACAGGCAGTTAAAGCACCAAAGCACCTCTGCTGCCCTCTGCATTGCATCTTCAGCAAACTTGCGAGCTGCATAATTTGGATTCAACAGTTGACACAAAACACACAGGACCCCTCAAGCCAGCATGATCTCTCTATTGAATGGCCAGCACAAAAATCCTCTGTCCACTATTCACTGTAACCTGAATTGAGCGATCCCCCAAAACAGCATTAATCTACTGTAATTAAAGACAAAACAAGATTTCACATGATTTAAAACACTCAAATCAGGAGTAATCACTTCACTGATGCTTTAAGGTCCCTGCACAAGAGAAATATCTCAACACTCTCTGACCGGGAACTCCTGGGTTTGAAGGTCCTGACACTCTGGAATCTCTGCTGACAGGCCTGTCTGAAGGCCTGAAGCTCACTGCCCTCAAAGACCTTGCAGTAAAAGGTGCCCTCACCGGGTTTCAGGAGAGAGCCTGCAAAATAGAGGGCAGTCTCAGCAAGATTTATGGACCTCAGATGATCCACACTCCTATTTCCTGTTGTATGTGGCGCCATATCGCTCAGGACCACATGGAAACCACTGTCTCCGGGAAGCAGGTTTGCAAGCTCAGCAGGCTCCAGCTCAAAGATATCGCCAGTAAACAGGATCACGTCAGGCCCCAGCCCCTTCATTGGGGTGATGTCCACTGCCACCACCCTGCCACGAGGTGCCACCCTCTTTGCCGCGTATCTGCTCCACGACCCAGGCGATGCCCCAAGGTCCAGCACATTGCTACCCTGCTTAAGGAATCTGAACTTCCGGTCTGCCTCCTGAAGCTTGTAAACAGACCTGGCCCTGTATCCCTCTCTCTTGGCCTTGTGAAAATAGTGATCCTGTACCTTTTTCATCCAATTAAAACCTGAATTGAGCGATTTAGATAGAAACCTGCCATACCTATGACTGCTCAGAGAGCCTTCCCAACTCTGCCACGTGCAGTATGGCCGGAGCGTCTGAAACTTCCATAGAACACATGGCCCGCCACTGCAGAAGACAGCCTGAACAGTTGGTAACAACAGTCTCTGCCCCGCACCGTTCAAGGGCTGCTATGCGTTCCCTGAATATGTTCAGGGATATCTGCGGGTGCCTCATGGAAAAAGATCCGCCAAGACCGCAACATCCCTGTCCCATGGGCACAAACCCACGGCCAAGCACATGGTTCAGAAAAGCCTCTGCGGCAACCGTTCCTTCAGCAGAAAACCTGGAATGACACGGCGCATGAAAGGTAACTCCTGTGGCAGGCACGGTATCTAAGCCCCTGAAGTCTTGCTGATGCCAATACTCAGTAAACTCCACCACCCTTTCAGCCACGCCCCTGGCCTGTCTCGCAGCATTTTTGTCGTGCTCCATGATCTCAGGCCACTTCCTGATCATATATGTACATGAGGCACAGCCTGTAAGGATGACATCCGCATCCGAGTCGGCAAACGCCTTGAGATTCCTCATGATAAGTCTGCGTGCAGACTCAACGGCCCCTGCGGATAGGGCAGGCAGTCCGCAGCAACACTGACCGGGTGGGATGACAAATCGGGCATGGGGGAACCAGGCTGCCATTGAAACCGGGACCTCTGGATAGATAAAGTTCTGTACACACCCAACAAACATGGCAATGGAAGGCCCTCTATGACCCGAGTCCCCAGCGGCATCACGGCCCCTGCCGTCCTGGACCGGAAGGCTCAGACCGTCCAGATCAGACTGACAGGCATGGACAGATGCGGAGGCAGACATGGAGATGCCATGTGCAGTCCGGGCATTTTTCTCGTGAAAGTCTCTGATGCCTTTACTGCTGAGCAGTGGTGTAGCGGCGGGCTCCACTGCACACACAATATCCTTGCCCCTTAGCGAGGCAGAGAGTGCGGCCAGCCTGTACAGAATGCCTGCGGCTGCGGGCAGGGAAGACAGGAACCCATAGGCCGAAGCCCATGCCAGGTTCGAGCTGAAGAGCCTCCACAACATGGGCCATGAGGGTGAAAACTCCCTGTTCCCGGCCCTGGCCTGCAGGATTTCCCTGTTTACCGCTATGCCGGCAGAACAGGATGCCTCACATGCCCCACACTGAAGACAGGCGCTTACAGTCTCCCTTACAGAGGGCCATGAAAAATCCGCCCTGCCTCCATGCAGTATCTCATGCTTTCCCCTTGGTCCGAGTCTCTCCAACAGGGTATTCCGATATACCGGGCAGTTGGGAAGACAGGCACCACACCTCGCACAGACCGTGCCGGCATGCTCCACGGATTTCAATGTCTAACCACACCTATCAACATTTCACCAGCATGTGCCGCAGCAAACCGCTCTCACTTATGGTTCCCTCCTGTCCCAGGCACCTCGACCTTGTTCAGCACAGGAGAAGGCAGGCGAGATTTGCCAGGCCTTGCCACCTGCCTGGCAAACTGGGCCTCAAAGGCATCCACCTTAGCCTGGGCCGACTTATCAAGGGGATACTTTGTCGTCAGGAGGATAAGGTTGTTTTTCACAATGGCCCTCCTGCCCTTTTCGCCTGTCTTTTTCAATGTGACAAATGCTACAGACTTGCCCTTGGGATGAGTCATTACATAGGGCACTATGCCATACATGCGGGGCGTATAGGTCTTGCTGCCATAACCGCTCTTGATGATAAGGTCTATTTCAGGAAACTTTGCAGCTATTCTTCTGTTGACCCCGTCTCCAGCATTGGAGAGGAGCACCACAAAATCACACCTCTCCCTGAGTGCCGGAAGCTCTGACGACAGGGCCGTCTCAGGGGTAATGCACTCTATCTCTCCCCTGTGATAACGCACTACGTTACACGAGGTGACAGCAGTAAAACCTATGTTCACACCGTTCTTTTCCACCACTGCGTCTGAAGGAAACAGCTTCTTGCCATTTTTGGTCAGGTTTGCAGATATCAGTATTATACCCCTTGATGCCGCACTATTTTTGAGAAAGTCCAGACCGGCAGCCAAATCCTTCTGACCCACTGCAACCACGCTGTATCCCATCTCCTGGTAAAAATCCAACAGCAACTCTGCCGCAGCCTTTGCCTTCTCCACGATATTCCTGCGCCTCTCAGCACCAGGGACCCTGCCGTGAGGACATGCAAGACGATCTGACTGAAACAGGAAATCTCCTGCATCAACGATTACAGCACCCTTGAGTTTGCCTATATTATCACGGATCCACCGGACCCGGCGGGCGATCCCCCCGACTTCCTTACCCTTTCATGTGGAACAATGCCTCAGATATCCCCACGTGTTGCAGGTATAGACAACCGTGGCCACCTTTGCCCCCACATCACCATGCGGTTCCCCCTTTTGACCAGCCCATGCCAAGACACTCCATATGCCAATCAGAAACACAGAAAACAGCCATATCAAACCAAATGACCCGATCCTGTTCATGGCCAAACGTCCAGGCCATCCATCGTCTGTCTTGAAACAAATCATAACCCTTTCTCCTTTTATCCAAGGCCATGCTGCAACACACATGCACACGGATGGTATTTTGCCCCGGAGGTAGCACATTTCAGCCTAACCTGTCTCAGGATAGTCAGTACCCATGAGCTGACGCATCCACCAGCCTGCCCAGTGCTCCTCCATAATGGACTCAGCAAGGGCCCTGCCCTCATCAGTGATCAGCCTCGCCTTTACATGAGGCATCCAGAGTGCCGCATCCCTGCTGCCTGTATCAAGATGCTCCTTTAAGGAAAGAAGCATGTCGAGCTGGTCTGCATCGTGCACCAGCCTTGACTCCAGGCTGCTGCACTCTCTGTACTCTGCAAGCAGGTCCCGGACATCCTCCCCCCCCGGAAGACCATGTGTCATGTCCCTGATGGCAGACTCCTCATCAATAGTAACATAGAGTTTGTTCACGGCGTTTGCATCTCCTGTCCTGGCCTCAGGGACATCGTGAAACAGGCAAAATTTCAGGAGCTTCTCCACGTCCAACTGGTCCTTGTCAGGGCTGAGTTCCACAAGCATGAGGGCAGCCATGGCAACGCCAAATGTATGCGACGCAACAGACTCCTTGCCCTGGCCAAGAAAGGCATAACCTGTACGCATTATGCGTTTTAGCAAGGAACACTCAAACAGAAAGGCAGTGGCCCTCTCTCGCCTCCCGTTGTCTGATCCAGCAGCCGCACCCGTAACCGTGGATACAGGTCCGGTGTTTGATCTGTCCTTATCAGAATTACTGGAATATGTCATAATCAATTACTTAACATCTAATTGCAAAGCTTTCATCAATATTTTATCCAAAAGCCACAGTGCATACCGTACAAACCTGGCTTACGCCATCATTCAACCGCCCCGGCCATATCCATGACCAAAAGCTCAAGCACAAGCCTTGGATCCGATGCACCGCCCTTGAGCTCAAGGTCGATCTCCGGCATGGAGGCCAGCAGGTCAAGTATCCTGTCAATACCAATGGAGCCCACCCCCTTGCACTGCATGAAAAGGGCATATGGATTGCCCTTGAACGGCTGTTCATCCGAATCGGAAAAGAATGCCTCGAGTTCAGGCAGTAACCTGTCCTTGAACTGGTTGAACTGTACACGCTTCAGGGTATCCACCCCCACTGTACTGGTGGCAGCGGCTGAAATGGCAAGCTGTTTTTTGAGAAAATTATTCAGTGTACCCAATACTGCAAGGGGATGTTCCCCTTGATCAAGGATAAGGTACAGGGACTCAAGGGCCGCAGTTACGTCCTTACTGGCAATGGCTCCGGTAAGCCTGAACAGTTCTTCCTCCCGCTGGTGAGACACAAGACGCCTCACATCCGAGACAGTAATTCTCTTCTTGGTACCCTTTCCAAACGCGGCAGTGGAGACAAGCTTTTCGGTCTCCTGCAAAAGGCCAGGCATATTGTTCTGGCCCGACAGGTCGAGAAGCAGGTCCAGCGCCCTTGGCTCAATGCTAAGGCCATGACTGCCAAGCTGCTGTTTAACCATATTCACAGCCTGACGTCTGGCCATCCTCTTGTCAGAAGGCACAGAAAGGTCAACGATCCGTCCACAGGACTTTACTGCCTTGTAAACTGCTCCCCGCCTGTCTGCCACCTCGGTCTGTATCACCAGGACAGCCACAGCAGGGTCTGCCCTGTCCCTTATCCAGCGGATCAGCATATCGGAAGCCCCCTTTTCACTGCCTCTTGAAGAAGGGGTGATGTTACGGCCTTCATCTTTGAGAAATTTGATCAGGGGGGCTGCAGAAAGCTCTCTGGGCCATTTGAGATTTGCTACAAGATCAGCCTTGCCAAGATCGAGGAACTCTGAAACACTGAGCCTGAAGTGGCCGAGAAGCTGGGAGAGTATGCGGGAGGCCTTGGTGAAATCCTGTCTTTCAATGGCAGCCACAGCAGACTTCCATCTTGCAGAAATTGTGGATGAGGAGTGAAGAAATGGTGGGTCCTTTACCAACAGGACCTTTCTGCCCGGAAAAAAACCGCGTGTCTCAAGGAACTCCACGCACCTGCCCGGCACTGCATCTTCTCCGGAAAGCTCCTGGAGATTCATGTCACCAGCCCCCTCTGGCAACAGCAGGGATACCAGTGCATTTACATGTTCTGAGGTTATTGGGAACTCCCCGATAAACAGATAGACAGGTGCCGGCTTTCCATCCCTGACCTCCTGGAGCAGGACGCGATCCACATTCCCTGCCCCTCTATCCAGACCCTTATCTTTTCGGGAAGGTGACATGAGGAACACCCATATTTCAGCGGCCTTCCGCACATTGCAGGACAGACTGCCCCGATCCCACGGTAGACTTATGGTGAACAGGGGCCAAAAGACCTACTTTCCAAGTTCCTTTGAACGGTTGGTGGCCGCCCTTACACCATCCATGACAGCCCCCCTTAGCCCGTTTTTTTCAAGCATATACAGCCCCTCTATGGTAGTTCCCCCAGGACTCGTGACCATTGCTGTAAGCTCGGACGGGGACTTGCCTGTCTCTGCACAGAGCCGGGCAGAACCGAGCATGGTCTGAACGGTGAGCTGATGCGCCACATCCCTTGCAAGCCCTTCACGCACGCCAGCATCGATCATGCCCTGCATAAAGGCAAAACAGTATGCCGGACCACTTCCACTAAGGCCGGTCACTGCATCCATCAGGTGTTCCGAGACCTCAACCGCCACCCCCACGGCCCCGAACAGGGACAGGGCAAGCTTCATATCCGCATCTGTGGCATGCCCCCCCCTGCACAGACCTGCAGCCCCCTCCTGTACAAGGGCCGGTGTATTTGGCATCACACGCACCACCCTGGTCCCTGAAGGCAGTCCATCCTCTATGGCAGTCAGGGTAACGCCTGCTGCAATGGAAATGATGAGATGGCCTTCCTTCACATAAGGACTGATATCACGCAACACCTGATTCATAACCTGGGGTTTCACGGCAAGGATCACTGTGCTGGCCTGTTTCATCACCTCTGAATTATCAGCCACAGCCCTCACATGGCACTGTTCGGACATGTACCTGCGGCGCTGTTCCCATGGCTCTGAAACTGTAACAGAGTCAGAACCCACCAACCCCCTGTGAAGTATACCCCTGATAAGGGCCTCAGCCATCTGACCTCCACCAATAAAACCAAGGCCTCCTGTCAATCTGCCATCACTCATCTTTAATATCACCTCAACCAAACGGCTAAACCAGACTTACCATTACCTTCTGAGCCAACCCCTTACCTATGGCTATCCTGGAATTTCTGGCATTCACAATAAAAGGCCCGGAGCTATTCAACACCTCCACCACCTCACCTATGGAAAGGCCCATGGAGTTCAGCCGCTCCTTCATCCTTCCTCCGCCCTCAAAACTCACGATGCGCACCCTTTCTCCCTGTGCAGCAAGTGACAGCGGCATGGTGTGACTCGTACCCTGCTGACATGCAGGGCATATCCCCACGATATTAAGTTTGTGGGCCAGAGGGAGAAACTGCTGAAGCCCTGCCAGCCTGTCGATATAGGTAGTCAGGGATTCATCCTCAAACTCCACTATCTTGCCACATTTTGTACAGACCAGATGGTCATGGCTGCTGCCAAGATGCAGATGCTCATACCAAGGCCCTGTACCATTGAGCATGAGCTTCTGGGCAATCCCATATCTGCACAACAGCTCCAGCACCTCTTTTACTGTGGACAGAGGGA
This sequence comes from uncultured Desulfobacterales bacterium, assembly GCA_964638145.1. GTDB lineage: Bacteria > Desulfobacterota > Dissulfuribacteria > Dissulfuribacterales > QOAL01 > S144-17. The sequence goes on along the minus strand of CAZXAK010000002.1, from coordinate 44,248 downwards.
TATCGAACCCGTTTTCTGCAAGGTTCTGGCGCAAATACTCGGGAGTAACATGGCCCTCTGTGCTTATGAAGCTGTCAAGCACATGCTCACCCCCATCTGGCAAGGTGGCACAAGTGGTGGCAAGCAGGGACAGGAACTCCTCCTTCTCCTTCTTGTGAAGGCGGTCAAAACACGAAACCTGAGACGAATCATCCACCGCTGCCCCATCCTGTCCAGACCTGTCATCCCCTTCGGTGCGCCTGCCACGCTGTGAAGCCTCTGTCTTTTTCCTCAAGTTGAAAAACATGAACATTTCCTGTAATTGTCAATATTTGCAGATAGATTCCTGCGTGCTTAAAGGGGCCCCAAATTCAGGGGGGAGTATTGTCACCTGAACTGAGCGTTTCAAGTTATGTGGAATTTTGTTTTATATGTAATCGTAGAGTTTGTTAACACTAAAAAATACGGCTCCCGGCCTTGATCCGTTACCAGTACAAGCGAATGCTACCCTGCGCTTTGAAACTGATTAACGCTATCATCCTCCAATGTCAACGATAACCCACAGGACATGGCCAGCCCAGAGACCGTGCCTGCAGGTATGGAAATATCTGCCCACAGGCTACCACATCTACTGCATAGGGGGCTTCGCTTACCTGCGGGGCACTTGAAATACGGGGGGTACCCCTCCATACCCTCCACATCGGTTCTGTAGCACCCTGTAAGCAGATACATTTCAGACAGGTGTACGATAATACTCGCGAAGAACCCTGTGAACAGTTACGTATAGAGACTATGCAAAACTTTGATCATCACCTCAACGTAGTGCTAATTGAACCTGAAATCCCGCCTAACACAGGGAATATAGCAAGGATGTGCGCTGCCACCATGTCCACCTTGCATCTCGTCCATCCTCTTGGTTTTCGCACTGATGACCGGAGCCTGAGACGTGCGGGACTGGACTACTGGAAATATGTGGATGTGGTGCACCATACCAGCCTAAATGCGTTTCTGGAAAGACATGGGCACGGCAACCTGTTACTCTTCAGCAAGAAGGCAGAGAGACCATACACCCACGCCCCCTATTCCCCAGGCTGCTACCTGCTGTTTGGAAGGGAAACAATGGGACTTCCAGGGCACCTGCTCGAAAGATACAAAGACAGGACCTATGCCATCCCAATGCGGGGGAGGAAGGTCAGGAGCCTGAACCTGTCAACAGCCGCAGGCATCGTTACCTACGAGGCCTACAGACAGTTGAACGCATGGTAGCAATAGTGCATGGCCCCCTGCTCAGCGGCTGAGGATCAGGACCTGTCCAGGATATATCATGCTGTTATGAGACAACCCGTTTATCTTGAGAAGCCTGGAGAGCTTGATGTTGTGCTTGCGGGCCACGGTAGATAGTGTATCACCCCGCCTTACATGATAGATGCGGGGTGTGGCCCTGACCTTGCGGCTACGTCCTGTGCGCACCTTCAGCACCTGTCCCACAGACAGGCAATTGGTTGAAAGGCCGTTTAGACGCTTGAGTTCATCAACACTCATGTGAAACATCTGGGCAATATCCCACAGGGAATCGCCCTTTCTGACTCTGTAGCGTCCGTTTGAAGCCCGTGGGCTCCGTTTGTAGCGGGAACGGGTGGAAGAGGCAACCGTGGTCCTGCCGGCAGGGATCCTCAACCTCTGCCCCTTCCTGATCACGTTGCTCCGCAACCGGTTCACCCGCCTTATGGCCCTTACAGAGGTACGGTAACGTTTGGCAAGGAGGGAAAGGGTCTCTCCCTTCTTGACCCTGTGGGTAACATAGTATGTACGAGGCGGGTGCCATGTCCCAATGGAATCGAGCTTTGCCAGGAGGATCTTGGAGGTACCTCGCGGCACCTTGAGCGGATAGGCCTTGTCCGGCGTGACATTGTGCCTCAACTCCGGATTCAGCAGTTGAAGTGTGCTTGCAGGTATGCCCATGGCCCTGGCAATGGACTTGAGTCGCATCTGCTTCTTTACAGTGACAGACTCGAATGACAGTGGCCGTTCCGGATCACCGAGATCAATGCCATACTTCTCAGGGTGACGGATGATATGGAGCGTGGCAATGAAACGGGGCACATAACGGGCGGTCTCAGATGGCAAAATCTGGTACAGGTCCCAAAAGTTGTCCAAATAATTGATCTTCTGCTTGTTTATAGCCCTGAGCACTGCTCCTTCACCGCAGTTGTATGCGGCCAGCACTGTACTCCAGTCTCCAAACATCTCATGGAGTTCAGACAGATAGGCAATGGCCGCCTTTGTGGACTTTTCAGGATCAAGCCTCTCGTCAATCCAAATGGTGCGTTTCAGACCGAACTTGTAACCTGTGGACGGGATAAACTGCCACAGTCCAAGGGCCCTGGCCCGGGACAGTGCCTTTGTCTTGAATCCGCTCTCTATCAGAGGCAGCCAGGAAAGCTCCTCTGGCAGTCCGGCCTTCTTGAGTTCCCGCACTATCATCTGCCTGTACAGGCCAGACCTGCGATAGGCAGCAAGAAAAAACGCCTTCTCCTTACCTGTGAACCGCCTGATCTCCTCCTTTACATAGCGGTTCATCACCAATGGAATGGCATCATGCTTGCCCTTGGCTACTGTGAATCTGGAGGCATGTATCTCAAGTAGGCGCCTCGATATCACAAACCTGAGGTCCTCCTTTTGCTGCTGTATCTCAGGATCACTGTCCGGACCGATCTTCAGGATGAGACTGTAGGCCTGATCAAGGTACGAAATGGCCTTGTCGTTGTCACCGTTACGCCACATTGCCCTGGCAGCCTCGCACAGGGCCAGTGCATGATCTATACGCCCCTGATCACTGTTGTCATACTTCTTGATGGAGCAAACGCCTGCTTCAGGAAATACCACTTCATCCGAAGACTCAGTACTCTCTCCACTGTCTCCCACCTCGTTCTTTGCAATCTGATTGATATAATCCACATCATTGCTGCTCGATGCGCCAGGGCCTTTAGCACCGGAAACACCGGGTACGGCCCCAGGGCCTTTTGACTTGACAGCACAGCCAGCAAGCAGAAACGATACCATGATTAGGAAAATAGTTTTTTTCATAACACCTGTTCTATTGGGGGATTCTTTCAGTATCAAAGCCGGAGGCAGGCGTTTTTTTTACATACCGTACCTCAGCAAACCGAAAATTGATTTCTCAGACTACTGTTAAGAAGCGGTTTCAAACCATGCGGCCAGCAAAACAGTTAGGCCAAACCCATTGGGTGAGAGATAATTCTACATAAATTAGCAACAATCCACTGCAATTAAAAACAGAATTCCACATGATTTGAAACGCTCAATTCAGGCAAAACAAATTTGACAGCACTGCACGTGGCACAGGCAGAGACACCTTGTCAGGCGCACACCCCATGAAGACGCTCAAGAACACGTTCTCCTATCTCTGCCACAGCCTTGTGCGCTATCTGTTCCATGCGCGGCACCACGCCAAGCACAGGCACCATAGAAAACTCTTCTATGACACGAACATTGTCCTCCACAATGGCAGGATGCTCCTCTGATGAGGTATCCAGCCCCTGACTGTTCAGCACAACACCAACACAGGGTATGCCCCTGTGCTCAAGGGCCTCAATTGTAAGGAGTGTGTGGTTTATGGTGCCAAGACCCACAGCAGCCACAACAAGGGCGCAGAGCCCCAGCTCCCTTACAAGGTCGATCAGGAGAAGCTGCCTTGTGAGCGGCACCATAACACCGCCTGCACCCTCCACCATGAGGATATCAAACTTGTCTCTCATTTCAAGAAAGAACTTGGCAATATCTTGTGAGGATATGGTGATGCCCTCCATCTCTGCCGCAAGGTGGGGAGAGGCTGGAAATTCCAGACAGTAAAGTGCCCTGGCACAGGCCCCGCCTGCAGGGCCAAGCCCTGGTACATGCCTCACTATGAACTCTATGTCCTCTGCCTCTGCACGCCCACCTGTGCTTACCCACTTCTGCACCGCTGTGGACAGCCCCTTTTCCACGAACATACGGCTCAGAAGGGCAGTGACAAATGTCTTTCCCACCCCTGTACCGGTTCCTGTCACAAAAAATTCCATGACCCCTTGTCCTGAACTTTCATGTTGCCCCTGCAACCAGGCCCCTGCGCCCAGCCCCAAGACCAAACTTGCGATTATAACAATATTTTAATAAGTTATATATAGTTTTCTCATCTGATTAAATTGATTGCAAGATTCAGGTTATTCAATCTTCTCTCATGAGGCAAATGTATCTGCTCACAGGGTAGCACATCTACTGCCACAGACTGATGCAAGACCATACTATACGACACCTGAATGCAGAAGCAATTGGCAAAGGCGGATGGTGCTTTTTCTCATTGTTTTGACCGAAGGCAAATTTATCATAACAAATGATTGCAACTGATTAGTTTTAAAAGCATGATAAAAAAATGCCATCCGCCGGGTAGGTGTCGTGTGGTATGGATTCAAGATATCTCCACCTTGTATCCCGTCTGTGTTGAATCCGTACCCCAAGTAACCTTGCACATGGAGTGAAAAATCCATAACAGGAGGCCAACATTGAACACAGAGATATTCAGGCAGTATGACATCAGAGGCATGGTGGACCGGGATCTGACCCAAGATGTAGCAAGAGATATTGGCAGGGGTTACGGCACCCTTGCGGCAAGGCAGGGATGCTCCACCCTGACATGCGGCAGGGACGGCCGTACCCACTCGCAACGCCTGCAGCAGGCCCTGATCCAGGGGATCAGGGAAACAGGCTGTAATGTAATCGATCTCGGGGCATGTCCCACACCGCTCCTCTACTTCTCAATCTTCCATCTCAAGACAGATGGGGGCATTATGGTTACTGGAAGTCACAACCCGCCAGAATACAACGGGTTCAAGATGTGCATCGGGCCCCAGACCATATATGGAGAGAGTATCCAGAAGATAAGGGAGATCATAGAAAGCCAGGACTTCACCACAGGACAAGGACAGTACAGCACCCATGACATCATCACCCCCTATCTGTCCTACATGAAAGAAAATATCCACATTGAAAAACCACTTACCGTGGTAATAGACGCAGGAAACGGAGTAGGCGGCCTGGTGGCCCCAAAGGCATTCGAACAGGCCGGATGCACGGTTCACCAGTTGTACTGTGACGTGGACGGGACCTTCCCCAATCACCATCCCGACCCCACGATAATAGAAAACCTAAAGGACCTCATAGAAAAGGTCAGGGAGGTTGGGGCCGATGTGGGTATGGCCTACGACGGTGACGCAGACAGACTGGGGGCCGTTGATGAAAACGGCAACATTATCTACGGTGACAAGCTGTTACTGCTCTTTGCGCGAAAGATACTGGAGAAGCACCCAGGCGCTGCGATCATTGGAGAGGTGAAGTGTTCCAAGGTACTGTACGACGACATAGCAGCCCATGGCGGACGCCCCATAATGTGGAAGACAGGCCACTCGCTGATCAAGCAGAAGATGAAAGATGAACATGCCCTGCTTGCAGGCGAGATGAGCGGACACCTGTTCTTCGCAGACAGGTACTTTGGATTTGACGACGGGATATATGCATCTCTCAGGCTTGCGGAAATAATCGCGCAGGACGACAGACCTCTTTCGGAGTTCTTCAAGGATGTTCCTGTAACATTTTCCACTCCAGAGATCAGAAACGAGTGCCCGGAAAAGGCCAAATTCGAAATAGTGGACCGGGTAAAGAGGTGGTTTCAGAAAAACAACTACAGAATTATCGACGTGGATGGCGTTAGAGTGGAGTTTGATGACGGCTGGGGATTGATAAGGGCATCAAACACCCAGCCTGTTCTGGTGCTGAGGTTTGAGGCCCAGAGCATGGAACGCCTGAAGGAGATACAGGAACTTGTGGAATCCAGACTCGAGGCGGTGAAAAAAGAGGTGATCCAGTAGAAAAAAAGAGGGCGTATCTGGCATAACACACGGAAAAACTATTTCCTTTTTGGAAGCGTTTTACCCAAAAAAATATTATTTTTTTGTCCCGCCTTTTGGTACGCACCATTTTTTCATAAAAAAAGGCCCCCAATACGCCCGTACAGACCATTTCAGACTTGGCACACTTCGTGCATTAATATTTGGACGCAGCATGAACAAACCTCCATAACATGCTCAGCAAGTCCTAACCTCCTGGGGGTGTGGCTCAAAGAGTCCACCCCCTACTTTTTGTGTCTGCACATAAACTACAGAAGAACACCTGAAATACAGAAGCCAATGCATGCCATGTTGCGCAGGCACCTGAAGTACAGTGAAGTGCGCCTGCATACCCTCTGCCTTGCATCCTTAGCACCTTGTAAGCACATACATTTCAGACAGTTGTACGATAACACCCGCCCCAAAACCCTGTAAAAAGTTACACTCCTCTGGATTGACCCAATACCCTTTCATCATCCCGTGGTCAGATCATTGCTACAGAAGCTGTTGTCCACGCCATTTTAGAAACTGTCATGGAGGTTGCTTTAGACCTCCTAAAAAAAAACCAACGGCAAAATAGCAACACTCGCATGGTGCGTGCCCAGGAAGCAGGCCAGGCATCAGCTTTCAGCAATCAGCTCCTTGCACATACGAACAAGAGGCTTTAAATTGGGACATGGAGGTGAGTACCAAATATATGTCGAAATACCGCTGGCTGACAGACGCGGCTATTCCGGAGGTGAACAAACTGATGTACCTGACCAGCGTGCGCCCACGTCCAATGGTGGCCGCACTCATATTCCTGTATCTTTCCGCACTGTCCGTGCAGGTCCTGGCCTCTACCCCCTCGATAGAGGTGATCCGGAAGGAGATCCTAATCCTGGACCGTGCCAAAAGGGCTGTAAAACAGCAACTGCCCCCCCTCACATATGGCAATACCCCTGCAGCACAGGCCAGTCAATACATACAATACATAGATTCACGGATAACCGCCCTGTGCAGCCAGGCCATGTACACCAGCGGGGCCACCGCCATTGCCGACCTGCCGTGTCCGCCCCCGACCAACTTGCTGCCAGGCTATGAGAGACCGGCGGCAGGGAGTCACCAGGACAGGATCAGGGCCATGGACAGGCGCCTCTTGGAATCACTGGGTGATTTTGACGACATGCTCGCTGCCGAACGGAGAAAGGTCAGGGCAGATAGCCCAGAGGCGGCTGGAAGCGCTCCAGGTGAGCCAGGGACCTCGAAAAGCACGTCAGGTGCGCACACAGCAGGCAAAGGACAGGGTGGGGAAAGACGAGCTCCAGGCATTCGAATCGGTACCTCAGAGGGCAGGCAAGGCCGGGGACACGGTCATGACGGCCCGTACGCAGACGCCAGCAGTGGAGCGTGGCAGGAACGCGGCCCTGGTCAGATAGGCGAGGCCCAAGGTCATGACAGAACCGCGCAGCAAGCCCAGGGCAACATGCCGGCAGGAACCGGTCGGGAGGCCCAGGACAGACAACAGGGCCCCCATGCGGCGAAGGGCCAGGCCGGAACCGTTCCGGGCGTTGGCACGGAAAGCGCTTCCGATACCGGCAGCCACGACTCCATCCATGAAGATGATGACATAGTGGCACGCCAGTTGAGAGAGGCTGCGGAGAAAGAGACAGATCCGGAGTTAAAGAAGAAACTGTGGGAAGAGTACAGGAGATACAAGGAGTCCCGGAGATAGGCAAGGCCCTGGCTAAAGGACACCTGCAACACGGAAACATTGCTGGCAAAGGCAGCCGGTGCCTGTTCCCATATTCCGGGCCGTGGGAAAGTATGCAGATCTGTCATGCAGGTGCCCAGCAGCAGGACTGTCAATATCAGAATTGAGGTAACAGATCAACAGTGTATCAAATCTCAGGCCACATACCAAACATCCGTTCACATAAGACAGGGAGGACCTGTTCACTTCTCCCCCAGATATTGCTTGCCCTTGTGCTTCTTGGTGGATGCGCCGGCATACACGGGACACCTGTGACAGAGGATGTAACACCGCTCACCGCATCAAAAGAGTTCCCTGACGACGAGCTTCTCAACGTGGCAATCCAGGTCTTTGATCCTGGAACGCTTCCTGAGGACGAGGACCAGCGGGCAGGACTGTCTGAAGAGATACGGCAGGCAGAGGCAAACTTTATTCCTGTGCAGCTCAAATATACGCTTCAGCATTCCGGATACTGGGGTTCGGTATGGGTGGTGCCTGACCAGGACGAGATGGCCGATCTGATGATAAGCGGAAGGATAGAGTACTCAGATGGCGAAACCCTGTCCCTGTATATAAAGGCAGTTGATGCCAGTGGCGAGGTATGGCTTGACAAGACCTACAAGGAGACCTCGCAGCGTTCTGAGAGAAACAGTGCCAGGCCAGAGAGACAGGACACGTTCCAGGACCTGTTCAATGCCATCTCAAACGACCTGATCAAACACCGCCAGTCCCTGTCCCACAGGGAACTGCTCACCATAAGACGCCTGTCAGAGCTGCGCTATGCTGCTTCCATGTCTGAGGAATCCTTCGGCAACTACTTCAGGCAGGATGGAGACGGCCACTACACACTCACAGGCCTGCCGGCAGAAGACGACCCCATGCTTGCCAGGATTCGTGCCATCAGGGCCCGTGACGAGATGCTCATGGACACCATCAGCGGTTACTATGACAACTACTACTCAGAACTCTGGTCTCCATATCAGAACTGGCGCAAGTTCCGTTCGGATGAGCTTGAAACCATGCGAAAGATAAAGGATGAGGCATTCACCAGGCAGGTCATGGGGTTCGCTGCCATAGCAGGCTCCATTGCCCTTGGGACCATCGGAGGGCAGGACGCGGCAAGGATACTGGCCCCTGTGCGCGGTATCATGGCTGCCGGGGGGGCTGCTGCGATATACAGCGGTTACCAGAAACGTCAGGAGGCGAAAATGAACGTGGAGGTCATAAAGGAACTGGGGGAATCCTTTGCCTCTGACGCAAGACCCCTTGTGGTGGAGGTAAACGGCGAGACCGTGCGGCTAACTGGCACGGCGAAACAGCAGTATGCCCAGTGGCGCGACCTGCTCAAAAAGATATACAGGGAAGAGACCGGCTTTGATCAGGACCTGCCCGTGGTTATAGGAAATGAACAGCCTGACCACCATACGCCACAGACAGGCAGTGATTCATACACGGCGGGAAGCGAAGACAAGGCCCCCTCTGGCTCTGCGTCCATTGCCAATGAGTAACAGTAAGCCCCCCCTGATTCCACCTCCCGACCCGCGGCTAACCCCACCAGACGGAAAACCCGGAGACAATGGGCCAGGGGGAAGACGTACCCCTGTGCTGACAGTGGCCGGCGTGCTGCTCCTGTGCATCATTGCCATAGGTGTGGTTTACTGGCTTCCGGACATGATCAGCACAGACAGGTCAGGCACAGGGCATTTCCCTGCCAAACCTGCATCCCACCAAGGCCCCGAGAGGCATCCAGGCCCAGCAGCCGCCCCCAAGGGAGAGGGGGAAAATGACATTTTCAGGCAGAAGGCCATTGCGGCCCAGCGGATATGGCTTGAGAAAAAGGCCAGGGCAGAGCTTGAAGGCATGGGACAGTGGGGCGGAAAAAGGTACGCACAGGCTGTGGCACTCTCAAGGTCCGGTATAGACCAGTTGAAAGGACAGGACTTCACCAGGGCCGCATCCTCCTTCAGACAGGCGGTCTCCCTGATCGATGACCTTGACGCATCAAAACATGAGCTGCTCGAACAGGCACTGAAGGCCGGTTCAGATGCGCTGGAGCATGGTCTTCAGAAGGAGGCGGTCCAGGCGTTCAGCACAGCCCTTGCCATTGACCCCCAAAACGGTGAGGCCCGGACAGGTCTCAGGCGGGCAGGTACGATCACCATGGTCCACACCATGTTGCGCCATGCCAGAGAGCAGTCAGAGGCAGGGAAGCCTGAAGCAACCCTTAAAACCGCTGAGGCCATACTGAAAATTGACCCACTGTGCACAGAGGCGCGCAGACTGCTCAAGCAGGCCGGAAACGCAATAAAACGAAAAAAATTTGATTTGGCAATGGGCCGGGCCATATCCGCGCTTTCCGCGCACAGGTATTCAGAGGCACAAGGGGCACTGAGCCAGGCACAGGCACTGTTCCCCTCAGACCCATCGGTAAGAGAACTGTCCGCGAGGATCGAGACGGCCAGGACTTCCTATGCGCTGCGCTCCCTGCTCAGCCAGGCCGGGAGAGCACAGAAAGACGAAGAATGGAAAAGGGCCATCTCCCTTTATAACAGGGCACTTGCCATTGATCCGCTGTCCGTTGCAGCAAAGCAGGGCATAGCACGCTGCCAAAGGATGCGCGCCCTTGAGGCCTCCCTTGAAAAGATCATAAACGATCCCTGGAACCTGAACCAGCAGGGGCCGCTCAGTGACGCAAGGAATACCGTGAAAATGGCTCAGGCAGTGGATGCCCCAGGTCCTGTACTCAAAAGGCTCACTGCCAAGGCCAGGCAAGTGCTGCGTGAGTGGCAGCAGAAGGTGGATGTGACCCTGATCTCTGACAACATGACGGATGTAGTCATATATCATCTCGGAAGGCTTGGGAAGTTCAGACAGCGAACTCTAAGGATAAGACCCGGCATCTACACTGTGAAAGGCATGAGAGAGGGGTACAGGGACGTGCGAAAAGAGATACGGATAAGACCTGGCGCAGGGAAACTGCAGGTGGAGGTACGGTGCACAGAACAAATATAGACATTGTCCCCAAACCAGAAACCTTGATGCGCAGGGCACGGCGAGCCGTCCATATCCAGGGCCCGCGTACAGATGCAACCATAGTCTGAATTATGAGCCGTTATTTTGAAATCATTCAACCAGGCACCAAATCACGCCCTGAAAGACAGAGGCTTCCCCTTGTAATTGGCGGATCTGAATCAGCGCACATAAGACTCAGTGGCACTGACAGTGACGTGTGCTACGTCGGTGAGGATCATGGCCACCTCTTCCTTCAGCCTGCCACAGACCATGAAGAGATATTTCACAACAACGAGAGGATAACATCCTCTGTCTGGATCAAATCAGGAGATATCACTCGAATAGGCAACCAGATCATCCACTACAGCATCTCAGGAGACCTCGTCACCATCACAGTACAGGAAGCAGCCCCGGAGACCTTGCAGGTATCCGGGACATGGCCTCCTGAACCTGCCGCAGCCGAACCTATGCCCGCAAGACCCCTTCCGCGGGTATCGTCAACGAACAGGCATGGAAAGACCCTTCCCATGTGGGCAAGGATCACCCTGCCCCTACTGGTCATACTGACAGCGGCCGCTGCCCTGCTTGCCGCAGCCCAGAGCTTTGAGCTGCGCATCACTCCAGAGCCTGACACCATCTCCTTCTCCCTTTTTCCACCAGTGGTCAAGGCAGGAGGCCGTTACCTCGCCCTGGCAGGCACATATCACCTGAGAGCCGAAAAAGAGGGGTATCGCCCCCTTGATGAACACATATCCGTCGGCAAGGGCATGACCAAATTTTCATTCACCATGAAACCCATGCCAGGCCTGGCAGACTTCACCACAACGCCCACGGATGGCGCAAAGATAGTGGTCGATGGAGTGTCTCTTGGCACCAGTCCGCTTCTCGGCGTAAGCCTTGAAGCCGGTCCACACACCGTACGGGTTGACATTCCGCGATACCGCCTGGTCAATGAAAAAATCATGATCCAGGGACGGGGAAAGCGACAGCACTTCAGCTTTCAACTCACACCCGCCTGGGGCACTGCGGCCATCTCAAGTGATCCTGAAGGCGCGGCAATCCTGGTGGATGGTAATGATTCCAAACGGCTGACTCCGGCTGAGATCGAAATGGATGAAGGGAACCACCGGATCACTCTTCGTAAAGACGGTTACAGGCCGGAATCTGTAAGCGTTACCATAATGGCTGGTAAACACGCAGAGATACCGGTGGTAAGGCTCAGGCCCGCCCCTGCCCGGCTGAACATAACCAGCACACCTTCTGGCGCACTCATCGCCATAGACGGCGTCTATATGGGCAAAACACCACTGCAGTGCCAGATAGAACCCCATGACACACACCGCATAACAGCCACTGCCCCAGGCCATGTGGAGGCAACAAAAAAGGTCAAACTCAGGCCTGGCGACACAGAGGCAATGGACTTCAAACTGTCCGGCCAGTATGGAACTGTGTTCATAACCACTGAACCTTCAGAGGCAATACTCCTTATTGACGGGAAAGTGCAGAACAAAAACTCAGGAAAATTTACCCTGCTTGCCGTTCACCACACCATTGAGGCAAGGTTAAAGGGGTACACTCCCCAGAAAAAACGCATAGCCGTACACATGGGAAGCACGCAAAGCCTGGACTTCAGGCTTACTGCAGGCGGCCTCAGAGGTGCCGCCACCTTACATCCACCTGACCTCGTACTGATCCAGCCCGGCAGCTTTGTCATGGGCTCATCACGAAGGGAACAGGGCCGCAGGACCAACGAGGTCCGCAGAGACATCATTCTGACACGCCCCTTTTATATCTCGGCCAAGGAGGTGACAAACTCGCAGTTTCGCATGTTCAGACCCAATCACTCCTCTGGAAGCTTTGCTGGCCAAAGCCTGAACGGTGGCAGTCAGCCTGTGGTAAACGTAAGCTGGGATGACGCCGCGCGTTACTGCAACTTCCTGTCTGAACGCCAGGGACTGCCGCCGTTCTATACGGAAAAGGACAACAGGATGGTGGCTGCCCCCGGGAGAGGGACCGGCTACCGTCTGCCCACAGAGGCAGAATGGGCCTATGCGGCAAGGTTCGTGAAACAGGACAAGCCAGCCAAGTATCCGTGGACAGGCACCTTTCCACCCCCTGACAACAGTGGAAACTTCGCGGATGAATCGGCCCGTGGCCTGCTCCCTGTCATTATCGACAACTACCATGACTCATTTGCTGTGAGCGCTCCGCCTGGAAGTTTCAAACCCAATGCCGCAGGCCTCTTTGACATGGGAGGAAACGTGGCCGAATGGTGCCATGACTACTATTCCCCCACGGCGCCACACGGCCCGGAAAAGGACCCATCCGGCCCTGCCCAGGGTACGCATCACGTAGTCCGCGGCTCAAGCTGGCAGGACAGCTCCATGACAGAGCTCAGGCTGTGTTACAGGGGGTTCAGCAGAAAGCCATCAGACTACTTAGGATTCAGGATCGCGAGATACGCAAGGTAGGAGAATGAAGAAATGGATACAGGAAGGTCTGTCCAGTGCCCCTGCATCAAGGGTCAAAAGACTAAAAAGACTTTATGGAAAACAGCCACATTGACCATACTCCTGTGGTCTGCCGCCCTGCCCTGCACACATGCAGCCCGTACTGCGGACACTCATCATGAAAAGACCGTCAGGCCTGTGGAGCACCAGGATGAAAAAAGAAAAGGGAAACCCCGTGCCCGACACCGGCTCAGGCCCTTTACCCCCAGTGAAAGGATCAGTGCCGACCAGGCAGTGGCGTTTCCCGTGGATATTTAGTCTCTACCCAAATCGAAGGTTTTCCATCTCTCCTGACATATGTAAAAAGTCCCAGGCTACAGGTAAAAGGATCATATGCACAGAAACAACATACCAGCAGAACTCATATTCCAGATTACCTCACTACTGATCTCCTTTATCGTCGTGCATGGATTGTATGTCACGATCATCAGGCCCTCGGCCAACGCCTTCATCCAGCATGAAAAGGCCATAATGGCCCAGGATCCCCATCACGAGGAGCAGAGAAATTTTTATGTGGTGCTGCGCGACTACGAACAGGAGGCCTGCATCATCCTCATGCTATGGGCCATGTCCATCATGGGGTACAAGGCAGTCCGCATCTACAGGCAACAGCAGCAGCTATCTGAAGACCTGCTTCAACTGCCCCAGGACCTGCCCATAGGCCCTGAAGACACACGGGAGCTGCACAGACGAATAGACGAAATACCTGAACCTGACCGCTTCTTCCTGTTGCCACGGGCCCTGCGCGTGGCTATCCAGCGTTTCGCTGCCACACGCAATGTGCAGGACTCTGCCACGGCCGTGCGTGACATCTGTGACTCTGAGGCCGAACGCCAGGAGTCTGAACTCTCCATCATCCGCTACATTGCCTGGGCCATTCCCTCTGTAGGTTTCATAGGTACGGTTCGGGGTATAGGCGCCGCACTCGCGCAGGCCAACCGGGCTGTTGAAGGCGATATCACAGGGGTCACCCAGAACCTCGGAGTGGCATTCAACTCCACTTTCATAGCGCTTGTGCTCTCCATAGTGCTCATGTTCTTCATCCATCAACTTCAACTCATGCAGGAACGCCTTGTGCTCGACACCGAGGAGTACTGTGACACCCATCTGATATCCAGGCTCAGGACCAGGCCCCTGCCCTGAGACGAACTGCCACAGACCATCAGTATCAATGGCCAAAACCAGACAACGAAGCCCACTTTCAGCCTTCAGCCTCTCGTTTCTCGACATCATGTTCTGCGGGTTTGGCGCAGTGGTCCTGCTTGTCCTCATACTCAACAGTCACACTGTGCGAACCAGGCAGGAACATCACAGCGACCTGAAGGCACAGGTGGAACTCCTGCAAAACGAGGTAGAGGCAGGGAAAAAGGTCTTGGCCCAACTGCGAAACAGCCTTGAAAAGGCTGACAGGCAGGTGGTTCAGATGCAGGGAAAAAGCGAGGTGGTGTTGGACAGGATACGACAGACCCGAAAGGAGACAGCCCGCTATCGCCAGCTCTCTCTTGCACAAAGACAGGATGTCCGCAGGCTCCAGTCCGACCTGAAGAACATGGATGTCGCGCACAGGAGACAGATGGCATCTGCAATACACCATAGGGACACGGGCAGGAATGCCCTCAAATTTACCGGTCAGGGCCACCGGCAGTATCTCACAGGGCTCAGACTTGGGGGAAGGCGCGTACTGCTCCTTGTGGACTCGTCAGCCTCCATGCTCGACTCCACCATCGTGGGTATCATCAGACGTCGCAACCTTCCTGAACAAGAAAGACGCAGCTCTCCAAAGTGGCGTCAGGCAGTGAAGACCGCGCGCTGGTTACTTGCCAACCTGCCACTGGACTCCACTGTCAGGGTCTTCACGTTCAATACTGCGGTTCATGCACTGGGCCAATCAGACAGACACTGGATAAAGATGAGCAGTACCCCGGAGATAAAGGCCATTGTGTCAGGACTTGAAAAGACTGTGCCAACAGGTGGAACAAACCTTTTCCGGGCCTTTGTCATGGCATCCCGCCTGGCTCCTGCCCCTGACAACATACTGCTGCTCACTGACGGCCTTCCCACCATTGGAATGAACGGTCCCTCAGGGACAAAGGTAACCTCGAGACAGCGTGTGGACATCTTTCTTGAAGCCGCGTCCAGGCTGCCGTCATCCGTGCCTGTAAACACCATACTGTTCCCGCTTGAAGGAGACCCTATGGCAGCAGCCATGTTCTGGCGCCTTGCAGTAAATACCAGAGGGG
Organism: uncultured Desulfobacterales bacterium; assembly: GCA_964638145.1. Lineage (GTDB taxonomy): Bacteria > Desulfobacterota > Dissulfuribacteria > Dissulfuribacterales > QOAL01 > S144-17. The sequence goes on along the minus strand of CAZXAK010000002.1, from coordinate 28,833 downwards.
CGTTTCTGACGCCAAGCAGTGACTGGCCATGAAAAAACGCAAGACAAGAAAAGGGATAGAAATATTCAGCCTCTCGTTCCTTGACGTGATATCGTGCGGATTTGGAGCCATAGTCCTGCTGCTCGTGATATCCCAGTTCTCAGAACCTATGGTGATGGAACAGATCAGCCGTGACCTGACGGCGCAGGTGCACCAATTAGAGACCCAAAAGGCGAGCATACAGCAAGAGAGCCGTATCATAAACAGGGAACTCATGAACAGACGGGAACAGATATCAAGACTCAGGGAAAAGGTGGCGCGCCTTCAGGCAGAACTCAGGAAGATACAGGGACAGTTCACAGCGACACGCACCGACGCAGAGGCCCAGCGGGTCATCGCGCAACAGCTTGAAAGTGCTCGCGAGCGACTCACAGACGAGATGAAGAGACTCCAGGAAAGACAAGCTGTCAGGCCCAAAAAAGATGCTTTAATCGGCGGTATCCCGGTGGACAGTGAGTACATAATCTTTGTCATTGACACCTCCGGTTCCATGCAGCGCTTTGCCTGGCCCCTCGTGCGCAAAAAAATGGATGAGATACTCAAAATTTATCCACACGTAAAAGGTATTCAGGTGATGAATGACATGGGAGACTACATGTTTTCCCAGTACGCAGGCAGATGGATACCTGACAGCCCGGCCAGGCGTCGCGCCATCCTTTCCCGTCTCGTATCCTGGGCCCCGTTCTCAAACTCAAGCCCTGTCGAAGGAGTGGAAAGGGCGATCAGAAGTTTTTATTCACCAGACAAGAACATATCCATCTACATCCTTGGCGATGATTTTTCCAAAGGCTCCATTCAGGAGGTGGTAGACACGGTAAACATGCTGAACCATTCCACAAGGGGGGGCAGGCGCAGGGTGAGGATACACGCCATCGGCTTTCCCGTACTCATCAAGGAGGCCCCTGGTTCCGCCAATATCGAACGTTTCGCAGCCCTGATGCGCAGGCTCGCAGAGGACAACAACGGGAGTTTTGTAGGACTTAACGGTCTGAGGTAGACCACGGCCTACAGATGTAGTTTGGATCAGAACCCCTGGACCAGCACATCCCATCCTATGGCCAGAATGGAAAAGATAAAGATAATGGCATAATTCCAGCGCTCCTTGGATGCATAGAGGCTATCAACCAAGTATCTGAGAGCAGCATAATCCTGTGGACAGAGAGAATGCTCGTCACGCAATTTTTCCTGAAGCCTCAACGTGGCTATGAGGTTTCGCCTCCTGTTGGTAATGTATGCACGGAACATGAAAAACAGCATGTTGCCACACACACCTATATACCAGAGCAGACGTACGAATTCAGGACGATATGCCTTGGCAATCAGAATCAGGCGCAAGGAGATGGCACCCGTAAGGCCCACGGCAAACGAAAGATAGATCACCCACGCCGGATAGCGAGACGGCACTACAACCTCGGAGCTGTATAGAGGACACTCGTTGGGTTTGTCCTTCATAAATCATCCACCCCCAACCCTCTTCATGGCAGATATCACAACAAGACGCCTGACCTGAGCGATTTTTTTCAGGTGCCTACCGCTAATAACCCTGGATGGGGCAAAATCCACAAGAAAACAGCCAAGTGGTCTGCCTCTCACCTGAATTGGACTTGCGCAGAGCTGATTGCCGCAAAGCCCCTGCCAGTGATCTGAATCCTTCTGTGACATGAGCTGTCCCCAGGTGCCCATAACTTCCACATCCTTCTGGAAAGCTGCCTTCAGAGGCGGCTTTTCAAGGGGAGCATGGATGGAGATATATCTCTTGATGACTCCGGCCTGTTCCCCAAGTGCATAACGCACCACCAACTTCTTCCTGTCAGGGGTGAACAGACACAGGGCGATATTGGCAGGGTCAAGCCCCCTGCGGATAATCTCCACAGCAAGCAGCAATACCTGATCCACACTGAACTTCTCCTCAAGGATGGCCTGGGTGATCTGATTGAGTAGATCAAGGAACAACTCGTCCCTGTCGTTCTTGCTCTCCTCCTTTGCACCTGTTGCCTCATGCTCAGACACGGCGCCCTCTTCTGGCCCTGTCCTTTCAACAGGTGGCGCAGAGACCATCTCACTCACCTTAACCCCGCGAAATACCTCTCTGATCACGTTTGATTTCTTCCTTGTCCGGGAAGCCGCTGTCTCAATGCATTCTATCAGGGTCTCTCTGTCAATGGCATGATTATTTCCAAACCAACGGATAATTTCATTGATCTGGTTCTTTTCATCCCCCTCCAATACCAACCTGCTGAGGCTGCTGCAGCCTCTTACCAGATCAAGCTGCCGCGCATCCACAGACGAGGCAAACTGCTTACACCCCTCCATATACCCTGCCAGCCTGGTTGGTATGCTCCACAACTCCGCAACCCTGTATCCAAGCTTACGAAAAAAATCACGCACCATAAGCTGGGCTGCCCTGTCATCTCCCCTCTCCAGCTCACATAGCTGCTGATAAATTTCAGGCTCCTGAAGCACTGTTACCATTCTGGCCATTGGCCGGTAGAGGGCAGCCACAAAAAGGGCCTCGCCATTGTTCCCGCCTGATCGTTCCTCCACGGCCTGGGCAAGAGCTGCAGCAAGAAATGCCTCTGCCATTACCTGAGCAGCCGGTCCCCTGCTGTCTCCGGGTAGCAGATCAAGGATGGCCATGTCAACGGCAATGCTGCGGATCGTGTTGAAACCAAGGAATATGACAGCCTGGGTTACTGTGGTAATCTCAGTATTCAGCCGCCTGTAATATGAAGAGTTTACCACCTGCAGCACCTTGTTTATGAGGCCGTAATCCTCAAGTATGATCTCTGACAGCTCCTGCATTGAGGCATTACTGTCAGGATCAAGGGCCATTAACCTGCGCAGGGTGGCTGACATGCACGGTATCTCTCCCTGTTCCACATTGAGCAGCCGGGCAATAAGGGCATCCAGATCATTCTTTGTCAATCTATTTGGATTCATCTGTTGCATAAATGATTACAAGGACATAGATAGACGACCTGAAAACTACGCATCAACCCCGCACAGACACCTGTTGCCCCTGACCCACTGTACATAGTGCTGCAAGATAAGTTCATGATCAAAGGTTAAGGGGGAAGGAATTTCTTCAGGGAGAAAACAGCGGGCCTCAGCGGCATCGTCACCTGCATGGGGCACGCCTGAGGCCGTGGCCACAAAAACAGTACTGATAGTATGCATACGACTGTCTCTCTCAGGATCTGAGTAAACCCCAAGCACACCTTTCAGAACAACGTCAAGGCCAGTCTCTTCCCTGGCCTCCCTGACTGCTGCCTGCTCAACACTCTCGCCGTAATCTACAAATCCTCCCGGAATGGCCCACCCGTGAGGAGGATTCTTGCGCTTGATCAATACGATTCCTTTTCCGTGAACATGAATGATGATATCCACTGTAGGATACGGGTTCGCATAGGTGCGGATGGCACTGCCGCACTCCGGACAGGTAATTTGCCTATAGGTAGTCATGCCTTCTTACCGTGAAATGCCTTGAGGATATCCACAAGCTCTGCATGCAAGGCACCATTTGACGCAAGTATCTCATTCATAAACGGAGTGTAGTCCCCGTTTGCAAAATCTGTCACCACACCACCTGCCTCTGTTACAAGCAACTGCCCAGCGGCCGTATCCCAGGGTTTTAGCCCTGCCTCCCAAAAGCCATCTACCCTGCCTGCAGCAAGCCAGGCCAGATCAAGGGCTGCTGCCCCGGCCCTCCTTATACCCTGTGCCCTGACAATAACGCTCTGAAGGGCCTCCATCACCCACTGAGACTCCTGCCTGATTGTGTAGGGAAACCCAGTGGCCATGAGTCCACGGCTGAGGTCATTTTCTGAGGTGGTCCTAATGGGCCTGCCGTTTAGCCATGCCCCGCAGCCCCTTACTGCAGAAAACATCTCATTGAGCACAGGACAGTAAACCACGCCTACCACAGGCCCTGCCTCCATACCGTCATTCGGGGTACCAAGGTAATAGCAGATGGACACACAGAAAAAAGGAAAGCCGTGGGCATAGTTGGTTGTGCCGTCAAGAGGATCGATTATCCACACAGGTCCTTCCGGACAGACAAGGCTTTTGGCAGACTCCTCAGCCATGATCCCCGCCTGGCTCTCGGCAGTTATCACAGACTTTACGGCCTTTTCAGACGCCACATCTGCCTCTGTAACAAGGTCTATGACCCCTTTGTACTGTATGTCATGGGGGTGTGAATAGAGGTCCATCAGGACCTTGCCAGCGCTGTGAGCTGCCTTTATGGCAATACGCAGTGCTCCAGCCAGTTCCTGAGGCACATCTGAACGTATATCAATCTCCATATGATCCATGTTCATAAACTCAACCAAAGATAGCCGCATTCCCCAGCGCCAATATTACAGACGCCTGAAATACAGAAGCGGCTGACAAAATTTGACATTTCCACTTACAGGCCACCACGTCTACTGCCCAGAAGTCTTCATTTACCTGGGGGTACTTGAAGTACAGGGAGTACGCCTGCATCCCTTCGCCCTGTATCTGCAGCCATACTACACGACACCTATACGGCGGATAGTGCTTTTTATCATGCTTTTAAAGCTCATCCAGTTGCAATGACCTGGTAATGGATATATTGACCAGCAGGCAAAACCATGCGAAAAAGCATCATCCGCCTCTGTCAACTGCTTCTGCATTTCAGGTGTCGTGGAGTATGATCTGTAGCGCCCTGTGAGCAGATACATTTCAGACAGTTGTACGATAATACCCACCCCAAAACCCTGTGATGAGTTATAAATGGCCAGTACTTTTTCTCATGATTCCATTGGCGGCAGAGGCTCCCCCGCTCAGTTGATAAAGACCGAACGAAAGGCAGGAAGATTCTCAACCGCCTTTCCTGCGCCATCGATAACTGTCTCAAGCGGCCTGTCTGCAAGCTGGAACCCGATACCGCAATGATCACTGAGGTACTGGTCCATGCCCCTCAAGAGCGCCCCCCCACCAGTGAGTATGGCCTGCCCCCTGCTAACATGATGAAGCGTTTCCATATCAAGCTGCCGCACCACCCCCTGAACCATGTCCACGATATCATCAAGTATGGACTGAAATACTGTGGAAAGCTCATCCGAGGTAACCTCACAGGTCGCTGGCATGGCAGTCATGGCGTCCTTGCCGCTGACCTGCACACGGACAGTCTCCCCCTGCCAGCCAGGCACTGCCCCTGCCTTCCATTTTAACCTCTCGGCACTGCTGCTGCTTATCACAAGGGAATGGTTGCGCCGCATGTATCGTTCCACCGCATTGTTCATCTCGTCTCCTGCCACCCTCAGTGTCTCACAGGCGAGATAGGCCATGTCCCCTATGACAGCGGCCTCTGTGGTGCCCCCACCTATGTCTACCACCATGGCGGGAGGGGCACCCTGGTATGCAGCCCCGGCGCCCACGGCAGCGGCCATAACCTCTTCCATCAGCCAAACGTCATGGATATCGGCCTCCATCACCGCATCCAGCACTGTACGCTGCTCAATACGGGTGATATTCGATGGCACACACACCACCACATTGGGCGCAAGCAGGGCACGGTGATCCCTCACCATGTAGAGGATGCTCTCGATAAAATTGGCCACGGCCTCAAAGTCACTGATTACGCCACGGGCCATGGGTCTAAGAGCCATGATGCCTGGAGGTGTCCTTCCAAGATAGCTGCAGGCCCTGGCCCCTACGTCCAGCACCCTGCCTGACTCGGAAATGGCAATCACTGTGGGTTCATTGAAGACTATCCCCTCCTCCTCGAGATAGATAAGGGTATTGGCCGTACCAAGGTCAATACCTATATTCCTTCTGAATATCTTTCTTATCCTGGAAAGCAATGAAACACACCCTCATGCGAATACCGGCACCACACTCAACCGGGCTGAAGGGACAAGAAGAGGCATCCCTTATCCAGTATGCAGATCAGGAGGCATGGACACGCATGGCTCCGGTGAGCAGGTCAAGCAGTTCATCAGGCCAGGCCGATACATCGGCATCACCTGTAAAGATGACCACCACACTCATCGTGGCGCCAGGGATCACTACCCCCACAAGCACCTCTCCACGGTTCAGCATCTCTCCCTCTCCGAGCAGGAAACTCTTGTGCGCATCACCGCGAAAATCCTTCATTACAAGGCTGATACCCTTTCTGAAGAACCAGCCGGTATACCCCTCATTTATGCTGAATTGCCTGCCTGTCCACCTGTCACTGTTCCTGCCCCTGCGCCAGACCTTTTCCACCGTGTACTTGCCGCTGTTGTGTACACTGGTGGCAGCTACCACTGTATCAAGCCCCAGAAGACTTGCCAGGCTTATGATACACCCCATAAGGCTCATCCTGCGGCCAAGCACGATACGGTTGAAATCCCGATAGAACTCCAGGGTCATGGCACATCTGCGGGCATCCCAGAGGTCAAGGGCCACAGCGGCAAAGTCGTCCAGTATCTTCTGTTTCTTCTCAGGAAACGCATGCCTGTTACGGCTGTCCACCATGAGCACTCCCCGCCCCTCAGGGAGAGGTGCCGCAAGCAGGGCCCTTATCTTCACATCCGTTGTATAAATGCCAAGGGTACGGGTATCCCTGTCAAACCTCGTGACATGAAGCCTGCGCCGCTCCTTTGCCACCCAGCCCAGCAGCCCCTCACCAGGCCTTATGGTACAGTTCTGAACGAAGTGGCGGCTCAGGCTCTCCCTTGCCACAAGCTCCATTACATCACTGTGGGCAGACCTTATGAATAACGCTGCAGTATGCGCATCATAGACATTGGCAACCATCCTTACATGGTCATCAAGAGAAGAGCTTTGACACAGATGGTCCATATGGCGGCTCAAGCACTCCCCTTTCCGTAACTATGGCAGTCACCAGCTCTGCCGGTGTCACATCAAACACCAGATTGACAGTCTTTACCCCCTGGGCGGCAATGCGGCTCCCACACACACTCACTATCTCTGAACCATCCCTCTCCTCAATGGCAATGGCATCACCTGAGGGCATATCCGGGTCAATGGTGGACACTGGGGCAGCAACAATAAAGGGGATGTTGTGCCTCTTTGCAAGCACTGCCACCTGATAGGTTCCGATCTTGTTGGCCACATCCCCGTTTGCAGCTATGCGGTCTGACCCCACCACAACGGCACTTACCCTGCCAAGCTTCATCATGAGGCCTGCGGCATTGTCCACAAGAAGCGTTACATCAATACCATCCCTGATGAGTTCATAGGCAGTGAGCCTGGAGCCCTGGAACCATGGCCTGGTCTCATCAGCATACACTGTGATGCCCTTGCCTGCAGAGACTGCACCGCGGATCACCCCAAGGGCCGTTCCATACCCGCCTGTGGCAAGTGCACCTGCATTACAGTGAGTGAGCACTCCACCCGAGTCCGGGAGCAGTTGGGCCCCGTACTCTCCCATGGCAATGTTGCCCCTTATGTCATCCTCCCATATGGCCATGGCCTCTGCCTCGAGCCGCTGGGCCACCTCTCGGCCAGGACTGCCTGCACGCACGGCCACTGATGCCACCATGGACAGGCGCTCCACAGCCCACTTGAGATTTACTGCAGTGGGCCGGGCCTGCACCATACGGACAGCGGCCTCATCAAAGCGCCGGAGAAACTCCTGTCCCTCCAGGTCTCCTGCCTCCCGGGCAGCCAGCACCATGCCAAACGCAGCCGTGATGCCAATGGCAGGGGCACCCCTTACAACCATATCCCTTATTGCACAGGCAACTGCATCTGCACTGTCATACTCTATCCAGCTCTCCTCCTCGGGCAGGATGCGCTGGTCGAGCAGGGAAAAACAGCCGTCCTGCCAGCGCATGGGTATTACAGATGAACCTGCCTCAGCGGCAATCTCCCTGATTATACTATCGTTCACAGACCTTCCTCTCCCGTGTGCATCAACCCTCCAGGGCCTTTCTGAATATCTCGTTAACCTTCTTGGGGTTGGCCTTGCCCCTGGTCTCCCTCATGACCTGGCCCATAAGGAAACTCAGGACCTTCTTCTTCCCACCCCGGTAAAGCTCCACCTCCTTGGGGTTGGCCTCCATGACCTTAAAAACTATTGCCTCAAGCTCTGACTGGTCACTTACCTGGGAAAGCCCCCTCTCCTCTACTATCTGCCCGGGTGCATTACCTGTCTCAAAACAGATGGCAAGCACATCCTTACCCATCTGGGCACTGATAGAGCCGCTGTCTATGAGCTTCAGGATGTCGGCAAGAAACATAGGGGTAACCTTACACCCCTCAATGGAGACATCAGACTGCTTCAGGAGTTTCATAAGCTCCACCATGACCCAGTTGGATACGGTCTTGGGGCTGTCAAAAAGCCTTACCGCATCCTCAAAAAAATCCGCGGTCTCTCGTGAGACAGTAAGCACGCCTGCGTCATATTCGGGAAGTCCGTACTGTTCCACAAACCTACGCCGTTTCTGGTCCGGCAGCTCAGGCAGACTCGCCCTTATCTCCTCCTTCCATTCATCACTGACCTCTATGGGTACAAGGTCAGGATCAGGGAAATAACGGTAGTCATGGGCCTCTTCCTTGCCGCGCATGGAATGTGTCACCCCCTTTGCCGCATCCCACAGCCTCGTCTCCTGCACGATCTCCTGCCCGTCCAGCAGAAGGGCGGTCTGGCGCCTGATCTCATACTCCAGGGCCTTCTGCACGTTCCTGAAGGAGTTCATGTTCTTAAGTTCAGCCTTTGTCCCAAACTCCTTCTGCCCCTTGGGACGAAGCGAGATATTGGCATCGCAGCGCAAGCTCCCCTCCTCCATGTTGCCATCGCTTATACCAAGATAACGCACCAGTTGCCTGATCTTGCGGATATATGCCGCTGCCTCCTCAGGACTCCTGATATCCGGCTCACTCACTATCTCAATAAGGGGCGTTCCGGTCCGGTTGAGATCAACATAACTCACCGGACGGGACTCATCGTGAATCAGCTTTCCTGCGTCGTCCTCGATGTGAATACGGGTAATGCCTATACGCCTTACCTTTCCGTCCACCTCCACATCGACCCAGCCGTGTTCCACAAGGGGGAGTTCATACTGGGATATCTGGTACCCCTTGGGCAGGTCAGGATAAAAATAATGTTTCCTGGCAAGCTGACTGTACCTCGGTATCTCACAGTTCGTTGCCATGCCCATCCTCAGGGCGTACTCAACGACCTTCCTGTTCAGTACTGGCAGCACGCCAGGCATCCCTAAACACACCGGGCAGGTCTGGGTATTGGGTGAAGAACCAAACCGGTTGACACAGGAACAAAATATCTTGCTGCTGGTCTTGAGCTGGACATGCACCTCAAGGCCAATCACTGCTTCGTAATCCATATGGTAAAACTCCTGCGGCGTTCACAGACAGAATAAAATAGGCTAAAAGGGGTGGACACCTACACGGTAAAGGTTGACCATGAACACATAATTAACGAAAAATTTTATAGCTATCAGGGAATACTCCCCCTTCCAATGCACACAATTGCTGCTGCAAACAATTTGACTTCACGGCAGACCCTGCATTCCATACAAGGAGAAAGACAGGGTATCACCGGAGATAAATATCATAATGAAGATGGCCGGGCAATCATATCACTAACATAACCTGTGACACGCTGAAAAAGCGCTTTCTTGCCCTCAAAATCAGGCAGGTACTCCTCCATTGCCGGGATGTATCCCCTCCTGTGAATCTCCATGAGCGTGGGCACAAAGTTGATATCAAAGATCCAGGCCAGCCGTGCCATGGCAAAGTCGTTTCTGTTCTTCACACAGGATATATCCACAATCCTGCCTGCCATAATATCCTCGTACACCTGAGGAGAGATACCCGGCGTATCAGGCATGCCAAGCTCCAGGGTGGAGTCCTCTTCCCGCGTACCCGGTCTGTCCACTGAGTAATGCTCATGAAACACCCGCCATATATCCAGCTTGTCCGCATCCCTTAGCAAAAGCGTGAGCACAGACTCCAACCACATGGATGCAGGGGGAACGGTACGCATATTGTGTCTCCGTATGGCAGAAACCACACTTTCCCGATCCACCTTTTGGAGATCGGAGAGAAACCCCTGCTCCACCACTATCTCTGCACTGAGCCGGGCATGATCCACAGACTTCCTGTCCACGAACGTGCCGAACCTCCTCAACTGTTCGAACCTGCCTATATCGTGGAAAAGGCCGGAAAGCTCGGCCAGGAACAGGGCGCGCGCATCAAGCCCTATGGCCGCGCCAAGCCGCTTCATCTCTGCCCTCACCTTCTGGGTGTGCACCACCTTGAGGACAGCCATGGGCCGGTGTTCCTCTAAGATAAGACCATTAAGGTACTGTTTTGTATAGGCCCCGAAGAGCCCCATGTACTTTGCCAGCATCTGCTGAGATTCTTCCCTGAACAAAGCATCAACCCGGAGGCCAGGTCATACCCCTGCCACCAATTATATGCAGATGTATATGATATATCTCCTGCCCACCATCCCTGTTGCAGTTTATCACAGTGCGGTATCCCCGTTCAGCAATCCCCTCATCTGCAGCAATCTTTGCTGCGGTCAGATAGAGCTTGCCGATAAGCTCGGCATGATGCTCCTTCAGATCATTTATGGTTGGAATATGCTCCTTTGGGATAACCAGTATATGGGTGGGACCCTGGGGGTTTATGTCGCGAAAGGCCAGGATATCATCATCTTCAAACACCACATCCGGTTTGATCTCTCCTGAAACCATCTTACAGAACAGACAATCAGACATCACTATTCCTCCGTAGATTTCACAGTGCAAACCCTGGTACCCAAAATCGCTCAATCTATACGAAACACAGGGCACCGGTAACTGCATAATTTGGCAACTGTATCGCACAAACAGCGCCGCTCAGCCCAAACACCTTTATTGTTCCACTAATATCAAGAAATTACAAGGAGCAAACCGGCAATCAGCAGCAATGACAGCAGAACCCTGACATATCCGTGCTCTGACATACGGTCATACACCACGGTGCCGAGCCACGTACCCAACAGCACAGGGACTATACTAACCACAAAGAGTTTCAGGACTGTGGCAGTGGTGAAACCGGCCACCCAGTGCGCCATAACCGTAACGGAGCCGGTAAAGAGAAAAAAGGCAGACAGCGTGGCCTTCATCCTGTCCCTGTCCCACGCCTGAAGCGTACAATAAATGATAGCAGGAGGTCCTCCGGTGCTGAGGGCAGCGCCAAGGGTCCCTGTGGCAAGACCTGCCGCAAGCCCCCACATCCTACCAGGAGAGACCTTGGGCACCCTTACAAAAAGTGACCAGGCTGCATAACAGGCAAGCACCACTCCAAGAAGCCGCCGCATCAGGGCATCATTCCAGTTCCCAAGCAGATATATCCCCAAGGCGATACCGGGCACGCAGCCTGCGCCCAGCAGCAAAAGCCCTGTCCTGTCAATGTGACGATATAGCCGCCTTGTAAGATCCACTGTTATTATCACTCCCATGAGTACACACAGAGGAGTGGCAGTCCTTGCAGGAAGCACTATCAACAGGAGCGGCATGGCCACGAGGGCAGAACCGAAACCGCTGGTTCCCTGCACAAAACTTGCAAAGAAACAGACCAGCGCGACAAAAATGTACTCAAAGACCCCTGGTCCCATTCCCCTGTGATCTTACTCCCCTATCTACAGCACTACTGCTAAGTAGTGCAAAATACACAAATTGCTTGAAATTAAACCGTAAACGGCTTATCTATAGGCCACGTCCATGCTACACGGTACCTCAAATACAGAAGGCAACCGACCAATGCATATGGGGCCTTCCCTCGTGATGGCCTGTGCGTGGACCACGTCAATAATAGGCAAATGGACCAGGCATTACAAGCAGGATTTACATCAAGGTGACAGGATGCCAGCTCTTTAGCTTAGTGAAAATGTGCTATGCCCGCAGTAGCATTTCCGTGCATGTGGATATTGCCTCTGACTGTGGGGGCAACATGAAAACTTAGGAGGAAGATATGGGGCTTATACAGGATCTTTTTGGCAAATCGCCCTTTGGGCCGCTTGTAGAGCACACCAAGAAGGTGCACGAATGCATTGAACAGATTCAGCCTCTCATAGATGCAGTCATAGCTGAACGGTATGACGAACTTGAACGAATCCAGAACAAGGTCTCCAAGCTGGAATATGAGGCTGATCGCCTGAAGCACGCCATACGCGTTCAGCTTCCAAGACGTTACTTCCTGCCGGTGGAACGGATAGAATTAGACAACTTTCTCAACAGGCAGGACAAAATTGCCGATTATGTAGAAGACTTTTCCGTAATATTGACCATAAGAAAGACCAAGGTACACCCGGCTCTCCAGAACAAATTTCGTGATCTGGTAAATCAGGTGCTACAGGTCACCGGCACCCTGCTTACCGCAGCAGTTGAACTGGAAAACCTTGCAGAGGTCTCGTTCTGTGGGGCAGAGGCCATGCGGGTGCTGGAATTCCTCGGGGGTGTGGGCGAAGAAGAATGGAAGGCGGACAGGATTGCCCGACAGCTCAGCAAGGATATCTATCATCTGGAGAGTGAACTGGACCCCATAACCATCATGTTCTATGAAAAGATGCTGCTCGCACTAAGCGCCATTGCCAATGAGGCAGAAAACGCAGGGGACATGCTCAGAACCATGATTGTCAGGTAATTCGAGCAGACAGAGGGTAGAAAAACAGGGAGGGATAGAGGTTGTGTTGCAACAAAGGGCCTGCGGCGGACCGGCATGGCAGTATGAGACAGGTACTGTCCCACTGGTCCGCGATGCTCCAGGGCCCCTCTCTATCCAAACATGACACACCGATTCTTTCACTTATCCCATATTGATCTACAGACACGACGGCATGAAAATCTTCGAAACCAAGCATTTTCATCATGCCAACATGAGGGACAGGATCTTCCTCAGTCATATACTGGCTGATACCGCAGCCTGTGCACAATACCGGTTTTCAGGCGTGTGGGCAGAGATTCTGAGACAGTACTGAACAGGCGGACTGGATAATGGATATTGCAATCATCATAGGGCTGGCGGCCATCCTCGGCCTTTACATGGCCTGGAACATAGGCGCAAACGACGTAGCCAACTCAATGGCAGATGCGGTGGGATCACGTGCCCTCAGCATCAAACAGGCAGTGATCCTGGCAGGAATATGTGAATTTGCAGGCGCGGTACTGGTAGGTGCCCACGTGACAGACACTGTAAGAAAGGGCATTGTGGACCCATCTGTGCTGGCCAACCTCCCAGGCATGTCCCCTGTGGATGCCGCTGCCCTGCTTATCATAGGCATGACAGTGTCACTTCTGTCTGCTGCAATCTGGCTCAACTACTCTTCCTGGGCTGGCATGCCTGTATCCACAACCCACTCCATAGTAGGAGCGGTTGCAGGCTTTGGCATCATATCCGCAGGTTACCAGGCAGTAAACTGGGGCAAGATGGGGCAGATAGTGGCCAGCTGGTTTATCTCCCCCATTGCAGGCGCTGCCATGGCCTTCCTGTTGTTCAAGTTCATATCCAGGGCCATACTCGGGCAGCACAGACCGGTGCGAGCGGCAAAAAAATATGTGCCCTACATAGTATTCATGGTCATTGCAGTGGTTACCCTTGCCACTATCTACAAGGGCCTCAAACACGTAATAGGCGGGGTGGAATGGATGTGCGGCTGGACATCGTTTATCATTGCAGGTGTCCTCAGCACCGCAGGTGCCTTACTGTCCCGCAAATTCATCAACAACTACCTGGAGGGCAAGGATGACCTAAAGATTTCCGACCAGCTCGACGAGGTGGAACGGGTCTTTTCCCCACTGGTTGTTGTCAGTTCCTGTTCAGTGGCGTTTGCCCACGGCGCAAACGACGTGGCAAATGCAGTAGGGCCTCTTGCTGCCATTGTAAACATTGCCCAGACAGGAAACGTGGCCATGAAAGTGGGAGTGCCCTTCTGGGTACTTGCCCTTGGCGGCACAGGCATAGTGCTTGGCCTTGCGACCTATGGTTACAGGGTCATGGCCACTGTAGGGACAAAGATCACAGAGATAACACCGTCACGCGGAGTGGCCGCAGACATTGCGGCAACTACTGTGGTGCTGGTATGTACAAGGATGAAACTGCCAATATCCACCACACATACACTGGTTGGGGCAATTCTCGGCATCGGGCTTGCCAGAGGGCTTGGCGGTATAGACAGTACCATCACCAAAAAAATATTTGGCTCCTGGTTCATCACAGTCCCTGCAGCAGCCATCCTGTCAATGATAATGTTCTTTATTGGCAAGGAGCTGTTCTTTGAGACCATACGGAATTTCATCGCGCATTAAATCCTGTACGGATATCGAAATCAAACGATTCAGATCATATCGCTCAATATGGGTTGAAGAAGGGGGAAAGGTCAAGGATCACATGTAATCAAACCATACTGCCTTGAATCCATTGAGCAGCCTGCACCTCTTTTTCCCCAGTATGCTAAGTGCACAGTCAAACTTCTGGAACATATTTCCATGTGCATGCTGAAACTCATCCAGCACGTAGTCACAAAAGTACCATGTACACCTGTACGACCTGTTACATCGGGGCAAGATGCAGCCATCTTCCCTGAGAAACTGGCAGATGTCCGTATCTTTGACATGGAAATTGTAGTGCGGGATATTCAGGCCCATGGCCTGAAAGAGGATCAGGTCCTCAAAGTCAGGAAAGCCGTGACGGTTCACGCAGCACGGTGTGGCGCAACAGTGACATATTGCCTCTGTATAATTGTGAAAAAAGGGCTCAATATCCTGATAGCACTGTCTTATATCCTGCCCAATGGCACATATTCCTGATAGCTGACCTGCATGCTCACGGAAAAAGGTCCGTACCTCGCAACATGCGGCCCTGTAGTTTGTCTCATCCTCAAAAAGCAGTTCGGGAAATTCCATTGAGTTGACGGTCCTGATTCCTTCCCGGCCCCGGACATGTGGCCGCGATAAAATTACAGGGTGAGGGAAAGCAAGCTGTGGTTTACTCCCAGCCTATCACCTCGTATCCCTTCTCCCTGAGACAACGGGCCACAAAACGCTGGAAGGTGGGATTCATCTCAGTGGAATCGATCCCTCCCTTTACAGCACCTGCGGCAGCCCCTCCTGCAGCACCAGCCAGGACGTGATCTGCATCCCTCCCAAGGATAAGTGCAGCAGTACCTGCTCCGGCAGCCCCCATGGCACTGCCTGTGACTGTCTTTCTGACAACCTGCCCATCCTTGGTACGACTCACGCCATAGGCCGTTGCCAGTTGCATGCAGGCATCTATATCGTGCCGGGCCTGCACCTGGCCAACTGACTGCAGATGAGAGTTGGGATAAAGCACAGGGCGTTTGGTAGAAGCGCAACCGGCAAGGAGTACGCACATCAACAGGGTTACCATGACCATTCTGCTACGTTGGGAGGGCTTCATGACATGCTCCTGTATCTTTCCAGGCATTCAGGTACCTTTTGCTTACCCCTGCGCCACCATGCTGTCAAGGGAATCTCAAGGGCAGGACCTGTAATGGCAGATTCCGTTACGAAATCAGTGGTGAAAAGACCCATCCATGTCCCGCCGGGCAAACTCGCTAATAAGGGCGAAGAGATCCTCCGGTGCCATTTTGTTTCCCTTTGCAATCGCCTTGATCCTCTGATCAGCCATAGCCTTTACGCCCTTGTGTGCCAGGAAGACAATCGTACTGCTGGTATCCAAACCGTACTCGGCACACATTTCTCCAAGGGTTTTCCGTCCAAAACCCGGAGGGGGTACAGCGGGTAACAGGCCGTGTCCCTCACTATCTCCCCGCTTTCGTGCAGGCCCTATTATCTCATAAACCTGCTTCGGTGTGATGCCGTTGTTTTTCGCAATATCGCTGATGGTCTGCCTATAGTCCCTGAAATCAATGCCTGCCTGCCGGAGAAGCTCCATACTCCTGGACAGATCAAGATGAACCCTGTCAGCAAAGGTCTTCAGGGAAGAGAGTTCGGCATGACCATAGGGTGGCTCCCCATACACAGAGGCGGCAGAGTCCTTAATGGACTCACCAAATTCGACTATGGTACTCATTGGAGGAATATGAAAATATGTACCCACACCAACAATCAAGCTTAACAGCAGGGCAATATTAAAATCTGTGGTGAACACCCTTATCTGTTGTGCCCTGTCTTTCAGATAAGCAGTTATGGGCCTCCAGTTGTAATAGATATGTAACAGGCCTGCCAGCAACAGGAGGATGCCAAGATTCAGATGAAGCTCACCCCACTGGGTCTTGTCAAGCCCCCACAGATGCCAGTTGGACCAGAATGCGACCCTGCCGTGTGGCGCTATATAGAGCACCACACTGGTGATAATGCACAGCACAAACGAGATCAGCAAGGTAAGAGAGGTAACTCTCCGTATATTCATCATAACACCTCCATTTCCATTCAAACCTTGTACCCTGAAAAATCATACTGCCTGCCGCTGGGTGGGACAGACCGCCATAGTTCATATTTGACTCACGCAGGTACCCAATGTACTTCATCTGCTGCGACACCGCACGGTACCACCTCGCCGCGTCCTGGGAGGGCTGCAAGCCGTGCTGTCTCCCGGCGGGAAAACGAGGCCCTTATATCAGTCCCGCAGGGCAGGCGCAGTTGCACCACTGTCTCACCGCCACTCTGATCAACGGCCACCACCCGGGCCTCGCCCTCAAACAGCCACGGCCCTCGCCCTCTCTCCATAGACAACTCCACTGCCCAGTCAGGGACAGTAATAAGGATACGGGGGCATGAACGATCTGGCGCAGGTGAAAACATGCTGGCAGGCACGGTACACAGCCCTGGCACATGCACCATTCCCATTGAATCCACCTCTGCTGGTATGAAACTTCGAATACCGAGAAGCTCAGCCACAAACCTGTCTGCAGGCCTTGCCAGCACCTGCTCAGGCCCTCCCTCCTGGACTATCTGCCCGTGCCTCATCACGGCCAACGTATCAGCGAGGAGAAATGCCTCACTCAGATCATGGGTTATGTGAAGGACTGTGAGGCCAAGATTGCGGTGGATGCGCTTGAGTTCATACTTGAGCATGTCTCTCGTAAGCCGGTCAAGCGCGCTGAGAGGCTCATCAAGCAACAGCATGTAGGGCTTCATCACAAGCGCCCGGGCGAGTGCCGTGCGCTGACGTTCGCCACCTGAGAGGTTTGCAGGTGTCCTGTGCAGCACGTGGCCGAGATCCAGAAAATCCGCCATGACCATCACATCCTCTCTTATCTTCCTGCTGTCCCACCTCTGCAACACAGGGCCAAAGGCTATGTTGTCCATAACGGTCATATGGGGAAACAAGGCATAATCCTGATAGACGATCCCGAGATTCCGTTTTTCAGGGGCAAGCCGTGTGACATCCTGGCCTCTGAGGAGTATCCTGCCCCTGTCTACCCGATGCAGGCCCGCAATGGTCTCGAGTAGCACGGTCTTTCCAGTACCTGTGGAGCCGATTATCACCAGATATTCCCCCTTCCTCACATGGAGATCAATACCTCCAAGCCTGAATGCACCAAGCGTTACCGTGACATCCTGCAGGCGTAACATGTTCAGGCCGTCTCCCTGCCACGTGCAGCAATCCACCGCAGACACGCAAATATAATGAGACACAGGACTATGAGCAGCACTGCAACAGGCCGGGCATATTTCAGACCATAGGACTCGAACCGCTCGTAGATGAGTATGGGTGTGGTCATGGGGTTGTAGGTCAAGATGATGACCGCTCCAAATTCAGATATGCCCCGGGCCCACATCATTATCGCCCCTGAAAGTATCGTACGCCACGAGAGCGGCAGGGTGATCCTGAGGAAGGCCTGCCAAGCAGATGCGCCAAGGGTACGCGCCACACGTTCAAGCTTGGGGTCCACGGCAAGAAATCCGTCCCTGGCAGCATTTACCAGCAAAGGCAGTGAGACATAGGCCATGGCAAGGCTGATTCCTGCCTCTGTACCAACGAAGAACAGCCCCAGTTTGCCCAGAAAGGTCCCAAGAAGAAACTTGCGCCCGTACACCATGAGAAGGGCTATGCCCATGGCGGTGTGAGGTATCATCACAGGAAGGTCCACTATGCCCTGCACCAGACTCTTTGCGGGAAAATCCCACCGGGCCAAAAGATACGCAAGGGGAATACCTGCCACAGCGCATATGAACGTGGCATAGAGAGAGGCCCTGAGGGTAAGGAAGATGGAAGATAGCACCTCTGGATCATCCACAGTGGCACGCAGCACCTGAGGGTCTGCAGTGGCCACCATGTTCAACAGAGGAAGCATCAGCAGCACGATGAACACCAAGGCAAGCAGCGAGAAGACTGCCTCAAACCCCCTCATAATCCCCCCACACCAAGAGTAAGCAGACCTTGCTGCCTGCAAGCAGATACATTTCAGACAGTTGTACGACAATACCAGCAAAGAACCCTGCGAACAGTTACTCCCAGGTTACCACCAGGACAGGACAGCGAGGGCACAGACCGCTCACAACCCATCTATCCTGACCAGTTCCTTGAGATAGCCGGGCATGGCATCCGTATTGCCAGTGGCCACAGGCGGAGATACTGGAGGCTGACCGTTCTTCTCCATGATCTCCTGCCCCTCCGGACCAACCACAAAGGCCACGAAACGCAGCGCTGCCTCACGATTTGGCGCATCCCTGCACACTGTAATGCCATACACCATGGGCTTGCCCCTCTTGACAATGTACTGTCCCGGACGCTTTCCTGTGATCCTGATACTTGCCGTACTGTAAAAATCCGCAAACTTTTGAGACCTTAGATTTATCTCATCAGGCAGTACCACATAGGGCATGCCGTGCTGTTCGCACACTGAACGATATATGAAGAGATAATCTATCTCCCCGCTCTCTATCAGGGCTATGAGATCGGTCTCCTTGGGACGTATATTCTTTGGCGGACAGTTATGCCTTAGCCGTCTGTAAAGGCCAGGGCTTTTGTAATACTTCTCTGCAAGCTGCCAAACGAGCTGGCTACGATAGCCGCACGGATCAACATTGGGATCCGAATGCCCGTATGCGACTCCCTTGCGAAGCAGGATATTATACCAGTTATCCCCGTTTATCTCTCTGGAAAAGGGTGAGTCAGGCCGATACATTATGGCCATCTCATTGGTGGCAAAAGAGATGTTCCAACTGGCATGATCAGGGATCAGCAGGTTGTCTATCACCGTGTAGTCGGCAGAGGCCATCACATCACACGGCTTGTGCAGATCGGTTATCTTCCTGGCGCATGTACGGGAACCTGCTGCCTCACGGTAAATCCTTACACCCGGATAAAGCGCAGTGAACGCCTGACTCATCTGCCTGAACGGTATGGACAGTGAACCTGCATGAAAGACAATCACATCACCGCCAAGCCCGGCCTCGGAAGACTGCCCGGCCCAGCCTGTTGGAGTACAGGGAAATAACGCCAGAACAAAAAACAGCAGCACTGTACTGGGACTCATATGGATACTACCTCTTGCCGTCGCGGCACAAGTGGGCCAAAAGCATAACGGGCATGCGACCAATACATAACGGCATTATCCCCGCATATCCATCAACTGTCAAGGCTCACACTCTGCAGGTGCGCTCCAGCCCAGCACCCTTGCCTTGTGCTTGTTAGATATCTTGAGCTTCACATCAAGGAACCGGAATACCGCAGCAGCCACATCCACGCCGCAGGTATCCTCAAGGCCCTCAAAGCCTGGCGACGAATTCACCTCCAGTATCCTCATGCCTATCTCATCATCGTACAGATAATCAAGACCGGCCATATCCATGCCAAGCACCTTCATGGTATCAGCCACTGCAAGCTCATTCTTTGGCCCGTACTCAAACGGTACGGCACTTCCACCCTGGGAGTAGTTGGACTTGAACCCCTCTGCGGCCTTGCGCTCCATGGCCCCTACTATAAGCCCACCCACAGAGAGCACCCTCACATCCCTGCCCCGGCTCTCAGGAAGAAACTGCTGCAAAAAGAGTTCTGCCCCCGGATTGTTGGCCTCCACGAACTGCAGCAGGTCATGAAGGGCCTGCCTTGTCTCACACAGGTGCACACCACTCCCCTGCGTGCCGACCCGTGTCTTCACCACAGTGGGAAGGCCGATCTCCCTCTCAATCAGGTCAATGTTTACCGGGAACTGGACCAGAATGGTCTTTGGAACCGGAAGCCCCGCATCTGAGAGCCTCTGGAGGTGCAGGAGCTTGTCCTGAGCAAGCGCCACGGCAGCAGAACTGTTGAGGCTGTAAATACCCATCTTCTCCAAATGCCTAAGTGCCGCAAGGGCAAAGTAACTGGTGGCAGAGCCCATGCGGGGTATGACAAAATCAGGCACCACATCAACATGTTCCCCCCTGAGAAACAGGTCAGGCCTTCCGCCCATACCTATAAAGAAGGAGAGTTCATCCGGGTTCACCACCTCCACCTTGTACCCATACCTCGGTGCAGTCTCAATAAGACGATCAATCTCGTACCTCTCCTGTTTTACAAGGCCCTGGTCAGGCCTGTAAAGTATCCATCCCTGTGCAATATACCTTTCCATATCTTCACCCTGTAATAATCAGATTAGATTAACTTCAGTCCTGCCAACCCAGCACATTCCTGATCACGGACCATCGCCTGGCCCTGTTTCTCTCCACATTGCCCAGTATCCAGTAATCATAGGCCATGTGCCCAAGGCCTGTCTTTGTTGCCGAATCAAGCCATGTGCTCACATACCAGCACCATGCAAGCTGATGATGCGGCATCGCAAAGGCCATTGGACATACATACTTCATGCCCTTTGGCACCACCACACTCCACTGTGGATATATGAGTGTCCAGGCAGTGGCAGTCTGCGCAGTATACAGCATTGCATCCACCCCCTTGACCTTTCCCCTGAAGAACGCCCTTGGCGAGTCTATGACCACAAGAGTGGCATTGGGGAAAAGACGCTGGCCTGCCCCCTCCTCATATCTGAATGGGGTAACGCCAAGCCTGAGGTGTTCCATTGAGACGATCCTCTTGTAGTCGGAAAACTCATTGCGCCTGTAGTCAGGCACCACCAGTCCAAGATACTCGTCAAGATAGCTCCTTGTAAACGTATAGCGCAGGGCACGCTGCGGGCTTATGCTTATGCCTCCCACAGCCATATCTATCCGGCCGGTATCAAGGTCATGTTCCACATTGGACATATCCACCCGCACCAGCTCAAGCCCCACATCCATATCACGTGCCAGAGCATGAACCAGTTCCATATCATAGCCAACCACCTCTCCCCTGCTGTTTACAAAGGCAAAGGGGAGCCTGTCCCTGGCGTAACCCACCCTAAGGGTCCTGCGCGACTTTATCACCTGGAGCCGCGGCTTGCGAAGCTGATCAGGTGAAAGGGGACGCGGTGAAGAGTTCCTTGTCACCTTTACCCTGGGCCCCAGAAGCTCCATATTTACCAACTGCCTGTAACCTGTATACTCGTAGGGGATCAGCCTTGTAAGCAGAAACCCAAGGCCAATCATCACAGCAGCAGCGATACCAAGGCTCACGCCTGCCACCTGGAACATCCTGCGCCACCTGAGCCTGTTCATCATGGCACAGGCCCCGAGGATGCATATGACAACGCCATGGAGCGCTGCCATGGCCGTTGCAAAACGCATGGTAAACACACTTCCCAGAAGATATAGCCCAAACAGGTCGGCAGGCAACTTGAAGAAGTCGAGCATAAAGGGTATGGCCACGGCCATGGAGCCAAAGGCAGTAAGGATGCCCATGACACAAAAGGCTGGATAATCGGAGGCATGGAGAGGAGAGCCCACGAACCATGCGGCAAACAGGACAAACCCTATACCAAGTATGGTACCCACACTGGGAAAGCTGTACGCCGTAGGCACAAGGGCATCCACTGCAGATACCGCCGTATCACTATTGAGACCGCGCCGTTCAAGCATCTCCTTTGTCTTCTCTGCTATCATTGGAAGCACCACCAGCACAGTACCTGTGGCAAAGGCGGTCACCATGGCAAGCCTGGCCTCCCTGAAGACCTCGCGGTATGAAAAGGGGGTGGCCATGGCCACCAGCATGGGCAGGCCAAAGAAGGCCAACACTGCCCAGGCCGCAAGGTAAACATAGAGAAAGACCTGAAGCCGGCTCAGCTCCTCCACCCGCAAAGTACCTGCCGCAGCGGCCGACAGTGCAAAGATGCCTATTGGTGCAAGCTTTGCCACCACAGAGGCCATACGCATCAGGGCATCACTGAGGTTCTGCATACTCAGGATGAAGCCATAACGCTTATCCACTGTGATCAGTGCCACGCCCAGAAAGATGCTGAACACCACGATTGCAGGCACAATGGTGTTGGCCATTGCGTAAAATGGATTTGCCGGAATGTAAAGATTGAGGAAATCTATATGTTTCGGTTCAGTCACCATGCTGGTACTGAAAAAGGAGGCAGATGTCCAGTCAGGATATGCAAAGGGCAGAAACAGCAGGGTAAAGGCGGTGAGGACCCAGAGAAACAGTATCAGAGCCCCACCCCGTATGCCGATCTGTCTTGCCATTCCGATGTCGAGACGCCCCAGGCCCCCGATGAGTGATACCATTATGTAGGGGATCACTGTCATCTGGAGCAACTTGATATAGATGGTTCCCACTATATCAAGCCTGCCTGCAGGCTCTCCAAAAAATATCCCCACGGCGATGCCAAGCACAAGCCCGGCGATGACCCGCTGGAACGGAGTAAGTTTCAAGGGATTTATAGTCATATCATCACGGTAGATTCAGACGAAGTGTAGATTCACACGATTTCACGAGGATCAGGGGCTGTACCAACATGGCCCTCCAGGATTCAGCGCACCTGCGGAAAACACTGGCAGGGATACCATAAATGATCCCACAGAAAACATATTATCCACTTATCCACCCGCAAATATAATACGGGGCCAAGCAGACAATGCCCCTGGTCAACCGGCAACCGAATATTTTTCAACAAATCTCTTCAGCACGGCAATTCCATCAGGGGTAAACTTCTCAGTCTCTGACATCTCGATAATGCGTTGAGGAGTTTCAAAAAAACCACTCTCCACCTCCTCTTCCTGCAGCACCATCTCACCGTCATACGTACATGACCACACACTTCCCCAAACCCTGTTTCTGCCTTTATCCTCAAAGTAAAAATCAAAGTGGTGGGTCAGGCCAACGCCTGTCACACCAAGTTCCTCTGCAAGCTCCCGCTCAGCAGACTCCCTGTAGCTCTCACCGGCAAGCACCACCCCTCCGGCTGCGATATCATAGTATCCTGGGTAAACATCCTTGGTAGTGGTGCGCTTCTGCACAAAAAGTTCCCCTCTGCTGTTGAAAACCAGCACATAGGTTGCCCTGTGAATAAGACACTTCTCCCTCATCACACGCCTTGGAACAGCACCAGTGACCCTGTTCTCCTCATCTACAACCTGTACCATCTCTTCTGCCGGATTATACATATCAATTTCCCCCTCAGGTTGAGAGATTTGGATCCCGCCTTGAGCTTGCGCCCCTTTTTGCCGAAGATATATATTATTCCATGCCGTTGTCCATGTCCACGCATGAACAGCACACGGCAGAAAACTTTTGCAAAGCCCGTACTGCCGGACACATGAAGCCCAAACTTTCATGTTACCCCGCTACACCGTTGGTAACACCTCCGACCATGAAAATCTCCGGCCACGGTCTCTATTTTCACGGTAAATTATACAGCGAAATCGAGGTTACATTTACAGAGAGGGCATGCCCAAAACCATCGAAAGCCAGACCGGGACACTACCTGTCTGTCCCGCTCCACAGATAACTGGTGATGACAACTGCGGTGCCAGCATGTTTTTTGAGACAGTTCTGCCCCAAATGCCTGGTTCAAATTCAACTGTTGCGCCTGATAGTTTCAGATTGGTCTCAAAAAACATATCGGCGCGCGTCCCTTGAAATGAAATATGGAAATAACGAGAGAAAAACCTGCTGACCTGAGGGTCTCTGACCAATCTTCCCCAAAACAGCCAGGCCCCGGGCCTGATGTGATATCAACCCTTGAACAGGGGACACGGTTTCAGGCCACTGTGGTTGAAAGTAAAGGCTTGTTCGCCATGATAGATATAGGTGAAAGCCAGACACTAAAGGCACGAAGCAATAGCCCGTTGCCCCAGGGCGCAAACGTACAACTCGAAGTAACCGAAGCAGGAAACCCCGTGCAGGTAAGGCTTGTCTCCATCACCAGCCAGGAACAGGACCAGCAGACCCTACAGGCCCAGGCCCTCAACAGGGAGATGCTTAACATGCGGGCCAGACTCTCTGCCCTCCACTCGGTCTTCAGCAAGTATTCAGTGCCTGGCAAAGACCAGCCGGTGAATGCCACCACAGATGTTTCAGACGGCAAAAGAGATGATCTGACAGACACGCTGCTCAAGGGCATTCAACAGGGTACAGAAGCCGACCCGGCAAAAGTCAGGGGCATGAGCGCATTGCTCCAGCCCTCGCCCTCATCTGGCAAGAGCATGCTGGAGGCCATAGTTTCCACATTCAGGACAGCAAATCAGACATCAGAAACAGGCCCGGCGGACAGCAGGCCTGTCCGGCCAGACACAGGTATCAAGGCCACCACAGCACAGGGTACAGGGACAGCACAACCCCGTCCTGCCACATCACAGCACGGACCTGCAGGTCCAGCCCACATATATGGGACAGGTGATCAGGTAACAGACCAGAAGCCTTATATCAAACAGGGCATGACAGCAGGCCTGCAACCTGACCCGTCACCACCCTCAAAGGATAACGGTTTCACACCACTTGTCCGCATGCAAAGTCCTTCCTCAGGGCTAAAGCCAGGGGATGGAGACGTGGCTTCCCGGCAGCCTGCCTCCCCCAACGGCCATGTCAGGCAGCAGGCAGCAAGCACACCTGAAGGCACCGGAGATACACAACATATCCGGCCAGCCGGTGGGGCATCCCGCAGGATCCTCCAGCCATCAATCACAAAACCTTCTCCACAGGAGAGAATTGCAGGGGACCAGAAACCCCATATCCCCCCCCATGCAAAAGATTCCGCAGAACCTGAAGGCCCAGGCCATTCTGAATACCTCGACAGAAACAGCCAGCCCTCTTCCGAACGTGGACAAGCCCATGCTGCCACAGGCAAGGACATTGCTTCGCCCAATCAACCTGTGTCTTCATCAAAACCAACGGTTACATCACACAGCAAGGCCACTGTGACAACAGGCGGCAAGGCCGGTTTCAGGTTAGATGAAAATCTTTCGCCCAAAACAGGGACACATACCCTGCGGGGTGACACAACGACACCAGGCCCCACAGACACCACGGCCTCTCAGGTCAGCCCCAAAGGTGCAATGCCATCAGTTGAGCCAGGTGCTGTCCGGGATATCATTGCCGGCACTGCTGAACATGCTGAAAGCTCACAGATCAAAACGGCACGGCCAGATGAGACGCCTCAACGTCCATTTGCTGCCTCCAAATCTCCTGCGCACCGCATAGACAGCCCAGGCCCTGCACTGCAACACAGAGGCCCTGCCTGGCATACGCAAAAGGACAGGTCGGGACCAGGAGGCACTGAACCTGCGCATGACGACCAGGCCGTGCAGCCACAGAACTCTCCCCAACAGGCAGATCGCCCTGCATCTCATGACTCCGGCATTCTCAGATTCTTCAATGCCCTTGCCTCGCATGGGCAGTCACTGCACCAGTATCAGCAACAGGTCCAGGACTTTCTGAACGTACCGTTCTTCATGGCCCCTCTGTGGTTCGAAAACGGCCAGGGACATGGCCACTGGTCGTGGTGGAAGGAGGAGGCTGAACATGATGGAGATGACAGGGGTGAGGTGGAGCACCTGGCCTTTGATCTCGAGCTTACTGGCCTGGGCAGGATAAACATGCACCTGTTACGCCAGGACCACGGCCTGAGCCTCCATGCGGCTGCATCCCGTGAGGTCCTGCCCATATTAAGGGCCGGAATGCAGGAACTCAAAGAACGTATGGAATCCATAGGATTCACCTTCACGGTGGCAGACATCTTTCCCATTGAGGATACGGACCCCACAGAACTTCTATCTCCCATCCCTCCTGCAGACCGGATGTCCACGTCATCTGTCAGTATCATTGCATGAGGTGGATTCCCTATGAGTGACAAAAGGCGTAAAAAGGCGGTTGCCCTGAAATACAGGGCAGGTGAGGACAAGGCCCCAAAGGTCAGTGCAAAAGGCCAGGGACCAGTGGCAGAAAAGATAATCGAGCTTGCCAGGGAAGCAGGGGTCCCTGTAAAAGAGGACGCAGACCTTGCCGAGATACTTTCACACCTGGATCTCAATGCAGAGATACCGCCTGACACCTATGTTGTAGTGGCTGAGATACTCTCGTGGGTATACAGAATGAACAACAAGGCCAACCTCACTTGATATCTCTTTCACAACTTCTCGCTGAGGCGTTTCAGTGAAAATATACCGCTGTGAGCGGTAATCATCAGACCTTTCCGCAATCCCTGCCCTTACAGGGTTCAGGTCAACGTATGCCAGAGAGTTTATAAGCGTATCCCCTCTTCCGCAAGTACGCTCCTGTATCTGTCAGCCCGGAAGAAGCCGTGCCGGTTGTGACGTTTGTTGCAGTAACGTGAAAAGGCAAGCGCTTTATTAAAGCCCTGTGTCAATAACCTTTATAGCCAATCCCTGTTTGATCTCCTTCATGAATTCAGAGAGACTGCCCCATTTCTGTCTGAACATTGGAATCTGTCCTGGCGCCAAAGTCCTGGTGTCACCGTAATACCTAACAAATCTCTCTCCGATGTCCTCATCAAAATACCTGCTGTCAGTATGCATGCGGACAACAATATAAAAATGGTTGCCCATCAGGCAGAATGCAAGGCTTTCAGTAAAGCATACAGATGCAAGATCCTGATAAGCTGCAGGAGATAGTCCTTTTCCGCATCACCAATCACAAAACCATCCAGGGCAGTGCGTGATATCACATGATAAACAGCAGTCTCACCCTCAAATAACATACGGGCCTTTCTCGGCATGGCTTCATTCCTTGCAAGTTTTCTTATCTGTGCTCCATGGTACTGATGGTTCAATCTTCTTTTAAGTGGGTGTCCTTTATTAAGAAGGCTAGCCAACGACCACGCTGTCAAGCATAATTCGGATGTCGCCTTTTCTTTCTTTTAGTGAAGAAATGAAAATTGGAAGGAGATAAAATTTCGACAGAGGGAAATATTTTTCCTTTTTAATTTTTCTGCATATTCAACAAGTTAAACTTTCCCGGAAAGATCAGAAGAAAACAATTTCTTATTTCAAGAATAGAGCTAAAACGGGACAGAGAAAAAAAATCAAAAAAAATGGCCTGTTACGTTTATTGGCGGTGTGGCATATTTTTTGCTTGTATCTTATGGAAAGATTTTCTGTGTACCTTTAGTTTCCTGTTCTCAGGTAGAGCAGTATTATACCTAAATTGAGCATTTCAAATTATGTAAAATCTTGTTTTCTATTTAATTAGAGGAAATTAATGCTATTTTTTGTAAAATCACCCGTCACCCAACGGGTTTGCAGTAACTGTTTTGCTTTCTACATAATTTGAAACCGCTGCGGGATTACCAAATTTCGCATGATCTGCTGCCTCGGAGTCTTCGCGTACCTGTCGGATACTTGAAGTACAAGAGGACGTCTGCGTATCCTCCGCCCGGAACATCTCATGCAAACTTGGGAATTGCTCAATTCAGGTTATAATTATTTAGCTTAAATTTAAATACTGAATGTTTAAATGTACAAATTAGAATTAAGTGAGGAGGTGGTAAGTATAGATATAGAAAAAATGATCTTGAGCAATGGCAGTTCTGTTGTATCTGTATAGACAAGATACATATTTAATTTACTAAATAACAGATATGATAGAATCGGATAAATTTTTTTGAATTAATTATTACCTTATCAAAGGAGGAGGTTTTTTATGAAAAAATTAATTGTGAATTTGTGTTTGGTAGTTATGTGGAACTTAACTGCCAGTAATGTGTGGGCGTTGTACTATACGCCAACATTAGATGATATTGCCTCATGGACGCAACAAGATATATCCAGTCTAGGTTTGGCACCAAACACAGGTTTAAGTACCACAGACAACCGACCCTGGACTCAAGATGTTACGTTTGCAGGAACCTTTGCTTCGAGTTCTTCTTCTTATGATGCCTATATAATGATTGGAACAAATGTAACACTTGATTTATCTGGATATGATGAATATATCTTATCGATATATAATGGAAATGAAAATATATGGGATTTTTCTTTATACCTAAAAGATACCTCCGGTGAGGTAGTTACTACTGCAACTCCCATTATCAACACTAATCGTACAAATATAAGCATGTCCCTTACTGGTTTGTCAGCAATTGATCTATCTAATATTACAGAAATTGGCTTCAAAATATCTGCAACAGTTCCATTAGGTGATCCCAACAACCCCAATACAACAAATTATCCTGATTACACCTTTGAAGCCAAAGTTGCCCCCGTCCCCGAACCTGCTACCATTATGCTAATGGGGATTGGCCTCATAGGTATTGGAGGTTGGGTGAGGAAATACCAAGTCAAAAAAGGTTAAGCCTACTAAATAACCGTTACCGATCCATTCTGAAGCGGGCTTTAGGGCCCGCTTTTATTTTGTAAGGGATAAAGGGAAAAAGTAAAAGGGACAGGCGAATTATGCTCCAAGACTGACCTTGACAGATGGACAGAGGCCCTGCGCCAAGGCCAGAGAGAAATCAAGGCCGAAATGAACAGGCGTTTTGAACAGACTGACAAACGCTTTGAACGGATA
>CAZXAK010000001.1:0-1982 GCA_964638145.1 uncultured Desulfobacterales bacterium | reverse complement strand
AGATATGCAATGCCATGCTCTTTGTCACGAAACAGATGCTGGAACGCTACAATACCATCCACAGGGCAGCGGCCACAGGCTTTATACACCGGGACATCAAGCCGGGGAATATACTGCTCAACACCGAAAACCAGATCAAGCTCATTGACTTTGGGACTGCCAAGTTCATAGATCACGACAACAATGCAACTGTCAAGGTCGGGGCAGGTTTTCAGGTAAGGAGCATGTACTACTCTTCGCCTGAACAGTTTTCAGGCCACTATGAGATGCTTGAGCCCGCGTCAGATGTCTTCTCCACAGGTGCAGTGCTCTATATGCTCTCGGGCGGAGACTACAGGCAGATATACATGATGAGTCAGCGCGGGGTGGTGGAGTATCCCGGACATCTCCCAAAAGAGTTCAGGGCCATACTGGATACCTGCCTGAAGTACATGCCTGCGTTCCGCTATTCTGACTTTGATGCCCTCAGAAAGGCCCTGCGGGAGTTTGTCTTTCAGGTAAAGGAGGGGATGGTTGACCTCGTTGACAGCGTTTACTGCGGCAGATGTGGTTTTATACTACCTGAGGGCAGTATCGCGGCAGGCGCCATTGAGGCCGGAATTCAGTTTGCAAGGGTTGAGGCAGGGTATTTCACAAAGGGGTGTTCTGTGGAGCAGATGCACAGGCTTGCCGCCATTGTAGGAGAGAATCCCTATGAAAGTGAACTTGCGCATCAGGTATATGTGGAAGAATTTGAGATAGGCACATATCCGGTGACTAATGGCCAGTATCTTGAATTCGTGAAGAAGACAGACTATCCAAGGCTGCCGTCACACTGGAAGCCCGGGGCTGCAGGATCATCCCTTCCCTTTGACAGGGACCTCATGGACCATCCCGTGGTAAATGTATCATGGCATGATGCGGTTGCCTATTGCAAATGGGCAGGTTGCCGGCTTCCGACCGGCGATGAATGGGAGAAGGCGGCAAGAGGCACAGACGGAAGGCTCTATCCCTGGGGTGAGCGATATGACAGGACAGTGTGCAACTCTGCGGAATCAGGCCCTGGAGGCACATCGGCTGCCGGGAGCTATCCTGGTGGCAAGAGCCCCTATGGCTGTATGGACATGGTGGGAAACGTCCTGGAATGGGTGGATGAACCCCATCCTGAATCAGAGAGTTTTCAGTATGTGCGCGGAGGTTGCTGGGCAGTCTCTTGCGAGGTACTCGGTCCGCCTTTCTTCCACTACCTTGCCCTGCAAAAAGATGCTGTTGAAGTGGGTGAGCAGGCAGATGTGATTGGTTTTCGATGCGCACGCACACCTCGCAAGGAGAATTCGGAAAACAGCGCTGTCACCCATGTCCGGAAGAGGGGTGACAAGGTCTGCCCCCTTTGCGGTAGGGGCAGGATGGTTTCCTTTTCTCACAGGGAGATCAAGGTACCTGAAAATAATTACTTCACCTGGAGGGGCTTTTTCGACCTCTGAACAACATGTCTCCTGTATCTGTAGCGCCCTGTAAGCCATGTAGGTTTCATGCATTTGCAGGGTAATATCCGCAAAGAATTTTGTAAGGAGTTGTGTTTTTTTATGGCAAGCGGGCATGAAGGGATTTTAAGATAAGGCATTTAATGTCTTTGGAGGTGTTATGAGTGAAATAGCGCCGCGTTTTCCGGAGTTTCATCTCAAGCTTCCAGGAGGTGTTGTCTTTGAGATGGTAAAGATCAGGCCAGGGAGCTTCATGATGGGAAGCCCTGATGGAGTGGGGTGGAATGATGAACATCCCCTGCACCGTGTTTACATCACCCGTCCCTTTTATATGGGGAAGTACCCTGTAACCCAGGCCCAGTACGAGGCAGTGATGGGGGACAATCCGAGTCGTTTCAAGGGGTCAGACAGGCCGGTAGAGGAAGTGAGCTGGCATGATGCCATGGAGTTTATAGAGAGGCTCAACAGGGAGGCAGGCAAGGATGTTTACCAGCTTCCCACCGAGGCCCAGTGGGAGTA